>JBGSUJ010000088.1:0-13605 GCA_041753435.1 Pirellulales bacterium | reverse complement strand
CAAACGCAAAGTGCTCCTCCGCGAGCTGTTCGAGGCCGGCATCGCGCCGGGCCAGGCCGACCATTTCCGCTGCCCCATCGGTCTGCCCCTCGGCCAGAATCAGCCCGGCGAAATCGCCATCAGCGTGGCAGCTGAGCTGATTCAAGTCCGCGACCAGTTGACTGCTGCCTCCAAATAGTCAGTGATAGTACAAACCCCACGACCAACAATCTGGCGCTTGTCGGTTCAGGCACACGCAGCACTTCAACACTCCCTGCTCCAATGTCAACCGACGGACCAAAATTCGCTTTCCAAAATTCAAAGTCTGCCGCATCGATTAGGTTGGGGCTTGCACCCTCATTTGGCAATTTATTCGATTGACCCAACAAGTCTCGCCAGACCGTGTAGTCCGCTGCATCCACGATTCCATTCGCGTTGTAATCACCCGGCAAGCCCGTCACAACGAGCGTCTCCACATGCTGCTCGACCCAAGGCACGGCCGCGTCGTCGAGCGCCGCCACCGCGGAGCCTGGCGTGCCGAACACGAAGAAAATCGGTTGCGCGCTTTCCAGGCCGGTCATCCGCAATTGCATTGCCACCAGATAAATGCCGTCGACCGGCTGAGAAGCGCCGCAGCCGTTGCCGTCGTCGAGACAAAAAAATCGGTGGCGATGGAGCGAACCGTCGGCCGCTGTATTGTCGATCACGCCGCCCGGCACAAAGTCGTCGGTGCCATCCACAAAATAGCCGCTGTTTGCCTTGTCGAACAGGCCGAGTCGGTAGCCGGTCGGAGGCAGACCGAAGGCCACGTCGTCCGGCGATAATCCGCCCACGCCGTCCGAGTCGAGGCCGTTCCAGTAAAACAGGTTGCTCCCCACCGCGGCAATTTCCATCGGCAGGAAGTCCCACGATAATGCCTCACTCGCCGGCAGGGCTCCACTGCCGAAAGGCAAGTTCGGCGCAGCGCTGCCCAGCGCGTTGAACCCCGGGTTATTGATGGCAAAATCTTCGTCGAAATCGCGCAAGAAAACGCGCCGTCCGAGCGTCCACTGGTTCGAGTCGAAGTCGGCGCTCCCGGTCACTAAAGCGCCCTCTTGCTGCTGGACGAGGACATCGAAGTGCTGGGCCCGGGCAATCCCGGACCCAGCGACGATCGATATCACAACGCCCGCCACGATACCATTCGTAAGCCAGCATTTCATGTGGTTGACTCCTTTAACCCCGCCACCGAAGAGCCGACACGCCTAACATGCCGACGACTGCCACGGCAGCCAGCAGAGCGCTGGTCGGCTCTGGTACGACCAACTGCTCGCCCACGTAAGCGACCGCCTGCTCGAAAAAAGTAAAGTCCTTGCCGAGAAACATGATCTCCCCCACTTCGAGCGATGCTTCGAGATCCTCTGCCACCTGTTCGTCTGTCACAAGCGCGTCGACGAGCCAAACTTGGAAGAAGCGGTCGGAGTCGGCCAGTCCGGCAACGCTCACCGTCGGCGCGACCAAATAGACGCCGTCGGAGGGGACGCCAACGCCGCCTTCCTCCAGTGCCGTAATCGGATGGAGGTCTAATCCACCGCTGGCCCCGCTGCTGCCAACAGGATTCGGGGCGATTGAGAATTGGACACCGGGCTGGGCGAGCGCGGCCGGCAGAAAGTTTACGCCACCGACGCCATCCCAATAGAACAAGCTATCGCTCACTCCATTGACGGCGAACGGCGCCAGGTTAATCGTAACCAAGGCATTGCCAGGCAGCGCCGACGCGCCAAGTGGCAATTCCGGGTTGCCGACAGGCAGGGAAAAAAAGCCCGGCTCATCACGACCGTAATCGGCAGGGTTAAACGGGGGAAAGCCGGCGATCATCACGCCCTCGAACACACGCACACTGAGGTCGGCGTCGACCGGGCCGACATCGTTGCCGCTGCCAATGGCCACTTGACCGCCGCTCTCGGCCAAAAAGACATCGCCGCTCGCCCAGGCTCCAGGTGCCACAACCAACAGTGCCATCAGAAACATGAGCCAGGCGAAAAACAATTGATAACGATTCATGAGTCAGTCCTCTCTTCAAGTAAAAAAACAATTTGGAAAACCAAACGAAAACAAAAAACAATCAACTCAAGTCAAACTGGCCACGGCATCTGCCGATCGCTTGCCTATCCGAGCGACTCACCTTTGTGGTGGAATGGCGAAATTGAATCCCGCATCGCACCACTCGGCAACTTTCACGGCGGTAATCGGCTCGACGTGGCCATCGGCGTAAAGGTAGTTGGCAGTCGAGCCGGGGTGCCGTTCGACGGCTACTTCGGCTTGCACTGCATTCCAGACTGCCCGCCGAGGCGGGGCATTGCGTTTCAAATTGAACGAGCTGAACCAATCGTTCGATTCCACATGATCTTGCGTGGTCTCGACGCCGAAGCCCGCCTCGAACAGGACGATCGTGCGGTGAGTCTCCGCAAGGTCGTAGAGCTTGGGCACGAAGCCCGGTTCCTGACCACCGAACGGGACAATATCCGCCGGCCGCAGGTAGCCGTTCATCGCATAGCTCGTGATCCGATTGCTAGCCAATTCGATCCGCTCGTGGTCCTCGGGGCATAGTCGCACTTGGTCCATATCTTCCAAGTAAGGGTCGAGTGTTTGAAGCCAGGACTTCTCGAGTGGATTGTCGTGGGCCAGGAGCGGAAATCGCCCCCGGTGGTCGTTGGCGTACTGGTGGATTGCCAAGCCAATCTGACGCATGTTGCTAGCGCACTGAGACCTTCGAGCAGCAGCCCGAGCGGACTGCACCGCCGGCAACAAGAGCGCAATCAGAATGCCGATAACTGCAATCACGACCAGCAGTTCAGCCAACGTAAAGGCCGATCTGCGAGTCATCGCTTGCCTCGCTGGGTACGAATTGAAGCCGCCGCCGGCGCACGCTATCGCGCAGCCGGACCTGCGATCGAACGAGCATCGACGCGCGCATTCGCACGTCGAACGCTACGAGAATTCAGCCGACCTACGTCGGCGGGCCGCGCGGAGCGTGAAGGCCAGGAACGGCCTGAGAGACGATTCGCGGCGCGGCTGCTGCCACGTCCGCGACTGTCGGTTGCCAAACGATTTGGGTATGGAACTGCGGCCGCTCGCTCTGAATCTGATCGAGGAAAACGCAGACATCGCACTCATGCGAATCGCTGATTCCTGGCGTGACCTGGATCGGCGCGTGACCATGAGAATGGATGCACCCAGCATGAGCGTGCGCATGACATTCCACATGGTGATGGAGATGAGCCGGCGCCAGTTCATGCAGACCGTAGCCCAGCAGCGCAACCGCCCCATAAAGGGCGACGAGGCTGGTTGTCAGCAGTTTTCGGCCGGTCTTTTGCATAGTAAACCCAAAATGCATGCGGAATGCAAATGCAATCCATTTGCAAATTCTAGCCGGATCCGAATCGGGCCGCAACTCAATTTTACAGAATCTTAACGCTTCAGCCGCAAGCGATGAGCCCACAGGCCCGCCGAGGGCGTCGGAATAAAGTAGTACCGTTCTCCATCGGCAGTCGTGTTCCAGCCCTGCTTGCACTCGTCCGGCCGGTATCGCTGGCGGGCCTCTTTAATGTCGAGGTATCCGAAATTGACGCTCTCGATCTCACGCCGCGTGAGATGGCCTGGGGCGTAGGTAATTTTGAACCGGCCTTCACTCGACCCATGGATCAGGTGCGCCGTGGCGTGGGCCAGGTCCTGCATATCGGCATTTTTACGATAGGCCTCCATCACGCGCGGCCTGCCGACGTAGCCATACTTGCGGATGAAAGCATCCACCTCCGGCTGCTCACCAAATCGCTTTAGCCCAGGGGCAATCACGATCAGCTCGCCGCCGTCGGCCAGCGCCATCCGCGTGCGATAAACCGACTTGTTGGCCACCCAGGTGCTGAAAAACTCGTCTTCCTGCATGACACAGACGATCTTCTCCACCGGCTCGTCGAACACGGTGATGTTCTCGTCGCGCGACTGCCGCGCCGCGCCGAGGTAGGTTTCCAAATCGTCCCCCACGTACATGCCGGTGTGGACGAGTTGGTCCGCCTCGTTGCGGGCGAGCACCACTTGCACGTATAAATCGGGCAACTTGCCGAGGAAGTCGTCTTCCGCCTGATTGAAACAGGCCCGCACAGGCGTGATCAGATTGCCCAGATTGTTCTCGATGCCGCAACATGCAGCCGCCATATGGGCGGCGCAAATGAGTTCCTTGCCTCCCAGGCCGATAAAATAGTTCTTGTTGTGGTTGGCAAAGCCGAGCACTTCGTGCGGCACGACGTGGCCGACATTGATGATGAGGTCCCACGACTCGGTCATCAGCATTCTATTGAGCGATATCGGAATCGCCCAATCGGCCGCACCTTGTGAAATCTCTTTTACAAAATCAGCCGGCACTTCGCCGACTCGCACCACACCGCCGCGCCAGTCGTGAGCGTGAATCCGCTCGTTCGGGATCGAGCCGAACATCTTCCGGTTCTCCTCCGGCGAATGTGGCACGTGTTGGCCAAGAGTCGGAATGACATGTACCTCGGCTTCGTCCTTGAGCAGGTTATAGAGCAGCTCGGTGAGCCGGCCGGACCCAGAATGCATCCGCGTAATATCGGGTGGCAGCAGTAGCACCCGCTTCGGCTGGGCACAAATCCGCCGCCGGGCCTCGGCCACGGTCTTCTCTATGAGCTGTTGGAGGCGGCCCCAGGATATTTCATCGGCTTGTTCAGCAATCCAAGGCATCGGTCGATCTGCTCCACCTAGGCTTAAGTGATGCAATGCATGAAAGTGGTTCCTTGTTTATAGCCGGTAGAGACTGATTCTTCCACGCAAGCCTAAGCTTAAACAGGAGAACTGCAAGATGCTCTTGACCATCGTAGGCCTACTCTGAGCGCCTACGATTGTGCAGTGCGCTGGGCTCGGCACACCGCAAGAAAAAAACTCGCCGCAGCGACGCTTAGCAGTTCACCATGGCGGACGGCCACTCCGTTGGATGTTGCTCAGTTCTCGGTATTGGCCGGGTTCGGTACGCTGCTGAGCTGAGCCAATACTTGAATTACGCCGTTTAGATGGGCGAGCCGTGGGCCGTAGCGGTCGACGAATTCATTCAGCAAGAATTCACCTTCAATCATGTCAGCGCTCGATTCATTGATGTCATCGGTGAGGCGATCGAGATACTCAATTTGTACCCGGCTGAGCGCCTCAGCGGCTTGGCGGCATGCCGTGGCAAGTTTTGGATGAGCATTTCGCCACTGATGAAGCTCGCTGGCGCGCTGTTTCTGCTGGGTCGCCATCGTGGTCACTAAGTCTTCGAGCAATTCATTCGTGCGCTCTTGGGCATTTAGCACCTCTCGCAGCAATTCGGTTTGTTCCTCGCGTGGCGAGAGGACGGCGCGTGGCTGAGAGCTAGGCGAAACTTCGAGTTGAGAATAGAGTGGCGGTGTCGAATGACGAGTGCTAGACATGAACTGGCGGTCCCTATGTCAATATTATTCGGGGAATGATCAGCCGCAGGGGCTCATCGCGAGGAAACGCTGACTCGGACCAACGGAATCAATTTCAATCCGTCAGCATACAGTCATTTGAGACGCCGGATGCCCGCCGAAGCAATTCTAAGCCGAATTGCTCTCCGACCACGGTTTCCGTCCGACCTCTCCACCGAGTGAATTCCCAAACGATGATGCCTTAGTTTAACGAAAACTTCAATCGATTTCCAGAATCAGGCGAACAAAGTTGCAGAAACAATTCGCGTGCCAATTCTGCTCAATCGTCAGAGTTCGCGGTGATCGTACAAGTCCTTGCTGGCATCGGCGGTCAAAGGGCTACGTGTGGTTCCATCCCTCAAGTCGTCGCAGAGGCGGTCCCGATGGATTGGTTAAACTGCTCCCTATTCGCCTCCACCGATTGGCACCGGGGTTCGCATCCGGTAGCTCTACAATGCTCGACCAAACTCCTCATGGTGCAATCACTTTTGGCTACTTATCCGCAGTTGTTTCCGCGGAGCACGGCTACTTCGGCGGCTATTTACTAGTTTCGCCGCTCGGCAGACCGGTGGAGTTCCACTGCACGGCTCCGATTCGCCCCTCCCGAGCCCAGGAAATCCTGTATGGGCCCACGCTGCAGCCTTATTTACTGGGTGAGCAAATTGCCGGAACTTTATTGGGAAAAGCCCAATCAAAGCCCCAAATGATCCTCACCGACCACGACTCGGTCCTCGCTCATCGTGCAAAATCCGAAGTGCCGATGGTTGGTCGCGTGTTGAGCAGCAATATCGTTAGCGGGGCCAGTTTGGGGCACCTGCTTGTTTCCGGGCACTCCTTTGAGTTGGCCGCTGGATTCGAAGCAGATCGCGAGCCAGCCATCCACTTACTGACACTGCTGGCCCGCCACGTCGATTTGTCGGAGCCCTTTGAAAGAATTCACGAAGCCATCCGCGAGGCTCAGCGGCTTGGCGAACGAGGGTCGGAAGCGCATGGCCAAGCAGCCTGAACTTGCAACTGCAACAGACGCTCCCTGGACGCACATTAGCAGCGCCGCACTGGCCATCGAAGCCATGCCTTGTTTCGACCTGCGCAACTTCTCGATCGAAGCAGACGGCGTATTTTCGATGTCATCCTTCGTTCTGCCGCCTGTCGAGACGGTTGGCTGCAACTTTGTGGCAAGCCCGCTTCCGCATCCGCCTGCCAGCACTACCGCTCCACTGCCGCAACTCGCGCGCGCAGGGCTTCCACCAGCAAGAATCGAGCCACCCGTGGCGCGGCAACTACGTGCCACGCGAATCCGTCCGCCACGTGACGTCGTGAAACTCGCAGATCGGCTTCGAATGCTACTCGAGCCGCCGCTCGAAGCATTACTTGCGGCTCAGTCTCTGCGATTTGCCCACAAACCATTTCCCTTTCAGCTCGATGGCGTCGCGTTCCTTTACCCGCGGCATGAAGCGGTGCTGGCCGATGAAATGGGGCTCGGCAAAACGATGCAGACGATCACTGCGGTGAGATTGCTCGCTCATCACGGGCATTTGCGGCGGGTGCTGCTGGTCTGCCCTAAGCCGCTGGTCACCAATTGGCAGCGCGAGTTTGCCCTCTGGGCACCAGAGGTGCCTCTGGCCGTTGTCGAAGGCAGCGCACTACGTCGGCAATGGCTCTGGCGGAATTCAAGCGATTTGGTAACCCTTGCAAACTACGAGTCGGTCGTGCGCGACGCCGAATTGATCTGCGATCCAGCCAATGCCTACGATCTCGTGATCCTCGACGAAGCGCAGCGGATCAAGAACCGCTCGAACGTTACCAATCAAGTGGTCCGCTCGATCCCGCGCAGCCGCAGTTGGGCGCTCACAGGCACGCCGATCGAAAACAGCGTGGAAGATCTCGTCGGCATCTTCGAGTTTGTCGCTCCAGGGCAGATCGAGTCGGGAATGAAACCACGCGCGATCGGCAAAGCCGTGAGCGATCACGTGCTCCGCCGCACCAAGGAACAAGTCTTGACCGACCTGCCGCCGAAACTCTTCCGCGACGCCGAGCTTGAACTCACCCCCGCCCAAAATGCCGCCTATCAGCTCGCCGAAGACGAGGGCGTCATCAAGCTCCGCGCGATGCGCGAGCTTGTCACGATCCAACATGTCTTCGAACTCGTCCTGCGGCTCAAGCAAATCTGCAATTTCGATCCCGCCACCGGCGAGAGCAGCAAGTTCGAACGCCTCGAAGCCGACCTCGAAGAATGCGCCCAGAGCGGCCGCAAGGCAATTGTCTTCAGCCAGTGGGTCGAAACGCTCTCCGAGCTTAAATCTCGCCTGGCCCGCTTCTCACCGGAAGTATTCCACGGCCAGATCCCCGCCCGTCGCCGCGACGCCGCGATCGAACACTTCCGCAGCGACAAAGCCTGCAGCCTGATGCTCATGAGCTACGGCGCTGGCAGCGTCGGTCTTAACCTGCAATTCGCCAGCTATGTCTTCCTCTTCGACCGCTGGTGGAACCCCGCCGTCGAAGACCAAGCCATCAATCGGGCCCACCGCATCGGCGCTGCCGGTCCTGTCACCGTCACGCGATTTCTCACAGTCGATACGATCGAACAGCGGATCAACCAGATCTTGGAGGAGAAACGAGAACTGTTCGATTCCGTCTTCGGAGCCTCCACACCACCGCCCAAACAGGGCCTTTCCCGCGACGATATCTTCTCGCTTTTCAATCTACAACCGCCGTCTCATGCCCAAGAGTTGTCAAAGGTGGCATAAGTCACTCCAGAGAGCGCTACGAGTGTCTCGCTGGCTTGGCGGTCTCTGAGATCGGACCACTAACGATTCGATGCGCCTCAGAGCAGCCGTCCCACTCTGAGTTTCAAATCCTCAGAAGCTGATCAACCCCTGTGCGGGTCACTCCGCTTCAAAATATGGCGGCGGACCAAATAGGGGCGCTGAAAGTTCGCACATTGAAGGGGACATGCGCGCAAAATTCGGAGAAAGACGTGTATTTGGTTCAACACCTGCTTCACCGTATTCGAATCAGAATTTGAATTCGCGACTATTTCTTCTCATCAAATGTGATATTTTTTCTTGCAATTACGCGGCTCATGGAATAGCCTAAACGGCGCAACGGCCAGCGCTTCAATCCAATCAATGAATGCCTAACCGAATCGGTCCGATTCATTTCATCTAGCGTTCGTTGTGGAGAGGTGCGATTGGGCGCCCAGTTGCGTTCGCTGATCGACCGCATTGCAACTGACCCATCCAAGTGCTGACCAACGAATTCCTTCATTGCGAGACCGGAACCTCGCCTAGATCGAGGAGGCATTGTTCGTCAACTGAGGAGGATCTACTCATGACCCTTACCAGGCGGCTTACTTGTCGGCAGGTTCGAAACAATCCCTGGCACTACGATACCCGTACTATCAGATGTCGCTGGTGTTTCGCTCCATTCGCTCTCTGCTTCTTCGTTGCAATCGACGTCGTTCCAGCAACAGGAGCTGAACGTGATCTATTCGTCGTCGATGTGTCAACGGATCGCGTGCTTCAAATCGATGGTGATACGGGCGCGCTTATAAGAACGGTGGCCACGTTTGCACAGTTCGACAACCCGCGAACCGTATTATTTGAGAACGGTGACTTGCTGGTTGGGTTGGATGGCACTGTTTCTTCACGGATCAATCGTTATCGCTTTACAGGCAGCTTTTGGTCCAATCTGGGCGCAGTGGCCACAGGAGTGCGGCCGACAGAAATGACTCTGGGGCCAGACGGACTGATCTATTGGGCTAATTTTCAGGGAGACAATGTTTGGCGGACTAATCCCACCAGCGGCGGTTCCGGCCAGTTCACGCCGTTGCAATCCGGCGGCGTGGACGGCGCTGCCTCGGTCCTCTTCACTCCCGATGCAAGCATGTGGGTAAGCAGTTCGTTCAATAATCGCTTGGTGAAGTTTAACGGCCCGACGCAGTCCAGTCCTGCGGCGCCGGCGGGCATGGTCGTGGGCGTAAGCTGTTGTGGAGTGACCAAGGCGGTCGTGGGGCCGGACGCCTTCATTTATCAGACTGGTTTCACCTCCTCCACATTTGGAAATGGAGCGATTTTCCGTGTCAATCCGAGCTCTGGTGCGACGAGTGTGTTTGCGAGTGGCGGGCTGAACTCGCCAGCCAGCCTCACGTTCGGCCCCGACGGTCACCTCTATGTTGGAGACGGTAACATCATCAAGAAGTTCGACGGAATCTCTGGTGCGAGCTTAGGCAACTTCTCCGTCCAGTCGACGAGCAATCTGCAGTCGCCTTGGGACTTGGCGTTCGCACCGGGGCCAATTCTCAGTGCACCTGTGGACGGTGGCAACGGCATTGATTTTCGCCTTGATGTTACTGAAATTCTTGGCGCTGGCGTTCAAGCGACGAGCTTAGGAGCCTTGCATCGACTCTATGTTGATTCCTTCGGTGGTATCGGAGAAGTTGAAGATAGCAACAGTATCACGCGATCGTTTGTGTTCAGTCGACAAGACGGGCTGCCCGATCCGCAGATGGTCGGTCTATTCGGGATCCTCGAGGGATTGCTTCATGCCGATTTGGGTGCCCGTGCGTTGGCCAACGCTACGATTCAATTGAGAGACCAATTTGGAAACCCTATCGTCAGCGACTCAGTGTTGATTCCCGTGAATGCGTCTCCCTCCCAGACGATCGACGTGGATGTCTTCGAACGACTTTCCGTCAATGCGATGCTCACGCCGGGGACAACCTATCAACTCACCAGCACGCTGTCCGCCTCGGCCAACGGCTCAGCGACAGGCCGTGGCTTTGCCGACTTTCGCAACACCTTTGAAGTTCAGCTCTCGGGAGTGCCCGAACCAACTACTTTCCCCCTGCTGGTAATAGGGGTTGCAGCGAACGCGCTTCTGGTGCGACGTGATCGCGGTAGATTGCCGAAATCTCTCAAATATTAATAACCAACAGGGGAGGAAATAACGATAGTTAAGAGGAAGTGTTACGAGCTAATTCAGAAGCGGACTAATTCCCATTCTTCTTAGGGCCGAGGAACTCATACGCTTCTCACCGACCTTTTTTCGGCAGGTCCATTCATCGGTCCAAGGCCACCCTATCGAGCATCGCGGTCTCGCGCTAGTACACCCCGCACGATTCCAGCGCCGGGCCGCTTGGCTGTTACTCCGCCTGCAACTTGCTTTCGAGCACCTTCGGCCTCTGCGCTGTCCCTTATAAGCGTCGCAACCGATAGGGTTTGACGCCAAACGGCCAATTCGCCCCGGCACCGGCCTTCTCGGCCTATTCCGGATGAACCTTCCGCGCTCAAAGCGCCGATACATACGAATGTAACGGGAGGGCAAGACACCGCTGTGTGTCTTGCTTCAGGATAGAGGTCATGGCAAGACGACGGATCGGCTTGCCATGACCTTTTTTGTTGACACCCTTTGGAACGCGCTTGATCCCACGAACACGGCTCGACTTCCGTGAGAGAGGACGGCACCATGGCAATTAACTCACGAGGTTGAGTTCCAGGCCGTACTGCGCGAACATCCGGTCGGGATCGCGGATGCCGTTGCCCGCCACCGGCACCGGATCGTTCCGGTCGGGATCGTTGGCGTCGATGATGAGGCTGCTGAGCATCGAGGCGTCGATGGTGACGGAATCCGCGATGAAGAGCTGGCCCAGGCCCACATCGAGCAGGATCGTGCCGCCGTTGAGGCCGTCGGCGGGATTGGTGCTGAAGGTGATTGTGTCGGGGCCGGGGGTATTATTAGCGTTAAAAATTGCTTGGCGTAGTGTTCCTACTGCCGCAGGTGTATTCTCAAGTGCATCAATGACGTTCGTTACCGAGAACATTGCCAGCATGCGACGATCCTCGAAGTGCTCAAAATACAGCTTTCTAGAGCCGCACGACGTTGAATGTTTACGCCGCATCTTGCGCTTAAAACCGAGTCTCACAAGCAAACTTGTCCAAGTATGAGGTTGGGAATTCATTGGAGGTTCCTTTCCATGCAGTGACATCGTTACCTGTGATGAAGTTACCGGGAATTTGCAGACGGTTATGAGGATCGCACTCTGATCCAAAAGGAAAGCAGGGACGCGAAAACGACCAACGCTATTGTTGATGGTTCCGGGACAACGGTGCCTTTGACTACAAATCGGTGATTATCGAATAAGGAAGTTAAATTGCTCCACCTTGGTGGCTGGAAAGCGATATAAGCAGGGTCTTCAATATCGACCCCATTGCGTACAGCACCTCCATCAGCCGTCGCCCCAAACAACCCGCTTCCAAAGACCAAGGCATACCAACCAGAATCAAGTGACAAGGGAAGTTGGCCAAACACTTCGGCAGAAGAAACTGGAAAAGTCAGCAGCGTAGCGCCCAGCACGTCGGATGTTGAGAGGTCGCCAGAATTTGGAAAATCGTTCTCGTCA
Organism: Pirellulales bacterium; assembly: GCA_041753435.1. GTDB lineage: Bacteria > Planctomycetota > Planctomycetia > Pirellulales > Lacipirellulaceae > DASYDU01. The sequence goes on along the minus strand of JBGSUJ010000088.1, from coordinate 1,749 downwards.
TCCAGAGCGATAATTGCACCAAAGAATGTTCCGGTCGTGGGGGCGACGAAGTGCCCGCCAATTTCCGTAGTAATCACGGGCTGGTTCAAACGAAATCTAACCCCGTTGAAGGCAAACGATGAGATGTTCGTGCCCGGCACAGTTTGGGAAGACAAGTCACTCCACGTGACCCCCGTCGGCCCGAGTGTGCCGCTCTCGAAGAGGATGTCGGCATTAACCTGCGTCGCCGCGAATGGGCAGGAAAGCATCACGACCAGCATCGAAAACGATCGCAGGAATTGAATTTTAGTCCGCCTCATGAGTTCGCTCCTTTCCACGCTAGGCTACCAGGCGACCATCTACCGCATGGGAGCGCAGGTCAAGTATTTTTTTACCCGGCCAAGGCAAATTGTGCGAAAATCCCGCCGCCGCCAACGCTTGCGTTTCCCGTGATGACCGTATGCTTGACGCTCAAATTTCCCGTGGCGAGAATCGCCCCGCCAACGCCATCCATATCGCCGCCGGTCAGCGTCAGGCTGTTGAGCTCGACGTTGCCGCTTGAAATGTTAAAGATGTTAAAGATGCGGAATCCATCGCCGTTGCCCACGACCCCGTCCGTGCCGCCACCCGCGTCGATCGTGAGGCCACGCGGGATTCCGTTTGCGTCCGCAGCGTCGATGGTCACCAATTCGGTGATGCTGAGCTCGCCCTGGGTGAGCATGATCGTCGCGCCGTTGAGGTTGGACGCGAATTCGATCATGTCGGGTATGGCGTCTTGATTGGCTATGTCAATTGCTTCCCGGAGCGTTGTCACATTGGGGTTTGAATCTATGAAATCCCCAGGATCATTTACAGTGAACACCGCGAGCATCCGCCGGTCCTCGAATTGCTCGAAGCGGAGCTTGGGGCGGTAATTCGTCAGTGATCGTGATTTGCGTTTCGTTCGACGCAATCCAAGCTTAGCGAACAATGTGCTCCAGGACAAAATATGGCTTGGCATACCAATTCCTTTCACTTGACCGTCAAACGTCCAAATCAGAACACTCGCAGCCCCACGATTCACCTTGGAAATCGTATCGTTACAGACGATAGCAGCAGAGCCGCTACGAGCAATGCAAAAGATGTGGGTTCGGGAACGACGCTACCTACTACTACAAAACGATGGTCTACAAAGATGGTGGAAAGTCCGGTTAGATTTAACCAGCCATCACCCACCTGCCAGCTGATATAAGCGGGATCGCCGACATCCGGATTGTTTCTTAGGGCCGCGCCTTCAGCCGTCGCACCGAAGAGTCCGCTGCCAAACACCAGCGCATACCAACCCGGATCGAGACGCAGCGAGAGATCGCCGAAGACTTCGTCGGAGGGATCGGGGAATCTCAATAACGTGGAACCGAGGACGTCCGTGGTTGAGAGATCGCCAGAGTCGGGAAAGTCGTTCTCATTGTCTAATGCAACGATGGCGCCGAAGAAGGAGCCGTCGCCATTGGGATCCTCTTCAGGTCGCTGTAGAAAGTGGCCGCCGATCTGCGTTGTGAGGACTGGCTGCTCAAGTTCAAACCGCACTCCCGTAAATACGACGCTGCGGACGTTCGTTCCACCAACCGTCTCGGCGAGCAGATCGTCCCACGTCACCCCCGTCGGCCCGAGCGTGCCGCTTTCAAAGATCGTTGCTGCCAAGGCGCTCGTTGCCGTGATCATGGATGCAAGTGCCACGGCAAGGATCAGCAGAGAAAACTTACGCACGACTCGTTTTATGATCGGCCTCAT
>JBGSUJ010000087.1:0-82358 GCA_041753435.1 Pirellulales bacterium | reverse complement strand
TGCGAAATCATCAGGCCAGACGGTCTCGCCACCAACAGCGCTACGACGCACGGCCAAGATCCACAAAAAATCTTCAGACTCGACCCGTGGGCGCTTTGGTGCTGCGCCGCTACGTCGAAAAATGCACGGCAGTGCCATTCGTGTCAGACCCCTGGTATGTACCCAAAAACAAGCTAGCTCAACGGTCAGTACTGCGGCCTTCGCGAGGTAACGAACCGGGACAAATCCGGGACAAATCGCCACAGCCCAAAAGACAACGACTCGCAAATGGTTACTTCTGAACCACTTACGAGCTGTGATTCTTTTCAAGCGGAGGGCATGGGACTCGAACCCACAACCGGTTGCCCGGCACCACATTTCCAGTGTGGCCGCTAGCCATTCGCTTACCCTCCGAGAACACGGCGACGATGCAGCTTGTCGACTGTACGTTTTACGGGAGCAGTCTTTTCGATTAGACCCTTAGTCAGTCGGCTGAATCAAGTTGATGAACTCATCGTTCGACTTGAATTTGTCGAGCTTAGTGGTGAGTTGCTCCATCGCGTCAACGTGGTGCATCGACGACAAGGTGCGACGGAGCATCGTCGCTGCTCGTAATGTGTTTGGCGGCAGCAGTTTTTCTTCGCGTCGCGTCCCCGATTGCTCAATATCGATTGCCGGCCAAATCCGGCGGTCGGAAAGCTTGCGATCGAGCACTAGTTCCATATTGCCGGTCCCCTTGAACTCCTGAAAGATCAGTTCGTCCATTCGGCTGCCAGTATCGATCAGGGCTGTTCCGACAATTGTCAATGAGCCTCCTTCTTCGAACGCCCGGGCCGTGGCAAATAATTTTTTGGGGATATCCATCGCCTTAATGTCAACACCGCCGCTCATTGTGCGGCCTGTGTTGCCGACCCATTTGTTAAACGCCCGCGCAAGCCTTGTGATCGAGTCCATCAAAAGGAACACGTCCTTGCCCATCTCGGTAAGCCGCTTGCAGCGCTCGATCGTAAGCTGCGATAGCCTCACATGGCTTTCAACATCGCGATCGAGGCTCGAAGCAAACACCTCTCCATTGACACAGCGCTTCATATCTGTGACTTCTTCCGGCCGCTCGTCAATTAGCAGTACGATCATCGAAATATTTGGGTAATTAGTCGAGATCGCATTAGAAATATGCTGCAGTAGGATTGTTTTTCCCGTCCGCGGCGGAGCAACGATTAATGCTCGTTGCCCTCGACCAAGTGGCGTGAGCAAATCCATCACGCGTGTCGAAACCGGATGTTGGCCCGTTTCCAACTTCAGCCATTGCTCCGGATTGATCGGAGTCAAGTCATCAAACGACTTGATCTTGGTATAGTCTTCGGGGGCCAAACCGTCGACATCGAGTAGCTCCTTCAGGCGTGGCCCTTGACCGCGACGATGCCTCTGGACGGTGCCATGCAGCAAAAGCCCCTCGCGCAAGCCAAACTTTTCGATCATCGTGCCGGGCACGAAAGGATCGGTCCGCTCGCGGGTAAAGTTTGTAGCCGGATTGCGGAGAAAGCCATAGCCGTTGGGGTGCATTTCGAGTACGCCTGAGCCTGGCACCAAAGGTAATGGTTCGCCATTGTCAGGAATATCTGCGTATTCCTGCCGATCCTGTCGATTGGCAGTTGCTCCACCGGAGCGACGACGCCCCCCGCCGCCACCACGGCCACGCCCCCCACCGCCGGCACCACCGCCACCACGGTTATATCCGCCCCCACCGCCGCGGCCTCGGCCGCCGCCACGGTTGTATCCACCGCCACCGCCACCGCCACCGCCACCGCCACGATTCTTCTTCATGTGATCCAACACCTTAAACAAGACCCGCTTACCGCGACACCAACTTCAGAAACGGAGTCAAACGATCCGTGCAGTCACAAGCCGCACAAAACCAGTCATTCCAAGTCGGGTAAGAGAGAAAACTCACCATCGAAACCAGATGATGCCCCGGTGATTTCTACCGGAGCTTAAATGTTGCCGAGTCTTCGCAGGGTGCGTCCCAAAGTCGCGACGCGCGAATTCCGGCCGCAATAGCCAAGCCATTATTCCAAGCCACAAAAACTCATGCACAGTACGACCCAAGCGGGTTGTCCCCAAAGGTTTAATAACCCATGTCGCCCGCTGCGACGAATACCCCCGTGAGAACAAATAACCGTTTGATGCATTTAAAATTGCGACATCCTGTCGGAGGCGCGCGCACAACGAGGCGCATCACATACTCGGTTCTGCTTCAGAACGTCCATTCGATTCGCCTGCCGGCGAACTAACTCAAGACAACGCCACAGACGTTGCAAAAGCAGACGAAAGCACTAAATCAACCGTGGAATCGTTCGGCTGCGACGAAGGATAATCCGCAACGCCGCATGCCAGGGACGCTCCCACGGAAACCTCCCACCCAAGAAATATCCTGTTGGCGGAAAGGTGGCCATCGGACTCACTCGGTAGACAGGAACCCTTTCATGGGGATTCTCGACAACCGCGAACCAATGTGTTTGGCCAGTAGAACCCACCCAAAACTGGGCAGGACAATCAACTCTTGCGTATTCTTCCCTACGAAGTGGCCGCTGTCAAGGTTTGTACCGACTCTCGGACACCAAAAAAACGAGTTTTTTTCCATTTTGCCCCAGTATCTAGCTTTGGGCTGCCTGGCAATCTGTGGCAAGCACCTTCCAGAGCCCGGAAATGTGCGATTTTTCGAATTATTCTACATCTGCGGTTCAATCGGCAGAGTTTGCCCAAAGTCCTGGATCGGAATATCCGATAGCGATGGTTAAGCGCCTGCCAATTCCGGCAGATGAGTCGTTCAATCGCGTTTACGGACGAGGAGATTTCATGCCATTCAATCTACGGCCTGTTCTTGTCTTGCTGGCTTGCCTAGCCCAGGCTGGATCGTCCAAAGCTCAGGAACCAGGCATTCAATGGCGGCAAGATATCGAAACTGCCAAATCGCAGGCCCACCAGTCTGGCCGGATGGTGCTAGTGCATGTCATTGCCGATGGCTGCGGACCATGTCGTTCGCTGGAGCAGAACGTATTCAATCAACCGGGTGTCGCTGCCGCAATTGAGCAGCAATTTGTGCCGGTGAAGCTCAATGCTAACGAATATCCTGCTATCGCTCAAGGTTTTGGTATCACGCGTGTGCCAACAGATGTAATCATTTCGCCCGGGGGCGAAGTCATTGGCAAATTGATTAGCCCCGCGACACCTGCTGCCTATGTTGCCGAAACCACACAAATCGCCAGTCGGTACACCAGCCAGTCTGGCAAGGCCTACCAAAAGGCTGCGGCAAACGCGCCGAACCCAGCCGTCCTGAATTCATCTTACGCCGACCTGCCAGTCGGCATGACTTCAGCCCCGCTGCAGAGAAAAACCAACGATGCAGGAAGCACTTCAGCCGAGCATCCTAGTGCCCCTGCGAATGCCTCCACCTATAACCCTTACGCGATTTCCTCACCCGCGCCTACTGCCGTGCAAGTTGCACCGGCAAGCATTACGAACAATTATGCACCAGCAACGACAGTCCCCACCAATCCGGCCGCTAATCCGTACGGTTCTTACGCACCTCCCTCCGGACTTACAGCTTCGCAGCCGCCCATGACACCCACCGCCACGCCCGCTCAAATAGCTCCGACACCGCAATATGGTTACGAACCGGGGATACCGACGACCTTTGGCGCCCCAGTCAGCACCATTGAGCCTCCATCAAACCCCACGAGCCTAGTATCAGAAGAAGCCCCTCAATTCGGCATCACTCAGCAGTCGGCAACTGCACCCGACGCAAGACAATTGCCAGCCGGCGCGCCACCATTAGGCTTCGATGGCTTTTGCCCCGTAAGCATGCGGGGGGCATGGAAGTGGATACCGGGCGATCCAAAATTCGGCGCGATCCACCGCGGCCGAACCTATTGGTTTGCCGGTCCGCAAGAACAACAAGAATTCTTTGCCCGGCCCGACTTTTATAGCCCAGCCTTGGCAGGCATCGACCCAGTGTTGGCCATCGACCACCGCCAGAGTGTGCCAGGCCTACGCGAGCATAGCCTCGACTATGATGGCCAATTTTTCCTCTTCTCCAGCGAGGCAACTTTGCAACAGTTCACGAGCAGCCCCGATCGCTACGCCAGCGGGGTACGCCAAGCCATGGGGATGCAGCCGAGTCAACAGACTCGATAGCAGTTCTCTCAGAAATCGCCTGAAGTTGTAAGTCTGTCAGAGGCAGTTCAATCCTCTTTCAGTGAACGCTGCAAACGTACCACTTGGGCACGCACTTCCTCCATGCCGGGATTCAGCCGCAAGGCGCGGCGAAATGCTTCGAGCGCAGCGACGGGGTTGTCTTGTATCAGATAGCATTGCCCCATGCCCGCCGCCGCGGTGAAATGATACGGGTTGATTTCAAGCGATTGATGACAGTCGCGAATTGCCGATTCGTATTGGCCACGATGGTAATAGGCCATTCCCCGCTGGCACCAAGCCTCGGCAATCCAGGGGGATTCGTGGATCAGTTGCGTCGCTAGACTGATCGCCTCCTCGTAGCGCTTCGAGTCGTTGAGTCGCACTACGTATTGCAGTGACTGGCGCTGTTGGCGGTTGCCAACTCGGCACCACAGTTCACGAATTCCATTGGCGGCAATCGAACGAACGCCACGGTCACGATCGACCAAAGCTCGCCCTAAGACAGCGTTGGAGGCATAATCGCCGATACAACTCAGAGCCAACACTGCGGCACGCCGTGTGACCGAATCGCTCATCGCGACCAGCCTTTCGAGCGTCGAGCAGCTATAGCGCTCGGCCACTTGATTGATAAAGACCGAAGAGTCCTGGTGGTTCAAATACCTATGGTAATAACCGACCAGAATCGGACTTCGCGATCGATTTGCGTCCACGTCGAAGTCTCCGTCACAAGTTGCCGTTTGCAAACACACACTGGAAGTCAGCTGGCAGGAACGTACAATCGGGCAATCGACCCAACCGTCTCTCCCCCCGCGGCACCTCCGAATTACAATAATATTGAGGTACTTTGAGCTGCCATTCCTAACAGGCCACGCCGATTATCAACTTCAAGTTGAGCTCCATTCCATGCGGACCATTTTGTCTGGAAAAGTGCCCGGCCCACCCTCGAACGTGATGGAATCAGCCCGCGCTCTCTATCGGTTGAGTGTAATCACAAATACGGGAAGCACAACGAAAAAATCGCTGGATCAATCGTCGCGGCGTGGCGTCTGTCGAATGTATCCACCTGGCTGCTCCTTCCCGTTTTTGAATCAAACTCTGCCGTTCTATTCGTAAGCCGCGTTAAACCCGAAAGATCAGCCGATATTTGCGTTGTTCAGTAAATGGCACATGCAATGAGCATCGAAATCGCGACGAAAAAAATGGTTTGGCAGTTGACACTGTTTAGCCTGCTGATCTCATCATTCGCGATCCACGCCCAAAGTCAGTCCGCCCGATCGACCGCTCCGGAGTCGGGTTCGAAACCAATTGGCGTTGCCGTCTATGCCATCCATTGGCAGCATCTGCCGGTTGCCGCTGCAGCCAGTCGCCTAGAGGAATTGACGGGTGCAATAGTGATGTTGGATCGCCGAGTTGATCCAACCCAACGCGTTGATCTCGAGCTGGAAGACCTCAGCGCAGTGGAGATAATTGCGCAACTTGCGGCCAACTGTGCTTTGGGAGATACGCGCTTCGAGCGACTCTATTACATTGGCCCGCGTCCTGTAGCAGATCGACTCGCTGCATTAGCGACTCTGCGTCGAAGAGAAGTCGCATCGATGCTCGCTCCCTTACGAAAAACGCTCATGGCGCGGCGGCAAATTGGCTGGCCTGCGCTAACGGAGCCGCGGCAACTGATCGTCCATATGTTGCAAGAACATGGCTGGCAAACGGCGGCAGACGATCGAATCCCCCACGACCTTTGGCCAAGTGGCGAACTTCCGAGCATGGCACTTGCTGATCAGTTGACCTTGCTACTGGTCGGATTTGACCTCACTTACCACATACAGCCGACACGGCAAACCATCGAGATCGTCCCTCTCGATTGGGAAGCCATCAAGCCAAAGCAGCCCCCGCGAGCCGAAATTACAAAACGTGCGCGATCGCCGATTGAAGGCCGTCAGCGGTTCACCCTACGTATTGAGAATCAGCCGGTCCGCAGTGTGCTGAACCAACTCGGCGAACGACTAGTCTGGCAGGTAACGGTTGACGAAGCAGCGATCCGCGCAGCGGGCCATTCCCTTGATGTCCACGTATCGTTCTCAGTGGAAAACGCGGACGTCGATCAACTTCTCTCCGCCTTGCTGACGCCAGCCGGGTTGAAAGCCATCCACGAGGGTAATAGAGTAAAAGTTCTGCCCCGCTAATCGACCCATCACGTAAGCACTTGATTCAAGACGCCCGCGTCCACAGCCAAGCAAGCAAGAACCACACTTAGGAGTGTGGCTTATTCTTTCTTGCTGATGCCCGCGGTCATCAGCCGCTCGAGTTGTTCGCGGATCGACGACTCAATTTTGCCTTTGAAGATCATGGCAGTGAACGGCAAATCACCATCCACGACAAGCTCCTTGTCGCCTACCGCAATTTTGCCAGAGAGTGGAATGCCGAAAGTCTTGAACCGAAAGGCGAGTGCATTCCCTTCCCAATTCTGGTCGAGGTCTCCAACCGAGTCCTTGAATTTTTCACGCAGGATATCCACAAAACGGTTCAGCCTGTCTTGGGCTTCACCCAACGGAAGCGAGTGTGGCACCGTCACATTAAATTTTGGCATTCGATTCTTTCAATCAAGCAGATCATCGTAGTCGGCACGGTCGTGCTCGTGCCACAATGGCAAGCCAGCGCGTACGCGCTCGACCAAAACTCTTAATTTCTCATCGGTGCCGGGAATCGCATGCGTGGCGTCGAATCCGCTGTTATCGACTTCGGCTGGTTCAAAATTCCAATTCCCTTCTCGAATCGCTTCCAATACAGACTTCATCACAATACACTCCCCCTTCTAAGCTGGGAACCCGATTGCCTGCGAACCTGACTGCCTGCGATATGCCCAACCGAGCGGCTTGCCAAAATGGTGCGACGAACACTCGGCATTGCCAGCGAATTGGAGTATCAAGATTTCGCAGCACTTGTCAAGAAAATTCTTGTTTACAGCGTCGAATCACGCGCGTTCTGGCGATCCTGCGACATGCAATTAACTGTCGATTGCGGCCTATAGTTCGCGCAAGCACCCGCTGGGCTCACTGCATTACGCACGGCACACATTTTGGATACCGTAATTGCACCGAATCGCCCGCCAGCGCATGCAGCGCCTCGAACCGCCACCAAATTTGGGCCACATCCAATGGCAACAAGTAGCGACTCGCCATCCAAAGCTCCGGCCAAAACGACGGCCAGTCCGGCGGCACGAACACGGCCGCAAAAACCTACCACTTCGCCTTTCTCCCACTGATCGAATAACGTACCACTCGACTTATCCCAAGTGTCCACCAACAGGGCAGGGCACCCCTCTTCGAGCGCCGCAGCCAGCACCTCCTCGGGTGGCGGAGCGTTAGCAGCCCTCCAATCGGCGTATGCAACGGCTACCGGCGCCACACTACTCGGCCAAGTGCGAATGATCGAACGCCAACGCACTCGCCAATCGGGCCTATTTCCACAACCGGCCAAACCGATTTTTGCAAACGCAACACCTTCCAAACCTGCAATCGCCGCGTGGTCCTCCGTGAGTTCTCCAACGGCGACACTTACCGGTTTTCGATTGGCAACAACCGCGACGATTTGTGCCACCACATCTGCCTCGGCTGCCCCAAGCGGACCGCGGGATGGCTCTTTGATATCGATGATATCCGCACCACCATCGACCGCAATTTGCGCCTCAGCCGTGTTACGTACGCTCACAAGCAGCCCGGGTTGGTCAGAAATGAATTCTAGATTATGCATTGCACCCTAATCGACTCAAACCAGAGCGTGAGAAAGAAGTCATCGCGAAAATGTATTGCGACTCTGCTCCTCCGTTACTTCACGCAGTCGACGATTCAACCGCCGTATCAGTTCAGCGTGGAGCGGTTCGCACCAAGTGCCTCGAATAGTGACATAGCTCTCTCGCCAACAACCCAACGCTGGCTTGACTTCCCGTTCTGCATAGTTGAGATCACGCTGGGAGATTCGAGCGACCAAATTTGTGGTGGAAGCTTGCTGCGGGGATCCCGGTAACATCAGTGGACCTTGCCCCAGAAAGAAAGCCTCTACCATTACCGCCGGCACCTCGATCGGCGGCCCCATGCGAAGATAAAACAGCACATGCTCCCCATCCCATGCGATCCGCGGCTTACGCATCTGCATCAGCATTACAACGACGCCACCACTCCCCACAGTAGTCAGCGCTATCCCTAGCCGTTGAATCCAGTCTCGCTCCGCTGCAATCAGTTTACCTGCCAGCCCCAAGCCGAGCAGGAATATCAGCAGCGGAGGCACGGTGCCGAACCACAACGCGCGGTGATTGGTTTTCAGCCAAATCTCGGTCATGGTTGCCTGGCGCGATAAGAACCTGTCGTTTCCGTGCGGGGTGGACGAACTTGCCGCGAATCGTTAGCCTGTTAATCTCTTGTGTTGCACGATGCTTACCAGACGTGTCCGAAAATTGCCGGTGCGGGCGCTGCGTCGCTTGCTGACTCGTCAGGCGTCCCCCGCTCTCAATAGCATTGATTATGACCGATTCGACCAGCCCTGCACCATCTCATGACGGAGCATCTCATGCGATCGTTCCCGCTGCAATTGGTGTTGCCTTAATCGCGTATGCAGCCGCGCTGGTGCTAGGCTGGCCACAGTATGGCACACAAGCGATCACCAGCCAACCGACGCATCACGAGACGCATCAAGATCATTCTGGCAGCGAGGAACATGCTGGCTCCGTAGCTGCTCCGCCGTTGTGGTCGGTGATTCCATTTGTATTTCTGCTTAGCGCTATCGCGGTGCTCCCGCTGGTGCCCGCCGCGCATCATTGGTGGGAATCAAATCGAAGTAAACTCCTGGTGGCCAGCGGCTTGGCGCTACTGACACTCACTTACTATGCGTTCATCCACAAAACTGCCATCGACGGCCATTGGCCAGCTCATCATGTGGTGGAGCCTGGTAATACCACGGTGAATTTCGGATTCGTGCAAACTGTTCTCGAAAATGCCATCTTGCAAGAATATATTCCCTTCATCATTCTGCTGTTTAGTTTGTACACCATCAGTGGTGGCATTCGTATTGAGGGGGACCTGCAGGCCGACCCGCTCACCAATGCCGCCTTCATGGCGGTGGGGGGCGTGCTGGCTAGCTTAATAGGTACGACCGGTGCCGCGATGCTCCTGATTCGGCCTTTGTTGGAAACCAACAGAGAGCGGAAGCACGTCGCACACACAGTCGTGTTCTTTATTTTTATCGTTTGCAACTGCGGTGGTTGCTTACTGCCTATCGGCGACCCTCCTTTGTTTTTGGGATACCTCAACGGCGTCCCGTTCCTCTGGACACTCACGCTTTGGAAGGAATGGGCGTTTGTAAATGGCTTGTTATTGATCGTCTATGTACTTCTCGACCGAATTTTCTACTACCACCGTGAAGCCATTTCCGATATTGAACGCGACATAGAGCAAATACGCCGACTCAAGATCAGTGGTTGGCAGATCAATGTGCCACTCTTGGTAGGCGTTGTGCTGGCGGTGGCGCTGCTAGATCCGAGCAAACCATTCTTCGGCACCGAGTGGCATTCGTGGATGTATTTGCGCGAGATGGTCCAATTGCTGCTCGTCGCAATCTCACTGTGGTTCGGCGACCAAGCCGTCCGGACAAAGAATCGGTTCAGCTACTTTGCGATTGTCGAAGTGACCGCGTTGTTTATTGGTATCTTCATTTGCATGCAGCCGGCGCTGCAGATTCTTGCGGTCCGCGGTTCTGAGCTGGGGATTGATTCGCCAGCTAAGTTTTTCTGGGTTACAGGCGGCCTATCCGGCATACTTGACAACGCGCCAACCTACTTGGTGTTCTTCAAAACAGCCCAGGCGATGCCGCCTGCCGAGGGGGCTGTGCTCGTGGCTGGCGTCGAAGAAAACATTCTCATAGCCATCAGTTTGGGCGCCGTGTTCATGGGCGCGATGACTTATATCGGCAACGGACCAAACTTCATGGTCAAAGCGATCGCAGAGAACTCGGGCTTGAAGATGCCTAGTTTTTTCGGCTACATGCTCTACAGTTTCACCATCTTGCTGCCGATTTTGGTGCTGTGTGTATGGCTGTTTGTAATGTGACGATCTACTGCCAACAAGTGTTGTTAGATCGGTAACCTCAGACTACCGAAATTCCAGTTTAGCAATTACAATGGAACTCGCCGCAGAGAAGATAAGAACCGGAATTCGTTTCGCGGGGCGGTCGCCCCTCTCGCCGTGTCGCACCTAAACATCATTTCGCCCGAGCAGCTTGCAAGTTTCTGCAAAGAGTTGCGGCAAGCCGAGCGCATTGGCTTCGACACCGAGTTCGTCTCCGAAGATACATTTCGTCCCGAGCTCTGCCTAATTCAAGTGGCGACGAAGGATCGGCTCGCAGTGATTGACCCTTATCGCGCTGGCAGAATGAGCGAGTTTTGGCGAGCACTCGCTGAAGGCGATCACGTTTCCATCGTTCATGCGGCGCGCGAAGAGGTAAATTTCGCACTTAACGACGGCGGTCGACCACCAGCAAATGTTTTCGACACACAATTGGCAGCCGGCTTCTGCAGTACGGAGTTTCCCTCGTCTTACGGTGGTGTCGTCGGAAAATTTCTCGACTGCACCCCGGCCAAGGGTGAACAACGCACCGACTGGCGTCGCCGTCCCCTCACCGACGCGCAAATTGATTACGCCTTGGAAGACGTCCGCTACTTGTTGCCACTCCATGACGAACTCCAACGGCAACTGGCGAGGTACAACCGAAACGAATGGTTCGCAGAAGAGTCGGCAACCTGGCTTCAAGACCTCCACGAGTCGCGCGAGCGGCCACGATGGAGAAAAGTTTCGGGCATCGGAAATCTCGTCGGCCGCAGCCTCGCCATCGTCCGCGAGCTTTGGCTCTGGCGGCAGGCCGAGGCCGAGCGTCGCGATCTGCCCCCGCGGCGCGTCTTACGCGACGATTTGATCGTCGAACTGGCCAAGCGCAAGAGCGATCAGCCCGACAAGATCAAAGCGATCCGCGGGATGCAACAATACAGCAGTCGAAACGTGACGGAGCAACTTGCCGCTTGCATCCAACGTGGACTCGAAGCGCCGATGGACGAGTTCACCCAGGGTCGGCGCGAAGCGATGCCGTCGCAGCTCAACCTACTTGGCCAATTTCTGTCGCCCGCACTCGGCAGCATTTGTCGCAACGCAAATGTAGCTACCAGCCTTGCCGGCACCGCGGGCGATGTCCGCGATTTGATTGCCTATCGCCTTGAATTTGGCTCCTGGGGCGACGAGGAACCACCGCTTCTGGCGCGCGGTTGGCGGGCCGAACTAGTCGGCCACCTAATCGAGGATCTGCTTGCCGGCCGGAAATCGATCCGTATCGACGATCCACTCAGTGAGCATCCGCTTGCATTCGATCCGGTCAGGAAGGAAGATGAAAAGACGTAAGCGTCAAAGCGGATCGAATCGTGGTTGTGGTAACGCGATCGGATCAGTGTCCTGCGAAGGTCTCGAGATCTCGACGGTCTTCGGGGCAGCGTTTCTCATAAGTTCAATTTCTGTAATCTGCCCAGTCAACCGAGGCTCCACTGGCTTGGGGGTCGCCGCCTCGGCAAGCCCTCGAAGAATTGATTTGGTGTCAATTTCTGCGGGACGATAAGGCTCGGGATCGGCAATCGCAGCAGGCTTCGTGGCGATCGCGTCAGAGGTTGCGCCAACGTCTTGCGGGCGAGCGCTGGCGATTTCCGGTGCTGGCAAACGGCGATATTGTTGAACTAGCTTCTCCGGCGACGCAAACATCGCCCGTTGGGCCACTCCCACCTTTTTGCCTTCCTGCGACGACTTCGCATTTTGGTTCGAGGCCTGCAGGATTGAACCGTACTGAAAGGGACCAGCTCCGAAGAACCAGACGTCGTTCGACGAACTCTCGCGTGCCGCCATGCCCGACTGCCACACGGGTCGGCCTGACACACGGTGGTAGGCAAACATCGAAATCTTCGCTACACCGCGCTGATCGCGGCGCTTGGCAAGCGGAACCTCCGGGATTGCCGCCGGTACGCCTTGAAACGGTAGAATTTGAGGCACGTTTGTGGCTGGGATGCCAAACAGCAAATCGTTTCGATCGGTGCCCACGGCGCCAGCCCGGGCCTCGACGATGAAATCAGCATTCTCACGGTCGTCCCGAAGTGTACAGCCACTCGCCAACATCTGCTGCCGAAGCGTACTCACAAGATAGTCTTTGTCGACCACATCTTTTAGCCTCGAGTCATCGACATAGACGGTCTGACCGGCGAGCGGATTGAAGTCGATGGCTTGCACTGCGCGGTCAATCGCGTCGGAAATCAACAACTGCTCAGTGGCTGTTCGCATGCTATCGCTCGAACGTGTTGTGCCGCAACCAACGAGCGAAAGTGCGATGAATACGGCAACGAATACGCTCTGAACGGAACTTGTCCTACCGTTACGAAACATACGTTTCCTGCCGAGAGGGGGATTTGCACTGAAAGCAAATCGACTGCATGAACCGCAAAACGACGCGGACCTGGCAGCCAGTATGCGGGCTGAGATTATAGCGGGCTGAACCGACTCGCCAAGATCAGAACCGATGGCACCGCTAGCACCACAGCCTCGGCGTCTAGCAATCGAGGCGAACCGCGATACGTTGGTTTAGAAGCCTGTACCAAGCAGTGCGAGTGATCTCGCTTACCGCGTTGCTGTTTCGTAATTCACACCTAGTGCTGTTTGCGCGGCGGAGTGCGGACCATGCGACGTATGCGAATCGTAGAAACGTGTGGTCTCTTCGGCAGCGAGTTTGATCTCCAAGTCGTTGCAAAGCACCTCAGCTCGAAACACGTGCGTCCCCGATTCCGTGGCCCGCGCCCGAATCGAAAATACAATTTCTTGCCCGGCAGGCAGTTTGCTAATCGAGCGGAAAGCGACGCGACCATCCGAGATGGTATACGGCGCGCCTTCGACAGCTTCCGGCTCTAAGCCAGCCGAGAACAGACCCACCACGTTTACTTCCTCGGCGGCACTCGCACCACGATTTGAAACGCGTATCTCATACATTGCTTCCTCACCCACCGCAACTGGTCCGGTAGGATCGCTGACATTGAGCTTCAAATCCGCTAAGGCAATGACATTTGTCACGCCGATTTTGCTGTCGGATAAATCCCCCACTGCTGTGACAGCGGTCACGCCCAACTTGTTTTCGCCGGGCGAACTGACTTTGCATCGCATTTCCATGTAGCAGTCATCTCCCGGACCAAGTGAGCCAACTCGCCAAGCAATTTCGCGCTTCGCTGCATCGAGAAGATGCCCCTCGCTGGCGTTGACAAACTCAGCACCGTCGGGCAGACCAACCCTCACAGCAACGTCATCAGCCGCTGCTGTACCGGGATTGCGTACTCGGAAAAAGTAAGTCGCCTCGGTGCCTGCGTATTGCGTCTCAGGCCCACGCCAATCGACTTCCAATGCCGGCTTGCGGCAAAATAGCTCCTTCGTGGCGGCCGATTTGAGATCTCCCTCGGCCAATGCGATTGCCTCAATGCTCAGCTTGCCAGCCTCGCGGGCCGTAAGTTCCACTTCGGTCATTTTCGTAGCTCCGGGCGCGAGATCGCCGACTTCAAACGTGCTTGCTGCGGCCTGATCACCACCGAGCGGGAGCAAATTGATGCGCACCTTCTCGGCGATGCCAGTGCCGGGATTGGATAGCGTTAGACGATAAATATTCGGCTTGCCGAACAGAACCTCATCAGGACCCGTGACCGCCAGGGTCAGTTTTGGCTCTTGCACTTCGACAATCGTGCGTGTTGCCACCGGATTGTGCGTCCAGCTTATCCCAAGCTCGAGCGGCCGACTGGCCCGCGGAATCAGGGCGATACTCAGAGTTTCCGCTGTCTGAGTATCGAGCCGAGCAATCTGCCACTGCAATGAGGAGGCGGAGTCGTCGGATACAGGCTGGCGGACAATGCCGCTAGTGGCATCCGTGTTCACCACTTCAGCCCAGGCCGGGATCCGTACCGTCGCAACGACGCCCTCGGCAGCGCTCGCACCCTGATTCTGCAAACGCACGCGATACGTTGCCTCGCGCCCAATCGCAATTTGTTTCGGCCCACGGATATCCGACGTAATCGCCGGAGCTTGATTCGTCACTAACACTCCAGGACCGACTGCAGGTTCGCTTTCCATCCGACTAAACGATTCACGACGAGCTTCTGCCGCTTCGCCTGTAAGTGCCCCACGCGGAGCTACTGGCAACGACTCGAGCGACGGCGGCGCAGCCATCGACCGCGTGAGCGGGGCGCTTTCAAATGCCTTTTCAGCCTCGACATTGACTATCCCACTCCCCACGTCGATGCGGCCAGAGGCAGGGTTTTTCTCTAGCCCATCATCTTGCCTGGTGCTAACCATGGACGACTGCCGCGTGCCAACCATCGGAAAGGAGCGTTCAGCATAGCGGACGCCGATTCGATCTTTTTCAGCAAGGGTCGGTTCCAACTCGGCTTTCGATGGCGTTTGAGCAGCCGCGGCGTTGCGGCTGAACGAAGGCTGCTGCGTCACTGGAAGTGGCATCGCTTTACTCGACAAAGAAGCTTTCGCCTCAACACTTGCCGATTTTCTCCCTGATGGCCCGTCATGAGCTTCATTGTTGAGACCGGCCCCAAATTCGTCTAGGATCGTCGGCGCAGCGACTGCGGCTGTTGAGGTAAGTTCCTCACGCACCGCTTCAGAGTCGAAATCTATCTGCGGACGCTGAATTGGAGAACGACGAGCCGTCGACATGGTTGGCGAAGCTTCTGGTGCTATCGTAGGTGACTTCCTGGCAATTGTTTGAGTCGTCACATTCGTTGGCTCAACACTGCGACGCACGATGCGCGACGTATCGTTGGCCAGAGGATTCGCGTGACTGATGCTACTGGAGTCCTTACGGCCAAACAAACGACTGGGCATCAAGGATGCCGGTTCAATCTGCGGTAGCCCGTCTCGGCCGTTATTCGGAGTTGTCGGTAGAGGCACCGATCCGGCGCGCGGCTGAGCGACAGGAGTGGGTTGTTCGCTTGCGATGGTATCTCGCTGCCGCTCGTCAGCAGTCCAATCGCGGCGAAGTTGTTTGATCCGTTCGGCCAGTGACGATGGTGCTTGGCCAAATGCTGCTGCCATCGCCGTCGTGCCTAACACGATTGAACTACACCACATCAACCATCGACGATTCATTAGATTGCGTCCTTGCCATCGGAGGGAAAACGGCCATCGGAGTTCCGCCAGCTGCGATTCCTATTCGATGCACAGTGGCAGTCGCCCGCTGAGGATTTCTGCTGTTCGTGGGTATCGGCTTTGCGGGCTACGTAGATTTAGCCGATCAGCAATAACTTTGCGGGTTAGTTAATTTAGGTAAGATGATGACGCTACGAGAATCGCCATTAGCTAACAGGCTATCTAAACTCAAGCCACTGCTAGCAATGCGAGATCTCCGGATTGCGGACGATCTCGAAGCCGAGGTCGCGGATCATTTGGTAATCGGCGTCGGCGGGCTGACCTTTCGTGGTGAGATAGTCGCCCACGAAGATCGAGTTCGCTGCGTAGAGGCCTAATGCTTGCAGCGAGCCAAGGTGTACCTCGCGGCCTCCGGCAATCCGCAATTCGCGGTCGGGATTTACTAGCCGAAACATGGCGAGCACCTTTAGGCAGAACCGCGGGTTGAGCTCGTTGCGCTGGCCGAGAGGCGTACCTGCGATGGGGATGAGAAAATTTACCGGGATGGACTGGACGCCGAGATCGCGGAGCGCCACGGCCATCTCGACGATGTCCTCGCGCCGCTCGCCCATGCCGATAATGCCACCGGAACACATTTCGAGGCCAGCGTCGCGGACAGCCCGCAGCGTGTCGACGCGGTCGTGGAAAGTATGTGTAGAGCAGATGTCGCCGTAGTAGCTTTCGCCCGTGTTGAGGTTGTGATTGACGCGATCGACGCCGCATTCTTTCAATTGTTGCGCTTGTTCAGATGTGAGCAATCCCAGGCAAGCGCAAATCTTGAGATTGTACCGCTGCTTGATCTCCGGGACGATCGACGTCACCGCGGCCATTTCGCGATCGTTCGGGCCGCGCGCTGAGATCACGATGCAATAGGTGCGAGCCTGCCGTTCGGCGGCAATACGAGCGCCATCAAGCAGTTTGTCGCGACTCAGTAGGTTATAGCGCGGAATCTCAGCGTCAGATATCTTCGACTGGGAGCAGTAACCACAGTCCTCCGGACACAGGCCACTCTTGGCGTTCATCAGAAAGTAAAGCTGCACTTCGTTTTTGAAGTAGCGGCGGCGCACCAGATACACCGCAGAGAGTAAATCAAGCAACTCCTCATCCGGACACTCCAGCACTGCCAACGCTTCGCTCGTCGAAATCGCATGGCCTGCCAGCACCCGATCAGCGAGTTCTTGCCAATTCTTGGTTGTCTTGTTACCCAGCGATTCGACCATCAGGGGAGAATTCATTGCCTAACTAGCCTTCTACAAGAAAGTTCAGTCAATTCAGGCATTAGTATCAGATCATAGTACCTCTAAACACAAGGGGGAAAACAGTTTGTGTCCAAGGTCGGAGCGGAGAGCGCTGACGATTCTCGCTTGGCGCGCCCTGTAACAGCGGTCAAAATAGAATCGCCAGATATACAAGTAGCCTTCTATCCGTAGCTAGACCTAGCGCCCTACTTCGCCGATGTCGCGGTTTCACTTAGTTCGTGTCGGTGCCATGGGACTGGTTGGTCGCTTTGCAGCGGTCGACGCTGTGTGCTATCCACGCCATAGTCGGGTGATTGTCCGAACAAGGCGGGGGCTTGAAATCGGCAACGTCCTTAGTGAACCAGATGATCGGAACGATGGCCGTGCATTTGCCGATGGCGAAATCCTCCGTGGCATGACCGTCGAAGACGACTTGCTCGAAGCCCGGCTCGAACAGTATCGCCACGAAGCCTACGAGGCGTGTGCGGCCCTGTTGGCCGAGCACCAAGTTTCGACCGCACTGGTCGATGTCGAACATCTCTTCGACGGTCAAGGGCTCTTTTTTTACTTTCTGGGCGAGATACCCTCCGCTGTCGAAGCTTACACCAGCCGCTTAGCAGAGGCTTATGAATCAAAGGTGCAATTCCGCAAGTTCACCGAAACGCTCATCGAAGGCTGCGGCACCGACTGTGGCACCGAAGAAGCCAAAGGCCAAGGCGGCTGCGAATCTTGTACCTCTTGTGCGGTGGCGAGCTCCTGCGGTACGAAGCGCAGTTAGCGAATTGCACGGCGAATTGTCTTACGCAATGGCCAAGGTTCGAATAAACAACTCTGAATCGGGAGCAATCTTAATGTCGAGACTTAACCCTACATCGTTTTTCTTTGCGCCTTGGCGCCTGGGCATGAGATCTTATCTACTCGTCGCAGTAGTGTTCGCCGGCAACGCGAGCGCGGCCGACAATGAGATCACTGCTGACGAGCAAGCCGACGATTGGTTGCTCTTATTTAATGGTCACGACCTGGGCGGCTGGAAAAATAATGATGGCAAACCGGTGGCGGCGAAGATCGAGGATGGGGCCGTGAACGTTCACAACACCGGCGGCTACTTGCTCATCTACGACCAGCCATTCGGTGATTTTGTGCTCAAATGCGACATCAAGATGAGCGAGCCAGAGTGTAACTCGGGCATCTTCCTCCGCACAGGCGATCTTGCCGACCCGGTCAACACCGCACTCGAAGTGCAGGTGTTGAATGGCAAGTCGGATCCTCTACACGACTTTGGCGCTATTTACGATCTGGTCGGTCCGTCGAAGGACGCCACGAAGGGCCCAGGTGAATGGAACGAACTGGAAATTCGCTGCGAGGGACCGCTGGTTTCCGTCCGCGTCAATGGCGACGAAGTCTCCAAGCTCGATTGCGACGAGCTCGATCAACCCGGCCTCCGCGGCGACGGTACGCCGCACAAATTCACTGGCCGCGCGATCAAAGATTTTCCCCGCAAAGGCTATCTCGGTCTGCAAGACCACGGGTATGACGTGTGGTTCAAGAATATCAAGCTCAAAGCGTTGTAGTCCCGACGGGTGCTTGGGTCGACACATGACGTCACGCCGTTTCGAATTCGACGACTGTAACCGGCGACACGCCGCGGAGGTTGCTGCCGGTGGTCATTGCGATCATTTTCACGTTGTGCAAGTCGTGCGGGACGATGCCTTGTGTACCAAGAACATGCACAGCGTTTCCGGCTGTTTACTCGGCACCACCCAGTGACGCCAGGAACTCGCTCATCTCGCCAGCTGCGTGGGCGTCCCCTTGAGTGCGTGCCGCTTCAATACCCGCGCGCAAGAAATCACGAGCTTCTGATACGCGACCCAGCCGAGCGAGTTGCTGGCCGGCCATGAAGAATGCTGGCACGTAAGCTGGCTGATCCTGCGTCAATTCTGAAAACGTCGCCAGGCTAGTCGCATGGTCGCCCTCCTTGTCCAATTCCATGGCGAGACTATAGCGGAGAAAAGTGTCCCTCGGATCGTCGATGAGCATGGCTGCTATCTTTTCTCGGCGACTCATACTCGCTTTTTCCAATCGGTTTCTATCACGACGGCACGACGCACGTAAATCGAGGTCGTCGTATCCGTTGTGCCGTTGTAGTGAATTCTCTTACAGATCGCCAGAAACAACTTCCAGAGTGCCAGCTTCATTGCCGCTGCCAAAGGTGACGACGTATAGCGCCCCGTCCGGCGCGAAGGTTAGAGCGGTGGGCCGCTTCACATCGGCGACTTTGACGATTCGACAGGCCGGGCGGCCCGGATCACTGGCGTCGTCGATGCGATGGATTCCTCCCGCGTAGTCCGCCGCATAGAGACTACCGCTCGTCGGACTGTACGCCAAACCGATAAGCTGTTTTAGATTGGTCTCCATCGTCAGTTCGACCTTGTCATCGATGGGGTTGTAAAAAGTCAACCGGCCGCTCGCATCGCCCACGATAATTCGACCCGAATTGCTGATCGCCACAGCGCGCGGCGGCTCGCGAGGGCCCTGCGGGCCAAACGGATGCAGCCCGCCGATGATCCCAGCTTGGACTCGGGCCTTCATCAGCCGAACATCGCCGTCGGCTGCGCGGATCGTCAGCACGAGCAGGTCGGGCACGAATTCATTCGCGCGCGCCCGTGTCATGGCAGAACAAGTTGCCCCAGCCAAGGCAGCGCTTTGCGACGTCGAATCATTCGCCATTTCCGCCGGCAGCATCTTCTCTCCGTCTGGCAATTCGTAGGTCCGCACGAGATCGCCGCCTTCGTCGCGCGTGGTACCAACGACCAATAACCCAGGGTCGAGAAAGAACAGTGCCAGTGGCCCGGTCTGCTGAAAGGGATCGGCGGCCGGCGGCGAATCGAAACCGGTCACTACGTCGACGGTCTGCTTCGGCGCGAGAGTTGACCAACGCAGGACGCGTCCGGCCCCGCTGTCGGCGATGAACACTTCATACCGATCGGCGGTCCCACCCGGTCGCACCGCAACGCCACATGGCCGGTGCAAGTCCTTGAGTATGGCTTCAACGCCGGCATCCTCCGCATAGGCCGCGCCACCATATAGCGCGACGCAAAACATGATGACAGCTGTGAATGACTCACGCCAGGGCGCCAAGACACAAAAATTCATGGCAATCTCCTTTGCGCCTTGGCGAGAGCATTTCCAGTTTGACCATCACTTGCGGTTTAGCTCGCGATGCCGTGGGCCCGCTCGTACTCGGCGATTTTGTCGGAGTGCTCGAGCGTCAGCCCGATGTCGTCGAGCCCGTTGAGCAGGCAGTGGCGGCGGAATTCTTCGACTTCGAACTTCAGCTCCAGGCCATGATCGTCGGTAATTGTGCCCGTTTCCAAATGAATCGCGAGCACATACTCCGGGTGCTTGGCATGACGCTGAAACAATTCCTCGACCTGGTCTTCGTGCAGCACGATCGGCAACATGCCGTTCTTGAAGCAGTTGTTGTAGAAGATATCGGCGAAGCTGGGAGCGATGATCACGCGGATGCCCCAGTCCTCGAGCGCCCAGGGGGCATGCTCGCGGCTCGATCCGCAGCCGAAGTTGTGCCGCGTGACAAGAACGCTGGCCCCCTCGGCCCTGGGATGATTCAGCCCGAAGTCGTGGTTCTTGGACCCGTCGGGATGGCGCGCCCAATCCCAAAACAAGAACTCGCCGAAGCCGGTCCGCTCGATCCGCTTGAGGAACTGCTTCGGAATAATCTGATCGGTGTCGACGTGGGCCCGGTCAAGGGCCACGACTTTGCCGGTGTGTTTGGTAAAGGGTTTCATCGAAGAAGGAAGCAGGATTTGGGAGTTAGGGATCGGGGAAAACAACTCATGACCACTCGCGTATATCGACAAAATGCCCTGCACAGGCCGCCGCCGCGGCCATCGCGGGAGAGACGAGATGTGTGCGGCCACCGCGGCCTTGGCGGCCTTCGAAATTTCGGTTCGAGGTCGATGCACATCGTTCGCCCGGTTCGAGCTTGTCAGGATTCATCGCCAGGCACATGCTACAGCCCGCCTCGCGCCACTCGAAGCCAGCTTCTTGGAAGACGCGGTCGAGACCTTCCTTTTCAGCCTGCTGCTTTACCAAGCCACTTCCTGGTACAACCATTGCATTCACGTGGCTCGCCACTTTGTGGCCATTCACAACAACAGCTGCAGCCCGGAGGTCTTCTATCCGCGCGTTGGTACAGGAGCCAATAAATACGCGATCGAGCTTTAGTTCCGTAATAGGCTCTCCGCCGGCGAGGCCCATATAGGCCAGGGCGCTAGCCGCCGTTTTCTGATCGTTTGGATCGGAGAATTCGACTGGCTTAGGCACGCGGCCGGTGACCGGCGCGACCTGTCCCGGATTGGTGCCCCAACTCACCTGCGGTGCGATATCGGCTCCGGCAAACACCAGCGACTTATCGTAAGTTGCCCCAGGATCGGTCGGCAGCTTGCGCCATCGGGTCACCGCTGCATCGAAGTCGGCACCTTGCGGCACTTGCGGCCGGTTGCGAAGATACTCGTAAGTGATCTCGTCCGGCGCAATCAGTCCTGCCCGCGCGCCGCCTTCGATGGACATATTGCAGATTGTCATCCGATTCTCCATCGAGAGACTACGGATGATGTCGCCGGTATACTCGACACAGTAGCCAACGCCGCCGCTTGTGGAAATCTGGCCGATGAGGTAAAGGATGACGTCCTTCGCCGTGACACCCAGACCGAGTTTGCCGTCGACGCGGAGTTCGAGCGACTTGGCCTTCGACTGCAAGAGCGTCTGCGTTGCCAACACATGCTCGACTTCGCTGGTACCGATTCCAAACGCGAGCGCTCCGAAAGCACCATGCGTTGAGGTATGGCTATCGCCGCAGACAATAGTCATGCCTGGCTGCGTGTAGCCTTGCTCCGGACCGATGACATGGACGATTCCCTGGCGGACATCATCTATGTCGTACAGCGTGATGCCAAACTCCTTGCAGTTTGTCCGTAGCGTATCGATCTGCTGCTTCGAGATCGGGTCGAGAATTGGCAAACTGCGGTCGGTGGTGGGTATGTTGTGGTCGACAGTCGAGATCGTGCGTTCCGGCCGCCGCACCTTGCGGCCCGTGAGCCGCAGGCTTTCAAATGCTTGCGGGCTGGTCACTTCGTGCACCAGGTGCAGGTCGATATACAGGATCGTTTGCCGCCCGGGCTCCTGAAGCACCACGTGCTCATCCCAGATCTTTTCGAACAATGTGCGAGGTTTCATGGAAATTGTCAAACAAATCGAGCCCGAATAGATTGCCCAAAACCAATCCAAGGACGAACAGTGGGACCGCTGGCGTTCGGCCTCACGGAAAATATCATTTTACCCACAATCTATCGTGAGGCATAGACTTGAACCGTTCCCGACAGTCTTTACTGGTTCTCCACAACAGCAGCTTGCTTGACAGGCCACCACTTGAGACTGCCCCTCGACCATCGAGAGTTACACGATGGCTTCGATCGTAAGGCAGGTCATGTGTCAGGTTCAAAATGCTATGTCCGGCTATGTTGTCGAGGCCGAATAGAAACAGGATCTTATCGATCCGCTGATTCTAGATTGTTGATATGATGGAAGTGGAATAACTTTAGTTCTTTTTTCCCGCTTACCGGTCGCGACTAAATACATGAAAACCCAACACTATTTCGCTATTGCTTGTTTGCTTGTGAATTACGATTCGTGCGTAGCCAATGCCCGCTTGTGGACCGATTCCACTGGCCAGTATACGTTGGAAGCGGAACTGGTGACGTTTAATGATAGTTCGGTTGTATTGCAGCGTGCTAATCACGAACTGATGGCGTTTCCCATCGACAAGCTCTCCGACACTGACCGCGAATACCTGGAGTCGCAGGAGGCAAGAGACATCAACCAGAGCACTTTTGCTGGCTTGCAAACTTGGAAGCTGAACGACGGCACCACGCTGGTTGGGCGCGTGGTCGACTATACCCATTATCAGTTGACTGTGAAGCGACGACGAGGCAACATCTATGTAAACGACCGGAAACTTGAGAACCTGCCCGAATTCTACCAGTTGCTAGTCCCCAGGATTGTCGCGCACTTCGAGAAGCTTCGACGCACGGATCGACAAGCGCTCGAGTCGTGGCTGGTGCGTGAACGCGGTGGGCCGCGGACCTTTCAGCTGGAAGGCGTAATCCTCGAATTGGAAAATGGCGACGAGTATGCCATCCCGTTTTTTCTGTTTTCTGCAGATGACTTGATGCTTTTGATGCCCGGCTGGGACGAATGGCTGGGAGACCGCCAAGTCGAAAACTATGATGCTCAAGAGAATCG
This sequence comes from Pirellulales bacterium, assembly GCA_041753435.1. GTDB lineage: Bacteria > Planctomycetota > Planctomycetia > Pirellulales > Lacipirellulaceae > DASYDU01. Next base: position 59,383 of record JBGSUJ010000087.1, on the reverse strand, counting down.
TGCCTTTCTGTTGCGGTCTCTCGCAGCAGCCCATGGGCGCAACGCTCAGGTGCAGCGAGAGATCGCCTTGATGCAACTGCATTTGCAAGCGGTGCAGGCCGGGCTTACGTCGCTGTGGGAGGTTACGCTTTATCCATCGGCCGGCCAGGGTGGTCCGCCTCTGTGGGTCATCATGCCGGGCCGCGATAGTCGCCAGGCAACCGCTGCGGCCATCGAGCGGCACCCAGGTTATGTGGTAGGGCCAGTCCGTCGTGTAGCGGGCTAGGATACCCAATCGGCATAGGCTCGCAACGCAAAAAACAGCATAATACGTAGCGGCGTAATCCCAGCGAGTAGAACCATGGGGCCAGATCGTCATGCTGTTTGCCGAAGTCATTATTAAAAATCTGCGGCATCGTACGACCAGGACGATGCTCACCGTCACGGGATTGGCGGTTGCGGTGACTGCTGTCACGACACTTTGGAACATCGCCTGGGGTTACGCTGACTCGGCAAAAAGTTATTATTCGTCGCGTGGCGTCGATATTGTCGTCGTCCGCGCGGGCGTATCGAATCGACTCACCAGCAGTCTGCGTGCGGATCTAGCACCGCGCCTAGCAGGCTTGCCCGGCATTGTAGGAGTGGATGGTAGTTTGACCGAAATGGTGTCTCTCGGCGAGGAACACCTGATTGGGATTCCGTTACGCGGACTCGATCCGGACGGTTTCACAATCGCACAACTCCCGATCAGCGCAGGTCAAACCTTACAACAAAACGACCAACATGTGGTACTGCTGGGAGCGGGGATTGCGGAATCCATCGGCAAGCGAGCAGGACAGCAACTCGAGATCGAGGACACAACATTTCGCGTGGCCGGTATTTTTCAGCCGGCCAACCCCTTCGATTCCAACAGCATTGTGGCCCCGCTTGCAGATGTGCAGCAATTGATGGGAAGACCCGGCATTGTTTCGGAACTCCAAGTCCGCGCGGCAGAGTCGGTCCGGAGCGAGCAGGCTCTGAATCGACTATGCCGAGCAATCGAAGAGCTCCGCGACGAACAGCAGCAGCCCCTGGGACTGCAAGCGCAACGAACCCATCAGTTTGTCGATAGCGCCTCAGAAGCAAAGCTAGGTAGAGCTATGGCCTGGGCAACCACGTCGATCGTACTCTCGCTTTCGCTCATCGGCATGCTTAATACCATGCTGATGTCGGTGATGGAGCGGACCAGAGAACTTGGCATTCTCCGCGCCGTCGGTTGGACTCGATCGCGGGTGATTCGCATGGTCCTGGGTGAGAGTGTTGTTATTAGCCTGGTTGGAGCAGTCCTGGGTTCTGTGGCGGCATGGATTCTGATCGAAATGCTCTCTCAGTGGCCGAGAACCAGCCTGCTCGTGCCACAATATTTGTCTATGCCTGCCGTAATGCTAGGTTTTGCTGCCGCGATCATCGCTGGTGTCGCTGGCTCTTTTTATCCGGCGTTTCATGCAGCCAGCGTTCCTCCCGTCGAATCCCTCCGCCATGAGTAGCACCTTGACACAGTCTACCCCGTTGCATCACTCAGTAGCGCTCGAGCCCATGCTGCGCGTCGTCAACGTCAGCCGCAGCTACGATGGCGGCACAGTTCAAGCCGTATGCGATGTATCTCTGACAATTCATAAAGGGGAACACCTCGCGATAATGGGCCCCAGCGGTAGCGGCAAGTCGACGCTCCTAAATCTGCTGGGCGCGCTCGATCTACCGACGAGTGGCGACATCGATTTTGAAGGCCAATCACTGTGTAAGCGAACCGATCTCGATCGCTTTCGAGCATCCACGTTGGGCTTTGTCTTTCAATCGTTCTACCTGCTGCCAACATTGACCGCCTTAGAGAACGTACAAATCCCGATGTTCGAGTCATCTTTGCGAGCGCGCCAGCGGGTCCAAAAAGCGGCCGAGCTGCTCAATCTGGTTGGTATGTCGCACCGTGCTGGACATCTGCCGGCTAAACTTTCCGTGGGCGAGAGGCAACGTGTCGCGATCGCTCGTGCGCTGGCCAACGATCCCAAGCTGCTACTTGCAGATGAGCCAACCGGAAATCTCGATTCTGTTTCAGGAAGCATCGTGCTCGACTTGTTTGATCGTTTGCACCACGATCATGGCCTGACGCTTGTCGTCATCACTCACGACGCTCAAGTCGCCGCCCGCGCTCAACGCACTGTTTGGATCCGTGATGGTCGGCTGCAGTGAACATTTTGGCAGCGAAGGCAGACGCCATGAATATCTGGAAGATTGCGGGCAAGAATGTTTGGCGACGCCCGGCCCGCTCGGCCTTGACGACCTGTGGCTTGGCGATTGCTGTCGCGGCTGTCGTCGCTCTTGTAGGCGTTTCCGAATCGCTCGAAAGTTCATTTCTTGAACTCTACGTCGGCCCGGGTTCTGATCTCGTCGTACAGAGACGAGGTGGCACCGTGCAACTCTCGAAGGGCATCGAGCTTAAGTTTGGCGATCAACTCCAAATGATTCCCGGTGTTCGCGAAGTGATCGGCGGACTAATGGACATGATTTCCTTCGAAGATCAAGACTTGTTCATGGTGATCGTTAATGGCTGGGAACCAAATTGCTCGGTACTCGATCGAGTGAATGTTCTATCAGGACGGCGTCTGATGGCCGGTGATAAACAAGTCGTCATGCTTGGCCGTATTCTGGCCTCTAATCTCGGCAAACGTACTGGTGATTACGTCCAACTCTATGGACAGGAATTTCAAGTGATTGGTGTTTTTGAAAGCTTCAGCGTTTATGAGAATGGCGCGGTCTTCATGTTGCTCGACGACTTACAGCGGCAAATGGATCGCAAAGGCGAGGTCACTGGATTTGTTGTTCTTGCTGAAGATAGACAACCGGCAACGATCCAAGCTATTTGTCGGCAAATCGAAGCCCTCGATCCGGAAATTGCTGCCACGCCGTGCGCCGAGTTTGTGCGATCGCTTACGCAGATGAAGGTCACTCGAGCGATGTCTTGGTTCACCTCCATGTTCGCCATCGTCATCGGTGCCATACTGGTAATGAACACCATGGCTATGACAGTGTTCGAGCGACGTGGAGAAATTGCTGCGCTCCGTGCCATGGGCTGGTGCAAAAAGCGGATAGCCGGTTTGATCTTGAGCGAAGCGGTGCTCCTGTCAATGGTTGCAGCAGCGGCTGGCATTGGACTCGGTCTCGGAATCACGATTCTACTGACTTATTGGAAAAAGACCTCGGGATTGGTGCAAGGCGATCTCTCTTGGTCGGCCGTCGCTGAGGGAGCTTGTGTGGCCATTGTCATTGCCTTGGTTGGCGCCGCCTATCCGGTCTACCGATGCACCCGGCTTCCTATCGCCGAGACTCTGAGATCAACGGGATGACTGCTCGCTCATCCGCCGGCGCAGCTTTCTGACCAAGTCTTGCGCTACGATCGGCAGCTTCGACCGTAGCAAGTTGGCCCCACCAAACCAGCCCTCAGGTTCGGCATAGGCGACATGGTACTCGACAAAAACTGCACCTACCGGCTCAACTAGCCGAGTCGCTTGAATATAAGAACCCAATCCGACGTAAGCTTGCGATGAGCCGAGTTGCCGTTGTCCCGCATCATTGATCGAGATCGATTGCCAACTATTAGAATACTCAGGGTCCTCTTCAAACCTCGGATCGATTGCCGAAGCAATCAATACGGAATCGGCTGTAGCCGATTTCAGATTCTGGGTTGTCACTCGGAGCCGCACCTTGCCTAGCAAAGTGGTTTCAACAGCAACCCATCGAGGATCGTCCGACGTTTGGCTATTTACCAGTCGACGTTTTGCGAGCTCTTCGCCCGACAAGACCTTCACTCGGTCGCCGTCTGGGCGTTGGTCATTAGCTACAGCAAGATTCAACTGCTCCTGCAAGAAATCGTTGCTGCTCAGCTTATCCAGTGATCCGAAACTTACGAAGTATAGATCGACTTGACGACCAATTTGCCCCACATCTCGTTGGCCATCGGCGATCTTTAATAGAAAAGGGCTGACGACCGATTTACGCGTGAACGTTTCCCAATCATATCTATCGGCAAGCAGCAATTCAATCGCTTGTCGCTGCCCCGTTTCGTCCAGCTCTTCGGTCAACACTGGAGAGGGCAGTTGGATCGTTTCGAGTGGCGAAATCTCGACTCCCCGTTCGACCAGTTCCAAAAACAACTCATTCGCAGCGTAGCACAACTCTCCGCAGGCTATAAGTCTAAAGAGCAGCAGCAATAATACCCACCGGCTCAAGAGTGACATCTGCAATGACCTCGACTTGATCACTCCGCTACTTCCCCATCATGACTTCGCTCGAAGGTTCCATCTGCCAGAGGTAGAGAAAGCTAGGCAATTTCGATCGATCCAAGCCCGGCACATTGATCGGAATCAAACCTTTTTGTAGCGGCGTGTTCGGTGTCATGGAATACTGCGACAAGGCCGGGTCGTCGCGGCGATGGAAAAAGACGACACTCGCATATTCTACGCCGGCTAACGATCTGGCAATGGCCACTGCATTATCGAGATAACCAATCTCGTCAATCAGTTGCAGTTCTTTCGCTTGTCTGGCAGTAAATACCCGACCATCAAAAGTTGATTCGACGCTTTCATCGACCTGAGGCCGACCTTTCAACACCACATTGCGGAATCGTTCATGGAACTCGTCAGCCATGTCTTGTAGCAGTTTTCGCTTTTCGGTACTCAACGCTTTAATCGGAGAACCGAGGTCGATGTTCGTGCCTGCCTTAACCGGCACTCCTAGAATGTTGAATTGGGCCATCAGATCTTGGAGATTATAGACATTCAAGATGCAGCCGATGCCACCGGTTACCGTGGTCGGATGAGCCACGATCGAATCGGTACCAGTAGCCAAATAGTATCCACCACCGGCAGCCACATCCATCAAACAACCAACCACTGGCAAGCAAGTCCGCTGCTTGAAAGCCATCAGATCGCGCCACATGATGTCCGTTGCCGTCACGCTGCCGCCGGGCGTGTTGATTCGAACGACCACCGCCCGTACAGTCGGGTCGCACTCGATCGCATCAAGCCGTTCGCGGAAGATTGACACAGGATTCTCACCCCATGAGCCGAGCCCCGTTGCATCCGCGTTGAGCAGAAGCCCATCAACGTCGATGATCGCCACCGTCGAAGAGTGCGGCCCATGCCGTCGATTCGGAAGCCACATCGCGCTAACTGGGTACAACCGCGGAGTTGGCGCTAATTGTGCTTTGACATCTCCGGTAGCTTCGATTTTGGCGTGGGAATTTACGCGGATAGGTTGTGCGCAGCCCAAACTGCTTGCCACCACGAGCAGCACAAGGTAGCGACGCAATGTCTGTTGAATGTTAGCCAATGTCATCGTGCAGTCACGTTCGCTCTCTGCGCATGCTGCTGATATAAATCCTTGGAACAACGAAATACGACATCAGCCAAACCGCCTCGGTCACACACATTGACAGCGGACGTTGTGAAGCTGTGCAGGGAGCTAGCGAGGGGTTATGCGTAGGGGATTATTTCAACCCCAGCGTTTCTGTCGAGATCAATCTGCGGATTCGATGCTATCGCGTTTCCATCCGGCAGCACCCGGAGGAATCAAAAAGTTGAACATAACTCGCAAACGACCGCTGTACTGTCGCTGGCAAATGCTAGCAATTCAGGCCTAAGATGCCGATCACAGAGCGCTTCTCAAACTCTGAGTTCGACTGCACTCCCAGCAGTGCCGTATCGGTTGCGGATTGGGGCGACCACCTCGGCCAAGAACTCGTCGACTTGCTCGGCACTGCGACCGATGAGAGCAGCTGGATTGATCGAAGCTTTAAGATCGACCTGAGAAAAAACCACGTCGCTCTGGAGCCGCTGAATAAGATCATTCTCGCCGCCTTGTTGCTTCACTACAGCGGCTGCAGCTTGGCTATGTTGACGGATCTTTTCGTGGAGCTCCTGGCGATCTCCGCCCTCAGCCACCGCCGCCATGAGGATGTTTTCGGTCGCCATAAAAGGCAACTCTTCTCGCAGGTGTCGGGCGATCACTTGTGGATAAACCACCAATCCCATTGCCACGTTCTGGTAAAGTAAGAGGACCGCGTCAATCGCAAGAAAAGTTTGCGGCAGAACCAGCCTTCGATTCGCGCTGTCGTCGAGAGTGCGTTCCATCCACTGGGTGGCATGTGTCTCGGCAGCATTCGCTGGCAGGCTCATCACGAACCGGGAAAGGCCGCAGATACGTTCACACCGCATCGGATTCCGCTTATAGGCCATCGCGGAGGAACCGATCTGATTCGCTTCGAACGGTTCTTCGATTTCTTTAAGGTGAGCCAAAAGCCGCAGATCGGTCGCAGCTTTGTGGGCACTCGCCGCGACCCCGGCCAAGGTATCGAGCACTTGGGCATCGATCTTGCGCGAGTAGGTTTGCCCCGTGACTGCGTAGATCTCAGCAAAACCCATTTTTGCTGCCACCAGTTGTTCGAGCCTACGAACTTTCGCGTGGTCGCCATCGAAGAGTTTTAAGAAGCTAGCTTGGGTGCCTGTGGTCCCTTTCACGCTACGGGCCTTGAGAGTGGCAATACGATGCTCGATCTCCGCCAAATCGAGCACTAGATCGTACGCCCATAGGCAGGCTCTGCGACCCACGGTGGTTGGCTGCGCGGGCTGAAAGTGCGTGAAACCAAGCGTCGCCAAATCGCGGTGCTCGCCCGCAAAGTCGGCCAGCTCGAGAATCACGCCGGCGAGCCGCTCGGCGACTAATTGCAGCGCCGAGCGAATCAGCAGCAGATCCGTGTTATCGGTGACATAGCAACTGGTTGCGCCAAGATGAATGATCGGCCGTGCAGTGGGGCACTGATCGCCATAGGCATGCACATGCGCCATCACGTCGTGCCGTAACTTTCGCTCGTAAGAATTTGCAGCATCGAAATCGATTAAATGGATCGCCGATTTCAACTCCGCAATTTGCTCCTTCGTGACCGGTAGCCCCAGTTCCGCTTCGGCCTCGGCGAGCCAAACCCACAATTGCCGCCAAGTGCCAAATTTTCGCTGGTCACTCCACAACTCGGCCATCTTCCGTGATGCGTAGCGAGAGATCAGCGGATTGTCGTATATGTCGTGGGCCATAGTTAAATCGCTGATACTATTCGCCTTCCTCAGGCGTAGGTGGCTGGCTATTCATCACGAGAATTGCCAACGAAATCAACAAACTCACCAGGCAAACGAACCATGAAACCTGACAAGCGGTACCAACATAACCGACAGCCGTCGCCCCGGCCGCGTCGCCCATTGCTCGTAGCAAGCCCGCGACCCAGACCAGCACCAGCGCCACCAACGGTAACGCCAGTGTCAGCACAATCAACAATTTGACGGCATTTCGCAACATCATGATTCGTATTCCCGGTGTTTCCTCTCAACCGCCACCGTTTTCGCCCAGCCGAGCGGCGGTGTCAATGCGTGCGTCCTGGGCGTCGTCGGCCCAGCCGAGTACCGCAGCTTTTAGCTGCTTCCCAGGAGATCGATTGTGGGCCCAACCAACGCGGAAAGTTCCGTTTGTGCGGAATCTACTTGTTATCCATTAGTCGCATTTCATTTGACCGATCGCCGGCTGAAACGACAATGGTATTAGAGCTATTTCCGGACACTCGGCGAACGAGGCAAGTTCGTGACAGATTCAAAATCTCAGGGGATTGTCGCGCTAGCCGCATTCGTGGGGCTACTGGCCCTCGCACCGGTTGCAGTTGCGACGGACATGTTCCTCAAAGACGGCCGCGTTGTCGAGGGTGCGCATGTGCCCGTCGCGGGCGTCGCCGAAAACCCATTAAAGTTCAAAATCACGGCCGGCGAAGTGGCTGTGTTGCCGCTGCTGATGTTCGACGATGGACTGCGGCGGACGTTCATTCATTCGGGCCACGTCACGCGGCTGCTGGAAGAATCGCCGCAAAAAAAAGTGCGGATTCGCCTTTGGCAAGACATAGCGGAGCAGGGCGCTGGAGTCGGTCGCATCGGACGCGGGCGGCCTCTCGGACCGTTCGACGACTTTGGCCGCCGCACCTACGAAATGCAAAGCCGCGACGGCCCACTTTCCATTGTCCAAGGGATCACAGAAATCACGCCAACGTTCACTAAAGTCGAAGGCCTCATGGGGGCTCCCCGACCGATCGTCTGGGATATGCGGATGGCCACCAGCAGCCTCCCTCGCGAGACACTCAAACGCATTTTGGCCACGACGATACCGCAAGACAATATCGACGCCCGCCTCGAAGTCGTCCGGCTTTACCTGCAAAGCGAGCGGTATCGAGACGCGGAAGAAGAGCTTGCCGAAATTGTCAAAGACTTTCCTGAGCACGACAACCTGAATCAACAAATCTCTCAATTGCGTCAACTCGGCGCCCGCTTGATCCTGAAAGAGATACAACTCCGTGCTAAAGTTGGCCAACATCAGTCTGCCCGCACATTCCTTGGTCAATTTCCCAGCGACGGTGTAGCAGGAACAACCCTGGAGCGAGTACGCGAGTTGGTGTCGAAGTACGAAGCCGAGGACCATCGCAAGCAGGAAGTGCTCGCCACGTTGAATGCTGAAATCGCCATCATTAAGGACGCTAACAACCGCGAGCTTGCCGCAGAATTTGCCAAGGAAATTGCTGCCGAAGCCAACGCCGATGCGCTTGGTCGCCTGGCCTCCTTCGAACGGCTAGCCGACGCCAAAGAACTCTCAGCAGAAGAAAAAGTGGCCCTCGCCATCAGCGGCTGGCTGGTTGGGGCGAATGAAGCATCGGATAATTTCCAGCTGGCTGTGACATTCGCTGAGGTCCGCCGTATCCTTCGCAGATATCTGCGTGAGCCGCTTGCGGCAGCACGTGCGGAAAGCTTGGGCGAACTAGTCGACCGCGATGGAGCAACGGTCGCGCGCGTGGCTCAAATCCTAAAACTGATGAAACCACCGCTCGATGTGCCGGAAGACGCAGAGCGTGGTCCCGGTCTCTATGAGTTCACTCTACGCGGACTCACTGGCAAGAGTGATTCGCACTATCATCTGCAGCTTCCGCCGGAGTACGATCCCTTGCGCCGCTACCCCGTGATCATCGCCCTCGCCGATGCTGGCGTGCAACCGCAGGCTGAAATCGATTTTTGGGCTGGCCCATCCCGCGCCGCAGGCGAGCCTCTCGGTCAGGCAACGCGACACGGGTACATCACCATTGCCGTCGATTGGTTGCAGCCAAAACAAACTTACTATGGCTATACCGCACGCGAACATCATGCGGTACTTGGTTCGCTTCGCGATGCCAGCCGCCGTTTTTCGATTGACACCGATCGCGTGTTTCTCACGGGGCACGGCGTAGGTGGCGATGCGGCATGGGACATGGCCCTAGCCCATCCGGATGTTTGGGCTGGTGTGATACCGTTCGTGGCGACTGCCGACAAGTATTGTCTGCGTTACGGTACGAACGCCGCATACGTGCCCTGGTACTTCGTTTGTGGCGAGTTGGATGGCGACAAGATGGCTCGAAATGCGCGCGAGCTCGACAAGTACTTTGGCCGCAAGACTGACTCGACCGTCGTCGAATACTTAGGTCGTGGCTACGAGCCGTTTGGTGACGAGCTGCAACGGCTGTTTGATTGGATGGGCCGCCGTAGTCGCAAGATTACGCCAGAGTTCAAATGCGTGACAATGCGACCATGGGACAATTTCTTCTGGTGGCTGGAAGTTCGAAGCTTACCGGAAAAATCGATGGTTCATCCAGACAACTGGCCACCGGCCCGCAGTGCTCGTCCATTTCCTGTTATTGGCAAAATTAGCAACAACAAAGTCTCTACCATTAATCAAGCGGGCGAAACGATTGTTTGGCTCGGACCCGAGTTTGTCGACTTTAGCAAGCCAATCCATGTCGAGCTCAAGGGCCGTCGCATGACACCCCCGGGTGTCGAAATTAAACCCAGCCTGAGTGTATTGCTCGAAGACGCCCGCACCCGCGCTGATCGACAACATCCTTTCTGGGCAAAGGTGGATTCTCTCGGTGAGAACCGCGAAGAAATTGCGGAACGCTGATCGCCCCACCGCTGTTTCGGCAAGGGATAGTATCCGGTGCTCGTCACTGTGATGAGCGAATTCTTAACTGATTGGTCAAGCTCAGTAGGAATTAATTAAAATTTCGCGGCGGAGAGCCGCTCACTTCACACGTTCGGCAACACGGGCCGGAGCTTCCTTGTTCAGCACCGTGCCCGTCAAAATCCAGCCATCGGCTTCGCTACGCAACACGCGGCCGGCGGGGCCAAAGTAGCGTCGCACCATCTCAAAATTTGGCAGTTCGCTGCCGTCGAGGCGTTGCTTGCGGAGAACACCTTCTTCCTTTTCGACTTCCGTGGTGAGCATCCGGTTGAGAAACTTGCCAAACATCGTTTCCGACTCTGGCATGCGACCCTGGCGAATGAGTTCATACGTCGGACGGAAGGCTTCGTCCGTCCGCACAAATGACCAGCCACTGCGCGGGCCGGGGGCAAGTTGTTCCATCCGGGCCTCCACTAGCTGATAGTCTCCACTGCTAGTAAGCAGTTCGCGCTGCCCATGTTGGCTGAGAATTTCTTCCAAAAATTTTATGTCCGAGGCAATCAGCAGTTGGCCGTAGGCGATGCATACCGCCGAGTTCGGCAGCACGCGTTCCTTCTGCTCGCCTTCGTGTTCGCTCGTTGCAGTCTCATCAATTTGCAAGGGGCTCAGCCCGGGGGCATCAATGTCTAGCTCGTGGATCGTCACATCCTCGGGGACACGCTCCCAAATGACTAACTCACCCAATTCGCGGCGAACGACATCGGGTTCTTTCTCCATGATGCGGGCGAGCGTTTCGGAGAGCTGCTTTTCGTTTTTGGCTTCGATCACCAAGAGCGAACGCTCGCTGTTGACCGTAATCGGCACAGCATAGTCCGTGACGATGGTTACCCGCTGACCCATGTGGGCGATCATTTCGTTACGGACATTGACTTGTGGGCCGTATGCATCCTGCTCGATGCCTTCCATCGAAGTTTTGAACGCATCCTTGTGGCCTTCGATGGCGTCGAAGATTGTGCCAACGTGGTCAAAGGCATTGAGTACGTCGATGTTGTAGGCGGCGTAGCGGGCGCACATTCGAGGGACCCAAGCTTGCGGCGTCAGATTCGGCGAATTGGGCAATTGGAGCATGCGCATCGCAAGATTCCACCGTAGCGGATCATTTTCTTTGCCCTTCACCGGTGGGGCATAGACGGACACGCGGTAGACAACTTCTGAGTCACCCGAGGCGAGCATGTTCGCAAAACCAGCGACACCGAGGATGGCGTCGAAACCCTGTTCCTGAAGAATTTTGGCGAGATCCTTGTCTTCGCGCAGGCGAGCGCGCTTATCAAGGGAGCGCACCGCATATGTCAGGCCAAAAGGCTCGGCGAACCAGCGAACCTCCGGAACGAGATTTCCAGCGTCTCTTTTCAAGCGAGCCATGGTGGCGTCGAAGGAGGGAAGTGAATTCAATCCGTCTTTGGCGGTACCAGCGAAGCGATCGATCATCGCTTCGGCTTGATCGCGGCCGTTCACGCCGACCAGCACACCCTCGCGGACGAAGTAAACCGTCACGAGCTTATTGTCTTGAGGGTTTTTGGCCGGCACATCGTAGATACTCAGAGTCGTGCCCGCATGCTTAACTTCGCGCTTAACTCCCCCGCGCGAAGTAAGCCTTTTGTCGACGGCAGCCAACAGCTGGGCAGTTTGCGAATCGCGGCCGGCAACGTCCATCGTGATGGCCAGCGCTGCCTCGCGGTCTGGCCGCTCAATCACAGCAAAACTTACTTCGCCGACCGACACGCCATCGAGGTCGTCCCAGGTGAACCCAAGCCGGTCGGTGACCAAGCCAAATTTATCCTTGAGTTGTTGCTCAAGGCTCTTGCGAAACCCCTGCATCACTTGGTCGTCGAGCATCTGGCCGAACTGGGTCTGATGGAATCGCTGTTCGGCCTGTTCCGCCTGAGCGACCGAGACGTAACCCTTCGTGGTCGCGGGAAGGATGATGTCGCTCGCCGGCCCAGCCACAGCGACTTGGACCGCGAGCAGGGCGGGGACGACTTGAAACAACGTGGCGCAAAGAAACAAGTTAAAACGCAAAGCACTACTCCAGGTAGATGGCTTGTCGGCGATGGTGGCTCAGCTCGACATGAACAGCCGCCGGAGAGGCTACGCGGGGCGAAGCCTCTCCTAGGTCATCGGCGATTTTCAGGCTGATGCCGCGTCAATCGCCAATGCGGCAGCAAAAATTACCAAATGGGACCTAAAGCCACAAGCGCGAGAGCTTGCGATATGTTCTGTGTGAAACCACTCGGTTAAACAACGCGACTCGGTAATATATTCGGATCGTGCGGCTCGTAGCTAGACGAAGGTAATACGGCGGACGCCCCAGCGAGCGGGTTTTCTTCGGCGCAAGTGACTATGAAATAAAGGTTTAGTGAATCAATTCGCGGCGGCGAGAGAGGTAATCCCACACAACGTAGCGGTCTAGATCGCGGCCGGCGGTGAAGAATACGCGGCCCGCGGTCGACTCGGCCAGCCGGAAGGCAAAGCGAACATCCTCTTCGCTTTGCGACCAGCTCGGCAGCAGGAACAGGTTGATCGTGATGCCTTCTCGTTGGCAAAGGCCCCCTTCGCGCATGGTGGCGGCTTCGGTCTGTGGGTCGGCAGGGTAAAGCATGTACAACATTTGGCCTTCAAAGTGGGCGGTGGGCAAGCCGTCGGTGATTAGCACGATCTGGCGATTCGGGGTGTCGACGGTCGAAAGCAACCGGCGGGCGAGCGACAGGCCGTGTTGCAAGTTTGTGAAGTGCGGCGGGATGCGATGTTCGCTCACGTCGTCGCGGCTCATGTCGGCCCGCAGCCGCACCACGGGATCGAATACGGTGACAGGCTTGGGCATGATACTGACGATTTTTCCGGGCTGGACAAGCTTGGCAAATGTGTAAACCTCGATGAAGCGGAGCCAGTCACCGGGGTAGTCGCGGCGGATGAGGCCCTCCATCGCCAGGGCCATGCGTTTGACGTTGATGTACTGGCCGTCGTAGCGCATCGAGCCGCTCATATCCATCAATACGCAGGTCGCGCACTTGGGCGTGTTGCGGGTGCGGTGGACTTGGATGTCGTCTTGCCGGAAATGGACCGGCGTGCCGGGACCGTTGCGGAGCAGGGCGTTGACAAAGGTGCCAGGGATGTCGAGGTTGGCGATCGAGTCGCCGAATTCGTATTCCTTGGTGGACTGCAATTCGACCGCGCCTTCGCCAACGATGGGGCCCGTGTGGCGGCCAGTGCGGGAAGGGGCCATTTCCTGGAACAGTCGTTCGAGCAGCTTGCCTTGGAACAAGCGGTAAGCCTTGGGCGTCAAGCGGAAGCGGCCCGACTTCTGTTCGAGTCCTTGCCGTTCGGCCAGTTCGCGGAGGTAATCCTGAATCTGCTGTTGCAGGGCGCTGAGCTGCTCGACGTCTCCCGGTTCGGCGAACTCGTTGAGGAGGTCCATGTCGATCAGGCCAATGCGGGACGTCTTGCGGGCTTCTTCGAGTTGCTCGAGCAACTCGTCGATCTTTTCGAGTTCCTCTTTGACTTCCAAGGCCTGTGGGACGGTGAGCGATTCGTGGCCGGTGAATTCGTATTTTGCGGCGAGCTCGTCGATTTGGTACTTGTCGCCCAGCCGCTCGATCAGCTGCACGAGGTGACCGGCGAACGGCGATTGGTCGTCGCCAGCGGCATACCAGAGTCGCTCCAACTCGCGCAACTGCTCGCTCTTGACAATGCGGTCAAACGCATCGCGCAGCTTCTTGGGCGGCTTCACTTCGGCGGCCTGCGAGTGGAACGCCATGTGAGCCTTCTTGCGGACGCCGCGCGTTTCGTATTTGGCGAGGATCTTCCGTTTGCGTTCCTGGAGCATCGCAATGAGCGCGTCGATGCTCGGGCCGAGGCCCGCGATTTGGCTAGGGTCGAGGCGAATCGCCCGGGCGAGTTCTTCCTCGGTGAGCTCGCGGCGCTCGCCGAACATCAGCATGTGCTCGAGTACCGGCGAGACCATGTCGGGCGGTTCTTGGGTCGGGCTGGGGAAGCGGGTGGGGTCGTACTTCTGGTACGTATGGACGACGCCGCCGAGCGAGGTGCGATTGGCCATGAGGGATGGGGCGAGGGGTCGGGGTTGGAGTTCGATTGGTTGCCGGTGGAATTATAGCGGGGTCGCGCGCGGAGGTTTCGAGGGATTTTGGCAAGGGATCTCTTACAGGGAAGCTGTCGTGACATCTTCGAAGACGACAGCGGAAAAACGGGGTGCCTCGGTGGAGGCTGGCATTTTTCCCCTTGCTTGTCAGTTTGACGCGGAGAGGCTCCAAGGGGACAGGTTGTTGGAGAGGTTGGGGGTCGGAATATTTTTGGTCGGCGGATAGCGGTAGCGCAGGCTCGCCGTTTGTGAGGAAGGGCGAAGTTCATGCGGTCGGCGCTGCGGGGCAGCGCACTCAGGCACCCTGTCGAATTGCCAAAGAGCCGGGACGGTCTGACGGAGCCGAAATCTGGGTGGCGGAGGAATTGCCTCCAACGCAGTTCCTAGATGGCGACGCATGTCACCCTAGCACACTTCGAGGCCACAATACCACAATTTTTTTGGCCGCGCAAGGACGCATAGCAACCTGAAAAGATAGGAGTGGCCGTTTCGAGTCTGTTCGAACAGGGAGGGCGAGGCTCCCGCCGAGCCAATGTCATCGTGAAAGACTCGGCGATTCTGGCTCAGCAGGAGCTTCGCCCTCCCAAAACCGGTCTTTTCCAGTCAGACTCTATCCAAGCTCCGGGGGCGAAATCAGGGATGGCAATACTCCGAAGAAATATCATCGATCTATGGTTCGATTTTATTTTTGCCAAGTGCGTCTTTGATCAGTGCGGCGAGATCGAATGTGCCATTGCCGATCGAGTCCATGATCGAATCGTGTTGTACCTCGACTTCATACTGCCGAACGCGAACGAGGATGGATTCGATCTCGGCGTCGGAGTGGCCGAGGCTGCGAAGGTATTCGGTGAGTTCGTTGTATTGGTGTTGATCGGTCATGAGGGTTATTTCTCGGCAGACAATGCGATCGCATGCGGGTTGCTCTGTCAATCAGCAGTGTAGCAGATCGCCGCTGCAGCGGGGCAAGCTGCCACCGAAGGTGGTTTGACGATCGAGTTGATTGCCCCGCTGAAAGTATTTGGAAAACAGTGGGCCACGTGCGTCCGGCCACGCACGTGGCCCATCCAATGATTTTCCCAACAACTAGACAGCCAGCAACGGCACATGCTCGCAAATTGTTTCGCGGAGTTGTTCCTTGGTGAAGGGGGATAGCAAAAAAGCCGAAGCAGAGGAACAATACTTTTTCAGGTCGGCCAAGTTCGTCGACTGGGGGTACGTCAAGATGATCGGCACATTGGCGTCGATCTTGCGAAGCGAGGTGACCAGGGTCTGACCGGCTTCCATCAGCGTATTGAATTCGACGAAGACTACATCGAACTCACCCGCTTCAAACGGCTCACCCGCAATTTCGTCGGCATTCAACTCGACCACTTTATGAATGCCGAGTTTTTTGAGGGGTTGGGTGAGCGCGTTTCGCGTCATCGTCCGGCGATCCACAACGAGTGCTTTGATTTTCATTTTGCACCTTTAATAAACGCTGCCCCCTCGCCGGCTATCACTTAACATCGGGAGGGGCCACAGCCGGCGGGAAGGCGGCCCACCCGATCAAAGAAAGCGTAGTTCGACAAAGCAGCCGGCGTGGAGGGCGCTCGGGAATTCTGCCGCGGAATTCGTGAAAATACGCTGTGAACGCGGGCATTGGCGAAGTTGCGCAGTGATCGGCCGACCGACCACCGCCGCTGCCAATTCTGTCGATATTGACGGCCATGCCGAGATACCACGAGGGTGCGATCGTTGTTACTCCAGCCTGCAATTCCGAGGAGCCAAATCAGATCACTGCATTCAACGTCGTTCCAACGGGGTGGTCCGGATACTGAGTCGTGGACGGCGGTAGAAAGCAGATTACTGATGGGTCGTGGAATTTGCGGAGCCGATCGTTTAGGGAGAGTTCCGTCGCGCCGCGATGCGAAACCGAGTGATTCGCCGGACCAGCGTGGGATCTGCCCCGAGTCCGCCTGGTCATGGACAACGAAACGAGTGAGCGCGTCGCATGCAGTACAAAACACGACTCGCCGGAGTAGGGCCGGGCCCCGGAGCGTGTGGCGTTGCTGGGAACAGTTTTTTTGGCGAGAATGAAAGGACGCGAGCCCCGGTAGCTCAGTTGGATAGAGCATGGGATTTCTAATCCCAGGGTCGCAGGTTCGAGTCCTGCCCGGGGTGCTGAGTTGGGGTGTTTGGGGGACTGTCGTTTTAGCCTCGCTGGGATTGTCAACGAGCCGGGTGCGGGAATTTGTCGTATGTCGGTAATCTTTGGAAAATGTTATGAAGAAGTGAGGGTGCGTGGGGCAGGCTACGGGAGACAGAGAGGAAGACAAGTTGACCGCGAATGGACGCAGTGGGATGCGGATGAATTCGCGGATGGCTAGCTTCGATCTGCATGAATCAGTAATCATTTGCAGATCCGCTCTGAATAGAAACTCGCATGGCTGGTGTCAGCATCCAGGCAACCGCGAGGAGCAGGGAGCGAAGCCGACAGTTAGATTGTCGTAGGCCCTTACTTATTCGAAGGTCGCATGGTACGGATTTTGAAATCGAGAATCGTGGTGCGAAATCGGTAGGTTTTGCAGCAGGTGAATTGAAAAAGCGGCTGCGATTGTGGGGTATATTTCACTCTGAGTGTGGCGAAATTGGTATGAATTTCGCCGCAAGCTACCTATTTCGCAGCACCCTTTTGCAGCGGTACGTTTTGTCGTGCGGAGGGGTATTCTCGCACGGCGAGGTAGCGGGAGCGCAGGCGGGTTAGCACGGAGCCAGAAGCACGAAGTGAAATCGACGTGGTCGCTTTCCGCCTTCCAGCTCCTGGTTCCTTGCTATTGATACATGCGTATACTATCTCGGTGGGCGGCCGAACTCAAGGATTATTTTTGGCCAGGGTAGCATTTTCACCACCGAGGCACCGAGGGGGGAGTGAAGGCAGAAAGACCGATGACGAATGACTTAAGCAGGGGAGAGGGGATTCGCGCTGATGGACGCTGATCGGGAATTGCGGACTGGTTATAGGAGAGTGAAGTTGAGGAGGGCGAGACGTCGAGAGCGGAGGACTGGACGTGACGACCAGGAGATGGGGAGAGAGGCAGACTGAGAGAAGGGTGGTAAGAGGCTGGTTCGCTGCGTGTAAAGAACTGCTTGCTGGAGCGGTTGGTGGTTTTTGCCACTTCGTGGTAGGCGAGACCCAGGGGGATGGTACCGGTCGTTTACCGGCCGTGAATGATGGCCTGAAATGGGAATTGCAGATCCGTGAACGGGCCTGATGTAGAGACAATTTGCGGTCAGGAAAACTCCTTCACCGCTCGATAGTTTGCTGGCGCTATGAGAGGGCGAAGCGAGGATACGGCTTAGCGATTGTGGAGCCAATATTCGCGGAAGGCTTGGAGGCGGGGGAGAGATTCGCGGTCTTTGGCACGGCCGGTGGCCACTTTGCTGGCGATGATGTCGTCGATGTGGCAGACAGCGAAACCTTCGACGTCGACGCGGCGTTGCCAGGCATCGTCGAAACACTCGATGCCATCGGGCGCGAAGATCAGGTCGAGGTCGAAGGGGCCGTTCTTCAGTTGGATGAAGTCTTTACCACGTTCGATCTGAGTTTGTTGATCAGCGGAGAGGTCGAAGCCGAGTGCCAGGAGTGCGGCGACGGCGGCTCGACCATTGGAGGGAGTTTTTTCCAGAAAGAGGTCGGCGTCTTGGGTGGTATCGGGGAAGCCCAGCAAGATGGCTCCGGACTTGCCGAGGAACAAATACCGCACGCCATGCGAGGCGAACGCATCGCGGATTTCTTCGGCTTGGCGATATTCAAACGCGCCCATAACCTAACCAGCTTGGCAAGCTTTCTTCGCACCAGCGGCGATAGTCGGCGGTGGTGTCGAAGGCGCGGAACCGGGCGTCATCGAGCACGGGTTTGTAGGTTTTGATAAAGGCATAACGGAAACGCGTTTTGAGTGGTCGCCGAGCGGCGGCTGCGAATTCTTCGAGCCACTCGCGGGGTATGTCGGCGAAGACAGTAGGAGTGGTTTCGGACGCAAGCTGGTTCGAACTCATGCGTCTAACCTGCGCCGGGACTGGGAGAATGACGACATCGAAGAAAGTTACTGCTATGAAATTATAGCACAGCAGCGAAGTGCGTCGAGTTAGCCGATGGAGGCAGGCGCAGGGGCGTTGGGGACGCCGCCTAGTGACGTACGCAAACGAACTGGCTAGTTCATCACCGCCAGTTCGTGTTCGGCGAAGTCGGCGGTGTCGGCTTCCGGGCTTTCGTCTGCTTTGATGAGGCCTGGGATCGAGGGCCAGCGGGGTTGGCCGGTGGAAAGCAGGACATTGGTCCAGAGTTCGCCGGTGAGTTCCATCCGTTTCTTTTTGCGGATGGCGGTGCAGATGGGGACGTGGACGAAGACGTTGTTCCAGAGTCCGATGAGTACATCGGTGTTGCCGGCCA
This sequence comes from Pirellulales bacterium, assembly GCA_041753435.1. Classification (GTDB taxonomy): domain Bacteria; phylum Planctomycetota; class Planctomycetia; order Pirellulales; family Lacipirellulaceae; genus DASYDU01. Next base: position 40,775 of record JBGSUJ010000087.1, on the reverse strand, counting down.
TGGCGGCATGGACGGCCGAGCGGGCCATCTGGTCGCTCAAGAGGCGGTCGGCGGTGTTGGCCGGCACGCTGCGGATGAGATAGCTGGGATCAATGTACTTGAGCGAGATCGGCAAGTTCTCGCGTTTGAAGTAGTCGGTGATCTGGTCGCGCAGAAAGATACCAATGTCTTGGTGCTGTTTGTTGCCCGAGGGGTCGCACGAGCCGTTTTGGTCTTGAAAGAGATGTTGGCCGGCGCCTTCGGCAACGGCGATGACGGCATGTTGGCTTTTGAGGATGCGGTCTTTGAGGGCGGGCAGGAAGCCGTTGGGTCCGTCGAGAGGGAAATCGATTTCGGGCACCAGGCAGAAGTTGACTTCCTGGCTGGCGAGGGTGGCACCAGCAGCGATGAAGCCGGCGTCGCGGCCCATGAGTTTCACCAGGCCGATGCAGTTGGGGGCGCCTTTGGCTTCGACATGGGCACAGCACATAGCCTGCTGCGCGATCTCGAGTGCGGTGGCGAAGCCGAACGTGCGATAAACGTATTCGATGTCGTTGTCGATGGTTTTTGGAATGCCGACTACGGCGATCTTGAGTCCACGGCGGGTAATTTCTTCGCAGACGGCGTGGGCACCGCGTTGCGTGCCGTCGCCGCCGACGCAGAACAGGATGTTGATGCCTTGGCGGTGGAGGAAATCGACGATTGTCGCGGGGTCCTGCGGGCCGCGAGAGCTGGAGAGCGCAGTGCCGCCGAGCTTGTGGATTTCGGAAACGTAGGCGTCGGTGATGGGGATCGGCGCGAGGCCGGAAGCGGGGTTGAGACCGAGATATCCATTGCGGACGCCCAGTACGTTGCGGACGCCGTAGTTATGGGTGAGCTCGAGGTAGATGGAGCGGATGACATTGTTGAGGCCGGGGCAGAGACCGCCGCAGGTGACGATGGCGGCGGTGGTGTAGAAGGGATCGAAGTAAATGCTTTCGCGTGGGCCCGCTTGTTCGAGTAGCAGATCTTGGTGCGGGGCATCGGGCGAGACCTCGAGTTGATAGCGGATGCGCGGTGTGCCGGGGACAAAGTCTCCGAGGCCGTCGCCGTGGTGGGAGGAGAGGCGGAGGGGCGAGGGCTTTTCATTGAGCCCGAGCGTGGCGACGTGCAGGTCGTCTTGAGAGAGCATGGCGAATCTCCACAAATGCTCGATCCGTGGGGGGATCGAGGGGAAAGCCGCCTGAACTTGTGCTCGCAACCGAGAGCTTTCATCGTAGCATGCTGCGGCGCGGGAAGAAAGGAGACAGGAAAAGGGGGCCATGCGCGGGGGGAGGCCTTTTTCTCCTTTTCTTCAGGGCACCTTGTCTAGATCGGCAGGGATTGACCGGTGCGGCAGCGGTCCGTAGATTCAAACTGGTCACGAATGCCGTGAACCGCACCCCATGCCGGAGTGGCGGAATTGGCAGACGCGCCGGACTCAAAATCCGGTGCCCGCAAGGGCGTGGAGGTTCAAGTCCTCTCTCCGGTACTGGTTCTTTGTAACGAGGTGGATTGGCCCTTCCGTGTGCGGATAGGGCCATTTCTCTTTGGATTATCGTTCCCTTTGTTCCTTCTGGGAACCCTTTCGTTCGGTGCTTGCAAGAATTCAATCGCGAGCGAGCGGCAACGTCTTCGATGGGGTCTGTTCGGCACCATTTTTGGGCACGCATGTGGCGTATATTCAGGGTTCCAGCCGTCCAATCGGAGGTTGGGGGGACGAACGCTGCCGATGAGCGGCTAAATACCTCACTTGCCGTTGCGATGGCACCGCCCTCACCGTCGGGAAACGATTGCCGGCCTGCCGAGCAAACAAATTGCGTGGAAATTTTTGTGTGTTCAAGTCTTTTCCTTGAAACACTTTGCGCTCGATCAACAAGATGCTAGCACGGCTGTTCTGGGAATTATTGCAATAAAGCAGCAGGCGAGAATCTTTACGTCCTGTGAGACACCTCGTTGCGCTCGCGTGGAAGGCCCCGAGTTGGCGAAGCCAAATGACAATCGAGCTGCGCGATTTCTCCAGCATTTGGAGCCGCTAGAGGCTGCGCTGGAGGCGTACTGTCGCCGCAGTGTGCATGATGTGAACTCGGTGGAGGATGTGCTGCAGGAGGCGGTCGGCAAGGCATTTCGGGATTTTCATTTGTATGCCGAGGGAACCAACTTCCGCGCGTGGATATTTCGTTACTTGAACCTGGAGATTTACGCCGGCAATCGTTCGTTCCAGAGAGAGCGGCGGCAAGCACTCACAGAGGAACCGGCGGTGGGGGATGTCTGGGAGCGTGCCATTGAGGAGCCGCTGGTCGAGCGCCTGTTGGCCGACCCGGAGGCGATCCTGAGCAAGTGTGATGAGGCGGTGGCCAAGGCGGTCAGCGAGTTGAGTCCGTTAGAGCGGTCGGTGTTCTTGCTGCGGGTCATTGGGCAGTTCAAGCACCGTGAGATGGCCGAGATTTTGGAAGTCCCGATGGGAACGATCATGAGTGGATTATCGCGAGCACGGGCTCGGCTGCGATCGAGGCTGACGCAGTATGCACGGGAGCAAGGACTGCTTGGTCCAGGATCATTGCAAAGTCCGAAGTAGCAGGCCGATTCGGCTGCGGAAAGCTGCGCAGGAGCGGCCCGAGGTGAATTATGAAATGTGATGAAGTCCGGCAGCATTGGGAATTGTATTACGATTCCGAAGGTGACTCGGAACTTTACTTGCGAGTCAATGAACATCTTGCGAACTGCCCCACTTGCTCGAAGTGGTTTTATGATCAGGCACGCTTTGAGGACGCCTTGGCGGCGAAGCTCGTTGTGCCAGCGCCGATGCCCGAGTTGTGGCAGCAGATACTAGCGGAAACCGGCATTGCCCGGCCCGTGGCGGCGCGGGGCTGGACGTTTTTCAGTTCGTTCTTTGCTTTGGCGGCTTCGTTGCTAGTGGCGGCGGGAATTTGGTATTGGAATGCGTTGCCGCAACCGGAATTCCATCTTTCGGCATTGACGGCGGCGGTTCACGAGCAACTTGCGAGCGGTGCCGAGCAAATTGAGTTTGTCAGCGCTTCCGATGAAGCTGTTGAAGACTATCTCAAGAATCGAGTCACGTTCCCCGTGCGCTGTCCGCCGCGGAAGGATGCTGGGTTTGTGGTGCAGGGGGGCGGCGTGTGCGACCTCGCCGGAGCTTCTGCCGCGTACGTTTTTGGAACGGTAGACGACAGCGACGTTTCGGTGTTCGTTCTCCCGGAGAGTCGGTTGGCTGAGTTCGTTCGCGAGCGTGATGCACTACAACGTGAAAGGATACACCATTGCCGCGAAGGGGCGTACGACATGGTTCTGGCCAAGGTTGACCGCAACATTGTGGTCGTGATCGGTCATGGCAAGCCGGAGCAGTTGGAAAAAATTGTGCGCGCCTACGGAACGTATCCGGAGGAGCCGGCCGCTCGAAACACTCGTCCTGAAGTGAAACGCCCAGTTCGTCTCACCGTCTAAAGACAAGCGTTTAAAGTCCTCGTACACGCCACTGGATTTTACCCGGAGAAATTGCGATGCCAGTCTATTTGAAAGCAATCTTCATTTTGGGACTGCTATCCCTGTTGTATTGTCCTGCCGCGCTTGCAGAGGAGGCTGCTGATTCTGCGAATATGCCGAGGGTCGTCGCTGTGAAGTTCCATGCGGACTGGTGCGGCTCGTGCCGGCGGATGGGGACTGTGTTTGAGGATCTGGCGGTCGTTTCGGAGAACGAGCCAGTTCTGTTTGCGACTCTCGACCTGACCGACAATCGAACGCGGAAGCAGGCGGAATATCTGATGTCGATGTTGGGATTTCAGGAGGCCTGGAACGACGGTGGCGCAGGTCAGAAAACGGGCTTCATCTTGCTCATCGACCCTACGACGCAAAAGCCGATCGGTCGGCTAACGGCAGATCAAGACCTCAAGCAGATGAAAGCGGCGGTCCAAGAAGCTGTGGCCAAAGCCCGTACGTGATGCAGGCGCGAAACACACGTCAATCATTTCGATCCGATGTCCGAAAGGCATGAATGGAAAGTAATTCGCCAATTCACCATGACAAATCGCCGACTGGCGATCCGCCTGCTGAGGAAAAGCGGGCCAGTTGGCTGGTGCGCGTGTCGATCGCCAATCCGTACCTGGTGATCGTGCTCTGCCTGATGATCGTGGTGCTGGGCTACGTGACCATCACACGGATTCCCGTCGATATCCTGCCATCCTTCAAGACGCCGGCGGTGCAGGTCCTGACGCTGTACCCCGGCATGCCGACGGAGATCATGGAGCGCGACATTACAAGCCGGCTGGAACGCTGGACCGGGCAGTCGGAAGGGATCGAGCGGCAAGAATCGCGGAGCATGATGGGCGTGTCGATCGTGAAGGATTATTTTCGCGACGATATCGATCCGAATACTGCGTTCTCGCAAGTGACCAGCTACGCGATGAGCGACCTGTACTACCTGCCGCCCGGCACGGTGCCGCCGATGGTCATGCTGTTCGACCCCAGCGCACCCATGCCGACGGCGCTCTTGGCTGCTTCTAGCGAAGTGCTGGACGAGAAGGAAAGTTACGACCTGGCATACTTCAACGTCCGGAACATGCTCTCTGGTTCTCCGGGCGTGATCGCGCCGGCCGTGTTTGGCGGCAAGCTGCGGCGAGTCTACATTTATCTCGATCCCAACAAGCTGCAGTCGTACGGGCTGTCGCTGATGGACGTGCAGCAGGCTATCAAGAAGAACAGCCTGATGATCCCCACCGGCACGGCCAAAATCGGCAAAGTCGACTACATGGTCGACATGGAGAACATGGTCAGTGAGATCCCGGAATTTGACGACATCGTTGTCAAGGTCGTCGACGGGCGGCCGATTTACGTCCGCGACGTGGGCCACGTCGAGGACGCCTCCGCGATCCAATCGAATGTGGTTCGAATCAGCCGTGCCCCCGGCTGGGAAAGCAAGCGGCAGGTCTACATTCCGATTTTTCGCCGGCCGGGATCGAATACGATCGAGGTCGTCGCGGGCGTGCGCGAACGCATTCCGGGATTTTTGGATCGACTGCCGCCCAAGGAAGGCTACACCGATCCGGATACCGGCCAGCCTGCTTCGGGACTCAATCTGGACGTGGTGGCCGATCAATCGGTTTTCGTTCGAACGGCTATCCGCAATCTCACCTGGGAAGGCATCCTGGGCGCCGTGTTGGCATCGCTGATGGTGCTGATCTTCATTGGCAGCTTCCGCAGCACGATTATTATCGCACTGGCAATTCCGCTTTCCGCGCTCGTGGCAATCATTGGTCTGTATTTTACCGGCAACACGCTCAACGCGATGACGCTCGGCGGATTGGCGCTCGTGATGGGACGGCTGGTCGACGATCCGCTGATCGACATTGAGAACACGTTTCGGCACCTGGACATGGGCAAGACGCCCAAGCGGGCGGCTCTCGATAGCGCGATGGAAATCGCCATGCCGGTCTTGGTGGCGACGATTACCACCACCGTCGTGTTTTTTCCGGTCGTGTTCCTATTCGGCATGGGCAAGTACCTGTTTACGCCCATGGCGCTGACGGTGACGATCGCGATGTTCGCTTCGTACTTTCTGTCGCGGACATTGTCGCCCGCGTTTTGCGCTTATTTTCTCAAGGCCCATGATCCAAACGAGAAGCGATTTATACTGTTTCGCGTCGCCGATGCGGCCTACGAAAAACTCCGCGCCGCATACACTGTATTGTTGCGATTGGCTGTTCGCTGGCGCTGGGCGACCGTCGTTGGATCGATGCTTCTTGTCGCCGCCTCACTGCCGCTCTACGGTTTGATTGGCCAGGAGTTGTTCCCAGCGACCGACGCGGGGCAGATTCTGATCAATGTCCGCGCCAAATCGGGCATGCGCATCGAGTTGACCGAGCAACTCACCCAGCAGATCGAGCAGGAGATTCAAGCGGTGATTCCGGCGGACGATCGGCAGATGATCGTCACCGACATCGGTGTGCTCTACGATTGGCCGGCTGGCTACACCAGTAATGCCGGGCCCATGGACGCCACGATGCTTGTGCAGCTAACCGAAGCACAAGACCGGCACACGACGAGTCAGCGCTATGCGGATGAGCTGCGAGTTCGACTCAACGAGAAATTCCCCGACGTGTCCTTCGCCTTCAATACGGGCGGCATGGTCGCGGCGGCGCTCAACTTCGGATTGCCCTCGCCGATCAATATCCAGGTCGAAGGCCGCAACATGGAGGAGCAGACGCGAATCGCGGCAGAGATTCGCGACATGATCGCCAAGGAAGTTCCTGGCGTCGTCGACGCCCGCGTGCAGCAACCGATTGACTATCCCACGCTTAAAATCAAACCCGACCGTACGAAGATGGCCTATTCGGGGATTACTCAGGAAGATGCCACCAAGAATTTAATGAGCATGCTCAACAGTTCGACCTCGTTCGATCCGGCGTTCTGGCTCGACCATGTGTCGGGCAATCACTACTTCGTCGGCGTGACGTACGAGGAGCAGAATATCGACTCGATGGATGCGCTGCGAACGGTAGCGATCACCGGCGAAAACTCGACCGCCCCGGTTCAACTGCAGAACTTAGTTGCCGAACCGGTGATCGAGGAGTCGGCCGTCGAAGTTGCCCATCTGGCCCTCGGGCGAGTCGTGGACGTGTACGCCAATGCTGCTGGCCGGGACATCGGTTCGGTGGCCCGCGATATCGAACGCGTTCTCTCCAAGTGGGGACAGCGTACCGATCCGCCCGCAGGCAGTTCCGCCTCCGTCACCTCATGGGCGGTTCCCGATCCGCAGAACCCCGGTCAAATGCTGGCCGGATATGCGGTGCGGATGCGTGGCGAAGTGTCGAGCATGCGCGAGTCGTTCAGCAGCCTCGGGTTCGGCATGATTTTGGCCGCCACGCTGATCTACCTGATTATGGTGGCTCAGTTCCGCTCGTTCATCGACCCGTTCATCATCATGTTCGCCGTGCCGCTGGGCATCATCGGTGTCCTGGTAATCCTCTGGGCAACCGGAACGACACTCAACATTCAGTCGTTCATGGGCGTGGTGTTCATGATCGGGATTGCCGTCACGAATTCGATTCTGCTCGTCGAATTTGCGAATCGTTTGCGGCAGGAAGAAGGACTGTCGCCATTTGAGGCGGCGATTCAATCCGGCAGCGTGCGGCTCCGGCCAATCCTCATGACGGCGTTGGCCATGGTCATGGGGTTGATGCCGCTGGCGCTGCACGAGGGGGATCCCACGATGCCGCTGGCTCGCGCCGTGATCGGCGGACTCACGGCGTCGACTATTTTGACGATCTTTGTAGTGCCGTGCCTGTATGCGATTGTCAAGGGTCGCGGCCGGGCAGCGACGGGTTAATCCAACCTACTAAATTGGAGCGATGCAATGATGCGATTTTCATCCTATTCTTCAGCCGCGGCTGCCGCGGTTCTGACGGCGACGGGTTTGATTGGGTTCAGTGCGACAGGTAATTCGAATGTGGCTCGAGCGGCAGATCCCGCTGCGGTCAACCAGCAGGTGGTTGTCGGCGGCGCAAATCAAGTGGCAGTCGTGCGCCCCACGGTCGAGAATCTTCACCGTTCGACCACTCAGCCGGCGCACGTGGAGCCGTTTGAACGGACGGATATCTACGCCAAAGCGGCGGGATATGTCTCGCAGGTAAATGTTGACATCGGCGATCGAGTCACGAAGGGACAGGTACTCGCCCAGTTGTGGATCCCCGAAATGGATCAAGAGCTCCTGCAAAAGACGTCGCTCGTGGACGATGCTCGCGCCGCGGTGGACCAGTCGAAAGCGAACATTTCGGCTGCAACCGCCGCCGTCGGTGCGGCAGAAGCGAAACTCGCCGTCGCTCGCGCTGCGATCTCACAGCACGAAGCAGAGGTGGCTTTCCGTCGATCCGAGCATGAGCGAATCGGAAAGCTCGTCGCTAGCCAGTCGATGAACGAGGCCCTCCTGGATGAGAAACTCAACCAGCTTCGGTCCGCCGAATCGGCCCTGGACGCCGCGGAGGCAAACGTACAATCGGCCGAAGCGAATGTCAAAGTCGCGCAAACTGGTCAGCTTCAAGCGGAAGCTGATTTGGCCCGCGCCGGAGCCCAACTCAAGGTGACCGAGGCCAATCTCAAGCACACCGAAATCTTAATGGAGTATGCCCAGATCATCGCGCCGTACGATGGATTGATTACCCGTCGCGTCGTCGATACGGGTGACTTCGTTCGATCCGCAGCCGCAGCCAGTTCGATGACAGAGCCGCTCTTCACGATGGACCAGGACGACAGGCTGAGAATTGTCTTTGATATTCCGGAGTCGCAATCTTCGCAAATTCACATCGGTCAGCCTGCTTCGTTGGCCGTCGATGCTTTGAAGGGGCGGACGTTTGACGGACGGGTCACGCGCACGACGGGAGTTCTCGACCCCAGAACCCGGACGCTACGCGGGGAAGTAGAAATGAACGGCGGTAGCACCGGCCTGCGGCCTGGCATGTATGGCATGATCACGGTCGTTCTCGCCGATCGCCTGCAAGCGCTCACCGTACCGGCCGAAAGCCTGCGATACGACGCTGGCCGCCCGTATGTACTGTGTGCCGGCAATGGAGTGGTCGAAAAACGGGCAGTCACGGTCGGTTACTCCGACAGCAACCGCACCGAGATCGTTGAAGGGCTCGCTCCCAACGATCTGGTCGTGGCCGACTCGCGCGTTTCACTTCGTCCCGGCGAGGCTGTCCGCGTTGCGATGTCGCCGCATCAGTGATGTACACCACCAGACCAGATAGTTCACCGGCGATGACCGCCGGAGCTTGAAATCTATGAGTATCGGCAAATGGAAGTGCCGATTTAATGGATAGTTGAAAGAGCGAGCCTAGTCGCATAATCCCAACATGTCGTGGCTAGCGCGATGCTGCTAGCCACGACCGGTTGTGGAAAAAGGGTATTATTCGACAAGGCCGAAAGAGCGTGGAATCCCAGGGAAGGGAAGAATGGAAGCCTTATTTAATTCAGCTGCGCGTGCGTATCGACGCACGCGAGTGCTTGCGGTGCTGTCGCTGCTCGCCTTGGCGTCAACTGCGGTGCCAGGCTGGAGTCAGGCTGCACCACCAACCGTTACCTCGACGTCGGAATCGAGGCCTGGAGTCGCGAGCACGACCGACTTTGAATCGGAGTCGTTGGCCAGGCTGCTCGTCGAGCCTACCGATGTGAAGCTCATTCAGTTCTCGGATTTGAAGCTGCCACAGACGGAGCGGTCCTCTGCAGCGAAGTCGCTTGGTTCGGAGCCGAAAGCGTTCGAGATCTTGCCGTCTGGTGAACTTACCGAGGTCGGAGAAGTTTATCCGATCGATCTTCCGGCTGCACTGGCATTAGCGGGAGCGAACAACCTGCAAATTGCGATTGCCGCCGAACGCGTCAATCAGGCTGCGGCGAGACTTCGCGGCGCACGTGCTTTGTGGATCCCGTCGCTGTCGGCGGGCACCGTGTACAACAACCACTCGGGCCGAATTCAGGACACCGAAGGCAATGTCATCGAGGTCAGCCGCAGTTCGCTGTTCGTCGGTGGCGGCGCAGTGCTGGGCAATACTCCGGCCAACGGTGGTGCCTCGGGGCCGGCGCGGTTGTTCGTCGATCTGTCGCTGGTCGATGCGCTATTTGAGCCACTGGCCGCGCGCCAGCTCGTGCGGGCCTCAGCTGCCAACCGGAATTCGACGTTTAACGATACGCTCCTGCAAGTTGCGGTCGGTTATCTCTCGTTAGCACGCGCCCAGGCTCGAGTGTCGATTGCGGAGGAAGCGGTCCGCAACGCAGACGAGCTTGCTAAAATCACCCGCGACTTCGCCGAGGCAGGGCAAGGCTTGCAGGCCGATGCGGATCGCGCACAGATCGAAGCGGCGAGCCGCAAGCGGGATGTGTGGCAAGTGAGAGAGGATGTGGCAGTCATCTCCGCGGAACTAGCCCGACTGCTCCGCCTCGATCCGGCCGTTCGGCTTCAGGCGGCCGATGAGAACCCGGCGCCGCTCGAATTTATCGACCGCACGATGCCGCTCTATTCTTTGATTGACCAGGCCGTTGCCGTCCGCCCCGAAGTGTCCAGTGCCGATGCGCAGCGTGACGCCGCCTCGATTCGCTGGCGTCAGGAACAATTGCGGCCCTGGCTGCCCAACCTGTACGCCGGAGCGAGCGGCGGCGGTTTTGGCGGCAGCGACGGCTCGAACATCGACAGTTTTAGCGGCCGCGCCGACTTCGACGTGGCAGCGCTGTGGCAGATTGAGAACTTAGGCTTCGGCAACTCGGCCAAACAGCGCGAGCAGCAAAGCCAAACCCGCCAGGCCAGTCTGGCGGTGCAGCAGACCCGAGACATCGTAGCGGCCGAAGTGACTCAATCCTACCAACGGATTCAAATGCGAGCGCAGCAAATCGATGTCACGCGGCCGCCGGTGGAAACCGCCGAGCAGTCGGTCCGCCTGAACATGGAAGGCATCCGGGGCGGTGAGCTCCGCCCGATCGAAATCCAGCAAGCGATTGGAGCACTGGCTGCTGCGCGATTGCAGTATCTCGATGCCGTCATTGATTACAACGCTGCCCAGCTTCAATTGATGCGCGCTGTTGGTCGTCCTCCCGAATCCCCGGTCGACGTTTTGCCGTAATAGTGCGCAGCCGGCACAGACCAGGGTCGATCAAGATTTCAATCCGCGGAACTTGTCGGATGGTCGATTTCCGCGAGGTCCCCCCGAACCTTGGGCGAGGGGTGGATTTCGTAAAACTCGATCCACCCTCCGATTGGGAAAACTGATCGCCTGTGAATGAAACACGCGCCTGGTTGACTCAAAGTGCGGTGCCCGCAGGGGGTGGAGGTTCAAATTCTTTCTCCGATACTCTAATCTACGGTGATTTCCAGGCCGTCGCTCGACTCGGCAAATGCCGACCAGCATTGTTATGCTGAGACCATTGATGCGCGATTTCGGGCCCTTGCAGTTCAGCCGCTTGCCGACAGCCTACGGCGATACTTTCCGCAGAGCAGGTTCGTGGACGCGACAATGAAACGGCCCGCCACATTTCTTGACAACACGAAACGGGATTATGTTACGACGACTATCGCGCACAGACGTCAATTTCATGCTGGACGCGCTTTTGCTGATGCTGTTGGTCGCACTCTGCACTTGTGCTGTGATTGTCGAGTTTGTTTTTCCGTCGGGGCCTCAAACGCAGGGCTGGACGTTATGGGGCAAATCGTACAGCGAATGGAGTCGCTTTCAGTTTGCCCTTCTCGCGACACTGGCTGGTGCGGTGTTGTTGCACGTGATGCTGCATTGGAGTTGGGTGTGCGGTGTGGTAACTAGCCGACTAGGGCGCAAGAAGAGCGGCGCAGCTCACGATGATCCGAGCCACACGCTGTGGGGCGTGGGGCTGTTAATCGTCATCATGAACATCGTGGGTGGATTGGTGGCCGCCGCAGCGCTGACCGTCCGACCGCCCGGCACTGGTCCCTAGCGCGGTTTACAAATTACTGCGGTGCGATTTCGAACCCGCTTCCGCAGCATCGTGGCCGACGCTCTTGGCTCACCCGGGCACGGAACCACGGCTCACTTGCACAGGGGACATCCGGCGACGGTTCCACTGGCCGCGAGGTCGATATATCCGGCCCCGCGGGCGATGGAAATCAAGCCGGTGACGATCACGCACCAGGCGGCAATTCGCAGGACGCGCGTGCGCGTGGCGAGACTCAACAACGTTCCTCCGCTGCCGGCAAGCACCATCAACGGCACGGTTCCCATGCCAAAGACAACCATGGTCAGCCAGCCGCGGAGGACGTCGCCGGTACTAGCGGCGTAGGCGAGAAAAGCGTAGACCAATCCACAAGGAATGAAGCCAGTAAACACGCCCGCCAACAGTGCGCTGGTCAGTCCGTCGCTGGTGAGCAGCGACTTGATCGATTTCGCGGCAGAGCAGGGTGTCGATGCCAGCCAGCGGCCAGAGAGAGCCGGCAGCAACCCGGCAGTCGAAGCACCGAGCAGGATGAGGGCAACTCCTGCGACGATGGAGAGTATTGCCTGCAAGTTGACCACCGCCATTGGCCGCTGTGTGAGCCACCAGCCACTATAAGCTGCCACGGCGCCGCCAAAACCATAGGTGAAGATACGTCCAACGCTGAAGATCAACTGCCGCGGCAGATTGGTTTTGAGTTGGTTGTGGTTCGCGCCCAGCGCCAGCGCCAGCGGTCCGCACATGCCAATGCAGTGGGCCGAGCCTAGCAATCCGCCGAGGAAAATGAGCGGAAGATCGGTCATGATGCAAGTTGTAGGTTGAAGGCGTCTGCCGCCGGTCCGCTATCGCTGACGCTAGCTTTTCGACTCGCGGCTTCTGGGAACCGGTTTAATCGTAACGAATTACTGATCACAAATGAACTGCTGGCAACCATCGCCAGTGCAGAGAACACAGGACTGAGCTGCCCTGTGGCGGCGAGTCCCATGCCGACGATATTGTAGCTGAAGGCCCAGCAGAGGTTTTGCCGAATGATGCGCAAGGTTTTTCGCGACAGGTTGATCGTCCAGGGGAGACGGGCCAGGTCGTTGGACAGCAAACAGACGGCGGCCGAGTCGCGCGACAGATCTGCGCCGCAGCCCATGGCGATGCCGACGTCGCTGGCCGCCAAAGCCGGAGCGTCGTTGATGCCGTCGCCAACCATCGCTACCGCTCCGTAACGTTCGCGTGCAGCTTGTATTGCTGCCACTTTGTCGTCGGGAAGTTGCTCGGCCAACACTGGCACACCCAGGGTTTCAGCCAGGCGTTTGGCGCGCGACCGGCGGTCGCCGGTGACAACCGCGACATGAACCCCCGACTGGCGTAGTTCGCGGAGCGCATTCGCGGCATCGGCTCGGGGCTGCTCGCGAAAGAGGAAAGCACCCCGCACCTGGCCATCCCAACCGACATACGACAGCGGCGAATCACCGCTTTCTGCTTCCTCCAGTGTTTGCCGGAAGCAGTTGCTGATCGTGAGTCCTGCCAACGCTAGCCACTGGGGACTTCCCAGCAGCACGTGGAAAGTAATATCTTTAGCCGCCGCGTTGTGGTGCCAGAGAGCCTGAATTCCTCGGCCGGGCAGCGTACGAATTTGGTCGACGTGACCGTAATGCAGGGACGGCTCGACATGGTGATGGATTGCTGCCGAGAGGGTATGGTTCGACTCCGCCGCCATGTGAGCGGCGATTTGCAGCACGAGATCGGGATCTTCGTTTTCGGCAGCGAGGAAGGTTGTCACTGTGGTATCGCCGGTTGTCAGGGTGCCGGTTTTGTCGAAAAGCATGGCCCGCAGCCCGGCAAGTTGCTCGAGGGCGTGACCATTGCGAAACAGAACCTGTCCCCGAGCGGCGCGTCCGAGGGCAATCCAGATGGCCATGGGGGTCGCCAGGCCGAGAGCGCAGGGGCAAGCGATGAGCGTCACTGCCAATCCGGCGAGGATGCCGGCATCCAGGCCTGCGCGGCTACCGTGCCACCACGCGGCGGCCAGCGCGACAATCGCCACTGCCGGTACGAACCAGGCCGACACTCGATCGGCGAGGCGTTGGTAGTCGGCGCGGGCGCGCCGCGATTTGCGGACCAGGTCGAGCATCCGCGAAATAGTTTCTGTGCCTGCAGCCGCCGTGACGCAAATCTGCAGATCGCCATCGAGATTGACGGTGCCGCTAGAGATGGCGTCGCCGGGTTCGCGAACAACGGCGCGGCTTTCGCCGGTGAGCATTTGTTCGTCCACGGAGGCCCGTCCGGTTTCAATCAGACCGTCGACCGCAAACCGTTCGCCGGGAAAAACTCGCAGGGTATCTCCGATCGACACCGCTTCGCGTGGCACGTCGACCACGGCAGAGTCTTGTACTGCGTGGACCGTTTCGGGCAGCAGTTTGGCGAGCGCGTCGAGCGCCTGGCCTGAGCGGAGTTTGCCCTGCGCTTCGAGCCAGCGGCCGAGGGTCACGAACAATAGAATCATGCAGGCCACGTCGAAGTAGATTTGGCCTATGCCCGAAATGACGCTCCACAGTGAATATGCGATGGCCGCCGCCACACCAATCAACAACAGTAGGTCGGTGGTGATTGCCCCGCGGCGCAGCGCCTGCCAAACGCCGACGGCCAGCGGTTCCCCCAGCAGCGCGAGCACGGGCAGGCAGAATAGCAGAGCCAGGTAGCGAAACAGCTGATGCAACGTGTCGGCCAGCGGGCCGGCAGCCTGGAGTTCTTGTGCGTACAGATCACGGCTCCAAAGGGCCATGCTGAAGACCATGACGTTCATCGCGAAGAACACGGCCAGGCCGAGCTTGACGAATGTTCGCTGAGCATGTCCGTCGGATGACTCGGATGCGAGGATCGATGCCGCGAAACGACAGCCGCTGCAACAATAAGCCGGTTCCAGCTGCGCCGCTGCAGCCTTGCGCTGGCTACGCAAGCCAGGGACCGGCAGTCCGCAATAGTCGCACGAAACTTCGTATGCGGATTCAGCGATCACGGTGGGTTGATGATCTCAGTTTGCAGATCGGGGAACAGATACGCAATCACATAGTAAATCGCAAATACCCAGAAGAGCAGCCAAATCAGCCGCACGTACCAAGGAATTCGATTGCCAACGTAGGTGTGAAAGCGTCCCTCGGCTTCGGGCGACCCAGGGTCCGATGGAACGTGAGTTTTGATGGGTGGATTCATGGCTACTCCTGTTGGTCGGCCGAAGGCGGGACGAGATTCGAACAGGCATCGAGCCGCGCTTCGTTTTCCAGCATCGTAAGTTTGGGCTGTTCGATGTCGTGGAACATCCCGTTGGCGATGGCCCACCCGAAGAGGCAGAGGAATCCCAAACTCGCCATCAGGTAGTTGATCACCGGTGTGACGGCAAAGACCCCTTCGACATCGCCGCGCGCTAGCACCACAAACTCGTAGAACTTCGTCCCGAAGCCGAACAGGCTCGGCACCAGGATACCCACGGCGAGAAGCAGCGTGACCACGCTCCGCAAGCGAGACTCTTTGGCGGTAGGGCGTGCGGTGCTCATAGAGGCTACTCCAAGGGGTTGGACATCTGCTCTTCAATCGACTTGTAGTTCTCGTACAGTGGGTAGCTTTCGAGCCACGAGCCAAGCCACTGGATGTAGGTGATTACCGCCAGTCCTCGCTCGTTTGGTTTGTCGGGCGAGCCGTCGAAGAACCAGGGGTAGCGCGGCATCGGCGAGTCGGTCGAGAGGCTCGAAGGATCGAAGAAATGGACGGCGTGCCAATCGTTGCTGCGGCGGCCTCCCTCGCGACTCAAATCGGGCCCGACACGTCGTGTACCAAAGAGCACAGGCCGCTGCAGCTCGTTTTGGTACTCGATGGTTTGCGCGACGGGCCCCCAGCGGCGGCTTTCGTTCGAGACGGGCCGCACAAACTGGCTGTGGCAATGCCAACAACCTTCACCAACGTACACATCGCGGCCGATTCTTAACGCCTTGGCACAGTTTTCGGGCGTCGGCTCGCCGAAGTATTTCTTGAACTGCTCCGGATAACGGAAGTTCAATTCCTCGAATTGATACAGCAAATTCTCATTGACGACCTCTTCGGCCGTTTTCTCCGGCAAGTGGCGAAACATCAGGATTGGTACGACTGCGTTCGAGAGGAACGCAAACAGAAAGAATCCCAGGCCGCCAATCAGCAAAATACCGGATTTATTTTCAAACATCGCAGTGTCGAAGGGTCAATAGTCGAAAGGATATCTCGCGGTGAGTCACGCACCAGTCCAAGACGGGTTGTAAGGTCCCGTGGAGGCGAGCACGTGCTCCTGGTCGTTCCGCGATAACCGCCAGGTTTTCCAAAGATTCACGACGAAGCAAATCTGACCGGCGATGACAGCCAGGCCGGCGAATACGCGAACGATCCAGAACGGCTGGGAAACGGTGATCGAGGCGTCCCACGGTTGCAGAGAGACCCAATAAAAACCTTGAAACAGACCAAGCAGGATCAGATCAGCCGCCATGACGAAGATGCCGACTGCCGAGAGCCAGTAGTGCCATTCGCACAACTCGCGGCTGTACCAGTTGTGGCGCAGCAACCGAGGAAACAAGTACGTCATCATGCCAAAGAACCAGAGGCCAAACACGCCGAACATCACCAGGTGCGCGTGGCCGACGACCCAGTCGGAAAAGTGAATCACCTTCTGGAATGTGAGCGTGACCTGCATCGAGCATTGCAAGCAGGTGAGGAAATAGAACACCATGCCGGTGTAGAACCAGCGGATGGGCAAATTGGTCACCAGCGCGCGGCCGGAGCCCCAAATGGTTCCAAAAAAGTTGATGATCACCGTCGTGACGACCAACTCTACGGCGATGGTCGAGACGATGGCCCCATACTGCAGGAACATCGGGATTGGTGTGTAGAGAAAGTGGTGGATGCCGTTGAGCGGGTAAAAAAACGCGAGTCCCCAAAAACCGACCAGCGACAGGCCGTGGCTCCAAATTGGCTTTTTGAGCAGGATCGGCACAAAGTAGTACATCAGCCCCCAGGCCAAGGGTGTGACGAACAAGCCGACCAAATCGTGAATAAACAAACCGGTGATCGCTCCTGCGCTGGTTCCAGAGACAAAATACTGGGGCATAAAGTTGCCCATCGCGTAGGTGAGAAAGGTCCAGACGAACGCGGCCATGAAATACCAGAGCGACACGTAGAGCGGCCCGCGTGTGTGTACGATCGGTGCCATGAAATTGATGGCCACGAGCAGCAGGCCGACTTGCGCGAGCGGATCGATCCACACAGGGGTTTCGCCCCATTCGACGCCCTGGGCCTGACCGCACAAGATGCCGATAGCCGTAGATAACACGACGACTTGCCAGGCCACGAAGATGAAATAGGAGAGCGCGCGGCTGAGCACTGGCCGCAGGGTCAGTCGAGGAATCGCCCAATGTAGCGCGCCCAAGAAACTGTTGGTGATAAAGCCGTAGGCGATAGCATTGGTGTGAATCATCCGCCAGCGTCCGGGCGAAAGAAACTCCATGCCGTCGTGCGGATTCCAATGTACGAGCTGCAGGGCCATGATCAGCCCGCCCAAGAGCGAGACGAACAGATAGCCGAGCGCGGCAAGAAAATACCACATGACTAGTCGCTCCTCGACGAGTTGGTCGTGGCGCGGCAGGTCGGGAACGTCGGGTGGGACGGTCATGTCGATCATGTTTGTTCCATCGGTCCGCGATAGGCTGTGAAGTCGCCCAACGGATAGAGCCAGGCGATTGTCCAGCCAAACACCAGGTGCGTGAGCGCGGCCACCCAGGGCGGCACGCGGTGGATGATTGTGTTTTCAGGTTTCATATCGACTAAGGCTGGTTGCAGCCAAGCCAGGAAGCCGTAGTACATGATCACCCAAATCAATATCGATACGAGACTCGCCACCAGCAGCCGTTTGGCAAGCGACGAATGAGCCGTCCAATACGTGAGCGCGAGGTAGATCGGTATGCCCAGCAACATGCCGGTGGCGAGATACAAGCAACAGCCAATGGCAAGCGCCATGCCGGAGTCAAACTCTAGCGCCTTGTCGCCGAGGGGAAAAGTCAGATACACGCGGATCAACTCCAGCGGATACTGGCCCACCATTGCCGAGCCGACAACATTAAACACCAGGCTAGTCATCGCGCCAAAGATGCCGAGCATCGAGCCGGTTAGTGCATAGTAAGCAGTGTAGTAGCCTTTGGGTTGGAATGGCTTGACGTTCTCGTCGGCGAGTTCGTCCTCGATTTGCTTAACGCGCGATTCCAGTTCAGCCAGTTCGCGTCGTTTTTGGTCGCTGGAGTTCATGGCAAAGTCCGCTGAGTTAGGACGCGTCACGCCTTGCAAAAGGGCGCTCGTCGAAAGCCGCTGCATCGACTGCCGGAGTGTCCTCAGGTTCGCCGGCCGGTTCCGCAGTTGGCGCCGACTCGGGTGGGGTAGCCGGCGCAGCGTCAACTTCCGGCGGCAAATTGCGCCGCCGCCGTTCGCCCGTGTCGCGAATGAAGTGGACGAGATACCAAATGTTGTCCGGATTGTCGGCAAATACCTGGCCGAAACCTGGCATCGGGGTGCCGTTGATGCCAGAGTAAATGCGGCGATAAATGTCGATCGGCCGTCCACCGCCGCGATACAAGCCCGAGGTGAGATCGGCCGCCGCTGCCGTCTGGCCCCAGGAGTCGAGCCCGATTTCGATGTTGCCTGCTAGCCCACCACGACCATCGACGCCATGACATTTGTTACAGACTTGTTGCAGATACAGGTCGCGGCCTTTTTGGATGGTTTCCGGCGTCATTGGCGGCATCGGCGTGAGCGGCATCACCAATTGCGGCTGGGCTTCGGTCCAGCGACCGCGCACCAAATCGATGGATTCCTGAACATACTCGGGGTCGAGCTCCTCTTCGTCCTGAGCCAGCGTGACCAGTTCTTGCTCCAGCTCACCTCGTTGCGACAAGAAGATGACATAGTCGACAACCGCTTCAAGATCCTCTGGGGAGAGATCAGCGAATGCCGGCATCGAAGTGCCGGGAATGCCTCTTCGCAGCGTCAGCAGTAGGTCCGACCGCCGCGGTTTGGCACCGTAGGGCGTCGAAGTGAATTTGAAGATGCCCCGGGTGTAGTCGCGCGGCTTGGGGTTCAAGTATTGTGCTACCGCACCCTGGCCGTTGCCGGTAATCCCGTGGCATTGTTGGCAGCGATAGGCGAAAATCTGTGCGCCCCGTTCGAGCTGGGTGCGGTCGGCCTCGGGATCGCCAACTACCATGGGGGAGAGAGGCGTACCGCAATTTTTCAACAATTCTGCCGCGATTTGTTGCTGCAACTCCTGCCAGCGGGTGCGATCTTCGTCGTCCTCCGCCAACTCCGTGAGTGACTGCAGGGCCGCGCTCGACGAAAAGTGAGGTGTTTCTTTGGGGCGGCAACCGGCCAACGGCAGCATCAGCCAAAGCGCGATGGGCCACATCCGTGCAGACTTCAGAGCGGTGAAATGCATTGGAAGAGGAGCCGTTTGGTCCAGTCAAATTGCGTGGCTAGAAGTATTGCGAAATTCTGCAGAGCGGACAACCTGTGCGCTACTGAGCCATTGCACTTAAATCCAAGAGTGGAACGTGCTACTATGACAAGCTCACGCGAAAAGTCAACCAAGGTGCGGAAGAATTTGCTTCGAACTGTGGATGTGATTGTGCCAATCTGCACAAGGTGCGCCGAATTGACACAGGCTTGCCAAGCCTCGATTCTATTTCTGGAACTTGTCACTCGATTTTAAGAATTCATTACGCTGTAATGTTAGCTGAAGCTCACCGGCTGATTCGCGCGAGGCAATTTTTTCGCAGGTTAGTCTTCTACTTGATTGGAAGGGACGACTTGCCTGGGGGGCAACCGAGATGTCGTAGTCGATCGCTCAGAAAACGCAGATGCCCTTGGGACTCCAAGGCAAGCGCATCGAATTGAGTTCGCTTTCGCAGCGCGATTCGCCGACAACCAACTAGAAACTGTGCCGCCTTAAAAAATTCTTGCACGCGACGACTCTTGACCCCTGGCACACGACGCGGACAGATGACATTCCTCGCCAGGCCCAGCTCCGCCAGATGGGCTCTAACTTTGGGGTGTGCTTGGACGCTCAAGAAATAGGCCCCTTGCGCCATCGCGGTGAGTCCAACGTGCAGCTTGTGCGACACGATATATTGGCAGCGGCCCAGTTTGGCCAACAGCAAGACGGGGTCGTCGCAGGGCCAACTCTCGGTGTCGGGAGAGGGCGGAATGTAGTCGCCACCCACACCGGGAAAAGCATTGATGTACACGATCGATCGGCAATTGCTGAAAAGTTTCCATCGGCAAAAGGCTTGCAAGAAGTGCGTCATCCGTACCGTAGCGCCCAGGATTGGTAGATGAAATCCCAGCACGTCTTTGGTGTGCGCTGGGATAGCAAAAAAACGGGGAGCGCCGTAGAGAATGTCTGGATAGTAGGCAACGTCGGTGATCCCATGCGACGCAAGGAGTGGAATGTCAGTTCGCAACCGCACGGTAGTGGTTATGAATTGCCGGGATTGGATGAGTTCGGTCACTTCTGGCAACAGTTCTCCCTCGAATTGGCCGTCGCCGCCCAGCGAGATGCCAATGATTGGTTTGTGGTGGTTTTCGCAGGCGGCAGTCATTCGGGAGATACGAGCGGCGAACGGGCCCACAGGCCAGGCATCGCGTCGGGCCAGCAAATTACCTCCGCCAAAGACGATGGCGTCCTGATCGGCCACGAAATGGTCAATCTTCTCGTAGGAGCGAAAGCCATATTTCGCTGCCAAATCGGGGTGCAACTCAAAGGCGGAGACGTCGTACCCCTGCCGCTGCAAATGCGTTCCGATCTGGAGGCACATCAAGTCGTCGCCGTAGTTGCGGGCGAAGTAGAATCCCCAGATGCCGACTCGAGCAGGCATGAACTTCGATCCGAGGGTGGCAGAAGAGAGTCGCGGAAATTGGTGCAGACAACGGGGGCCGTATTAGCTTACCGGCGGCGACGCAGTCGAAGCAATGTCAAGCGTGAGAACGCTGTCGAGAAGCGGCAACGCGGCTGGTTTGAAGCAGGCGCCGTAATCGCGAACCGTGTGGAAGGCAGGCCTAACCGCGCCAGGGTCGGCCGCCGCCGGGACGGCCTTCCATCGGCGGGAGGCCACGTTCGGCGCGGCGTTCGTTCAAGAGGCGTCGGAACTCGGTGAATTGGGCCCGCATCTGCGGACTGGTACGATCGAGCCGTTCTTTGCTGCGTTGTTCGCGTTGTGAGTCGGACAGATTGCGTCCGCGATCGCCGCCGCCCCATCCGCCAGGTCCGCCAGGTCCGCCGGGTCCGCCGGGACCGCCGGGACCGGCATTCCGTGCGCCTTCACGTTGGCGCTGCTCCATGCGGTCGATGAACTCGTCGAGCTGTTGTTGCTGCTCTTTGGGTGAGAGTTTGAAGAATTCGTCCATGCGTTGTTGGCCGAACTGCTGCCATCGCTCGCGGCCACCTTCGCGCAGCACATCACGTTGGGCGTCGGTGAGGCCTTCCATGCGTTGGCGGAAGCCATCCCATTGGGCACGGCGTTCAGCTTCGGGGAGATCGCGATTGGCGAACATCTGGTCGCGGAGTTGTTGCATCTCGGCAACGACCGGATCAGTGCCGCTAAACAGACCCATCGCCCAGGCTGCGGCAGAGAGGACGAGAACCACGGTCGTGGCAATCGTAAGCTTACGGAGTTTCATGTTTTTCTCCCATCAATCAGCGACAATCAACGCGTCGACATGGCCGTCGAGGTAGAGGAAGTTGCGAGCGCCGTCTTCGCCTTCCGAACCGTGGAAAGAATCAAAATCGTTGACGATCCAAACGATCGTTGAACTGCGGGGCACATTGCTGTCACGCGCCATCAAAACTTGTTGTCGGGTTTTTTTCTTGTAGCGGCCGCGGGCGTCGTACTCGTAGCTGGTATCCTGAGCGTCGAAATAGGAGAGGTAGCTCTCATCATCCTTGTTGGGGTAGTCGCGGTCGCTCGGGCAGTGGAACAGCTCGCTTGTCTCATTTTTCGGGTCCGTCATTTCGCAATAGCGTCCAATTACCTCCATCAGACTCGGCAGTACCGTGGGCACGGTTTTGGTAAAATTGGCGCAGTTGGGGAACTTGCCGTTGGAGCCTTGAGAATCGACATACTGCTCGATCGCCAGGCCGATCTGCCGCAGGTTCGACGTGCATTGAGTGCGGCGGGCCGACTCTCGGGCGGCCTGGATCGCTGGTAGCAGGAGCCCGATGAGGATCCCGATTATGGCGATCACGACGAGCAACTCGACTAAAGTGAAAGCATGTAATGGGAGGGCGCGATGGTGAAGTGGGTGGTTTCTCATGCGACCGGGTCTCTGGGAAATACGTCTCATGGGAAAGAGGGAAGCGAAACGACTAATTGGTGCGCGGGGCAAGCCCCGCTGCTAACTGGAACAAATATTGAAACCCCGAATTAAGTGTGAGGTTTCGCTTCGAGGGGGTGGAAAGGCGGGAAAATCAACCATTGGCAATGCCTGCGATGGGGCCGAAAAACTGGGTAGTTTGGAAAAGTGCGCAATTTGCCGAGTTGGCCAATTGCCCGGGGGGACTGGCAAGTCTATCATTTTTGCCAATGGGTACGTTGTTTTGCGCAAATCACGTGAGTTGAGGCCCCCGAAATCGCATGAGCACGAAGGGTGAAGCATTTGCAGGACTGTCGGTCGCCTTGGTAACCCCGTTTGCCGATGGCAAGGTGAATTACGACATTTTTCGGCAGCAGATCGAGTTTCAGGTTGCGGCCGGTACGAATTGCCTCTGCCCGGTGGGTACGACGGGGGAATCGCCAACGTTGATGCATGACGATCACGAGCGGGTGATCGCTTTTGTCGTCGACACGGTGGCCGGCCGCTGCAAGGTAATGCCTGGCACTGGCTCGAACAACACGGCCGAAGCCCTGCGACTGACGAAGTTTGCGGAGAAGGTGGGAGCCGACGCGGCGTTGCAGGTCGCGCCGTATTACAACAAGCCCACACAGGAAGGCTTCTACCAACACTTCAAAGTGCTGGCCGAGGAGACTGGCCTGCCGCAGTGCATCTACAATATCCCGGGTCGGACAGGCAAGAACATCGAACCCGAGACGATCCTGCGGCTGGCGGAGTTGGAAAACATTACGATGGTCAAGGAAGCGACCGGTTCGCTCGATCAGGCGTCGCAGATTTGCGGCGCGACGAACCTGACTGTGCTTAGCGGCGACGATAGTCTCACCTTGCCGCTGATGGCAGTAGGTGCACGGGGCGTGGTCTCGGTGGTTGGCAACATTGTGCCGCGGGACATGATCGAGCTGGTCAAGGCGGTGGATGCGGGCAATCTGGCTGAGGCACGGAAGTGGCATCACAAGCTCTTCCCGCTCTGCCGCGATATGCTGGGCTTGTCCACTAATCCGATCCCGATCAAGGCGGCGATGAAGCTGTTGGGCCGCGATCCGGGCGAGCTGCGGCTACCCATGACTCCGCTCGATGCGGATGGCGAAACCAAGCTGCGGAAAACGCTCAGCAATTATGGGTTGCTGTAGGCCTGGGTTGGGCGCACATCGAGCTTCGCCCCGCCGAACGGGTCAGCTTGGCCCTCTCGAGATAACTCATGCCGCGGTTAGTCATTCTTTGTGAATTCTTGACGCTTTTGGGCGGTGAGCGGTCGATGCTTTCGACGCTCTCTGTGGTGCGGGCGGCTGGTTTCGATGTGCATGTGGCGGCACCGTCGGTTGGTGCGCTGGCCGATGCTTTGCGGGCGGCCGATGTGAATGTGGTCCCTTGGTCGACGCATGACGAGGGGGGGGTGCGGCGTACAGGCCAACAAATTCGCGCCGACCTGGCGAGACTCTTTTCGCAGTTGTCCCCCGATCTGGTGCACGCCAATAGTTTGTCGACGGCGCGGCTTGCCGGGCCGGTGCTCTCAACGGTCGGGGTGCCAAGCCTGGGCCATCTGCGCGACATCGTGGGCCTATCGCGGCAGGCGATAGAGGATGTGAACTGTTTGGGGCGGCTGGTGGCGGTGTCGCGGGCGACGCGTGAGTTTCATGTGGCGCAGGGGATCAATGCGGCGAAGTGTGTGGTGGTAACTAACGGCGTCGATCTCGCCACGTTTCGGCCACGGTCGGTGACGGGATCTTTGCAGCGGGAGTTGGGGTTGGGGGCCGAAACGCGGCTTGTCGCGACGATTGGGCAGGTGGGCATGCGGAAGGGAACTGATGTGGCGGGGAAGGCGGCGTTGCAATGGGCGGCAATTCTGGACGATGTGCACTGGCTCGTGGTGGGCGAACGGACCTCGAAGAAGGATGAGGCGCGCGAGTTGGAGGAGCGGCTGCGAACGATTTCGGCCGAGCCCCCACTGGCCGGGCGGGTGCATTTTCTCGGCATGCGCGACGATGTCGAGGCGCTGCTGCCCGAGTGTGCGCTGTTGCTGCACGCTGCACGTCAAGAGCCACTGGGCCGAGTGTTACTCGAGGCCGCCGCTTGCGGTTTAGCGGTCGTGGCGACCGACGTGGGCGGCACACGGGAGATTTTTCCGACCGAGGCCGATGGCGCCGTGTTGGTGCCGCGGGACGATGCCGTGGCGCTGGCGAACGCGGCGATCGCCTTGCTCAGCGACGAAGCCCGTCGTGCCGAGTTGGGGCGCGGTGGCCGGCAACGCGCAAAGGCAGCATTTGACGTTCAAATGGCAGCAAGGCGACTGATTGAGGTATATTGGTCGCTGCTCAGGGAGTAGGCTGTAGCTGGTGGGCGGGTTGCGTGATGCGCGCCCCACGCGCTACATAATGGATTGCACTTAATGTCTACAACAGCCGATTTGCCAAATGTCTCTCCGCCCGATCACGTGCGGCAAGTGTGGTTTCCGCTGGGGGTGATCACGCTGGCGACGGCGTGGTGGGTGTGGTGGAGGGCTGGTTCGGGATACACCACAATCTTCCATGTGATCGTAGTGCTATTGAGCGTGCTGTTGTTGTCACTGTGGTTTTCCTATTTTGGTCCGGGCCTGCGGCGGACGCGGCGGCGGATGGTGTGGGCGTTGTGGGGCGCATTTGCGGCGTGGATGGTGGTGATGAAGCCAGTATTCAACGGCGATATGGGCATTCACACCTGGAAGTTGCGCTTTACGCCCGCGGCGGATCAACGGCTGGCAGGACTTTCGGGCGTTGCCGAGGCAACCGATTGGCAGACAACGCCGCAAGACTATCCGCGTTTTCTCGGCAACGGTTACTGGGCAGAAGTCGAGGGCGTGAAACTTGATGCGGACTGGCAGGCCCTTCCGCCGGAACTGGTGTGGCACCAAGAAATTGGGGCCGGCTGGTCTGGGTTTGCGATAGTCGGCAATTACGCCGTCACGCAAGAGCAGCGCGGTGACGAAGAAATAGTTTCGTGTTATCGCGTCGCCAGTGGAGAAGTTGTGTGGACTCATCGCGACGAGGCCCGCTTCGATCCGGCTGACTTTCAGGGCGGCTTGGGTGGCATTGGTCCACGGGCAACGCCGACGATTCACGAAGGCAAAGTCTTCGCGCAAGGGGCGACCGGCATCGTCAATTGTCTCGATGCGCGGACCGGCAGGTTGATTTGGTCGCACGATACGGCGGCGGAGACTGGAGCGGACGTGCTGGTGTGGGGAAAGAGCGGTTCGCCGTTAGTGGTGGATGATTTAGTGATAGTCAATGTGGGAGCGCCCAACGACGAAGCTGCGCGCGAAAACTACGAAAGTTCGCTCGTTGCCTACGATCGAGAATCGGGCGAGCCGAGGTGGGCGACGGGAAATCGGCAGGCAAGTTATGCGTCGCCGGTGTTAGCCACTTTGGCGGGTAAGCGACAGGTAGTGATGATCCATGAGAAATATGTCGCCGCCCACCGTGTTGAAGATGGCACCGTGCTGTGGGAATATCCCTGGGCTGGGATGAGCGACTCGAACGCGACGACCACGCAGCCGATGCCGCTCGCTGGCGATCGGTTGTTCTTGTCGAAGGGTTACGGTGTGGGTGCGTCGCTGTTGCAGATCACGCGGGATGCGGCTGGCAACTTTTCGGCCGATCCGCTCTGGGAACCGGCAATAAAGCGGGTGATGAAGACTAAATTTTCAAATCCGGTAGTTCGTGACGGCTATGTGTACGGCCTGGATAATGCGTTGCTGTCTTGCGTGGAGCTCGAAACAGGAAAAATCGAGTGGAAGAAGCGTCGTTCGCCCGAGTTTGGCCACGGGCAACTGCTGTTGGTGGGCGATGTGATCCTGGTGCTTTCAGAAACGGGCGAATTAGCGCTTGTCGAAGCATCGCCGAAGAAATACAACGAGCTCGCAGCAATCCAGGCGCTCGATGCAAGCGACACGACCTGGAACACACTGGCGTTGGCGGCGCCTTACTTGCTCGTTCGCAACGCGCGGGAGGCGGCTTGCTATCGTTTGCCCACGGTCGCCGAATAAGCAACAGAAACAGGTCGCCGGGCAAGTGCTGCCCGGCGACCTGAAGCCTTGTCGCACTGCAGTTGCGGTAGAGTTAATTGCGACGAACGCGGAGCGAGCCAACGCCTACTAAGCCAATCAGCAGCATCAATAGACTGACCGGTTCGGGGACCACGGTCGAGCTGATGGCCTCGATCGCGTTGATATCGAGTTGAGCATCGACAAAGGTATCTTGGATCAGAACAGTGGTTTTGAGGTTGTTCAGCGCGTACTGCTTGTCCCAGGCATGTTGGCCGTGGAACAGGTAGCTAATTGTGTTGGCTCCAGCGGGATCGAGCACAAATAGCTCGCTGCCGGTGGCATAGTAGCCGGTTGGGTCTTGCGGATCGGGAATCTGACGAATGCTGAAGATGATCCGATCGTGGTCATCGCCGCCGGCTTGGTCGCGTTGGAAGACGTCGGGATTGTCCACGATATCGAGCACCATCAGGGCATCGAGGTTGACATTGGCAGCGCTAATGGCGGTGCCAGCTGGTGCGCCGAGCAAGCTCATTACGGCGTTGGCCAGAAAGGAGTGCGTGATGTAGGCTCCCCCCGAGAGGTTCCAAACCGAAACTCCGTTACCTAGCCCGAGGACCGCGATATCTGTATCGAGCGAGTACTTGTTGGTGTCGGCTTTGTCCGCCGGTTCGGGTCCCCACACTTCAATGCCGTCGATGTCGTCTGGGAAAGGCATGCCGTTGATTTGGCCCTGCGTCGCCCAAATGCCTTGCGTGCTGGGTGGCGCAAAGGCTCCGGCTTTTTCGTACGAGATTTCGCCGGCACCGCCGATCGAGTTGCCGTTGGAGAGCAGTATTGGGCCCGCGCTGGGGACGGTTACCGCAAGCGGAGCAGCACCGGGGTTTTGGGCGGTTGCGCGGTCGTCGATGGAAAAGATGAGATGTGCCGAGTCGTTACGTAACGGATTAAAAAGAAAGTCGTGGGCATTGGCGAGGGCATCGTGTTGGCTCAGCACGGTGAAATTTTGGCGAGTGCCGACGAAGTTCTGGCCATTTTGTACGCCCCCTTGGCCATCCCAGGCGACAATCTGCTCGGGCGAGAGCGAGGTTCCTGCCGCGGTGATCTGGTGGTCCTGGTCGTGCGAATACTCTTTGCCGGGGACAATCGAAGGCGGGGCTAGGTCGGGGCCTAAGCCGCCGGGAGTTCCATTCGCCAAACTGCCGTACGGGATCGTGGCGAACGCGGCCGACGAAGTGAAGACCGCCAGCAACGCGATTAGCGTTGCGGCTGAGGATTGTGCGCTGGAACTCATCTGCAAAAGTGTCGTTCTCATGCTGACTCCCTATCTGCTTAACAAGAAGTGGTGAAGATAAAAAAACGCAGCAATGCTGCCAACCGATTTGCGCTTGCATACTGGCTGTCTTGAACTGTGAAGGCAGGAGCAGTTCCCGGCAGGCAAAAGTGGCTGACGGATCACCACTCCCAACGCCAGCAAACAGATCAACGCGTTACCGTGACCGTGAGAAGATTCGGTTGCGGTTCATTAGCGTTTTCTACAGGCGACTGAGCGCCAAAAAGAAAGATGGGGCAAGAACTATTCGGACTCTGCAGTAGCCGGACTCTGTAGTAGTTCGAAGTGGTGCAGACTTTACATCTCGCTTGCCGTTACCCATCAGTGTACAACCTGCCTCGGCGCTGTCAAAATCTATTCCACAATTTTTCACGAATCGTGCTGATATCGGTTAGAACTGATAGAAAGGCTAGCTGAAAAATGAGGAATCCATGGCGTGAATACGCCAACGATGAAACGGGGCCAAGCTGCTTTGTCCGTACCGTCACCAGGCTCATGCCGGCAGGTGGTGCCCATGCGCTAGCAGCCAATCTTCGAGGAGCACATGCTTAATTAGCGGAGCGCGGAGCAGCGCGGTTCGGCTGGGGAGAATGGCGGAAAGCCAAGGTCGGTGGGCGAGACGGGCCGCAGCGCGAAGGCCGTAGCTGCCCAACGAGCGTCCCGCCGTCTGTTGCTGCACGTTTTCGCTGAGCCGATGAAACGTGGCGGGCACAACATTGGGGTCGGGGCCGACGTGAATTACGACGGTTACTGCGGCAGCGAGGGTTTCGTAAACTGCGTCCCAGAGTCGCTGAGGCTGGTCGACCCATTGGCGGAGAATATCGCGCGCGTGGAGGTCGTCGTAGCTGCGTTTGCCGGTCACGAGCGACAGGATGGGTGGGCAGGGGGGCACAAACCCGCCGGGCATGGATTCCATCATCACCGAAGCGCGGTCGGGAATGTGCCGTTGGCGGGCGATCTCGGTATGAAGCGGTGGCCAGCGGTCAGGATTGAGGCGCAGGTGAACAGGGGCCGGTAGCGCCTCATGCATGGTGGCGGCGAAACGGGCAGTGGTTTCGTTCTGGCCGAGCAGGAGATAGGTATTCGGTGAGAGGATTGCGGAGATACTGATTGTGCCAAGTCCTTCGGAAGTAATTTGACGGCAGAGACGACGGACATCGGTTTCATCGATCGTGGGTCCACGAGAAAAAAGGATGGCTAATCGTACGTTGTGGGCGAGCGCAGCCGAATCTTCGGCCAGCGCGATGGGCACCCGCATGGCGCTAGCCGGATCGATGACTCCGGCGCAAGCCAGCGCGGCGAGTTCGCCTAGACTGTACCCGAATGCCAGCTTCGATTTGCTGAAGTCGGCTCCGAAGAAGTTCTGCAGCAGCTCGATCTGGGCAAATTCGACGCCCATTACCAGTGCGACGGCCTCGGCATAGTGGTCGAGACCGGGTTCGCTGCGCTCGACGACACGGCGGACAAGGTCGACCGGTCGACCAGTCTCGGCGGCGCAAATTTCGCCGGCAGCGTGGAGATGCCGTTCCATGGTGGGGCCGTAGACTGCGTGCGCGAGCAACTCGGACGTTTTCCCCAGATTGGTAACATTGTAGCCCCGAAACGAAAACGCGGTGGTTTCGATGTGGCGTTGGAGTTCGTTGAGCATGGGAGGCCTAGTTCCTAACTATAGCAACGGCATTGCAGACTCCTAAGCAATACGCAAGTCGGAAACTTGTGGTTGTGCCGATTCTGAGGGGTGATGGCATCGTGCGGGTGGCAGGCGACAAAGAAACCGTTGGACCGCAGAACCTGCCGCAGCCGTCGGTTAGTCTGCAAACTAACCTTCCCTATGTTGTGCTCGACATTCGCGCGAACAATCAACTGCAGCCCACCAAGCATCGACAACGGAGACAGAGCATGCTACGAGCGGAAGCCATCATGACGCAAGAACTGGTGACCGTCCGTCCCGAGGTTTGCATCAAGGAAGCGATCGAGTTGCTGCTGAAACGAAGCATCAGCGGCTTGCCGGTGGTCGACCATCTAGGCCATCTGGTAGGAGTGATTACCGAGTTTGCAATGTTGGCGATGGTCTACGACCACGAGGTGCAAAACCAAACCGTGGGCCAGCACATGACACGGGAAGTAATCACCGTCGATGCGGAAGACTCGATCAGCCAGATTGCCGACCTCTGCATCATCCATCGTGTGCGTCGCCTGCCCGTCATGCGCGACGGCAAGCTGGTGGGATTGATTGCCCGCCGCGATGTGCTCCAGGCACTCTATGAGAACGCCGCATATGCGACCGTATCGTAGTCATTCGTTTGTGGGCAAGCGACAGACCAAAGGGCCCATTGTTACTCGTTCGGAGTTCTTAATCGACGGTATTGCAGACGCAAATCATCTAGGGCAATTTGCCGGACAATCCGCTGCCGAACGAAGTCCATCGTCCCAGGCGAACTCGGCTGTCGCCTCAAGGAGTCGCAAGAAATGACTGCCTGCAGTCTACACAAGCGAACTGGCTTCTCGCTGATGGAGTTATTGGCTGCGGCAACGATTCTAGGGATCATCGCAGCGATCGTCGTGCCACAGATTGCGATCTCTAGCCATACCGCCAAGGCGAGGGTCAACAACCACAACAAGGCAACGATCAACGCCGCGGTCGAACGCTGGTATATTGAAAAAGGCGATTGGCCGGAAAACAACCTGTCGAACATTGGCTCCGATGGGAAGTACTTTCCTCAGGGCCTGCCAACGAATCCGTTCACAAATGCTGCGTACACACTGAACGCGACGACTAAACGAGTGGACTGAAGGCAAATTGCTGGGGCAAGCTGAGGCGAGCGCTGTGTTCAGGCACGGGTGAAGAGGGCGCATGTGTCGTGGCCGACGCCGCTAACCGCCCCAGTACACGGTAACTCCCAGGCGGTACATTGCAAGAGAGAAACTTGCACACTGCCCTAAGTCGCTTGGGTATCCCACGGATTTTGCGGCAGCGACTCTGGCGATGGATGAAGCGCGGCCTCGTCTTCTGCCACGCGGACTGGCAGCGCCAAGCGAACTTGTTGCACCTCTCGAACGAGACTGGGTAGATTGAGCAAGAGTATGCAAATAGCCGCTGATGGGACGATGAACGCCAGGACCTGCGCCTCGGGGGCGGGATCGAAATTGAGAATGTAAATCAGGGTCCAAAAGGGATTTGTGGCTTGCAAATAGCTGTAGGCTTCGTTTTGCAACTCGAGCGACATCCACTGGATGCTGGTTGGTATGCCGCTGCCCGCGAGCACCAACAGCAGATGCAGCAACACGCTCGCGAACATACTCACAGGTGAGAGCTTGCGCAGCAGGGCAACTACGAGGCAGCCGAGTCCGAGGTAGGCGACGAGATAGCTCCAACCGATGACGAGAAAATAAATCGTTGGTGCGACGCTGAACCAGCCCCCGATAGGACTGCTTGATTGGGCGACGACCAAAAGCGGTGCCAGGCAGAGCATCAAGATCGAGGTCAGGTTGGCGACGGAAAACATGTATCCGCTCGAAGGGCCCGGGTTGAGCCAAGTGAAAAACGCGCGACCGATAAGACTTTGTGGCAGGCTACGCATTGCCCGGCGGGACATTTGAGGCTGCTCGCCGTTGAGCATCGCGCCCATCGCAAACCAATAGCCACCAGCGAGCAAAGCCAGCAGCACGGCATAGTAAGCGTTCTGCCGGAATCCCCCTGCAATCCAGGCATAGCTCACCCAGCCGACCAGCGATGCCTGCTGCACGAGCATCACGATGCGGAGCGGCGTGGAGCGATTCTCTGTTGGGAAAGTGATGATCGCAGCTGTGGCAAGAAAGGCGAGTGCAAATGTTGAGACGTAGAAGGTGGCCGCCAGCACATGTATCACCCAAAACTGGTGATCGCCCCAGAACAGGTAGCCGAAGCGAATCATTTCGGTGGCAAGATCTTGTGCGGAGGTAAACGCCCCCAGCAACAGGGCCACGAATCCGACCGATAAGATTAATTGGTTGTAACGCATTTTCGAGATGGCGGCTAACAGCAACCCGAGCATCGACAAGGCGAGCGAGGCGAAGAACGTGTACATCAAGAGCAAGGCAATAGTCGGGGCATCTACGCCGCGCAGTAGATAGGTGAAGGCCAGGCAGGGCGTAATAGCCGAGAAATACACGATCATTTGAACGACTGCGCTGGCTAATTTGCCGCTGATAATCTGCCGCGGGCCAAGCGTAGTAATCGAGACCAGGTCGAAGGTGTTGTCCTCGCGCTCAGCAGAGAGTGAGCGAAAGGCAGCAAAAGGTACGACCACCAAAAGCGGCAATGAAAGAATTGCGTAGTAGGCCCGCAGCAATTCGCCGCCACCGGCGGCGTAATAGATGCTCGGCCCAATCATCGCCACGCCGCCGATAGTCACCACCCAGCAGGCGACCAGCAGCAGTACGAACGTGACCGTGAACTGCCAACTGCGGAGCGCCTGGCGAGTTTCTTTGACCAGTATTGGATTGAACCAATCGCTCAGCCAGATCAGGCGATTGTCCCATGACTGCCACAATGAGGGAATTCTGCCAGGACACCGGGCAGCGTGGGCGGCGCGAGATGAAGCCGGCGACGCGTCCGCTTCGAGAGGAGATTCGCGGAGATTGTTCGGGGTACAGGAGGCATCGCTCATAGCACACGGCCCTCTGTGACGTGGAGGAACACATCTTCTAAGCTTTTATGCCGTGTGCCAAATTCGACAATATCGAAGCCCGCCGCGACAATCGCTCGCAACAACGCCGCCTCACTGATTCGGTCGCCCACGTGGCTGAAAGTAACGAGCTCGCTTTCGCCTCGGATGTCGGAGATGGCTGGTTGGGAGGTTAGCCAGTGGATCAGCCGCGCGCGGTCGGAGAGTACACGCACTCGTACCTGGCCACAATCCTGAGTGCGCTGGCTGATTTCTTCCACCGTACCCACTGCCAGCAGCTGGCCTTGCTCGAGGATGCCCACGCGGTGGCAGATTTCAGCCAGTTCGGTGAGGATGTGCGAACTGATAAGAATCGCTTTGCCATCATCGGCTAGCCGATTAATCATTTCGCGCAGTTCGATACGGGCACGCGGGTCGAGCCCGGCGGCAGGTTCATCGAGTACCAGCACGCTGGGGTTGTGAATCATCGTACGGCCGAGGCAGAGCCGCTGCTTCATGCCTTTCGAAAGGCCGTCGATAAGTTTGTGGGCCAGCGTGTCGAGTTTTGTAAAGTCCATGACGTAGGCTAAAGCACGGATCCGTTCGTTGCCGCGAAGTCCGTAGGCACGGGCAAAAAAGTCGAGGTACTCGCGGACATCGACATTCTGGTAGGTTCCGAAATAGTCGGGCATGAAACCGAGCCGCCGCCGCACACGGTCGGGATCGTCAACCACCGAAAAGCCGTCGACCAGTGCGTCACCCGCCGAAGGCTCGTCCAGCGTGGCCAAGATTCGCATGCTGGTCGTTTTGCCAGCACCGTTCGGACCGATGTATCCGAACACCTCCCCCGCGGCAACTTCAAACGACACGTCGTTGACCGCATGGGTTTCGTCGAAGACGCGGTGCAGGCGCCGTAGCTCGATTTGGGGTTGAGCGGTGCGAATCATGGAGGAGTGGGGTCGGAAGTCGGAGGTCAGGTTGATACTCTTACCATTGTCCGAACAGGACGTGAAAGCTTGCGACTTCTTCGGCAGCACGGATGCCGAGTTCGACTTCGGGGCCGGTAGTAGTGATCGCCACATACGAGCGGGGCGGTAAATTTAGCACGGTTTTGGGTGTGGTGGCCACAAGTGCGGCAATTGCGTCGTTCAGTAGATTCTGGCCGAGCCGCGCCGAGCTATGCTCTCTGCCGAACTGATTGCGCTGGAATCTCCGCTGCCGACTGCGCTGTGAGCCGGAGGTATACTCGCGACTGATCTTCAGGGCTGGCGGCAGCTCAGGTTGATTTTCAGATACGAGTTTTCGCAATCGACGGAGTGCTACCGCGTGCGACGAGGGCTGGAGCGTGACCGTCGCACGATCGGGGATCGTGTCGCCGCAGAACATATTGCCTGAGTCGTCGACTAGGGTCACGTACTGGATCGCTGCGCCGAGTTCGTTGGTAATCTGGAGATGGAATGTTTCCGCATGATTCTGTGTAGCTGTGCTGGGAGGCGGCTGGAGGTCGATCTGCAGTCGGTGAGGCGACTGCCGGGCGCGAACGCTGAGATATTGGGTGGGAGTCCGCGAACGGAGCCAGCCACCAGTTAGTGCTTGAGTTTCATCACTCCAGAGCAGCTGACGCTCAGCAGCGAGCGAGTCGCCGCTGGCCGACATATCCCAGCCAGCAATAATCGGGTAGAGAGTCACGTCGGCAGGCAGATCGAATCCAGATTGCGGGGCGAGGCTAGCGTAATACGAGAGCCGAGACCAACAGGCGGCTTCTCCTGTCCGTTGATCGAGGGTCGTGAAACTACGCACGCGCACGCTGGTCGACAGGCCATCGGAGACAATCGCATAGGCGAATAGGCCGCCGGTCAGCGTAAAGGCGAACAGCGGCACGGTGAGTAACAACAAGTGCAAACGATTCGAACGCTTGAGCACCCAGTAGTTGAGTGGGCCGATGACGAGCACGAATAACGTGATCAGAACTCGGAATTCTGTCACCGGCGCCAGCCCGACGCCAGGCACGAGGAAATCGGCGAAATCTTCATTCGCCGTGCCGGGTGTCATGCCGTAGCGCGACTCCCAGGTGCGAGAACTTTCTATCGCAGCGGTCAGCGGCGTGGGCATACTCCAGAGATCGGGGGGCGTCGCGCCGAGCAGCATCCGCCAGGAGATGCCAAAGCCGACGGGATCCCACTCGCCACAATAGGCCCGCACAAGGCCCAGGCCAAGGGGACGTTGGATGTACCATTTTGCCGAATCGGTGGGAAATTTCTCGCGGGATGCTGCCAGCGGTTCGCGCGCCGCAGGCAGAATGGCATCCTGGACGAGAACGTAATCGCGGTTTTGTTTCAACTCAGCGATCTCGGCGGGGTTGCTTGTAGTCCGCCGGCTACCGCTGGCCAAATCACGAAACGTCGCGTAGCTATCTTCACCGGTATCGGAAACGAACTGAATGGCCGCCCAGCCGAGGGGCGTTTCGCTGTTCTTAGACGGCTTGTTCGCCGCCGCGCCACCAACCTGCAGAAAATCAAACGTGGGTAAATCTAACATTTTTTCGACGTCGGCCAGACGTTCCCAATGGTCGCCGACAGAAGGTATCCACAACTGCCCCCCCGCACGGTTCCAGCGTCGGAGCGCGAGGAGCGCTGCGGGCTGCGATTTGGCGAGCGTATCGAGATGGTCGGGCGACGCGACGACCACGTCGATCGCGCTGTAATCGCGCCAGCGGTCAGGCAATTCGGCCAGCGGAACCACAAGGGCTTCGAAGATGTCAGCGCCTAGGCTGAGCATCTGCTGTTGCTTGGCATGAGGGTCGATGATCAAAAACTTGAGCGACGTATTCGAGGTGTCGATATTACCGATTCCATTTAGCTGCCAGGCGAGGGTTTGGGAAACTCCGAGTTCGCGATCGAGCTGGCCATCGATCCACACCTGCCACCAATAGCGCTGGGCTGATTCAAATTGCGGGCAAGAGAGGACTGTCTCCGTGGAAGTCGCGCCGAGAGGCAATACGAGATCCTGCTCCACGACGAGGTTGCCAGCCGTTTGTTGCCATGACGTCACAAACAAGCGAAGGGTAATGTGGTGCTCCAGCGTAGTGGGTTGCTTGGCATCGACCCGGATACGAATCGGCCGGTAGCCGAAGTTATTCAGCCAGCGGCTGTCGACATGCAGCCTCAGGCCATGATGTTGAGAGAACGAACTATCATTAGGCACATCGACGACGAATCCGTTTGGCTCTTGGAGGATCGAGGGGAGGGGCTGTTGCGTTCTGGAAGTTGGTTGGGCTGAGAGAGGCAGAGCGGCAAGAGCGCACCATGCAGCCAACAAGGCCAACCGTGGCAAACAGCAAACCGCCGGTTGCGACGGTTGTTGCTTTGACCTCGATCGCGATCGCCACTTTGCTGCGTTGGCCATCATGGCGTATTCTCCTCGGCATTCGCAGTATTGGCGAGCATTGGCGATGGGGGTCGCGGGTTGGTCAACAGGGCGAAGCACCACACAATGCCGAAGCACGTGGCATGAACTAGTGCCGTCACCGCCAGGCTCAGCACCCCGATCGAACCCGCCCAAGCCCAGGTTTCGCCGCGGTACGCTGTGCCCAGCAGCAGGAACAGCAAGGCACACGCCGTTGTGACGGCCAGAATAGTTCGAAGGGTGAATCTGGGAAGTAGCATGCACCGACTCGATGACGAGGCTAACTAAATTAGGCTTTCTTTTGATTTTCTCAGCGCAGGCTATTTCCGCAAGGCATTGAGCGAAGCCTGTGTGTCGTTCCCAGGCAGCAAGTGTCTAGCCGAGGACATGCAGTCGCAGTTCCTATTTGTTGTTTACCAGCTCATTATTGCGGATCGTGTGGCGAATGCACGCTTGCCGACACTTGCCGGCCGTTGTTTTGAGCGTATAGCATAAGGAAACCTGCAGGCAAAAAAACTTTTTTCCGAAATCGCCCCCTTGGTCGCCACTATCTCTCCGGAGCTTACCATCATGTGCGCAAATTTCTGCCGCACCGTTGTCCTGACATGCTGCTGGGTGGGCTTGGCTGCAAACGCATGCTTGGCTGCAATTCACGTCGAAGCCTACCGCGGCGAGCCGTTTGGCATGGGGCGCGTGACCATCGATTTGCCGCGGGACGATTCGCCGAGCAACGACGATCGCTTCGGCATTACCGAGGCGAATGATCGTGTGCTCTATCCAGCGCTCAAGCAGCGGCGGCAGTTGGGGCGGATCGTGCGGCGGTTTATCAATATCGAGTTGCCAAACCGGGTAACGTACTATTTCATGTTCCAAGGCGACGAGCCACTGCGGCTGACGCTGCACACCCCGGGGTCGCAAGACATCACGATTGTGCCCGAACAAGATCACCACGACTTCGAGGACCTCGCCGATGATTGGTGGGACGCGATCTGCGACCGTTACAAAAAGAAGCAGCGCGATGCCGAGTATCCAATCGTCGTCGAAAACTACATCACGGCCAACTGGGCGCGGCGGCTCGGGCGCGAGATGCCCGAACCGGAGTTGGCCCTGTTTGGCCGTGAGCGGATCGGCGGCTCGTGGGTCGCACAGCTCACGGCGAACGAAGCGTACCAAGCACTGATCGAACGCGATCTGGTATTGGGTCGATTCGGCGTCGCCCAGAGAGCGGAAGTGCCTCTTCCGCCACCACCCGCGGCGCTACCGCTCGAGCTGGCCGTGAAGGAAGACGTCGAGCTGGAGCCGCTTGCTGCCCACGTGCCGGCCGAGTGTTTTTACGAGCGCTTTGGCAACTTCAACAACTATCTCTGGTACCGCGATTTTTTCCGCCATTGGAATAATGACCTGGGCAACATGATCTCGCTGCGGAGCATCAACCATGCGACCCGCGAGCGGATCCAGGCCCAGCTGGCAATTGGCGAATCGGAAGTTGCTCGCGTGATGGGGCCGCGGGTGATCAGCGACGTGGCTTTTATCGGTCTCGACTACTATCTCCGCGACGGCGCAGCGTTCGGCATCATCTTCCAGGCGAATAACAATTTTCTGCTGAGCCGCAACTTCAACGGTCAGCGCGACGAAGCGGCCGCCAAGAATCCGCACGCAACACTCGAGACCGTACAAATCGTCGGCCACGACGTGTCGCTGCTCTCGACGCCCGACGGCAAGCTGCGGTCGTACTACGCAGTCGACGGCGACTTCCATTTGATCACCACCAGTCACAAACTCGTCGAGCGGTTCCTACAAGTGGGGGCGTCGAACGGGGCCGGTTCTCTCGCATCACTCCAGGAATTTCAACACACGCGGGGTGAGCTGCCGATCGCGCGTGACGCCGCCGTATTCCTTTATCTGTCGACGCCGTTCTTCGAGAACATGGCTAGCCCCGCCTATCGTACGGAGCTTGATCGCCGGCTGCGGTCGATCGGCGAGATGCGCGTGCTCGACATCGCTCGCATGGCGGCCAAGGCCGAGCGTTCATCCGCTCGATCGGTCCAGGAGTTGATCGCGGCCGACTTGCTGCCGCAGGGCTTTGGCGACCGCGCGGACGGCAGCCGGCTCGTCGCCGAGAAGAACGGCTACCGAGATTCTCTACGCGGCACGCCCGGCTGGTTTGTGCCGATTGCCGACATGCCAGTCGGCAAGATCACCCGTGCCGAAGCGGCCCACTATGCCGAGTTCATGAAATCGATCGACACGGAGATCGGCCGGTTCGTGCCGGTGGCCGCGGCCGTCCAGCGTCTTACGTCCGACGACGGCCAATTCGACCGCATCAACCTCGACGTCCGCGTCGCGCCGTACTCGCAGACGCGAATCGTGAAATGGGCCCGCATGCTCGGGCCGGAAGAGACGACCCGCGTCGCGCCGATTGCCGGCGACGTGGCCTCGCTGGAAGTCAGCGTCGACGCACTCGGCCAGCCGATTCGGCTCTTCGGCGGTGTGCGGGATTTCCGCACGCCGCTCGTCGTGCGGCAAGGCGCGGCCAAGCCAGAAGGTGGGCCGGAAGATTATCTCCGGGGCTACATCGGTACCTGGCCACGGCCGCTGGTACTGCTCGAAAGTGTTCTCGGCCGGCCGATTGGTCCGCCTGACGGTAACGGCATCGAGCGGCGCGAGGGTTGGTTCAATACCTGGCAGCAGCGGCACGACGATTTCTTGCTGTTCTCATTCAAGCGCGACGTGCTGATGGAAGTCGGCCCGCAGTTGGCAATGGTCGATGCCGAGCGGCCGGCACAAATTCGCCTGCGGGTCGACGACCTACACGACAAAGAGATCGCCAGCGGTGTGAATGGTCTGGGTTACATGCGAGCGCGGCAAGCCTCGGTGAGCGCGAGCCGCTTCATGAATTCGCTCACCGCCCAGTTGCACGTTCCGCCCGATCAGGCCCGCGACGTCGCCGAGCAGCTCGTTGGGGGCCACTTCGTCTGCCCGCTGGGCGGCAAGTATGAACTCCTCGAAGACGGCGAGCCTGCTTCAGCACGCGGGCAACAGGAAGATGAACTCCTGCCTGCCCCCGGCGCCCGCCGCCTGTGGGCCTCTTCTGCCGTCGCCGCGCCGAACCGCTTCCTGCTCACGGAGCTTCCCGCCGACTACCAGATGCCGCTGATGGAATGGTTCCGCGGCCTGTCGCTCGAAGTCGCTCGCGGCGACTCTGCCGACGCCCTGGTCCTCCACGCCGAGCTTGACATGGTCCACCAAGACGTCGCCCCGCCCGCCGCCAACGAAGGCGGCTTCAAGCTGCCGAGCTTGGGAGGACTCTTTGGATGGGGCTCGTCGCAGGAAGAATCGACCCAGCCAGCTTCTGCGAATGAAGACATTTCCAGTCCGCCACAGCTTGAAACGCCCTGACGGGGCAATCTCGCAATTTTTCTTGAACCTTCCGGCCGCCCCCACGACCAGGATATCGTAGGGCCAATGAAAGACCCGGAAGACATTCACGACGAATGGCTGGTGCTGCGGTGCCAGGATGGCGACTCCGCTGCGCTCGCGGAATTGATCGATCGCTGGCAGCCGCGCTTGTGGCGGCAAGCGATGCGGCTCACTGCCGATCGCGATGCCGCCAACGACACGGTGCAGCAGGCCTGGATCGCGATCATTCGCGGTCTGGCCCGACTGAACGACGCCGCCTGCTTTCGCCGCTGGGCGTATCAGATTGTCACCTACAAGTGTGCCGACTGGGTACGTCAGCGGCAGCGCGAACGGGCGCAAACGGGCGCGCTCGACTCCAAGCCGGATGAGCAACCAAGTCCTGCGGCCGACGCGACCGACGACGTCGAGCTGCTGCGTGAAGCGTTGAAGCAGCTATCGCCTGAGCGCAGGATGGTACTTTCGATGTTTTACGTGGAGAAGATGCCGCTGGCCGAAATTGCCCATGTACTTTCGCTGCCCGTAGGAACCGTGAAGTCGCGTCTCCATTACGCGAAACAAGAACTCAAGACGATACTCGAAAGGAAATTGCGATGACCAACATTGACGACAAGATTCGCGAGGCCCTCAGCCGCGAGGATGCCGATCTGTTGCAGCACTATCAGGCAGAACTGCCGCTCCACGAACTAATGATCGAGTCCTTTCGAGGGCGTAATCGCTGGCTAAACGCGCTGGCCGTCGTGTTCAGCTTTGTCGGATTCGGAATCGCGATCGTGGCAGCATACCAATTCTTCCACGTCGAGAGCACGCGAGCGATGATCGCCTGGGCGACCTGCTTCCTGTGGGCAGTTTTGTCGGTGGCGATGCTGAAAATGTGGTTCTGGCTCGAAATGCAAAAGAACTCCGTGACCCGCGAGATCAAGCGGCTCGAACTGCAAGTGGCCAACCTCAGCCGGCAATTGGCTGCGGGAACGCACGCGACAAAGTGAACGGATAGCACCGACTTTCGGCCGCAGGTGCATCGCCATCCGCGCTAGATTCTCCACGGCCGAATGTCGGTGCTACCCACTCACACCAAGACCAGCCGTCATTCGACCCGCGCATCGAGCGCCACCAGCTCATTGAACCGATCCACGTCGCGTCGCGCCGTCCACGCGATGCCGCGCAAGAGCAGCGTGCGGAAGGCCGGGTCGTCGAAGGTCCACATGTAGTGGCCGGGGATCGAGACGAATACCCGGCCGCGGCCGCGCTCCACCGTCCAAAACGTCGGCTGTAGCGCGCCATCTTCCATCGAGGTGCCGATCAAATCGAGTTGCGACGGTTCGCCGATCAGCTTCCAATATGCTTCATCTTCAAGATCGACTTTGTCGAAGTTGCGAGCGATGGGGTGGTCGCTGCCGGGGCTCATGTCGACACTGAGCGCGCCGTGCCGATAGCGAATCGAACCGCCGAGCGACGCCAGACCAATCCGCTTGGCGAACTCGCCCTCGCCACCCTGGCCATCGATGGCCCAATGGATGTACACCGCTCCGCCGCCGCGGGCGAGAAACGGATCGATCGCCGCGGCCCGGTCGTCGTTCCAGCGGCCGCGTTGGAAGAACACCAGCACGTCGGCCCAATCGATTTGCTCCTGCGAAGGAAATTCCCACGCCGTGTCGACCTCGGTGTTCGCCGCGCGCTTCAAGAGCCGGGCCCAGACTTGCTGCCAAGCCGGGTAGTCGTGTTCGCCCTCCTCATGATCCTTCGGCCCGGCCACCAGCACGATCCGCAGCGGGCGCTGGACCGCATCTTCTTTGGCCACCGCAGGGTCTGCGCCGGCGAGCAGCTTGTCGACCTCGGCCTGCGAGCGAGGCGGTGGCGGGGCGGCGTTGGGATACACAGGCATCCGGAA
The DNA here is from genome assembly GCA_041753435.1 of Pirellulales bacterium. Lineage (GTDB taxonomy): Bacteria > Planctomycetota > Planctomycetia > Pirellulales > Lacipirellulaceae > DASYDU01. Next base: position 171 of record JBGSUJ010000087.1, on the reverse strand, counting down.
CGGCTCTTCCGCTTGCGTGGCGAACGAATCGGCTAGTGCTCTGTCACAGCTTGATTTTCGGGTAGAGAGACTTGAGTTTACCGCGGGCGTCGCGGACTTTCATTTGCCAGTCGACGCCGCGTTGGGTGGCGTTGGCGTCGGTTGACCAGGCAGCCAGTTCCGACTGTAAGG
>JBGSUJ010000086.1:0-71284 GCA_041753435.1 Pirellulales bacterium | reverse complement strand
GCCTTCATGGCTTTAGTTTGAGCGGCGCCACCTACCCGGCTAACCGAGATACCGGCGTTGATAGCAGGACGGACACCGGCGTAGAACAAGTCTGTTTCCAGGAAGATCTGACCGTCGGTGATCGAGATGACGTTTGTCGGGATGTATGCAGAAACGTCGCCGGCTTGGGTTTCGATGATGGGAAGCGCAGTAAGCGATCCACCGCCCAATTTGGCGGACAATTTGGATGCGCGCTCCAGCAAGCGGCTGTGCAAGTAAAACACGTCTCCGGGATACGCTTCACGACCGGGCGGACGGCGCAACAAGAGCGACATGGCGCGGTAGGCAACTGCGTGCTTCGACAAATCGTCGTATACGTTGAGAGCGTGACCGCCCTTGTTCATGAAGTATTCACCGATCGAACATGCCGTGTACGGTGCCAGGAATTGCAGTGCCGGAGCAGCTGTTGCCGAAGCATCGACGATTACTGAGTATTCCAGAGCGCCGTGCTCTTCAAGAATTTTGACGATGCGTCCGACGTTGGATTCTTTTTGTCCAATCGCAACGTAGATGCAAACCGGGCGGTTTGGCTGATTCTTTTGGTTCAAGATCGCATCGATGGCGATGGCGGTCTTACCTGTTTGACGGTCGCCGATGATCAACTCGCGCTGACCGCGGCCGACCGGCGTCATCGCGTCGATGGCCTTGATGCCCGTTTGCAGCGGCTCTTTCACCGGCTGCCGTTCGGCCACGCCTGGAGCGATGATTTCCATCGGACGGCGGTGATTGGTGACGATTGGGCCCTTGCCGTCGAGAGGATTACCCAAGGGATCGACCACGCGGCCGAGCAGCTCGTCACCGACCGGCACGGAGAGCAGGCGTCCAGTGCTGCGGACTTCGTCGCCCTCGGAGATCGTCAGGTAATCACCCAAGATGATGATACCGACCGAGTTCTCCTCGAGGTTGAACGCCAGTCCGATGGTGCCGTTGGGGAACTCGACCATCTCGTTGGCCATTACGCTCGACAGGCCGTAAACGCGGGCGATGCCGTCGCCGACTTCCAGCACGCGGCCAACTTCGCGGACGTCGATCTGCGAGGCGTAGTTCTCAATCTCTTGCTGAATGACTGAGGCAATTTCGTCGCTGTTAAACTTCATCGCGGTTCTCCGCAAGTCCCGCTGGGGACTTCCTGAATTGCGTTTGTGATTCTGATTGTTTCGATTAACTGGCGGTTTCAACTACCCAGCGTGCACGAACAGGTTAGGTTTCGTTTCGATCAATTCGGACGCCCGCTCGATGATCGCCCGGCGGGCCATTTCAAACCGCGTCCGCAGCGAGCCGTCATACACCCGGTCGCCAATCTTAACGATGATGCCGCCCACGATGTCCGGGGCGACATTCACGTTCAGGATCGGCTCCCGGTTGCCGCGCTGCCGCAGCAAAGCAACCAACTCGTCGCGGATCGTGTTATCGAGCGGCGCGGCGACTTGCACCTGGATTTCCACCTGCCCCAGGTGTTCCCGGAGCAAGTGCTGCGACTCTTTGACGACCAACCGTAGGATGCCGAGCCGATCGTGCGCCGAGAGCACTTTCAAGAAGTTGAGCGCCGTCGGCGACAACTGCTTGCCGAACACGCGGTCGATCAGCTTCTCTTTGCTCTCCTGGTCCACCAGGGCCGAGGACAGGATCGTGTCGAACTGCGGGAACTTGTTGAGCACGTCGCTCACCACCGCTCGAAGTTCTTCGACCGCGGTTGTCGGGTCACCTTGCTTGAGCGCCGCGGCCCACAACGCCTGCGCGTAAACCCGCGCCAGCCGTTCGGCCGTGACGTCCATCACCGTTTCGTGCTTAGCTGATTCGGCCACGTGCTAGTTCCTGCTGGGTGCTGCTGCGGCCAATTTTTCAAGCGCGTCGCGGACGATGCGGGCTTGGTGTTCCGGCGAAATCTGCAACTGGTCGCGGACCACGCGCTCGCCCAGCTCGATCGCCAGGTTTGCGCTGCGAACTGCAAGCTCTTGCAACGCCGCATCCTTGGCCCGCTTCAGCTCGAGTGTGCCTCGTGCCACCTCATCGGCAGCCGCTTTGCGACCGTCTTCTTCGATCCGTCGCTTGGTGACTTCTGCGTCGCGGCGGGCCTCGTCGAGCATCTCGCGGACTTCGCCCGCCGTTGCCGCCAACTTGGCCTCGTGCTCAGCCAGAATCCGCTTGGCGTCCTCGAGTTTGGCGTCCGCTGCGGCGATGGTCGCAGCCATCTTACGCTCGCGTTCATCAACGGCTGCGGCAATCTGCGGCCAGGCGAACGTCTTGAGGATGGCGAACATCACCAAAAAGACGACCAGCGTCCAGATCGCCAGATCCGGGTCGATGGCCAGCGGGTTCGGCCCTTCCTCGCCTGCTTCCTCGGCGACCGCAGCCTTCGCCACTGCTTCGACGTTCTCCTGAGCGTCTTGCGCCCAGGCCACGCCTGCAGTGGACGAATGCGCAAAAGCGATCGCCAATGCCGTGAAACAACCACTCACTCTCAGTGCAAATCGCATGACATAGCCTCAATGCGAAACGGTGCCTCAAATGCGAAACATTTGGCCAACGCGAAACGTCAGCTCGGCCAGTTAAACAACATACAAACGATCAAGGCGAAGAACGTGGCACCCTCGATCAGTGCGGCCGAGATGATCATCGCCGTTTGGATGTTGCCGGCGACTTCCGGCTGACGGGCCATGCTCTCGACAGCCTGGCCACCGATGCGGCCGATGCCGAACGCGGCACCCAAGATCACGAGGCCAGCACCCACGGCCGGGCCGAGATTCATGCTAAAACCGCCGCCACCTGCCGCCTGTGCAAAGGCCGGCGAAGCGACCATGAACACCGCCAAGCAAAGCACCATCATTTTCATCAACTTGAGCATGGAAAGCAGTTCCTTTCTAAAATCGAATTGTAATTGTAGTCGCTGCGGCCGCGGCCGCACGCTTAGTGGGGATGAACGGCCATGCCGATAAACAGGGCCGACAAGAACGTAAAGATATAGGCCTGCAAAAACGCGACGAACAACTCCAGCAGACTCAGCGCCGTGGCACCCAGCACGCTGGTTGGGGCAACAACCCACCACATCATCGATTGGGCACTCGCCGCGATGAACGCCATAATCACCGCCAACACCACATGGCCAGCCATCATGTTCGCCAAAAGCCGAATGGCAAGCACGCCGTGTTTGATCAACAAGCCGGCCACTTCGATCACGAAGATCAACGGAATCAAAAAGATCTTCAGCACGAACGGCAAATCCATGTGCGGCACGAGCGACTTGAGAGAGCCCAACGGGCCGAGCTTCGCAATGGCCGAGCCCATCACCACAGTGAACGTGATCAGCGCCAACGCACCCGTCACGGCCAGCGAGCCGGTGGGCGAACCCATCCAAGGGATCATCCCAAACAGATTGAGCCCGAGGACAAAGAAAAAGATCGTCCACAGGAATGGAACGAACTTGTCGGCATCGTGCCCGCCGATGCAGGGCCGGGCGACGCTGTCGCGGAAGTAGAGCAGGGCGGCCTCGAGCATGTTGCGGAACCGGCCGCGAGCCAGCGCCCCGCCTTGGATCGCCTGCGCCAAGCCGATGAAAAACACGCAGATCATGATTGCTGCGATCAGCTCGATCGCCATGAATTTGGTGAACTTCAGATCGAGCGGTTCGATCGTGCGGTTGATCAGGGCGCTACTTGTATTAACCTGAACTATTGGCTCAGCCACTTTAAACGGCTGCGGGAGCTTCACGTGGCCCGAGCCGTCCGACGTCAATATGCGCGGTATGTGCAACTCGTCTGAGTCCGAAACGTGGTCAAACAGAACGTTCGGGTCAAGCGGATTGTGCGAGCTGAGACCATGGTCGCCAGGATCAGCGCTGTCACCATGCACGGAGTTTCCTGGTGCGCCGTGCTGAACCTGTTCTGTGTGTTCGGCCATAACCGTTACTCAAGAGGCAGTCGAAGCCGAAGGAGCGTTGGCATGCGCGACGCGAAGGACCGTCAGCCGCGTTTCTAACGCTAGTGTCACCAAATAGCACGTGAGCAGATAACTTATAAACGCCATGTGCTGGCGACCGCTAGCGCCCCAAGCGGCCAAGACGACGCAAACACCCAGCGGCGGCATCATCCGAATCGCCATGCCCAACAGCATGGCCGAAAGTGGTGCAATAAAGCTGCCCAGCGAGTAGATCACTAGCTCGGCCGTCCAACCCGCAGCAAGACATATGGCCGCGGCTCCCGCCAATCCACCTAAGCCAGCACTTCCAGTCATTGGCGTAGCAAAGGGAGCGAACAGCAGCGTAACCGCTCCCATACAACCTGCAAGCAGCAGCGACGAACGCAGAAAACTCGACTGTGTCGGCTTGGCCCCGAGAGTGGCGCTCATGGCGTAAATGGATCTGTCAACGTGAATCAAACTGTAAACTTGTCTGCCCCAACGCGTTCGCTATTTTCGACGCGCGTCCTGTTCCTCAGCTCGCACCATGCGAATTAAATGAACGACTGCTGCCGTGCTTCCGAGGCCGAAGCCCAGCAACATGAACAATACGGCCGTTCCTAACCGCTGATCCAGCCAGTAGCCGGCCAGGCCGGGCAGGACCATCTCCATCGCCACCACCATGATCCGCGTCGACCATTGGTAAGCCTTGGCGATCGACGATCGGTCGTCGGTGGAACGAGTCACCTGTCTGCCGCGATGATCAACTTCCGGCGGACGGTCTTTGAGAGCGTCCGTAAGACGTTGTCCTGGAGGGTTTGGTGCCGCTCCCCGCTCGGTCGAATGCTACTGCTTCGAACGGACGAAAAACGACCGCGGGTTCAGCAATCTATCGCACCTAACCTGTTAACGTCAACGCCTTAGTGGAAAATTCGTGCTTTTTTTCACAAAGTTTTGGCAGCTGAAATAACGACAGCCACAGGTCAGTTCCACATGGTGGGATGGCACTCAATTGATTGGCCGTGCTCCCAGGCGTTCCAAAGCAGAACGGTTAGCCCAAAAGCCAAATCGAGCAATCTCAATACGTGGCGCAACTAGCTGATATGAAATCACTTCCGGCAAATCAAACAACCAGATTTCAACTATAAAATAATTGCAATTCGCGCCGGTGCGATTACATTAAATGAAGGGGATCTAGCGATTTTGCGATTCTCTCGCCCGTAGCTCGAATTTACGCAGCGTGTAATTCCTGCGGATAGCTTACCAACCGACTAGAGTGTGCTGTCGGGCCCCTTGTATATCACCCATTAGACTAATCTCCTATGACTGCCACTACTTTGAAAAGCTACTCATGTAAGGAATTAGCTCAAATGGCCAAGCTGCAAGGCATTACAGGTTGGCATGCAATGCGGAAGGAGGAGCTTGTCCAAGCGCTCGTCAAGCAATCGAAGCATTCACAACGCCCTGGTCAGCCAGCGCAGCTTACGCCAGAACAGATCAATGGCAAGCGTCGGGAAAAATTCAAGCCCCGCCCCGCCGATATTAGCCCAATGGTCGATCGGCGGGCGACGCTGCCGACCGCCAAAGACCTCAGCGTCGCAGGCACGGGCTCTGCCAAAAGCGGTGAGCGCGATCGGCTCATTGTCATGGTCCGCGATCCGTATTGGCTACAAGTCTTTTGGGAGCTCTCGAGGCCAAGCATCGATCGAGCTCGAGCAGCAATGGGCCCTCACTGGCATGCAGCCATCCCCGTGTTGCAGCTCTATAAAATGGCCGCGGACGGCACCTCAACACTGGTCCGCTCCATTCCGATCCATGGCGGCGTAAGCCATTGGTATGTCGACGTCCAAGATCCCCCCCACGAATTTCGCCTAGAAATCGGCTACTCGGCCGGAGGCAGCCAATTTTATAGCCTAGCGAGGAGTAATTCAGTAACCACTCCCCGCGCTGGCACTAGCGAATCGGTCGACGAAAATTGGTCGGATGTGGCCAACAATGCCGACCGTATTTTCGCAATGAGCGGTGGCTACAGCCCGCGTGGTACAAGTCTTGAATTGCAAGAGCTGCTGGAAGAGCGACTCGGCCGCCCTTTGGGAACGCCGATGGAAACCCGCTATGGCGACGGTGCCGCACGCGTGCTCACCAATGTCAATCGATTGCAATTCTCAGTCGACGCTGAGTTGCTGGTGTTTGGTGTCAGTCAACCAGGGGCCCACGTAACACTGCAGGGCGAGCCCGTGACACTGCGGCCAGATGGTAGCTTCTCCGTTCGCATGTCGCTTACAGACCGTAGGCAAGTCATACCAGTGATTGCTAGTTCGGCCGATGGGCTGGAACAACGCACGATCATTCTTGCAGTCGAGCGGAATACGAAAGTACTCGAACCGCGGATCCGGGACACGTCGCCGCAAAGCTAACTGCGCGCTGTGACTCTTGTTGTATAGCTGCCAGGCAGATCGGCCGCCACTCTGTCTGGGAGGACTCGGTTTTCAATCGTGGCCGATTACATTAAGCTGGAGTTTAACCTATCTCCGCCTTGTCGGAGAAGGCATTCGTTATCACAAACCATCGACTGGATTGAAACGCCCAGTGTCCGACGACATCTCCTTCATCCTCGGCCAGTGGCCATACCGTCCGGACGAGATCACTGTACGGATCATCGACGGCGAGGATGGAAGACGCAAAATTCAGCTACGGCTCGACCTCGGTATCCTACAGATGGAATTCGACGGCCGACCTGATGGTCGCCGAATCCATGCCAGCGATTCGTGGTTCGAGTTCCATTTGCAGAGACAAAAAGAACACGACGTGGCGAATCCCGATAGTGCTCCCTATTTACTCGAGCCTGAGGATTGTCAGGAACTCTTGCGAGAGGGTGTCCAGTATTATCACCGCTATTTGAGTTTTTGGCACTTGGGATTGTACGAACTGTGCGCCCGCGATACCGAGCGGAACCTGCGACTATTTGCCTTTGTGCGAGATCACGCCCGCGACGAACGGGTGAGGCTTGAATTCGACCAATGGCGGCCCTATGTCACCATGATGCACGCCCGCGCGGTGGCTACGCCGCTAGTGGAGCTTGAGCAGTGGGAAGCCGCGGTGAATGTGCTCGACGCAGGTATCCGCGGCATTGAGCAGTTTCTGGCCGAGTACAACCAAAAAGAAAAAGCCGGACAAGTTGGCGAACTGGCCTTCCTGCAGCGGTGGAAACAAGAGATTCTGGAGAAGTCTCCTCCGGCTGCAATTGCAGGACCAACCGATGCCGCAGCCGAGTCTGAGGTCGTCACTCCACCCGACCCTCTGACCAAAGTCCGCGACGATTTAACTAAAGCGATCCACGAAGAACGTTACGAAGAAGCGGCTCGCTTACGCGACGACTTACGGCGTCTGCAAGACCCACCGCCACCACCGCTACCAGGGATCGCGCGATAAAGTTATTCCGTTCCACTGTTCTGTGCGGCCCGTATTTTCATCAGCCAACGTTTCCAGCACGCGATGACTCTGCTTAACGAAGAACTCACGGAAAAACGTAATCGCTTACTGGATCTCATCAGCCGCTATGGTAGCTGTGCGATCGCTTATTCCGGCGGCGTCGATAGCGCTTTGGTAGCAAAGGCTGCCCAAGTCGCACTCAGCGATGCTGCGGTAGCTGTTACCGCAGTCAGTCCAAGTCTTGCGGAAGGTGAGTTGGAGCAAGCAGTGGCCCTCGCTATCGCAATCGGCATTCGTCATCAGACGCTCGAAACCAACGAATTTGCCAACCCAAGTTATTCCGCCAACTCGCCCGACCGGTGCTTCCATTGCAAATCAGAGCTTTACGCGCAGCTCTCCAAGCTTGCCGATACGCTCGGTGTGACTGTGATTGCAAGCGGCACAAATGCTGACGATTTGAGCGACTTCCGACCGGGTCTTGCCGCGGCATCTAACTACGGTGTGAGAAGTCCGCTTGCCGATTGCGGGATCGTCAAGGCTGAAGTGCGAAGAATAGCGGCTGCGTGGCAGTTGCCGGTTGCAGAAAAACCCGCTTCGCCATGTCTTTCCAGTCGCGTCGCTTATGGTCTATCCGTTACGCCAGAACGACTGAAGATGATTGACCGTGCGGAGCGATTGATTCGCACACTCGGTATCTCGGTGTGCCGCGTGCGCTTCCACGCCGGAAATATTGCACGGATCGAAGTGCCATGTGAGGCTATTGTTAAGCTCACCTCTCCCGAAGCGGCTGCAAAGCTCACGGAAGAGTTTCTGCAACTAGGTTTTACGTCATTCACTATTGACCCAGCTGGCTTCCGCTCCGGCAGCCTTAATGATTCAACCCCATTACATCAATTGAGTTGACTGCTTGTACAGCCGAGCCTACAGAAGTCCACTCGTATTAAACTCTTGCTGCAGGCCCACTTTCGAACCGCGTGTCATTTCAAGCGGTGGGCATGGAATTTGAACCCTCCGCTCTTTGTCACGCTCGGCTATGCCGCAAGCAACTTCTCCGCTCCAGCAGCCCAGCGGACTTCCCCAACCCGTACTCTCATAGCAGGTAGTACAGGATTGGGGGTCAAGCCAAGCCGAATGAAATATTCTTGAAACTGGGCGGCTAGTTGGGCCCGGGTGGCAGCAATAGGTTAGAGGGCAGCTCGCACGCGGGTTTGTTCGGCGAGGGCATAATCGACGAGTTCGCCAGTGAAGGCGTCGGCTGTTTGGATGGGATTGCGCTGGAGCGGCTCGACGAGGTAGGCCAGTCGCAGCAGGTCGCCGCGATTGGAAAAGCAGGGGGCGACGCCCAAAAAGCCGAAGCCTTCCGCCTCGATGGCGTCGGCAGTTGCGGGCGTGGCGGGATCGGCGAGCGGCAGTTCCGCATAGACCGCTTCGACGTGGGAGCGTTCGATGATTTCGCGCTTCGCATGGCGGATGAGCTGGGCGGAGTCGGCACCAAGTTCTTCGGCGCGGATAAAGCCGCAGGCGGCGCCGGATTCGATCTTTACCGTGAGCGTGCCGTGGCCGGTCGCAGCGGCGGGGGCGGGGACGGCAAATTCCACGGGACATTGGAGATTCGAGTAGATCTTTGTCAGCATCTCGCGGTGGCGGTCGGGGACACACACTTTTCGCGGACTGGGTGCGGCAAGCCACTGGAAAAATAGCAGGCAAGTTACACGCTGTGGCTGTTCTGTGGAGATGTTCTTGAACTGCTCGTTGCGCGGGGCGATGGCAAGATCGGCGCAGCTCAGGTGGGCACCGTGTTTGATGTCGGATTGTTGCGTCCGGGTGTGAACTGAGACGGCGTCGGCGAAAACCCCCACAAGGTTCATGCGGACTGCCTCGGCCAGAGCGGCGTCTTTCAGGCGGTCGAGCAATCCGCGGCCGCGGTGTGCCGGGTCGACGACGGCCTGACCACCCTCGGCAATGGGACCGGGTTCCCCGCGTTCGAGCGCGTAGTGCCCGGCCAATTGACCATTCGCACCGACGGCTACGAAGGAGAGGACCGAGTTGTTTGCGTTGTGGGCGGCGACGCGGTCGGGGTAATAGACATCTTCATTGAAATACGTGTTGCCGTAGGCCCGATACATCAGTTGAGATACCTGGATCGCTTCCTGCGGGAGCATGCGGCGGATCGTGTATTCTTGTGCGGGAGCGAGCGGGGCGTCTTCTGTAAAGGGGGCGAGGGCGGCGGCGTGGGCCTGGTCGGTAATATGCTCTTCGTGCAGCCATTTGACGAGTTGAATCGCCTTGCCATCGCGGCCGTAGCCGATCCAATGCAGCTCATCGACAACATCGGCACCTGGCCAAAGGAGTGCGAGCTTTTCGGCGGCGGGTGCCGACGGATCGTGAAGCCGCTGCTCTAGCGTGGCGATGTCTTGCGGCAGGCCGTGGTCGCGAACAGTGAACTCAAGTTTGCCGCCCTCCTCGCAGAAGGTGAGCTCGATCGAGCCGGTTTCACCGGCCGGGTAGGCGTGTTCGATGGCATGGCGGGCGGCGGCGAGGACGCATTGGCCGAGCTTCATCGCCGCCGTCGGCACGAGCGGCCACTGCTTCAGTGTTTCGTGCGTGAACGCACCGATGCCTGCCAGGAATCTCACATCGTTGGTGAAGATGAGTTCAAGTTGCATAGGGAAATTTGCGCGTCGCAAGCGACGCGGCTATGAGCGGGTCGTTCACGCCGGTTCGTGCGATCGTTTGGCGAGATGCACGAGCAGGGACTGGGCAGCACCGCTGTCGATGGCGGCGGCGGCAAGTTGGGCGGCGTTCTTCGGGTCGGTCGTTTTGCCAAACGCGAGGAGGCCAGCGGCGGCGTTGAGAATCACCAAATTGCGGGCCGGTCCGGGCACCCCCTCGAGTACCTGGCGAATGATAGCGGCGCTGGCGGCAGGACTATCAACCGCAAGGCTTTCGAGCGACTGACAAGTAAAGCCGAAGTCTGCGGGAATCCAGGTGAAGTCGCGGAGTTCGTCGTCGCGCGGGGCAAGCCCCGCCGCTGAATGGGAGACTTCGGTAACGTTGGTTACACCGGTAAGGGTCACGTCGCCGAGGCCGTCTTCGCCAGAGACGACGAGCGTGCGCGTAGTGCCAAGTCGGGCCATCGCGTAAGCCAATAGCGGCCGCAACTCCGGTCGGCCGGCGCCGAGCAGTTGGTGGGTAGCGCGGGCCGGGTTCACCAGCGGGCCGAGAATATTGAAGATCGTGCGGATGCCGAGGTGCTTGCGGACTGCGGCGACGTGCTTCATCGACGGGTGCGCGAGCGGGGCGAAGCAAAAGCAGAGTCCCAGTTCGTTCAGGCAGGCTTCCACTTGCGGCACGGTGGCATTGATATTGACGCCTAGTTCCGCGAGCACATCGGCTGAACCGCTGCGGCTAGTGATGCTGCGGTTGCCGTGCTTGGCAACGGGGATACCGGCTGCAGCGACCACGATTGCGGCGGAAGTGCTGACATTGAACATCGAGGAGCCACCGCCACCGGTGCCGCAAGTATCGAGCAATTGATCATAGCGGCTGTGGATGGGAGTCATGTGCTCGCGCATGGCGGCTGCGGCACCGGCCACTTCGTCGACGGTCTCACCTTTGGCGGCCAATCCGGAGAGCAACAAGCCGATTTGGGCGTCGCTCCAACGGCCGCGCATGATAGAATCGGTCGCGGTCGACATTTCGGCGAACGACAGGTTTTCGCCCCCGGCGACACGTCCGAGCAAAGTGGGGATGTTATCAGACATGATCGGATTGTAGTTTGCAGCGGGCCGCCCTAAAATAGGTTGCTTGACATGAATCTATTTCCGCTCGGACGGGATTGGCCGGAGTACGGATGGCTCGAAAAGTAATTCTCGACGTGGACCCCGGTGTTGACGATGCCGTGGCCATGTGCTTGGCTTTTGCTATGGCCGATTTGGATGTGTTAGCGGTGACGGCCGTGGGCGGAAATGTGCCGGCGGACCAGTCGACGCGCAACGTGCAGGCAATCGTCGAACAGCTCGACCCGCCGCGTTGGCCACGGCTGGGCGCGGGGGCAGCCGATCGGATGCTGCGGACCGACGCGCGGCACGTCTTTGGGGCCGATGGTCTGTGTGGGGCGAATCTTCCTTGCGCTGAATTACATCACCAGCGACCATCGATCAAAGTGATGATCGACGAAGTGCAGGCAGCACCGGGCGACGTGACGATACTCGCTTTGGGGCCACTGTCGAACCTCGCGATTGCGCTGCAGCAACAACCAGATTTGGCGTCGCAGATCGGACATTTGATCATCATGGGCGGCACCTTGGCCGGTCCCGGGAATGTGACCCCGCTAGCCGAATTTAATATCTATTGTGACGCGGAAGCAGCGCGGGACGTGTTTAGCTCGCCGGTCACCAAGACAGTCATTCCGCTCGACGTAACCAATCGAGTGCTGTTCGGCTTTGATATGTTGCAGAAGCTACCGGGTGAAGGGTCGCGCACCGGACAGCTTCTGCAGCGAATGCTGCCGGGGGCATTTCGCGCCTATCGGCAGCAACTGGGGCTGGAGGGAATTCATCTCCACGATGCCGTAGCGATGGTGGCAGCAATGCATCCGGAACTCTTTACTATGGAGCGGATGCATGCGGAAGTGGAGACCGAGGGTTCGCTGACACACGGAGTGACTGTGTTCGACCGACGACGGTACACGGAGAATCGGCCCAATCTCGATGTAGCGGTGGATATAGATGCGGTGGCCGTGGCGGATTGTATCCTTGGCACGTTGCGCACCGCCGGCTGAGCCCAGCTCACCTAATCTGTGCCGCTTTTTGCCATATCGGCGATTTCGACGAACATGCTGAGCGGTTTACCGTTGCGATAAACCACGATTGGCACGCGTTGGCCGACTTCAGTGAGTTTTACCAAGCCGATCAAGTGCTCGTCGCGTTCGACGCGGATGCCGTTGTATTGCAGGATCACATCGTTCACCTGCAAAGCGGCCCGTTCGGCGGGTGACTGGGGTTCGACCACCGTCACGCGGGTGCCGCCTAAGCGCTCCAGGCCGAGGGCCCGAGCCTGTTTTTCATCGAAACGGCCGTCGAGCTTGACACCGAGGAAACCCCGGGCGACACGGTTGCTCTGGACCAACTGTCGGCCGACACGCGCAACGATGTTGATAGGGATCGAGAAGCCGATGCCCTCGTTGCCGCCCGAGGCGCTAGCGATGGCGGTGTTGAGTCCGACCACTTCACCGCGGAGGTTCACCAGCGGACCACCGCTATTGCCGGGATTGATGGCCGCGTCGGTCTGGATAAAGTTCTGCCAGCGGAGCTCGCCATCGCCAAGGTCGAGATTGTGACGCCCCTTGGCACTGACGATGCCGCGGGTGACGCTGTGGCTCAGCCCGAAGGGGCTGCCGACAGCCAACACGAAGTCGCCAATTTCGAGTGCGTCGCTATTGCCGATCCGGGCGGCGACGAGCTCGGGCGCGCGCACTGCTAGCACGGCTACGTCGGTTTCTTTGTCTTCCCAAATCCGTTCGGGCTGCAACACTCGTCCATCGGTAAGGTGAATAGCGATGCGTTCCTTCGACGAATGGCGGATGACGTGGCGATTGGTTAGTACGTAGTAATTGCTGTCCATTTCGACGATGACGCCAGAGCCGGCCTCCTCCACGTTAAGCATGCCGCGATACTGTGGCAGCAGCGAGGCTTCGATGTGAACGACGGCGGGGGTGATCAGTTTGACGACGCGCTTGATAAGGCCAAACTCACGATCAAGAGCATCGACATCGCGGGCTAGAGCGGCATACTCGCGAGCGCGATCGCTGCCGGTTGTAGAGGTGCCAAAGGTATTGGAACCAGCGAGTTGGGCCTGGGCGGGAGCCCGAGTGGCGGTTGAGGCGACGGCAACCAACAGGAGCAAGCAAATCGGGAGATGGCGCGTGAAAGGCATGGATCGAAAACCGGTTTGGGGATGTCCGCACGCGTCACACATCACGCGGCGACGTGGCTTAGGTTAAGTGTACTCCACGAAGCTCCAATTGTCTGTTCCATCGAGAAACGAAAACACCCGGTGGCGACTTATCGTCGGCCACCGGGCGCAAAGATTCGCCATGGGCGGTGCGGAGGGGCTGAGCCTCACATTTCCAGGTCGCTGAAAGATACATCGTTATCGGAGTAGCCTGTTTCGAGCACACGGCTCCAATCGCCAGCGCCGCCGCCCGGGCCGCTGCCATTTTCAGCCGCTCGTTGGCATTCGATGCAACTGACGGCATAGGGCAAGGCGTTTAGCCGGGCTAGCGGAATCTTGCCGTTGCAAATTTCGCACTCACCGTAAGAGCCATTTTTCATTCTAATGAGGGCTTTATCGATGTTTGCCAGCTCGCGGCTTTCGACTTCCGCCAGTTGCGAGCTTATCTCATCCTGCGCCGCATCAAGGGCGGCATCGACGACATCGCCACCCGACTGCTCGCGGAGTTGCATCAGCAGGCTCAAGTCGCCCGCTAGAGCTTTGCGGAGCGCGTCCCGTCGCGTGACCAAGAGGTCGCGCATCTTCTGAATGGAGTCTTTTCGTGACATGGTATTTTGCCTCACCCCGAAAGTAGCGACCGCCTCGGAAAAGTTTGCCAGCGTCCTTCCTTTGGACAAAACCTGGCTTTAGGAAAATACGTGGGTCGCACGTGTTTCGATCTGTTCCCGGTTGCCGTTTGTGGACGTGGGTTGCTCACACCAAAACGCGAGCTTAACCCGTTCCGCCTGTGGAGTTGCGCGCTCGCGTGGTCACGGCCGGCCACGTTTGCTTGCAACGTAACTATAGTACGCATGCAGGCCTAAGTAGTTTTTTCAGAACTTCAAAGGATCTGCGGGTTTGTCAAGGGCTCGTCAAGTTCCGTCGTAAATTGTTATTTCTTAAACACTTGGGTCGGAGCATTGGGGCTGCCCAAATCTGCTGGTCCGGCCGCTGCTCTAGCCAGACACCTTGTTGCTGGCCCGCGGGGCCCGCCCAGCGGTCGGGTGGCTTGTGTCTGCCGAGCGTCTATCGGTAATCGACAAAACCGTCATAGCTTGACCAGTGGAAATCGACGAGTTCAGAAAATCCCCCCGAAGGATGGGTATTCGCCGTGCGGGCGTTTTGACGGCGCCTTGGCCGCGAGCTAAATGACTAGGTGGCAATCGATTCGGGCGACGGGCTGACGCCCCCAGCTGCAATCTACTGCCTCGAACTCACAATTCGAAAGTGCCGAATCGCGGAGTGTTCGGCCGTCAATCCCCTTCGACTGGCACCCATGTTGCTTACTGAACATCCCTGGACTCCACCGGCACCGGCTGCCGCATTGCCGATCAATTACGCTTTGTGCTTGCACGGCGGGTCGGAGGGTACACGCCATTTGCCGCTGCCACTCGGAAATCACAGCGTCGGATCAAATCCACGCTGCTCACTGCGATTGAGCGAAGCAGGAGTCGCGCCGATGCACTGCCTAATCGTGCATGATCACGCCGGCTTGCGGGTACGCCGCTGGGCGGATGAAATGCTCGTCAACGGCGCGCCCTTCGAAGAATCGGCACTCGAGCCGGGCGACATTCTATCCCTGGGAAATGTCGATTTGGAGGTGATCCTAACGAACGATTCGGCCTCGGTAGAGAAGCCCATCCTAGGAAGGAACCTAATCGAAGCTGTGCAGGAAGCAAACGGCACGCCGCTCGAAATAGCTGTGTCGGCCAACCATGGGGGCCAGCAAGCAAATACGGAAGGCGAATTCGAGGCTCCGCCCATCACGCTCGACGAGGGTTTACCCTCCAATGCGGAAATCGCTCCGGTGGCGGAACTGCCTGATCAGGACAATGGTGATTCAGCCTGGCTACCTGAGGGACGGCATCACGTCAGCGAAGTCAAGCTTTCAGATATCACGGAGGATGCCACCGATGCCCATTCGATGCTGTCGCGCGAGCTGGCACGTTGGACGGAAGAACAGCAATCGCTGAATCGCGACCGTTTTGCGTTAGCGGCCAAAAACGCTTCACTTCACAGCGAACTTTCCGATACGCGGCAGAAACTCGTAGAGGGATATCGGCAGCTCGAAGACGCGGCCAGGCGGACCGGTTCGCTGGAACAGCAAATCGCCCAACAACGGCTGGAGTGGCAGCAGTTAATCGACGAACAGCAAAGCCTGCATCACCAAGTGGCTGAATCGGCAACCCATCGCCGGCAACTCGAGCAACAGATTGCGGAAGCTACCACCAACTTAAGCGCGCTCGAGCAGACTGTCGCAAGACAAGAACAGTTGTCACACGAGTTTGCAGAAGTACGTACGAACCTGCAACGGCAAGTGGGCGAACTGGAAACACACCGGTGCGAACTCGAACAACAGCTTGCTGAATCGACGGCCGCGGTCGGCGCGCTCGAACTGCAAGTTGCTCAGCACCAACAAGCGGCTCAACAATTCGAGCAAGAAAAGACCAACCTGCAACAGGAGGTCGACAACTTGGAGCGGCTGAAGTCGGATCTCGAACGAAATCTAGTCGAGGCGACGGACGTCGTGAACAAGCTCCAACAGCAACTCGCTCACGACCAGCAGTTGTCGCGTGAAGTTGTTGAGCAACGTTCCAGCTTACAAAGGCAAGTGGACGAACAAGAGACGCTCCGGCGTGAGCTCGAACAACAGCTTGCCGAATCGACGGTTGCTGTCGGCGCACTCGAACAGCAAGTCGCTGAGCATCAACAATCGGCGCGTAGACTCGCCGAGGAAAAAGGCCAGTTGCAACAACGGTTTGACGAAGCAGAAAACCAACGGATCGAGCGCGAGCAGCAACTCGCCATGGCAACCGCTGCCGTCGAAGCACTCGAGCGGCAGATCAACTATCACCAACACGCCTGGCAGGAAGCTGCTGAGAATCGGGCCGATATTGCCCAGGAAGTCTCGGAATGGATGTCCCGGGTGGCAGACTTGGAGCGGCAACGGAACGACGCCTCGTCGACCGTGCAAACGCTTCAGACGCAGCTCGACGATACGACGCAGGCGCTCCACCGTACCCAGCAGGAACGCGACGATTGTCGAAGTCAGCAGGCCGATGCTGAGTTGCGAACCGCTGAGATCGAGGCGCGACTTGCTAAGTCGGCCGAAGCAGCCACTTCGCTGGAAGAGCAGCTCGCAGAACTACAGCAGACCCTGCAAAAGCAGACCCACGAACATGCATCACTGCAAGCTCAATGGGACGCAGCGCAAGCGCAAGTTGCGCAACGGGGTGAGCAGCTTGCAGAAGCTGCCGACGCGATTGAACTCCGTGATCGGCAACTAGCGGTCCATCAACAGGCGTGGCAGCGAATTGCCGGTGAGCGAGCCGAATGGCAACAGCGATCGATCGCGTGGGACTCGTGCCAGGCGAATTGGGAGCGCGAACTTGCGGAGGCCCAAGCCAAATCGCAGTCGCTTGAGCGCGAATTAGCAGAACTTCAACACGCACGCGATCAAGTCGTCGAAGAACAAGATACTTATCGGCATCAACTGGCGGAAGTGGAGTCACGCTTAAGCGAGCGCGACTTCCAATTCGCCCAAGCTTCTTCGAATGTCAGCCAGCTCGAACTGAAGCTGTCCGATCAGCGACTCGCAACTCAAGACCTCGCCGACGAACGACAGAAGTGGCAGCAACAACTTGAGCAGCGCGATGCAAGTCTGGCTGAACGTGAACAGCAACTAGGTGAATTAAATGCGCGGCTCGCCTTGCTCGAACTACAGATTGGCGACTTCGATCATGAGCGGCAGAAGTTCGAGGAAGAGCGAGTTACCTGGGAGCAGCAACTACACGCGCAAGAAGAGCAACTGGCTAACCAAGATCGGCAATTGATCGAAGCCAATGCGACCAAAGCTACATTCGAGCAACAAGTCGCCGGCTTCGAGCAATCGACTCAACAGATTGCTGACGAACGGGCTAATTGGCTCGCACGGTTTTCTGAACTGGAGTCACAACTGGCCCAGCGGGTCGATCGAATTCTGGAACTTGAGCAGCAGTTGGCTCAGGCTCGCACATTGCAGCAGGCAGCAGATCAGCAGCTTCCAGCCGAGACGGCCGATCGGGTAGAAACCACCAAACTCCCAGAACCAATGGTTGAGGAAACTCGGTGCGCAGATAGTATCTCTGCGGCCGATGCAGCGGCCAGTGCTAGCGATTCGCACGCTGCCGAGGTGGTAGTTACCGAGGAGTCAGCCTCTACTGCAAGTTCCGGCGACAACGTAGACGAGGCTCTAGAACACTTACGTGAGTTATCCGTTTGGCGCGACAACTCGGAGTCACAGTCGCAAGAGGCCTGGAGTGAAACCACCTCTCAGCAGAAAGGTGCTGAGCCCGTCGAAAAGCTGCCTACGAATCTGGGCGAGGCGTTGCCGGCAGAACCCTCAATTTCCTCTGTCGACACCGAGTCACAACTGCTGCCCGTAGGAAATGTTGACGAGAGTGCCGACGAGACATCGGCTAGCTCCAATTCGACCACCCACAGCTTAGACAGTACCGGCGACGACGAATCGGTTGAGCAGTACATGGCCAAACTACTGGAACGGATGCGAGGCACCTCGACCACGCCATCAGCCAGCCAACTGCCCACTGTAGCAACCAGAAACATCAGCCCCCAGCCGTCGATACCAGCGATCGCGGCCGCCCCTGTCGAGCCATCGATACCGAGCGAGAATTTGATCACGAATCTCTCAGAAATTCGCTCGAAAACCTCAGCGGCAGATTTCAGCGGCGACATGGCGGCGATGCGGACGCTGGCCAATCAGTCGGCACGACATGCGATTGGCGTGCATACGGCGCGGACGCTGCGACGTAAGGCCGGCACGCAGTGCATCATCGCCGTATTCTCAGCAGCAGTAGGATACTACTTGCTGGTCGATGCCCCCAACTGGATCAGCGCACAGTTTGTGGCTGGCAGTGTGGCTGCTTTCGCGGCGCTGTATTGGGGCCGGCTGACATTGGCTGCGATGATTAAGGGAATACGGGTCGGCGCGTGCGATCATTTCGATTCGCCCATCGACGCTAAGGCGTCGCTCCAGACCTCGCTGCCGATCAACGTCGATCGGTAGGGTGTGAGTAGCGCAGTTTTCACATTGTTGCGCTGCGAGTACGAGAGCGTTTCCGCAGCGTCGTCAATCATGCCGCCAACACCCTTGGGCCGGCAACCCGCCGGCGCAGTCGACTGCGCGCGGTGCAACCTTGAAGAGCAATCTAGAACCCGCGGGCGGCCCGGACGTCGTCGAAATCGCGGAGGTGATAGCCCAGGCCAACGTGGTCGAGCACCCGGCAAAGGCCTCGCAGCGCGACGCCCATGCCGTCGGGGCCGCTGAACCCTCCGAACTGCCCGCCCCCTTTGAGGTGCGGTTCCAAGTCGAGGACGACGCCCGGGATGCCGCGCTTGGTGAGCTTCTCGGTAAGCTGCGGCACAATCTCGGCGAAGTCGCGTAGGATCCGTTCATGGCCGCTGTCACCGGCGTCGGCCGGGACAAAATTCTTGAGCTTGTCTTCGTCCACGTGGGCCGTGCGGCCTGTAGGACAGGGCTGGCGGTAGTCCTTGATATGCATCCAGCCGAGGCCGGGCTTCATCGTCAGGTACTGCTGGTAACACTCCTCTGTGGTATAGCCCTGGCTGATAATGTTGCCGCCGTCGAAGATCGTCACCAGCGCGGGATGATTCACGCGGCGATGCAGTTCGGCGACGAGCGGCCCCGATTGGCCGACGAGATTGGCTTCGATTTCGAGGCCGAAGGTGAGATCACTGCGGTGGCAGGTTTCAGCGATCTGGCCGAGTTGGTCGGCTGCCTGATTGAGAAACTCGGCCGGCTCGCTTCCCTTGGGCTGGTAGAACGAGAAACCGCGGATCAGCTTAGTCTCGAACGCGTGAGCCAATTCGCAAGCGCGGGTGACGTCTTTCTTGAGGTATTGATCGAGCGGCACGTAGCGATTCGTGGTGCCGTCGTCGACATCGCAGAGTTTCACCTTGCCGATCGGCGAGCCAATCGAAGCGACGTTCATCCCGTATTCGTCTTCGAGGTGCCGCAGCTTGACGATTTCGGCCTTGGTGAGATCCATCACGTTCTTGACGCCGCCGCCCACGTCGATGAACCGCAGGCTGTAGTATTGCAGCCCAATCGCGGCGAAGGCGGCAAACTGCTCGACCGCCGTTTTCTGGTTGGCCGATTCGTCGGCGAATCCGGAGAGCACCACCTGGGGTTTGTCGGCCATGATAAATTCGCCTTTCGTACAATTGCAGGACAAGTCGCCGTCTATAACGCCGAAACGAACTCGGTCGTGACCGTCTCGGTGATGCCACCGCGGGCGCTGAAGGCGGCGACGATTTTCATGTAGCGCGGCTTGCTGACCGCGGCCAGGTCGTCGAGGATCGTGTTGGTAACGTGCTCGTAGAAAATGCCTTCGTTCCGATAGCTTTGCAGGTACATCTTAAGGCTCTTGAGCTCGATACACAGCTTGTTCGGAATGTAGTTGATCGTGACCGTGCCGTAGTCGGGCTGGCCGGTCTTGGGGCAGACGGACGTGAATTCTGGCGCCACGATCTCGATGCGATAATCGCGGTCAGGAAACTGGTTTTCAAAAGTTTCTAATTTGCTGCGAAAGTCCGACATCGGACCACTCCTTTCGACGGGCCCTGCATTGTGGCATGATGGATGTGGCGGCGAAAGGGGCTGAACGTTCTGCGATGATGGCGATGAATTCTGAGTTTGAAAATCCAGGCCGGCCGGCAGCCGTCGTGCTGCTCTCGGGCGGACTCGATTCGGCGACCACCGCGGCGATCGCGCAGGCCGAAGGGTATCGGCTCTTCGCCCTGAGCATCGACTACGGACAGCGGCATCGGTTTGAATTGGCGGCGGCGGATGCGGTGGCCAAGTCACTCGGCGTCGAGCGGCATGTGACCGTGTCTGTCGACCTCGGACAAATTGGCGGCAGTGCCCTCACGGCCGACATCGCGGTGCCGAAGGATCGCGCCGACGACGCAATGTCGCACGGCATACCCGTGACTTACGTGCCGGCTCGCAACACGGTGTTTCTCGCGCTCGCGCTCGGGTATGCTGAAGTGGTGGGCGCGGCCGACTTGTTCATCGGCGTCAACGCGGTCGACTACTCGGGTTACCCCGACTGCCGGAGCGAGTTTGTCGCCGAGTTCGAGAAGCTCGCAAATTTGGCGACGAAGGCGGGCGTTGAAGGGACCATGCGGTTCCGGGTCCTCACGCCGCTGATGGCCATGACGAAGGCCGAGATCATTCGCCGCGGAACGGAGCTCGGCGTCGAATATTCCTTGACACACTCCTGCTACGCGCCGAGCGACGCGGGCGTGGCATGCGGCCACTGCGATGCTTGCCAACTGCGATTGAAAGGTTTTGCGGAAGCGGGAAGAGTCGATCCTGTTGAATATCAAACGACCTAGTTCTACGACACACAAGTATTTCACCACAGAGGCACAGCGGACACAGAGAGGGATTGACGAATCCGCGAACAACGAAAGGCATGAGTCGCTGCCATTCGGCATTTGGAATGCTTCATTCTCTCTGTGATTTCTCTGCCCTCTGTAGTTAACCTGCTTATTATTTTCGATCATGCGAATCGCTGAAATTTTCCGATCCGTGCAGGGCGAAGGGTTGCTTACGGGTGTCCCGAGTGTGTTTGTGCGTACCAGCGGGTGCAATTTGCGGTGCTGGTTTTGCGACACTCCCTATACTTCGTGGCAGCCGGAGGGGACCGATATGTCGACCGACGAGATCGTCGCCCAAGTTGAAGAATGGGACTCGCGGCATGTCGTGGTAACCGGCGGAGAGCCGATGCTCTATGCAGAACTGATGCCGCTCTGCCAACGGCTCCACGAGATTGGCCGGCACATCACGATCGAAACCGCCGGCACACTCGATTTGCCGGTGGTCTGCGATTTGATGTCGATCAGCCCCAAATTTGCCAGTTCGGCACCTGCGATGGAAAGCCATCCCCATTGGAGCCGGCGGCACGAGCGCGAGCGGTATCGTCCCGAAGTGATTCGACGGCTGGTGAGCGACTATGCTTATCAACTAAAGCTTGTGGTCAATTCTTGGGCCGATTTGGGTGAGTTGCAGGTATATTTAGCCGGATTTCCAGAAATCGTCCGCGATCGTGTCTTGCTCATGCCGCAGGGAACTGAACAGCACGAGTTGGAATCGCGTGCGTTATGGCTGAGGCCTTACTGCGAGGAAAATGGCTTTGTATTCTGTCCGCGCAAACACATCGAATGGTATGGCCCGGTGCGAGGGACATGACGCCGGCGAACTTCATTCTGGCGAGTCTGCGATACCACCGGCGGATGCACTTCGCGGTGGGGCTGGGGGTCGCGGTCGCCACGGCGGTGCTCACCGGGGCGCTGCTGGTCGGCGATTCGGTCCGCGGCAGTTTGCGTGATCTCACCTTACAGCGTTTGGGGCGGATTGACTCGGCGCTGGTGTCTGGGCACTTTTTTCGAGAAGCACTTGCGGCGGAAGTCGAAGGGGAGCCGGCGATCTGGATGCCGGGGACGCTCGAAGCGGGGAGCGGCGCCGACGCGCGGCGGGCGACGCGGGTTTCGATTGTTGGTGTGCGCCACGAGTTCTGGAAATTAGGCGAGGGCGGTCCTGCGGAGCCGATTGCCGTGGGGAGCGTGGCGATCACCGAACCGCTAGCCCGCGAGTTGGGCGTGAAGGCAGGCGACACGATCCTGCTGCGAATTCCGGCCGCCGGAGCGATCCCGTCCGACAGTCCGCTCGGTGAGAAGAACGATACCTCGCGCGGTCGGCGGCTGAAAATTTCGGAAGTGCTGCCGGCGGCGGGAATCGCGCGGTTCGCTTTGCAGCCGTCGCAACAACTGCCGCGGAATTTGTTTGTGCCGCTGGCCACACTGCAAGCCATGCTCGAAAAGCCGGGCCGGGTGAATGCGATTCTAGTGGCCGGCGCGGCGAATGAGAGCGCGTTCAAACCGCAGCTTGCCGATTACGGACTCCGCGTTGAAGCAATTGAGTCGCCGGCGAAGTACGTGTCGATCAGCTCCGAGCAGTTGGTGCTGCCGGTTTCAGTCGTCGCGGCGGCGAAGAAAACGTTTCGCGGCGGTGAGATGCAGCCGGTGGTGACGTATCTGGCTAATTCGCTCGTGGTGGGCAGCGGCACGGAGGAGCGGAGGATTCCCTACTCGACGATCACAGGCGTCGATTCCGTTGCCGGAATCGGCCCGTTGTTGGACGCAGAGGGAATACCAGTTCTGCTGCCCGACGATGAGATCGCGCTAAGCCGCTGGGCGGCGGACGACCTCGGGGTAAAGATCGGCGACACGATCACGTTCAACTACTACGAACCGGAGAGCACACACGGCGTGCTGCGCGAGCACGTTCCGCCACTGCGGTTACGACTCGCGCACATCGTCGAACTGGAACAAGAGGGCCAGCCGACGGCCGCTGCCGATCCGCAGCTTACGCCCGCGCTGCCCGGCGTCACGGATCAGGATTCGATCAGCGATTGGGATTTGCCTTTCGAGCTCGTCGAAACGATCCGGCAGCAAGATGAGGACTATTGGGATCAATATCGAACGACGCCCAAAGCCTTCGTTTCGCTCGCCACCGCGGAGCGGCTGTGGGGAAGTCGCTGGGGCACGATCAGCCTCGTTCGCGTGCCGGGGCTGCCAGTCGAAAGCGTTTCGGAAAAGCTGGCCATGGAGCTTCAGCCGGCCGACCTCGGCATGACGTTTCTGCCAATAAAGCAATTCGGGCTCGCAGCATCCAGCGGCACGACGCCATTTGACGCGCTGTTCCTCGGCTTCAGCTTCTTTCTAATCGCCGCGGCGGTGATGCTGATTTCGCTGCTCTTCAAATTGGGCGTCGAGCAGCGGGCGAAGGAACTAGGCACACTCGGTGCGCTGGGGCTGCGGTCGCGCAAAGTTGCCTGGCTACTGTCGAGCGAGGGGCTCGCGGTCGCATCGATCGGAGCGGTGGTGGGACTGGCACTGGGCGTACTTTATGCAAGGCTGATCATCACCGGACTGCGGACCTGGTGGGTCGCGGCGGTGAGTACGCCGTTTCTCACGCTGCACGTCACGCCGCGGAGCCTGTTAATCGGCTGGCTCGTCGGCGTGGTGGTTTCGTGGCTCACGATCCGCTGGTCGATCCGGCAGCTCGCGCGGTTGCCGCTCGGACGGTTGCTGGCCGGTGCCACGGAAGCGCCTTTGAAGGCCGACGAATTGCACACGCCCTCGGCCTGGCCGCGCGTACGCGAGGCGCTGGTCGCTTTGTCCGTCGCCTTATGCGTCATCGGTTACTTGCTGCGGGGCGAATCGCGGGCTGGCATTTTCTTCGCCAGCGGAGCAGCGGTGCTCACGCTTATGCTAGGCGAGTTCCGCTACCAACTTCGCCGCCTCTCGCGGAACAAGCCGTCGTATCGCTCGCTGACGCTGGCGAAACTGTCGGCCCTCAACACGGCCCGCCACCCCGGACGCAGCACACTCACGATCGGCCTAGTTGCCACGGCCACGTTTCTGATCACGGCGATCAGCGCGTTCCGACTCGACACCGGCGTCGAAGGAACGGGCGGCTTCGCATTCACGGCGACGAGCGATCAGCCGATCCACTTTGATCTCAACACCCCAGCGGGACGCACGGAACTGGGGTTCGCCGACCGCGACCAGGAACAACTCGGCAATTGGAAAATTTACTCGCTGCGGGTTGCCGACGGCGAGGATGCGAGCTGCCTCAACCTCTATCGCCCGACGCAGCCGCGAGTGTTGGGCTTGCCGCGGTCGTTTATTGACCGGGGCGGCTTCGGCTGGGCGGACTCGGACCCGATCGCCAGGCAGGAAAAGGCGAATCCGTGGGCGCTGCTCGATGGCACGCGCGGTAACGACGACAACGGCCAACCAATTGTGCCCGTTGTGCTCGACATAAGTACAGCGGTCTACAGTTTGCATTTGAGCGGTGTCGGCGCACAGCTCGTGATCCGCAACGCCGCCAATCGGCCAATGACGCTCGAGGTCGTCGGCCTCTTAAAGAACAGCGTCCTGCAGGGAAATTTGCTGATGAGCGAAGCGAATTTTTTGGAATTGTTTCCGGATGTGAGTGGATATCGATACTTTTTGATTGAACCGTCGAAAGGCGCAACGGAAGCGGACGCGCATGCCATCGCACGCATACTCGAATCGACGCTTTCTGCAGATGGTTTTGACGCGATGGATGCCCACGAGCAGCTCGCCGGTTTCCTCGCGGTGCAGAATACGTACTTATCGACGTTCCAGAGTTTGGGCGCGCTGGGCCTATTACTCGGCACCGTCGGACTCGCGGTGGTGCAGTTGAGGAGCGTGCTCGAGCGTCGTGGCGAATTGGCTCTCATGCGCGCCGGCGGTTTCCCGGCGCGGCGGTTGATCAAAATGGTGCTCAGTGAGAACGCGGTGCTCCTCTTGGGCGGGCTAGTCGTCGGACTGGTTGCCGCAGCCATGGCGCTGCTTCCGCAGTGGGTGCCGCAGGGGGCCAGTGTACCGTGGCTGACACTGGCAGGGCTGCTGGGAACGATAGCCGTCGTGGGACTCGTCGCGGGTTGGTTGGCGACGCGGTCGGCGCTCAAAGCACCGATCGTGGCGGCCCTGCGAGGCGAGTGAAGCCGATTCGATCGGGCGTTTCCACTAGACGAGGCCCGTGAACTGCGCTAGATTTCGGGCTGTAGAACGGTTTTACGGGCTACGCTTGATAGGCTAGATTCGGCGTAGCCGCCGAGGCCAAATCCTTTCGGCAACAACTCTCTGATCGCTAAGTCTTATGCGCAATCAACTGCTACTCGGTGCGTCGCTCGCGCTCACAATTTTTTGCTGGGGCACTTATGGTCCGGTACTTCAAATCGGACAAAAAGGGATGTCAACCGTAGACGGAATCGCGCGATTGCGGCCGTTTGTCTGCGTTGGACTCGCCTATTTTCTGGTTGGAGTGATCGTCCCCGCGGTTTGGCTGCATTTAAGAGGCGAGAAAGGAAACTGGTCCCTGACGGGCATCGTGTGGAGTCTCGCCGGCGGAGCACTTGGCGCCATTGGTGCGTTGGGAATTATCCTCGCCTTTAACTTCGGTGGGGCACCCGTTTATGTCATGCCGCTCGTGTTCGGCGGAGCGCCGGTCATTAATGCATTTTTGACAATCTACCTGGCACGACGGATGAAAGAGATCGGGCCTATGTTTTTGGCCGGGCTCGTGATGGTAATTCTTGGTGCTGTGACAGTGCTCATTTCCGCCCCTCATCCGCCAGCTTCAATTGCCGCCTCGGCATCTGCGGACACTGCGTCACACGCCACAGCGAACTCCGTCACGACAGACCTCACTTCTTGGATTTCGCGACTGCTGGCAATTGCGCTGGCGATCGTCAGTTGGGGCGCCTACGGACCAGTGCTGCACAAGGGCCAGGCGGCGATGCACCATAGCCGGCTGCGACCCTTGCTGTGCGTGGGACTGGCCTACTTTGCAATCGCGGTTGTCGTGCCGTATTTCTTTCTTGGCGAATTGGGTGAAGACAGCACCTACCGCAGCCTGGGGACGATTTGGAGCTTAGCCGGCGGTGTGTGCGGAGCTGTCGGCGCCCTAGGCATCATTTTGGCGTTCAATTACGGGGGGCGACCAGTATTCGTGATGCCGCTGGTGTTCGGCGGCGCGCCCGTTGTTTTGACGCTATGGGCGGCGATGCGGTACGGCACCTTCAGTCCGTGGTTCCTGGCGGGGCTGATCCTTGTGATCGCCGGCTCCGTAATGGTGCTGGTCATGGCACCGCGCGGGGAGAAAGTGATCGAGGTCGAGGTGCCGGTACCGGCCAAGGAAGACAAACCGGCTACGGTATAGATTCGGCTGCGGCAATTCGGCTATTTGTACGTCAGCGCTTTGTCCGAAATATCTTTTCGGCACCAGCCGCCGGCGAAGCGGATGCACTTCACTGCGGTGTAGGCCTGTAGCTTGGCGGCGGAGATGCTGCTGCCAATCGCAGTCACGCCTAACACGCGGCCGCCGTCGGTGACGATTTGACCGTCACTGGTGGCGGTACCGGCGTGAAACACCTTCACATTGGGGAGCTTCGCCGCTTCGTCGAGACCGCGGATCGGCAGGCCCCGCTCGTAGCTAACTGGATACCCCTCGCTGGCCATCACGACGCAGACCGCTGGCCGCGGGTCCCATTCTGGCGGGGCCACTTCGTCGAGCCTGCCATCAGCCGTGGCCTCCAGCAAATCGAGCAAATCACTCTTGAGCCGCATCAGCAGCGGCTGACATTCTGGATCGCCAAATCTCACATTGTACTCGAGCACCTTAATGCCCTGACTGGTGACCATCAACCCAGCGTATAGAATGCCGCGAAAGGGTCGCCGAGAACGCTTCAATTGGTGGATCGTGGGGATCAGGGTTTTTTCTTCGATTTCAGCCATCATCTGCTCAGTGACTAGCGGCGTGGGCGAGTAGGCGCCCATACCACCGGTGTTGGGGCCGACGTCGCCATCCCAAGCGGGCTTATGGTCCTGGCAAGCGGGCATGGTGATCAGCGTCTGACCGTCGGTGAGCGCGAGCACACTCGCTTCCTGCCCATGCAACCGCTCTTCGATCACGAACCGATTGCCGGCCTCACCAAATTCCTTTCGCGACGCAACCCGATCGACTGCTTCGAGCGCTTGTTCACGGTTATCGCAAACGATGACTCCTTTACCTGCAGCGAGGCCATCAGCCTTAACGACAACCGGTACATCGTCGCGATCTTTGAGATAAGTCATCGCAGCCTTCGCGGTTTGGAACACGCGATATTCGGCACTGGGTACATCGGCATGACGCAAGAGTTCTTTGCAAAACACCTTGCTGCCTTCGAGTTCGGCCGCTGCCTTCGAGGGTCCGAACGCACGCAAACCAGCGTCTTGCAAGGCATCGACGAGGCCCAGGGTGAGTGCCGCCTCGGGGCCTACCACTGTCAGGTCGATGGCGTTTTCGCGGGCGAATTTCACCAGCCCGGGAATGTCGGTCGCAGTAAGATCGACATTCTCCGCGTCGAGCGCGGTCCCGGCATTGCCTGGCGCAACAAATACCCGCTCGGCGCGAGGCGATTGAGCGATCTTCCACGCTAACGCGTGTTCGCGACCACCATTTCCGACAACAAGAACTTTCATGAGTGTCCAGTTTTCCAGCCGAGCATTAACCCACACCGAATTCAAATCGACGTTGGGCCTGTCCGAAGCGAAAGACCGCGCAAGTCAGCAATCTACCACGTGTCTCCGCAGCAAGACGTCATTACCGAGCAAATGCATCCACCACAGTCGAACGATTCTACGAGTCGAGACAAGCGGTTGGAACGGGGGGACTTCAAGCCGCACCATGAATCGCGCAGAATATTGGCAGTAGAAATGGGCTCACAAAAAAACGAGCGTTGACAAGAAGTGGCGACCGCGATTAACTTGAAGGATGATTGTGAAAAATGTCACGAACCCCTGATTGCCGTGGGGCTGGGTCGCTATAACCTGTTGCACGTCAATGGATTGTCCATCAAAGGTCGGAACGAATTTTCCGCCATTGGTCGGAGCCATCTCGAAGCATGATAGCTAGTTCTCCGCAATTCCATGAAGGAATTGGGAGAGGCAGTTAAGCTACCTGCCCGGGGGGATTTCCGACACCGAGACTCACGATGGTCGACAAAAGTAAAATGACGGTCGCCGAAATGCTGGCAGCCGCACGGAAAGCAAACAACAAGGGCAGCGCTGCCGCTGAACCCACAGCGAAGGAATTGTCGGCAGAGCCTGCCGCCACAGCAGCGACGCCTGCGCCGTCTCCGACTCCATCACCTGCTGCTAAGAAACCTGCTGCCGGTGGCAAGCCGAGCGTGGCCGATATTCTGGCAATGGCCCGCGAGAAAAAGGGTGAGTCGACTCCCGTGCCAGCGGCAAAGGAAGCTCCCAAGCCCGCAACGAAGCCTGCCGCCGCGAAAGCTACTCCTACCAAGAAGGAAGCAGTCACACCCGTCGACCCAGTCGAAACTCAAAGTATTCTCGCCGCCGCTCGGAAAGGTGCTCAGCCCGGGCCCATGACCAAAGCCGAAGCGGCGGCTAAGGGCGTGGCTGTGGCTCCGCCGCCGAAGAAGCCTGCGAAAGAGTCGATTGTGTTGCCGCCGATGCCGGTCAAACCGGATTATGCGAAGCCACAGCATGAGCGAACCAAGACGGAAGTCTCCGAGCGGCGGGCGTTCTTGTTCGGCCTCTCCGCGTTGGCGGTCGGATTCACGGCGATGACGGCTTCACTCGCGCTGTTCACGCTGGGAACCGTGCGGTTCATGTTCCCTAACGTACTGCGATTGCCCCCCAGTCGGTTCAAAGTCGGCTTTCCAGATACGTTCGCGCCAGGCTCGGTGGAAGAAAAGTTCAAGGCCCAATTCGGCGTCTGGATTGTCAATGCCGAGTTCGACGGACAACAGCAAATCGTGGCCTTGAAGAGCGTGTGTACCCATCTGGGCTGCACGCCCAACTGGCTCGAAGCAGAACAAAAGTTCAAGTGCCCCTGCCACGGTAGCGGGTTCTACAAGGATGGAATCAATTTTGAAGGCCCGGCCCCGCGACCGCTCGAGCGGTATGCAATTTCGATCGGCAACGACGGCCAGATCGAAGTCGACAAGAGCCGCACCTTCCACGAGGAAATGGGGCAATGGAGCGACGCGGCCAGCTTCATCACGGCCTAGTCGCGGTAATCACAGGCAGGGAGGTCGCTTCCCCCAAGGTTAACCACGGCGAGCAGCCTGCGGTTTAGCTAGACGAAATAAATTAATTCGATACGATCAACGTTTGACCCAGACCCCGCAGAGAGAAACATGCCTGGCCTAGGCGAGATTATTTACGAATCGCAAATTTGGAAGAGCATCTTCCGCCATCCGATGCCGGTCGACCGCCGGAACCGGATTGTGGTGATGCTCACCAACTTCTTCCTGCACCTGCATCCGGTTTCGATCAAGCAGCAGGGCATCGCGCTCTCCTACACCTGGTGTATGGGAGGTGTGACGTTCTTCCTATTTCTGGTGGAGACGGTGACGGGCGTACTGCTGATGTTCTACTACCGCCCGACGCTAGAGTGGGCCTACAACGACATTCTCGCCTTGCGTGACGTATATTCGCTGGGCATCATGCGCGAGATCCATCGTTGGGGAGCCCATGCGATGGTGATCACCGTCTGGCTCCACATGTACCGCGTGTTCCTCACGGGCAGCTACAAGCCGCCCCGTGAATTCAATTGGGTCATCGGCGTGATCTTGCTGCTGCTCACGCTGCTGCTCTCGTTCACCGGGTATCTACTACCATGGGATCAACTTGCGGTGTGGGCCATTACGGTCGGGTCGAACATGGCCCGGGCGACTCCGATCCTGGGCCACGAAGGACCGGGCCACCAACTGCTCACGCTCGGCGGCGTCGACATGATCACCAACATGACCGATGCCAGGTTCGCGCTGTTGGGTGCGCCGAACGTTGGCGAAGAAACGCTCAACCGATTTTATATCCTGCACTGCATTGCGATCCCGTTGGCCGTCTCATTGCTGTTGGCGATTCACTTTTGGCGCGTCCGCAAGGACGGCGGCATCAGCGGACCACTGTAAGCAGGAAAGATTAAAGTAGTTCGCATCGGCGGCAACGCCGATTCACGAAGGGAAAGCGACGAGCGAAAATTCGGCCAGGTGGCCGACGCCAACGTCGATAAAGTATGCACGGCATCTCACCTCAACAATTTGCTGAAACCGCCGCCGCGTTTCTTGTACCGTTTTACATCGGCTTGGCGCTGATGAACGGCATCGCGGCCTATTATCTTTGGCAAAAAACCGAGCCGGTCACGTATTTCGGCTTCAACGTCGGAGGGACACGGACCTCATTCACTAATGCTTTGTTGTGGGCACTCGTGGCCTGCGTGTACGTCGTCCTGGCCGCCTTCTGCGCCAGCGCCAATCTGGCGCTGATGCCGCAGATGCCGGAGTGGTTCAAGAATCTGGTGAATCAAAGCACGGGGCCGGTGATTTATTCGGTCGGCACGACCATCGCGCTGGTGGTGCTGTACCTGGGTCGCAGTTGGTTCGTGAAGCCGGTAGTAGCTTGGTCGATTTGGAACTTGATGTTGCTGTTTCTGGCATTGTCGCTGCCCGATCCGAATTTTTATTCGATCGTGGCCAAGCCGGATAATGTGCCGATTGTGGCACTCGTGTTTCTGCTGGCCTTCTTTACCTGGATCGCCACGGCCAAGGCTGTGGAGAATGATCGCCGCAAGGAACAGGGACTTCCGCCGCTCGAAAAGCTCGACAACGAGAAGGTGCTGGTATGGCCCGACTTGGTGTATACCGAATTGATTTGCATGATCGCCCTGACCGCGCTCTTGATATTCTGGGCCATTTGGCTGCAAGCCCCTCTGGAAGAGCCTGCAAGCAGCGTGAAGACGCCGAACCCGTCCAAAGCGCCGTGGTACTTCCTCGGCCTGCAAGAAATGCTGGTGTATTACGATCCGTGGATGGCGGGCGTGGTGTTGCCGAGCCTGATCGTCGTCGGACTGATGGCCATTCCCTACATCGATTTCAACAAGGCCGGCAATGGCTACTACACGATCAAGGAGCGCCGTTTCGCCTATATCACGTTCCAACTCGGTTTTCTCGAGTTGTGGATCACGTTGATCATTTTGGGAACACTCCTCCGCGGACCGAACTGGAACTTCTTCGGTCCCTTCGAGTATTGGAGCGCTTACAAGGTCGAAGCGCTGAACAATGTGAATCTGTCGGAGTATTGGTGGCAGTCATTCCTGGGGCAAAGCCTGCCGAAGGCGCCGCCCAATTCGGATTTGCTCACCAATTGGTTCTACATCATCAAGCGGGAGTGGCTGGGCATTGTGTTGGTGCTGGGCTACTTCATTGCTTTGCCGCCGGTCATGGCGGTGACCGTGTTTCGTAAGTTTTACGAGCGGATGGGCTTCATCCGTTACATGGTGATGACCAACCTGCTGCTGTTCATGATGGCGTTGCCGATCAAGATGGTGCTGCGTTGGTCGTTTAATTTGAAGTACATCATTGCGATTCCCGAGTATTTTTTGAATTTTTGATGCGGCCAGCTATGGACGCCTGAACGAGAGAGATTCGGCGTTGCCGCCGACGCTAATCCCCAATGCCTGCAACAGAAAAAACTTGGCGCGACCAAATGCAGATGCACGTCTTATTCGGCGTGTCGGCGCTGGTGATGTTGGTGGGCACAATCTGGATGCTCGCCAAGGAC
Organism: Pirellulales bacterium; assembly: GCA_041753435.1. GTDB lineage: Bacteria > Planctomycetota > Planctomycetia > Pirellulales > Lacipirellulaceae > DASYDU01. Next base: position 39,673 of record JBGSUJ010000086.1, on the reverse strand, counting down.
CACAACCGCGAGTGGCGGGCTTCAGAGCTAGCAAACCGCAATAAGGAAGCCTGGACCGCCGCGGCAATGCTCAAGCAGGAATCCGCATTGTCCCACTCGCATCTCGAGGAGTTGAGGCAACAGCATGAAGCGGCAATAGCTGCGCCGGTCGACAAGACATTCGTGGACCAATTCAAAGAGCGAGTTGGCGCCGAAGATAAACGGCTGGCCGAGGCGGGCATTCAGGAAACCCCCGCCAATTTGTCGAACATCGAGGCTGCGGCAAGTGAGTTAGAGTCGGCCGAAAATGGAACCGCAGAGGCGGCCTCAGCCCGCAAAAATCTCAAGAACGCGATGACCGGCCAAATCCGCGAGGCCCGCCGTCGCGAAGATGCGCTCACGCTGCGGCGAAAATTTCGGGCCGCCGAACAAACCTCCATCGTCAGCGCGCGAGGCATTGCCATCGGCGAGCAGGCTCCCGCGGAAAAAATCCGTAAGCTTGAAGCTGAAATCGCTAAAATTGCCGACGAGATCGCCGGTCTCGACGTCGCCGTGGCCGCGGCTAAGGCGTATCGCCAGGCGCTCGAGGCGATTTATAAGCAAGTCTCCAGCGGTGAGGATGAGTTAGCCAAGCAAATCGATGCGATCGAAATCGGACTCAATCGGCTAGAAGAGAACTTGGCCCAGCAGAGCGGAGGGATTGGCGACTGGGTCAACCGCTGGCCGGTGCTCGATGCCCTATATAATGGCAACATCCGGCTCGAGCAAATCTGGCTGCCGGATATCAAGATCAATTACAACTTCAGCAGCGTCGCCCGCTACGACCGCTGCATCAACTGCCATCGCTCGATCGACGCAACGGCGCCTGGCTCCGCGACTGAACCGGCGTATCCTGCAATTCCGCGCGACCAGCGTGTGAGGGAGATCGTGCTGAGCACCCCGGACGCGCCGCCGGAAACCGAAGCTGGCGAAGCCGAGGAACCGGCCGCCGCGACGTTAGAGTCAATCTACGGTTTCACGCTCGCGCCACACGGGCAGATCGATTATTATGCGGTGACTGTGCAGACGGTGCTGCCCGAAAGCCTGGCCGCGAGGGCCGGCCTCGAAATGGGTGACGTCTTCGAGAAGATCAATGGCGGCGCTATTCACACGCAGTCCGATGTCGAGAAGTATTTACGGAACCCGGTTTGGGGAGAACCGCTACAGCTCACCATCCGTCGCGGCCTGCCACAGCCGTACACCACGCATCCGCGGCTGGACTTGTTTGTGGGCGGATCGAGTCCACATCCCAAGGGCGAGATGGGCTGCACTATTTGCCACAACGGACAAGGCAGCGCGACTGATTTCAAATGGGCCTCGCACACGCCGAACGACCCCGATCAGGCCATCGCGTGGACCCGCCAGTACGAATGGTTCGACAACCATCACTGGATTTTCCCGATGACGCCCGAGCGGTTCGTCGAGAGTAACTGTCTCAAATGCCACCACGAAGTAGTCGAGCTCGAACCTAGCAAACGATTCCCCGATCCGCCCGCTCCAAAACTGGTCGCCGGGTATGAGTTGGTGCGCGAATTTGGTTGCTACGGCTGCCACGAGTTCAACGGCTACGACGGGCCGGACCGGCGGATCGGCCCCGATCTGCGGATCGAGCCGAATTTCTACGATGTTGCCGCACAGGTGTTACAAGACCCAGGCCTGACGAATGAACAGCGTCAGTGGGCAATGACGCTCGTCCATGCGTCAGACGATGATCTAACGCGGCAACAGCTGTTCCGCTCGATCAAGGAAGACGCCGCTGCACCGGCCGGCGAGGCAAGGCTCAAATCGGAAACGCACGTTCTGGCCGACGGCCTAAAGGACGTCGATGCACCAGGCCGGCTGCGGAAGGTCGGGCCCAGCCTGCGGCATCTCGATTCGAAGGTCGACTACCGCTGGCTGTTCAGTTGGATCAAGCAGCCCTCCGACTTCCGGCCAACGACGCGGATGCCGAGGTTCTTCGGCCACTTCGAACACCTCGACGGCACGGCGAAAGATTTCACGATTACCGGTCCAGACGGCAATCCGATCAAGGTATCTGATAAGGATTACACCACGCGTTTCGAAGACATCGAAATTCGGGCGCTCACGCAATTCCTGCTCGCCAACAGTCAACCGTTTGAGTATCTCGATCCTCCGGCGGGCGTCACCGAACCGCCCTCGGATGAACGCGGCGAGTGGCTGTTCCAGTCGCGTGGCTGCCTGGCCTGTCATACGCATAAGGACTTCTCTGGCATCGCATCGACTCAGGGTCCAGACCTCTCGCGCGTTGCCGCGAAGTTTAACACCGGCAAAGGGCAACGCTGGCTCTATAGCTGGCTCCGCGAGCCGAATCGCTATCATGCTCGAACGGTAATGCCAAACTTGTTCTTGGAGCCGGTTGTAGAAGTCGATGCAGCTGGCCAACCGACCGGCCAGGTGACCGATCCCGCCGCCGATATCGCCGCGTTCCTGCTGAGCGTGCCAACCGACTGGCAGCCGAGCAACGCGCCACCGGGCCCCGAGCTGACGGCCGACGAAGAACGAGCGCTCGAGGATTTGACTGCCGTGTGGCTCAGTGCTTCGTTCCCGAAACGGCTAGCGGCGACCTATGCTCGGGAGGGCATCCCCGACCGCCTGGCGGGCACCGTGAAAATCGACGAGCGCGGGCTCTTGCAGCAGAACATGACGCCCGCCAACCGCACGCAGCAGCAATTGGATTATGTCGCGAAACGCTCGCTCAGCCGCTACGGCTGCTTCGGCTGTCACGACATTCCCGGCTACGAGACTGCCAAGCCGATCGGCACCCCGCTGGCCAACTGGGGCCGCAAGGACGTTTCGCAGCTCGCGTTTGAAAACATCGGCGCATTCCTCGCCACGCACGGGCTGGAAGCTGAGAGCCACGTGGCCGAGTCGGATTCGAGTCTCGGAGAGACTCGTCCACATGAACATGGCGGCGGCCACGGGCTCGATCCGTTGGAACTCGATCCGGATACCGGCTTCTTCATCCAATCGCTCAATTCCCATCAGCGGATCGGGTTCCTCTGGCAGAAGCTGCGCCAGCCGCGAACCTTCGACTATGCCGCCACGAAGACCAAGCGTTACGACGAGCGGTTGCGGATGCCGCTGTTCCCACTCAACGCCGAAGAGCGCGAGAAGGTGATGACCTTTGTGCTGGGTCTGACAGCAGAGCCGCCGGCGGAGAAGTATATTTATAACCCCGGACCGCGAGAGCAGGCGATTGTCCAAGGTCGGCACGTACTCGACAAGTACAACTGCGCTGGCTGTCACATCCTCGATATGGAGCGCTGGAAGTTTTCCTTCGAGCCCGATCTGTTTGAAGAGCCGCCCGAAGTTACGGACTTCCCGTTTGTCGATCCGGTAGTCACACCTGAGGAAATACAAGCTTCTTTGCAACCAGATCGGCGCGGCCTGCTACGTGCCGACATCCACGGCCTGACCACGCGCAACGAAGAAACCGGCGACCCGAATCTGGTCGACATCGACGGCGTGCCGCTGGAACCGGATGATACGGAGTCGGATCCGTATTACGAATTTTCGCTCTACCAGCATGCGGTGGTTTCGGGAGCCATGCGGCTAGTGGGTGTACAGAATCTGTTAATTCCAGCCGCGCGGGGCGGTGGTTACGGCCCAGCCGATGGCGTCGCGTTTCCGACAAATGGTGGCGTATTGGCGAAATACCTGTTTCCGCATGCCATCGCGCACGAACACGCTACGAACCCAGCAGCCAAAGGCTCGGAAGCTTGGGGTTGGTTGCCGCCGCCTTTGCACAATGAAGGCAAGAAAGTGCAAGCCGACTGGCTCCACGACTTCCTGATGGACCCCACAGCGATTCGTCCAGCCGTGGTCATGCGGATGCCGAACTTCCACATGTCGAGCGCTGAGGCCAGCGCGCTAGTAGATTATTTTGCTGCGAAGGATAATGCTGAATTTCCCTACGAGTACAATCAGCGTCGCCGGGGGGTCTACTTGGCACAACTCGAGCGGATCCATCCCGGCTTGCTCGACGATGCGATGAAGATCGTGACCGATGGTAATTACTGTGTGAAGTGCCATTCGGTAGGCGATTACGAAGCCCGTGGCGAGATCAAGACCCTCGGGCCAAATCTCTCGAATGTATATCGCCGCTTGCGGCCAGAGTTCGTACGAAAATGGATCGCCAATCCTGTGAGAATTTTGCCCTACACGGGCATGCCGGTAAACATCCCTTACGACTCACATTCACCAACCCTGGGCGGTGTGAGCCAGGAATTGTTCCCCGGTACGAGCATCCAGCAACTCGATGGACTTGTCGATTTGCTCATGAACTTTGACGAATATACCCAGCGGCAGACTTCGGTCCGTTCGTTGGTTAAGGAACCACCCGCTGCCGCTGATACGAATCCGGCAGGTGCAAGCTTGCCGACTGGCGTTGCGCCAGCTCGACGGTAAACAAAAGTGACTCGGTAATTGGATATTTTAAGCGACGCACGAAGTTCGCTTTTCCAGACGCACAAGAAGTGTTTGGCAAGAGCCGGCCTCCCAGGTCGGCAGAAAGAATGATGTGGGGCTCAAATGAACAGCATCTTGAAGTTGACTTATGGCGTGTTTGTATTGGCGATCGTGATGGTAATGGCAGCCGCGAATGTTTCCAGCGCCGCTGGCTGGGGCACCATCAAGGGCAAGTTCGTGGTCGATGGCCAAGCCCCGAAACTCGCCGCCGTCGATGCCTCGAAAGAGCCCTACTGTGTCGAACACAAACCATTCAACGCGTCGGTAATTGTTGACGACCAGGGCGGCCTGGCTAACGTGGTCGTTTTTCTGCGGCCCGGACGACGTGATAAGATCGAGGCACATCCGGACTACAATGCCGCCAAGAGCGAACCAGTTGTGCTCGACAACAAAGGCTGCACGTTTGTGCCTCATGTGACACTCGTCCGTACCGGCCAGAAGTTCATCATCAAGAACTCCGATCCCGTCGGCCACAACACCAAGGGCACACTGATGAAAAACGGTCAGTTCAATCAGACGATTCCGGCTAACTCGGAACTGACCAAAGACTTTTCAAAGGCCGAAGCTGTGCCGCTACCGGTGGACTGCAACATTCATCCGTTCATGCACGGCTGGTTGTTGGTCAAGGACGATCCCTACATGGTTGCTTCGTCGGAAGACGGCACGTTCGAAATCAAGAACATCCCCGCCGGCAAGCACGAGTTCGAGTTCTGGCATGAAGTACCGGGCCGGCTCAAGAGCCTCAAATACCAAGGCGGGACGCTGAGCCGACAAGGTCGGGCAGAGTTCACTGTAGCCGATGGCAAGACGATTGACCTCGGCGAGATCAAAATCCCCGCCAGCATGTTGCAGTAGCGGCTTTCGTGTTCGTTTATCGCCAAACTAGTAGCGGTGGGGCTTGCCCCGTCGGAACCATGTGTAGAATCCCGATTTTCAAAGCATCCTCCGCCGTCGTTACGGCGACGATCGCTCTGGCCACCTTCTCACTGGCTGGGTGCGGTTCCAGAATTGATTTCGGTCCGGTCGCTAACGCAAAGGCAGCGTCCGAAATCCGTACTGTGCTCGTTGCCGGAGCTGAGGCCGAAGGCCCCGCGGACAGTGACCTAGCCTCGACCGGCACAGGCTGGGCGACGATTCGGGGCCGCTTCGAGTTTGGCGGAACACCGCCGGAGATGAAGCCCTACAATGTCTCCAAGGACCAGGCAACTTGCGCCCCTGGCGGCAAAGTCCCTTTGCAAGAGACGCTCGTCGTCGATAGCAGCACCATGGGCATCAAGGATATCGCGATCTATCTGCGCGAAGCCGGGCGGGTCCATGAGTCGGCTCAGCCGGGCAGCGATGCGGTGCTCTTCGACCAAAAAGTTTGCGTCTTTCTCAGCCACGTTTGCGCGGTCACCGTCGGGCAGACTCTCGACATCGAAAACAGTGACGATGTTGGCCACAATACCAACATCGCTGGCAAGAAGAACACGTTCAATCAGACGATTCCGGCCGGGCAGACGATCGCCTACCGTGTCCAGAAGGAAGAGGCCACCCCAGCCCCGGTTAACTGCAGTATTCACCCTTGGATGATCGCCTACTTGCTCCCGCGCGAGAACGCTTACTATGCCGTCACGGCGAAGGATGGTTCGTTTGAAATTGCCAACTTGCCTGCCGGCGAAGAGCTCGAGATCCAAGTTTGGCATGAGAGCGCTACGGGACCGGGCGGGGCGCTAATTGTCACAACGCCCGAAGCCAAGTCGCTTGGTTGGAACAACAAAGGTCGTATTTCGATCAAGCTTCAACCAGATGAAGTGAAAGAAATAAAAATCACGGTGCCGGCATCGGCCTTCAAGGGTTAGGTGTCAAAGCGTGCGGTTCTGGATTTACGGAATGATTAACGGCGGCTTCACTCCGCCTATTTTAAGCAAGCTATAGCAGCGCAATGAGTATTCGAGTGCTTACGAATTGGAATTATGTGGCGGCGATGCTGGTGATGGTCGCTATCGCCGGCTGCGTCGAAGCGGAAAGCGAACCGCCACCATTTCGCCTGGATATGATGCAGGTCTCCGCCAACCAGCTTGTTCCCCAGCATCAAGAGGCGATCGCCAACATCATGGACGCAATGTTCGGCACACCGGACGAACCTTTCGTGCTGCCGGAAACCGGCTTAGATCTTCGCAAACTGAAAATGGCGGCTGGCCCCACGTGGAGCGATGAAACAGGCACGAAGCACGGACTGTACCGGCGCCATTGCGCCCATTGCCATGGCATTACGGGCGGCGGCGACGGCCCCACGGCCATGATTCTCAACCCTTACCCGCGCGACTACCGCCCGGGCATCTTCAAATTCAAAAGTACTTTTAATCCCAACGAACCGACCGACGAAGACCTCCACCAAGTGCTGATGAACGGCGTGCCCGGCACTTCGATGCCATCCTTCTCCGTGCTACCGCCCGACGAAGTGGCCGCTCTGTTAGAGTATGTCAAGTATCTGAGCATGCGTGGTCAGATGGAGACGGCGCTGATTAATTACGTGGTGGACAACATCGACTACGATTCCGTCACGGGCGAAGCGGCACCGCTGGACATCGTCAATGATCCAGATCAGCGCGAAGAAGTCATGTCCCTGCTGGTGGATGACGTGGTAGCCAAATGGCACGAGGCGGCCGAGTTTGTGGTCCTCCCGGAAGAGAGCGAAATTCCGCCCAACAAGCGTTCAGCCTCGGAGTTGGCGGCTTCAGTCACTGCTGGCCGAGCTTTGTTCTATGGCACCAAGGCTAACTGCGTGAAGTGCCATGGCCCGACCGGCCTCGGCGACGGCCAGCAAGACGATTATGACAATTGGAGCAAGGCGGTCAAGAAATTCGAAGACGATACCATCGCCTTGCAGGCTTCGATCAAAACAGACAAGTCGAGTTTGGCTGAACTCGAGGGCGAAGAATACGAGAGCGCCAAAGCCGAATTGGCAGCAAAATACCGTGAGTTAGCAGAACGGCAGCGAGTTGCGGAAGGGTTGTTGCCACCTCGCAATGCAATTCCGCGGAACCTCCGCAACAACATGTTCCGCGGAGGTCGGAGGCCGCTCGACCTTTTCCGGCGGATCCACCAAGGAATCGCCGGCACACCGATGCCTGCCGGCGGCCCCACCGCGCCGGGCGCCCAGGGCACGCTGACCGAAGAAGAAATGTGGCAAATCGTCGACTATATCCGCTCGTTGCCGTTTGAACCGGCCAGTCAACCGCTGATGAGGCCGCTGAACATGGAAGCGGTGGTGAATTGAGTAGAACCTTTCCGCCGAGTTTCCTAGACCCGCGATAGGAGGTGAGTAAGTGAGTGGGTGAGTAAGTGAGTAGGTATGCACATCCTACTTACTTACTCGCTTATTCACCTACCCACAAATTTTCATGAATCGCTTTTGGAGCCTGATCTTTCTGCTGGTGCCAGTGTTGGGCGTGGCGACGTTTGTCGTTGCGCCGTATTACCACCACTGGTTTCCCCGCGACGTCTCCGAACATGGTCGGGTGATCGACCAGTTGTTCATGTTCATCCTCTGGCTGACGGGCATTGTGTTCGTCGCCACGGAAGGCGCGCTGTTTTACTTCATGTGGAAGTACAATGCTCGCAACAACCGTGAGCCGGTAAAGTTTTCGCACGGCAGCCATACGCTGGAAGTCGTTTGGACGATCTTGCCGACCGTCACGCTGCTGTTCATCGCGATTTATCAGATGAACGCCTGGGCCGATGCAAAAATGCGCCGGCCCGACATGTCGATCACCGCGGAAATCACCGGTCGGCAGTTTAATTGGGACGTTCGCTACCCTGGCAAAGACGGTGAGCTTTATACGCCGGACGATGTTTTCCGATACGACGGGCAGATTCACTTGCCGGCTAACGAGGAAGTGCTGTTGTTGATCAAAAGTTCCGACGTGCTGCACAGCTTTTTCTTGCCAAACTTGCGGATGAAACAAGACGTGGTGCCGGGCATGGCCCAAAATATGTGGTTCAAAGCCAAAGAGACAGGCGAGTTCGATATCGTCTGCGCCGAACTCTGCGGCTGGGGCCACTACAAAATGAAGGCCCGCGTCACGTTTGAGTCGCGGCCCGACTACGAGGCCTGGCTGGAACAAATGTACGACCAGCAGGAAGCCAAAACTGTCGCCCTGCAGCCGAGTGAATAACCGTACGCAAGCAACTGACCTCCAACCTTTGACCTCCGACTCTCGAACTCTACCATGAGCTCCATACCCGTAGACTCTCATTCGTATGCTGCTCCCCTTGAGCATGCCCATCACGGCAGCTTCCTCACAACATACGTGTTTTCGAGGGATCACAAGATCATCGGGCTGCAGTTTCTGTTCACCACGCTGTTGTGGTTTCTGGTGGGCGGCCTGCTGGCGTTGGCAGTCCGTTGGCAGTTGGCATACCCCTGGTCGGAGATGCCGATCTTAGGTCGGCTGATGCCCTCGTCGCTCGGCGGACAGATCGCGCCCGAAACCTATACGATGCTGTTCACGATGCACGCGACCGTGATGATCTTTCTAGTAATCATCCCGATTCTCGCGGGTGCATTCGGCAATTTCTTGATTCCACTGATGATCGGGGCAGACGACATGGCCTTCCCGACGCTGAACATGCTGAGCTATTGGTTTATGTGGCCGGCGATGTTGGCTTTCGGGGCAAGTTTCTTTGTAGCAGGAGGGGCGGCTAGTTCTGGCTGGACCAGTTACCCACCCCTCTCGCTAACGGCGCTGGGGGGGCAGACTCTCTGGTTGATTGGTCTGACATTGGTGGGCGTATCGTCGATGATGGGATCGGTGAATTATCTGACGACGATCATTATGATGCGGGCGCCCGGCATGACCATGTTCCGGCTGCCGATGACCATCTGGGCGATGTTCATCACGGCGGTATTGCAGGCCTTCGCTCTGCCGGTCCTCACCGCAGCGGGTTTCATGCAACTTTCCGACAGACTGTTTGGTACCGGTTTTTTCATCCCGGAAGGGTGGACAGCCAACAATGCCGTTCATGCGGCGGGCGGTGGGCAACCGCTGTTATGGCAGCACTTGTTCTGGTTCTATAGCCACCCGGCCGTGTACATCATGATTCTGCCGGCGATGGGCATGGTTTCCGATATCATCGCCTGTTTTGCCCGCAAGCCGTTGTTCGGCTACAAGCCGATGGTGTACTCGATTGGCGGTATCGCGGGGCTAGGCTTCATCGTTTGGGGGCACCATATGTTTGTCTCCGGCATGAATCCGATTCTCGGCATGACGTTCATGGTAGCCACGATGATGATCGCGCTGCCCAGCGCCATTAAAACATTCAATTGGCTAGGTACGATCTGGGGTGGGAAGATTCAATTCACCACGCCGATGTTGTTCGCCCTGTCGTTTGTGTCGATGTTCATCATCGGTGGCTTGTCGGGCATCTTCATGGCCGCGACACCAGTCGATATTTTTATTCACGACACATATTTCATCGTGGCCCATTTCCACTACGTGCTCTTTGCCGGCACGGCGATGGGCGTGTTTGGCGCGATTTACTTCTGGTTCCCCAAAATGTTCGGCCGCCAGATGAACGAGACCTGGGGCAAGGTTCACTTTCTGCTGACGTTCCTTTTCCTCAACGGCACCTTCTTCCCGATGCACATATTGGGGATGGTCGGCTTTCCGCGGCGGCTTGCCGATCCGTATCATTACGAAACCTTCCGTCACCTTATGCCCCTCAACCAGTTCATGACTTGGTGCGCGATTTTGATGGTGGCGACACAACTCATCTTCTTCGTGAATTTCTTCTACAGCATTTTCTTCGGTCCGAAGGTGGGGCGCAATCCCTGGCACGCCAACTCGCTGGAGTGGATGGCGCCAAGCCCGCCGGGCCACGGAAATTTCGATTTCCAGCCGATCGTCTATCGCGGCCCCTATGAATATGGCTCGCCGGAAGTCGATACCGACTACTACCCGCAAACTCAGCCGCCGCCAGCGGGCGCCCAATCGGCACCAACAGGTCATTAGAGCACTTGGTGGGGCTCGTGAACTCGACCCACCCTACACACACCAACACACCCATGCCATCCGCGCAATTGAACACGAGCTCCCCTTGGCCCCATCGTTGGGCGGTGGTGCTCGCATGCGCGACATTTCCACTCTTGTGGGTCGGCGGTCTGGTGACCACCACCGACGCGGGCATGGCGGTGCCCGACTGGCCCAACACCTACGGGTACAACATGTTCCTCTATCCTTGGCCATCGTGGCTCGCTGGCCCGTGGGATTTGTTTGTAGAACATGGCCACCGATTACTGGGCGCAACCGTGGGTATGCTAACGATTGGCCTGGTGATTGAGCTGTGGATATCCTGTGAACGGCGCTGGCTGCGGCATTTGAGCTTGGCCGCGCTCGCCTTGGTGATTTTCCAAGGCCTGCTGGGCGGGATGCGAGTCCTCTTCGATGAGCGAACGCTGGCGATGCTGCACGGCTGCACCGGACCGCTGTTCTTCGCGCTTACCGTGGCGATGGTAGTTTTCACATCGAGCAGTTGGTCGCAGGCTGTCAATCCCTGCTTCCGTGCTAACTCGGCGTGGAGCATGGTCCGTTGGATTGCCGTGGTGACGAGTATACTGGTATATTTGCAGCTTGTATTTGGCGCCGTGTTGCGGCATGTGCCCGTCGATAGCGAACCGGCAGCATTCATTTTGGCCGTGCGATTTCATCTATTCATGGCCGGAGTGCTGGTGCTGCACGTGCTGCTACTGGCTGGGCTGGTCGCGCGCCACTTTCGCACGGCGCGGCCGCTGAACTGGTTAGTGCTCTCGCTGGTGTGCTTGATCACGCTACAAGTGCTGCTCGGGGCGGGGACATGGATCGTCAAATTCGCCGTCCCTGCTTGGGCAGCATCGTGGGCACCCCACGACGCTTACACCATTCAGGCTGATGGTTGGCTGGAAACGCACATCATCACCGCACACGTCGCAGTCGGTTCGCTGCTGTTGGGTACAGCAGTCGCCATTGCGCTGACCGCCTGGCGAATGTCCGCGGGAGATTCGGTAAGCCTGACTCCGCCGAATACCGGAAAGATCGGGGTGGCCACATGACCCGGATTTCTTCCAACGCCGGCGCATCTCCCGCCACCTGGGCTGGCGAGCGCACCAACTGGCTCACACGAATCGGCGATTATCTCGAGCTCACGAAACCACGGATCGTGATGCTGGAATTAGTGACCGTCGTGGTCGCGGCTCATTTGGCTTCGCCGCGAGGTGTCGATGCTTTGGTACTCGGACACACGTTGTTTGGTGCGGCCCTGGTGGCGGCGAGTGCGGGAGCTTTCAATCAATGGCTCGAAGCAACCGCTGATGGTCGCATGCGACGCACCGCCAACCGCCCTCTGCCCACTGGCCGGCTGGCCGTCGGACAGGTGCTGACATTCGGCCTGCTGACGCTGGCCGGCGGTGTGTTCGAGTTGTTCGTCTTTGTGAACGCACTGACAGCTGGTGCGGCCATGGCTACGTGGCTTGTCTATGTGGCCATCTACACGCCGCTCAAAACCCGCACGCCGCTCAATACGGCGGTCGGCGCAGTCAGCGGGGCGTTACCCATACTGATTGGCTGGACGGCGACCGGTGTTGCCATCGACATGCGCGCCTGGTCGTTGGTGGCAGCGATGTTCCTCTGGCAATTTCCGCATTTCATGGCGATCGCTTGGCTCTATCGCGAGGACTACGCCCGCGGCGGTCAGAAGATGCTCACTGTCGTCGATCCTACGGGCCTGCGGGCCGCAGCTCAGGCGATGATTGCGGCCATCGCTCTGATTCCTGTAAGTCTTGTACCAGCGCTCTCGCCAGCGGCGGGGAGCCCGGTGATTTATGGTTTTTGGACGGTCGTTTTGGGCACCCTCCAAGCGGCAGCCGCCGCAGCATTTCTCGCGCGGCGCGACGAACTATCGGCCCGTTGGCTGCTTCGCGCGAGCTTGGTTTATTTAACCTGCTGGATGGGCCTGTTGGTAATGGTGGCCGTGTAGTATTTAGTGCCTTTCAAGTGTTTATCTGATCCTCTCACTTCTGACCTCTTCCCCATGAGCGAACATTCCCATCATCCGCCGATGCTCCAATACCAGCCTGCGCTGCCCATTTCCAATGGCAAAGCCTGCCTCTGGCTGTTTCTCTCGACGGAAATCATGTTTTTTGCCGGCCTAATTGGCACGTACATCGTGCTGCGGTTTGGTGCCGTGGCCTGGCCCAAGCCGCACGACGTGCATCTCAGCGAGCCAATCGGCGCCTTCAACACTTTTGTGCTGATTTGTTCGAGCGTGTCGATCGTGCTGGCTTTGGAAGCCGCCAAACGGAACCGCGCTTCCGAAGCCAAGGGCTGGGTTTTGGTGACGTTTTTTCTGGGTTGTGTATTTCTCGGTGTGAAGGGCTACGAATATCTAGCGAAATTTGATCATGGCTTGTATCCACAGAATCCTCATGGGCAGATTCACGAAAAGGCAGACCTCAATTATGCTGCGGCAATTCGCAAGCGCCTGCTAGATCTACGGGCCGAGATCGAGCCGAAAACCCCGCGCACTGCTGAAGACGAACAAAAACTCGCGGTCATCGATCAAATCAGCCGCGACTTGCTCGAACCCGCTGAAACGGCTGCCCGGGAAAACCCAGATTCCCCTGAGTGGCGAATTTTGATGTTGCGATTGGCCTTTGCCATCTATCCCCCGCAGTATGAGGAAGAGAGCCCGGTCGGTGAGGCTTTCGACATCGGGGCGTCGACTGCTCAATTGCAAGCAGCACCGCTGCACCTGGTGGCCTTCCAGCAGAATGACCAAACCGCTGCCGCAGATCACGCTCTGGGCGACCATGACAGCGGGCACGCTCACGGCCTCAATGACGTACACTCGTGGCTGCGGTTGCCGGTCATGATTCCCGGTGGCGGCTTGTGGGCTAGCACGTATTTCCTGCTTACGGGTTTCCATGCGATCCACGTGCTCGTTGGATTGATTGTGTTTTTCTTGATGCTGTTTGTCACACTCAATCGCACACAAATCGGCTTGATCGAAAACATCGGATTGTACTGGCACTTTGTCGATCTGGTGTGGATTTTCCTGTTTCCCCTGTTGTATTTGTTCTAAATGCGTCCGGCCAAAATGGCCGGGCTAAATCATGACCCATCTTGGCTAGCCGCAGTAAGATCATTTCTCTGGAGAACACTGACTATGTCTGATCACGGTCATCAACACGAATCGCACCTGGCTGACATGCTCGCCGATCACCCGGACGACCACACGCATGGTGGGATCATGCAGTACCTCGCCGTATTTGCGGCGCTGTGCGTGCTGACCGGGATGTCGTTCTTCACGTATTCGAGCTATTGGCCCTTTTCCAAAGAGGTGGCGTGGGCTTTCATGATGGCTGTCTCCTGTACCAAGGCGATGCTGGTCATTATGTTCTTTATGCACTTGCTGTGGGAAGCCAATTGGAAGTGGGTGCTGACGATACCCGCCAGTTGCATGTCCATCTTTTTGCTATTGATGTTAGTTCCCGATGTCGGCCTGCGGCAAGACAACGGCTGGGCGTGGTACTCGCGCGATCGTTGGATGTTCGCTGCCAACAAGCCTGCTGTGGAAAATTCCGTGCTCAAGTTGCTCGACGAACAAGCTGTAAAAAAACATTCGCCGGCGGACCTCCAATAACGCATTTCGCACCGACTGACGCTTCGTGAATCCGGCCGACGCGTGTAGAAGTTGTTGGCCGGAAAAGCCGAATCTAATATGTCTGACGTGCCAGCCATTGAAATCTCGCATCTTGCCCATCGCTATGGCGAGCATGTGGCGATCGTCGATTTGTCACTTGTTGTGCCGGAGCGCGAAATTTTTGCGCTCCTGGGCCCGAACGGCAGCGGCAAGACGACGCTCTTCCGCGTGCTCTCGACGCTGATTGCTCCGCAGCGCGGCGAAGTGAACGTCTTCGGCTTCAATTTGCGATTCGAGCAGAACCCCATTCGTCGGCGGATGGGCGTGGTGTTTCAAGCCCCCAGCCTCGACAAAAAGCTTACCGTGCTGGAGAACATCCGGCACCACGGCCGGCTCTATGGCCTCGCAGGCCGCGAACTGCGACTGCGGACCGACGAGGTGCTCAGCCGCATGGGCCTCTTCGAACGCCGCCGCAACCTCGTGGAGACGCTCTCCGGTGGGCTGCGCCGGCGGGTGGAGCTGGCCCAAGCCATGCTGCATCGGCCCCAGCTGTTGTTGCTTGATGAGCCTTCGACCGGCCTCGACCCCGGTGCCCGCAGCGACTTGTGGCAGTACTTGGAACAGGTGCGTACCGAAGCCGGCGTAACGGTGATGCTCACCACGCATCTGTTGGAAGAGGCCGAGCGGGCCGACCGAATCGGCATCATGCATCGCGGCGAGATGGTAGCGCTCGACACACCAGAAACACTGCAAGCGGCAGTAGGCGGCGATGCGATCACCATTCGGGCGGCCGACCCGGAACAATTGGCCGCCGACATCGAGCAGCGGTTTACTTGCTCCGCGGCGGTGATCGATGGCACGGTGCGGCTGGAGCAGCCCAATGGTCACCGCTGGATTTCGCAGCTTGTCGAGGCGTTCCCCGATCGCATCGACGCCATCACGCTCGGCAAGCCGACGCTCGAGGATGTCTTCATCCACACTACCGGCCATCGTTTTTGGAACGAAGCACCCGCCGCCGAACCAACTGGCAAACGCAAATGATCGAATCGACATCTACCGACGATACCGTGAGTGCCTGGCCCGTGGTGGGCACACTGGCCGAGCGCGAGCTGGTGCGGTTCTTCCGTCAAAGAAATCGTGTGTTTGGCGCGCTGGGGCAGCCGATCATTTTCTGGCTACTGTTTAGTGCGGGGCTTGGTTCGAGCACGTTCGGCAGCTCGAACCGGCTGGACTACGCCCACTTTTTTCCGGGTACGCTGGTGATGATCCTGCTGTTCACCGCCATCTTCGCCACGATCTCGATCATTGAAGATCGCCGCGAAGGCTTTCTCCAAGGCGTGCTAGTCGCGCCGATTCCGAGGTGGTCGATGGTGCTGGGAAAAATTTTGGGCGGGGCGGCCATCGCCATGTTACAGGGTTTGATTTTTCTGCTGCTCGGTTGGCTGACGACATGGCTCGGCTGGGTCGAAATCGTCCACACGACTCCCGTGGGCCTTGTGGCATCTGTCGTGCTAATGTTCGCGATTTCGATCGCGCTCACGGCGCTGGGCTTTCTTCTGGCGTGGCGGATGGATTCGACACAAGGTTTCCATGCAGTGATGAGTGTTTTTCTGCTGCCGATGTGGCTCCTCTCGGGAGCGTTTTTTCCCATGGATGTTGGGGGTTGGCTGGGTTGGATCGTGCGGCTCAACCCGCTCACCTATGGGGTGGCCGGATTGCGTCACTACCTACAATATTCTGAAGGTGTAGTGGGCGACGCCGCATTGAAGCTACCGGGATTAGGTCTCTGCTGGGCGATCACGCTGGCCTTCGCAGCGGTGATGTTTGTGGCCGCTTGCCGGATCGCCGCCACGCGATCTCGAGGAGACTTGCTATGAACGACACGAAGCACGATTCGACTGAACCCACACCGCCGCCGGAACCCGGCTCGATGGTGCCCCACTTCATCGCCGTCGCGATTTTGCTGGTGGCCGCCTACAGCGCTTTCAAGTGGTGGCAAGTTCGCCAGTTTGAACGTTCGCGCGGCGAAGCGATTGCCGTGACCGAAGTCGGCCCGCCCCTCACCGAGTTCGAACTCACTGAGCGAAGTGGCAAGCCATTCCGCACCGAAGACATGAAGGGCAAAGTCTGGGTGACGACCTATTTCTTTGCCACGTGTCCCGGCAACTGCATCCGGCTCAACCAGAACATTAAGTTCATGCACAATTTGCCCGAACTCAAGGACGTCACCTGGGTGAGCATCACCTGCGATCCCGATAACGACACGGTGGAGGCACTCAACGAGTACGCCAAACGGTGGGACGCCGATCCCGAGCGTTGGCTCTTCGCCCGCGCAGACCTCGATTACACCAAGCGGGTTGCCAAAGGAATGAACGTCGCACTGACCCGCAAAGGACATCAAGACTACGCGATTGTGGTCGACAAGACCGGCAAAATCCGTGGCATGTACGACGCCACGAGCAAGAGCCAATGCCAACGGCTACACGAGCGGCTACTGGAATGCCTGGCCGAAGAGTCGCCGAACGACCTGGCCGCGACGAAAGACAAACCGGACGCCGGCGAGGCGGAGAAGAACGCGACGTAAATGACGCTCTTGGCCGCCGCTCATCCGCTCGTCCACGTGAATGCGACGCTCAACGCCGTCGCTGCGGTCCTGTTGGTCGTCGGCCTCGTAATGATCAAACAGGGCCGTGTGCTGGCACACAAAAGGGTGATGCTCAGTGCGTTTGCTGTGTCGATTGTCTTTCTCGGCTGCTACCTGTGGTATCACTATCAGGTGGGCAGCGTGAAGTTCACCCAGCCGGGAACAATCCGCTACATTTACCTGGCCATTCTGCTGTCGCACGTGGTGCTGGCGGCCACGGTGCCCGTGCTGGCGATTTGGACAATTTATCTTGGACTGCGGGCCACGGGGTGCTGCGCTGCGAAGGACAGTCCCCTTTTTTCCGCGGATTTCGAAATGCAGGACAGGCTGGACGGAAACGAACAGTGGACAGTCCCCGCGGCGGTTTATCGGGCTCGCCACCGGCGGCTGGCCCGCTGGACGTATCCGATTTGGCTGTATGTCTCGATCACGGGCGTGGTGGTTTATTTCATGCTCTATCACCTCTGGCCGCCGGCGGATTGGTGATCTACAATGCGGTGGTTGGCCGATGAAAGATAACGACGATGAAAACTGCTCCCCGCTGGCAAACTTGGATCGCTGCCCTCGCCGTGGTCGCTTTTTTGGCGACCCTCGCGTCGGCCTGCCCGACCTGCAAAGAAGGCCTCGACGCCAGCGATCCGCATCATAGTTCAGTCGCGGCCGGCTTCTACTACAGCATCCTGTTCATGATGTCGATGCCGTACATCATCCTTGGCAGCTTCGGCTATCTGGCGTTTCTGTCGGTTCGCCGGGCAAAAGATCGGCAGCAAGCTGACGCGGCCAGCGACGCAACGACCTAGGACCAAGCCCCTATGGCCAAGTGAGGCGACCGTCGCAGCGGATTGGCTAACAAGCCAATCGTACCGCGCGGAATGTCGCCGGATGCGTCCGAACGAAGGGTATCTGCCCGAGCTAGGACGGCGGCATCTGTTCTCGGCTTCCTGCTGGCATATGTTTTGCGCGCAATTCCTGCTCATCCGCAGGCGGTGGGAATTCTTCGATGTCCGTGGGCCCTACGCTCGAAAACTGCACCGATCGTGGCGACGCTTGCCTCATTAACGAGCAGGTCTCTTCCCTGTGCTACGACTGCGATGGGTTGGGCTCCGTCGTCGGGGGACTTCCCTGTGGGCGATGCGCCGGCAGCGGAATAGATCCGACGTCAGCGAAAGCCTCCGAAGTGCACCAAGGGGTCCGACCCGACTTTGGAGCCACGTGGAACTTGCGGTCGCCCGAATGGCTGTCAAGCGGCCTTCGACTACGGACCATCCCCCGCGGGGAGTCGCCTTAAGCAAGGATCGGTGTTTGCCATTCGACGCTTTGATTCGCGTGAAAGACGAATGGCGGCCAAAGTTAATCAAAGGTGAATAAATCAAAGTGTCGGGATGTGTTTCCCGGTTATGGCAAATTGCCACCCGAAGCGGCGATCTCCTTTGGCTCATACGCATGCGGGAGCGAGAAGGAGCCGTCGGGCCAGCAGTAGGGTTGGAGTTCGACGCCTTCGTTGCGGCGGGCGGTCATGCGGTTGTAGGTGAGGTAGCGGCCGGCGTCTTCGTCGACGGCGTTGATTTCGGTGACGTTGTCGGGCGTGTTCGTGCGTTGCCAGTGGGTCCAGACTTCAGTGGCGTTCGGCATGCTGTCGGCCAGTTCGACGGTGACGATGCCGGTGCGGGCCCAGTGCTGGCGCCACCAGTCGGCGCTGTGGAGGCAGAAGAAGTCTTGTGACCAGATGGGGAGGAGATGCTCGGGCGGCGGGACGGGGAGTTCCTGGGCGAGGCCGGCGCCGACGATGCCAATCTCGCCGCCCGGTTTGACGAACTGAACAAGGTAGTTCAAGTATAGGTCGTCGGTGCCGAAGTACGAGTAGCAGTCGTGGGCGGTGATGACGTCGAAGTAGTTGGCGGCGAAGGGGAGGTTGTGAGCGTTCGCGCGGAGGGGGATCACGCGGCCACCGTTGGATGCCGCGGTAAGCAGGTCGGCGTCGCGAATGCGTTCGTAGTTTTCGCTCGGTGAGACCCAGAGGTCGGCGGCCCAGACTTCCACGCCGAACTCGCGGGCGAGGAAGATCGACGACTTGGCTTTGCCGCAGCCCAGGTCGAGCACCCGCATGCCGGGCTGCAGGTCGAGCGACTGGCTGAGCCACTCGGCCAGCCAGAGCGGATGGCTACCCATGCCGCCTTCGCGGATCCAGTCAACGTTGTAAGTGTGCGAACGCGGAAAGCGGCGGGTAACTTCTTGGTCGTTCATGTTAAGCTTATGGCGCTAAGTTCGGAATCGTGGGAACCGCGAATGAACCCGGCTAAACAGTGGCAGGATCGATGAAGCCGGACGCGCCGAACGATTCGATTGCGAATTGATAACCAACATCGGCGTCCATCGGTGTTCATCCGCGATTTTTTTCCTCTAGTTGAAGTGGGTGGGGGTCTGGCGGGGCCGACGGCGCGGACGTCGGATCCCACTTTTCATCGAAAGCGACCCAGAGTGCCCGCGCGTAGCGAAAGAACCAGACAGGAAATATCAGCGCGAACACGCTCAAGAGCACGAGCGACTGCTTGTCCGTAAGCACTTCACTGAAGAAGATGCCAAAGAACATGGCGATCACTAGCATCGCCGTCACGCCGTAGTTGAAGTAGATCGACCCGAGAAAATAACCCGGGCCGCGATCGATCTTGCGGCCACAACTTGGGCAGGCCTCGTTCATGGTGAAGGAGCCGGAGAAAAGCTTTCCTTTGCCGCAGGCTGGGCAGCGCAGTCGCAGCGCCCGGGCAACGAGCACAACCGTTCGCCAAAGCCCGCTCTGTGGCTGAGTCTTGGTGTCGACTGCTGGTGGGGCCTGCATGCTGTCTCCGTGCATGGAGGACATCCTAAACGGCTTCCCCCGTTCACGCTAGCGAGGGCACTTGTCGCGCCCAGCGGCAGGTGGTAACGTGCTCGACATGTTCAAACTGGGAAGATTGCTGCAGCTGGCGGCACTGGTGATTCTGCCACTGGCGATGATGGCTCAATTAAGCAACGCGATCGATCTGAAGGTGATGCTGCAGTTTCTCTTTGTGGGAGTAGGCATCTTTACGATAGGCTACCTATTGCAGCGCTACTCGGGCGGCGACGGAGTGCGTTAAGAGCCTGTGCGACATAGTTTAGCCCGTTGAAAAACCTGTAGCCGACCTCTTTGAGGTCGGCTTCGACGCAGAAATCCGAGGCCACAGACCTCGGCAACAGCAATCACTACCCCCAAGGGGATTCGAACCCCTGTCGCCGCCGTGAGAGGGCGGTGTCCTGGGCCAGCTAGACGATGGGGGCGAGGACTATGGTAGAAGAGTCAGGGCCGAGGGGGGGAAAAGTTCCCGCAATCGGCTCCACCTTCCGAGAATACAAGTATCCGAAATCGGCCGCCGACTGGCAAGGGCCGGTGGGATTTTGACAAGCAGACGAAGAGACCCGGGAGACAAAGAGATTTTGCGATTCTTGCGTGTCTCCTTGTCTCTCTTCTACGACGTGATTCCCTTCGTCAGGGCCATGAAGGCAGTTTCCAGGTTGATCTCATCTTCCTTGAGCATTGTCAGCTTGTGCCCTGCGTTGACCAGCGAACTGGCCAGATCGCTGTAATCTTGTCGGCCGTCGACGAGTGTGACGATAAGATGTTTGTCGCCCACTTCGACGCGGTCGACCAGCGAATGTTTCTCCAGCAATTTCGCCGCTGCCTCGCGGTTGCCAGCAAGCCCCACATGCAGCACCATCTGCGGCCGGACGCGCTTCATTACGTCGGCCACGGCCATGTTGACGATCAGTTCGCCACGCTCGATGATGCCGATCTTGTTACACACGTCAGCCAGTTCCGGCAAAATGTGGCTCGAAACCATGATCGTTTTGCCGGTGGCACCCAGCCGCTTGAGCAGTGTGCGAATTTCGATGCGAGCCCGTGGGTCGAGGCCACTCGCCGGCTCGTCCAGCAACAGCACTTGCGGATCGTGCAGTAGCACGCGTGCCAGGCCCAATCGCTGGGTCATGCCCCGGGAGAGACTGGTCACCAAGGCCTCACGCTTGTACCCCAGCTCGACCATTTCCAACACATCGTCGCAAACTTTTCGCCGCTGCGGTCCGCGGATGCGGTAGGCGGCGGCGAAAAATTCCAAGTACTCGATCACCTTCATGTCGTCGTACACGCCAAAGAAGTCGGGCATGTAGCCGACAATGCGGCGAATCTCTTTGGGCTTGGTGTAAATGGAATAGCCGCCGACATACGCTTCGCCCCAGGTGGGATTTAAGAGCGTCGCCAGGATCCGCATGGTGGTGGTTTTTCCGGCGCCGTTCGGGCCGATAAAGCCAAACACGTCGCCACGTTCGAGCGTCAAGCCGATCGACTTGATAGCGAACAAATCGCCGTACTTCTTCGTCAGGTCGCGGAGTTCTAGCATGTTCGAGAGGTCGGGGGTCAAGGCTCAGGGGTCGGAGGTGTTTTTTTCGATCGGTAGGATATAACGGTAGACGGCTGTCGATGCTGCTTGTTCGGTTGCGAGCGGCTCATTGGTCGTGGAATCAATCCAGTCGCTGCCGCTGTGGGTGCCTCGTGCCACGAGAATCGCACGATCAAGCTCCAACAGTCGGCTCAAATCGCAATTCGCTTGATAGCGGTTTGGCAGTCCGGCAAAAGCTTCGCCGCCTGCCGCTTCAAAAAACATCATCAAATTCAACAGTTCGTCCACCGTCGCCCGATCGGCAAAGAACACGCCTTGGTCAGCAGTTGATCCCGGCCGGACGCGGTGCGTGACGATCGTCTTGACACGAATCGCGCTGAGCTGGGGACCGATCTCAATCCGCCGGCCGGCGCGCAATTCGCCCAACCGATAGCCCCACTGACCATAGAGCAGGTATAAATTCGTAAGCGTCGAATTCGTTTCGTTGCTGAGCGTACCAACGAGCAGGCCATCGTCATCCACGGCGAGTTTGGCCACTATGGGCGGCTGATCAGCCAGTGTTTTGCTATCCCACTGTGCTTGTAATGATTTGCTGGCTGCGGTGAGCACGGGCAAACCGACCAACGAACGCAAGCGATCCACAGCTTGGTAGCCGACTCCCGCGACATCGATCGGCGAGCCTGCCGCGTGCATGCCACCCAAGCCGCTGCCGGGCAGTCCCAGCCAGGAGACCAGCAGCTGAGCATTGACGACGGCCTTCCCATCCGGCAACTGCGGCAAAACAGAAACATCGAATAGCCGCGCGTCGGGGCTGTAGATAGTCGACCAACACAAGCCGCGGACTCGCTGCGTCGAGAGATCGAAATCGACCAGCTCCGCTCGATTGAGCTGTGGCCCGGCCGTCTTCTTCGCTGCCCCCGCGAGTGCCGCAGCGCTCGCGCTGACAGCAAGTAGGATCAAAGGTAAGGTGATCCAGGCAAATCCAGACCGCCGGGTGACTTTCTCCACAAACAAATAATCGAGCGGCCCCAGCAGCAGCAAGTAGCCGAGAAGCAATCCGGCGACAATCGAAAAACCGATGACCTGGACATTTCGAAACGATCGTCCCAACCGCTGGCGCAACGCCCCGGCTAAATCGTCGTACCCCAGCGACACCAGTTTCTGTTGCCTGTCTTTGAAATCGGTCGCGGTCCCATAGGGACGAATGACGGTATTCCAAAACGCTCGTTTTCCCGTCCATTCGGCCAGTGGCGGCTCCGTAAAATCAATGCCCACGAAAACCAACTCACCCAAACCACGCGCTGTGCGCACCACCAGCGGTAAGTCGCTCCCGCGGCCATAGACCTCGACCCGGCCGCGCACGTCGACAAGCCGTGGCACCGCGAGATTCTGCGGCACGCCGCGTTGGCCGATGGGCTCCACGCTACCGGCGAAACTCTCGATCGATTGCGTTTGCGGCAGGCGAACCAACTCTTCGAATGTGCCCGGCAGTAGCTCTGCGAGTGGTTTCTCTACGGCCAGTAACTCAGGAGCCGTGCGCCCACTGGCGACGACGAGCCGCCCGCCCAGTTCGAGCCATTTACGTAGGGCCTCGAATCGCGCTTGGTCGGCGACCAGTTGCACGCAAAAATTCTGGTCGGCGGTAGCTAATACGACGATATCAGCCGCTTCGTAGCCAAACCAATCTGAAGGCAGTTCGGCGAGCCGAGGCAATTGAACCGCTCCGTGGAGGAGTGATCCGTCCGCCGATTCTTGTTGGGCAATCGCTTCGACTACTCCCAGCGAACCGCCACCTAGCTGCAACAACAGCTTGCCCGTCGCTGGCAGCGGGATAAACTTCGATCCGCGGAATCCACCGCGTACCGTCGAGAGTTCCACACGATCGAGCACGCGGCCATCCTCGTCGATGAGCTTTACGCGTACATTGCCGCCCAGTCGGCCCACTTTGGTGTAGGCGACCGCGGACCCGAGCAATCCGTTCGGATGCTGGTCAAGTAGTAGCGGGGCCGACACCGTCATGTCGACGCCGTCGCTGTCGGCCGCGGTTACCGCGACACGCAGCGCCGCCGAAGGTTCGCCAGAAATTGAAACGCTCACCGGCGTCCAATGGCCGACTTTGAACATGCCGTCAAAACCAATCCGACAGTCAACGATTTTTGGCGTTGCATCATCGGCCGCCAGAACCTGTCCCCCACACGAAATTGCCACCAATACGCTGAGCATCTGTCGCCAATACGCTAACTTCGTTCGCATGATGAGAACCAACTCGCTCACGGCTTTCCCGCGTCATCGCAAGTACATACAAGCTGCCCGCAACCGGGGCAACCAGCACCATACTTTTGCTGGATCGCCGCAGCCAGATCGATCCCCGCCACGTTAGCGATCGTGGTCAGCCAGGCCAGCACATCGGCAAACTCCATCGCCTGCTCCTCGGGCGACCCTTCGCGTAGCGCAGAGGCCAGTTCGCCGACCTCTTCCATCAGCCACATGAATGTGCCGTCGATACCGCGCGCGAGGTCCTTCTCCAAATACATCTCGCGGATCATCCGCTGAAAGTCGTTGAGCGAGAGCGGAGGGGAAGGGGTAGTCACGCGGAAAACGTCCTGTGGAAGTGGAAGGAAACGCCCAACTCCGCCCACCTGTTGGGCGCGGGCGATTTTTATTATTCTACACACTCTCCCGCAGTTGCCGTAGCCTCCAAACTCTCCCGCACATCATGGCCGAAGAGCTCCCACATCACGAGCCTTTCGCTGAATTCATCACCGTCGCCAAGGTCGGCGCAATTCCCGAGGGCGAGGGGGCGTCGTTCCAGGTGGGCCAGCGGCTGGTCGCGGTGTTCAATCACCAGGGCCGCTATCTGGCAATCGACGACCTGTGCCCCCATATGGGCGCGTCGCTCGGGTCTGGCTATCTCGATGAAGAGGGCCTCGTGACCTGCCCCTGGCACGCTTGGCGGTTCAACACGTGCAACGGAAAATGGGCCGACAATCCACGCCTCTCGGTCGACACGTTTGAAGTCCGCGTCGCGGGCGACGAGATTCAGGTCCGCAAAAAACCGAATCCAGTGAAGTAAGCGCGGAGCAAGCTCCGCTGCTAATTGGCCGCTGCGGCTGCCGGCTCTTCGGCGCTAGCGTCGAGACTTGCTTCGATAGGCGTCACCTGCACTTCAATTTTCTGGTCGATCGTGCCCGGCATAGTCTGGCCGGCAGCGATGATGTCGAGCGTGATGGCCTGATCTATCTCCATCGAGCCCAAGCGACCCGAGGCCACATTAAACAGCACCTCGCCAGATGTCGTCTGCTCCTTGATTTTCATATCCATCATCGGGTTGCCGGCGAGTTCCATCTTCATCGAGGGCTTGATCACGGCATAGGTGATGCCGTCCACTTCGCGGAAACCTTCGAACGTGTAAGTCGTTTCGACCGACTGATTTCCAGCCGCGGGATTGACAACGGCAATTTTTGTCGTCCACTGTTTGCCTGGCTGGGGCGCCTCTTCGGGCAGCACAAAGGCGACCTGAGAAACCATCGACTTGAACTGCTCGATGGCCTTGTCTTCGCCTCCTGTATCGCCGCCCGGGGCGTTCTTGATGGCCTCGATCAACTCCTTCGAGACCTGCACGTCGCTGATCTCGCCGCGGGGCGACATCTTGAATTCAAAGGAGCCGAGCGTCATCGCTTCGAACACCGGGGCGACCATCGCTGCCACGCCCACCGCGGGCTCCTCGGATTCCGAATCGTACTCAAAGCCCTGCCCACCCGGAGCGGCCATCTTGACCCGAATGCGGTCGATGTTCTGTTCGATGATCACGTCGCCATTCTCCGTAACGTTCTTCACATTCCAACTCATATCCATTGTCTGCACGGCGGTGGTCGTCAGCTTGCCGGCCGGGCCCGCATCCATCTTCATGTTCATGTCTTGCTTCATCTGATGCCGAAGCGCCTCGCCCGCCTTGAGCTTCCAGCGCAGCGGGCCCTCCGCCTGCACCGTCGCTGCGGAGAGAGCTCCATAACCAAGGACGACCATCAACAAACGGCAACGGTGGGAAAATGCAAAACGCATGGTAATTACCTCTTTCTCATTTAATTCAAACACACCCGCCAAATTATGACCGGTCGGTCGCTGAGATGGTAGTCCGACAAATTCAAAAATCGGCTGAAACGGCCGAAAATTGGCTACTGAACTAGAACTCGAATGTGTCGCCCGGTGCGAGCACAATCGGCTCGGCGGCAGTGTGTGAACGAACCCGTTCGCCCCAGGCCCGGACGTCTTGGGCGATCGGCGGCCAGGTGTTGTAATGGCAGGGGGCGACCCGTTTGGGATTCAGTAACTTGATCGCGTCGAGCGAATCGTCGGGGCCCATTGTATAAAGATCGCCGATCGGCAGCACCGCGAGGTCGAGGCCTCCGCTGCCGATCAACTTCATGTCGAGAAACAGCGCGGTATCGCACGCGAAATAAACGCGGGCTCGATCGAGCTTCAGCAGAAACCCGCCTGGTACGCCGCCGTAGCTGCCATCGGGCATGCTCGAACTATGATGGGCAATCGTAAATTTTACATGCCCAAACGGCTGCTGAATGCCGCCGCCAGGGTTCATGCCAATCACCTTCGTCTCGGCGACGCCTTGGCCTTGGAGCCAAGCGCCAACTTCAAAATTGCACAGCACGGTCGCCCCGGTCCGCTGGGCAATTTTCACCGTGTCGCCCACATGATCGCCGTGCCCGTGGGAAAGCAGGATGTAGTCCGCTTTGACCTCATCCGAGTTCAGTGGCGCGGTCGGCGACTCGTCAAGAAACGGATCTACCAGCACGGTCTTACCAGCCGTTTCGATCGACCACGCATTGTGGCCGAACCAGGAGATCGACGTAGACATGATGCTTTGTTTGCGTCGCCCGCAAGGACGAATCTCCTCAGCTCGGTATAGAAATGCAGTAAAACCAACCATTAAATCGTCAAACTAACAATTGTATCCGGACTGCACTCGCCAGCTAGGGGCTGCCGGACCATGCCCTTGCGAAACGCCGCATTTTTGCGACGATAGATGGTCTACGACAGCAGTGTTGAACGTGGGCGAATCGTCGTTGCCGCCAACGCCAACTCACCCTGACCCCTGACCCCTGGCCCCTGCACGATGGATATTCAAAACCTAGTACGCGAACTACACGTCAAGAACGACACCAAGATCGTCATGTACGTCGGTGACGGCCTGGGTGGCTTGCCGCAGCAGCCTGGCGGCAAGACCGAGCTTGAAACCGCCCACACTCCCAACCTCGACGCGCTGGCCAAAATCGGCGTCTGCGGCGGCAGCATCCCCGTGTTGCCTGGCATCAGCCCCGGCAGCGGTCCGGGCCACTTGGGCTTGTTTGGCTACGACCCAATCAAGTTCCTTATTGGCCGCGGAGCGCTGGAGGCCACAGGCATCGGCTTTCCGTTGCAAGCTGGGGACGTGGCGATTCGCGCCAATTTCTGCACGCTCGACGCGGCGGGCAACATCAGCGACCGCCGCGCGAGCCGCATTCCGACAGAAGAAAGTGCTCCTTTGGCCATCAAGCTCCGCGAAGTGAAAATTCCTGGCATCGAGATTTTCGTGGAGCCGGTGAAGGAGCATCGCTTTGTGATCGTCTTCCGCGGACCGGGCCTTGGTGGGCACATGCACGATACGGACCCGCAGCGGACTGGTGTGCCGCCGCTTGATCCGACGGCGTCCCACCAAGACAGCGAAAAGACCGTCGAGGTTGCCCGTGAGTTTGTCAAACAGGCGTGTGCCATTCTTAATGGTCAACCTAAGGCAAACGGACTAACACTCCGCGGCGTCTCAGGCAAGCCGAATCTGCCCAGCTACGAAGAAGTGTACGGCCTGCGTGCTGGGGCGATCGCCGTCTACCCCATGTATAAAGGCCTCGCGCGGCTGGTGGGCATGGAGATCCTTGGCCAGCCGCAAACACTCGATGAACAAATGCAGATACTCGAAGAGAACTGGTCGCAGTACGACTTCTTCTTCATCCACTTCAAATACACCGACTCGAGCGGCGAAGACGGGAACTTCGCGGCCAAGGTGAAACGAACCGAAGAGTTCGATGCCGCGGTGCCGCGAATCATGGCTCTCCAGCCAGACGTGCTGGTCGTCACTGGCGACCACAGCACCCCGAGCATGTTAGCCAGCCACAGTTGGCATCCGGTGCCGACGCTGATCGCCGCCAAGAATTGCCGCACCGACGACTGCCAGTCGTTTGGCGAAAGCGAGTGCCTGCGAGGAGGCCTGGGCCAGTTCGAAGCCAAGTACATCATGTCGCTCGCACTGGCAAACGCGGGGCGATTGGGCAAGTTTGGCGCGTAGTCGAATCGTCGATTTCCAAGGCTTAGCTAAAGGGCGCTGCCCCTCAAACAGCGATTTCGCCGGCCCAGCGTCGTGATCGCGGGCAGCACAAGCAGCCAAGTTGCTGGCTCAGGGACACTCGCCGCCGCACCGGTGAAGGCACCTACTCCACCGGCAATTCGACCGAAGTTTGCCTTCCAGAGTTCGAAGTCTTCCGCTACGAAGGTCGAGCCGAGCCCGTCGCGCCACACCGAGTAATCTGCCACATCGACGGAGCCATCGAAGTTAAAATCGCCAGCCATGGTCACTTCGCCTACGAGGACCAGCGAGAGCGACTTAGTGAGCGCTCCCGGCAGGTCTTCATCGGAGAACCAAAGTGTGTAGGCTGCTGCGAATTCGCCCGCGGTCGCAGTGCTGATGAGCGCATCGAAATTTGCACTCGCGCCCCCGGCAAGCGTTAATGCTCCCGCCGCTGGCGATAAGTTCGTCAGAAATGAACTGGCGTCGCCCGCAGGCACGAGACTGTCGAAGTCCAGATCGGCAGTAAACGCAGCCAGGATGCCGAAATTGAACACGTCGAAGCTGAACGTGGGAGAGACAGCCCCCTCGACAAAACTGCCAAAATCGTGAAACAGTGTTGTCAGTTCGCTACCGCCCGAGAACGAAGGTGTCGCATGGTGAAGCACCGTCAGGCTGACATCGAACACATCGTTCGCATCGCTGGCGCCCCGTCCCGCGCCACCGCCGGTCGTAATGTCAAGATTGTCGATCGTCACCGTACCACTGCGCAAACCGGCCGTGCTAGTGTTTGTGTTGAGCCCCACCTCGATGCTTTTGCTATCGCTCTGATTGGTGCGGAAGGCATTGAACCGCCCTGCGAGGGAACTGGTTGCCGCGCCCGAGGTCGTGACCTCAAAATAGGTGCCATCCATACCAGTCTTATTGAGCGTCAACGATTGAGCAGCAAGCACGGCCCCACCGACAAACACACGCCCCAGGTCGACTTCTCGGGTCGAAGCACCATCTGCACCCACCGTCGTACCAGCAATTGCGATCCGGCTGTCGTTCGCTTGATCGACAAATATCGACCAGACCAACTCCGGGCGATCGGTGAACGGATTGCGATTGTGCTGATAGTCGTCAAAAATAATTTGATTGCGGCGGCGTTCGAAGTCGTCGGGCGGCGCCGCAAAGTGCCACTCGATCATTCGTGTCAAGTTGCCCAAGCCTTGAGACTCCGCCGGGTTCCCGGCGAACAACTCCAAATTAGTCGTATTGGCATCTGAGCCATCATAGCGGACTGCCATGTAGAATTCCTGCCGGGCAATCATGCCTGCGTCGGCATCGCCCGGATACCAGACCGTGCCCCCATCGTTGAGCGCGCCAAACATTTTCCCGCCCGGCCGACTGCCGAAAGCACCACCGAAATTTAGATTGCCACGATCACTGTTAC
Organism: Pirellulales bacterium; assembly: GCA_041753435.1. Lineage (GTDB taxonomy): Bacteria > Planctomycetota > Planctomycetia > Pirellulales > Lacipirellulaceae > DASYDU01. Next base: position 10,682 of record JBGSUJ010000086.1, on the reverse strand, counting down.
TACCGGGAAAGCTCGGCCGTAGATTGAACAGGTCTGATTGGTCAGGACCGCTACTACCAACTTGGCGGCTTTGCGGCCAGGTATGCTCACGATTCCAAGTCATGCCGCCATCCCAGCCGGGGATTAATCCGCCGGGGTTGATTTCGGCGACATTTTCTGACACTCGATCGTACACCACGATCATGTGGCCTGGTTGCGCCGGGTCGGCATCCGTCACCTGCAGGATGAATCTGGCATCGTCGTAAGAACGCACCGTGTGGTTATCGATGATGTCTTGTAATTGTGCCTTAAGTGTCACCCCACTGCCAGTCGCCGTGTTGTAATACGTCGGCGGCGGATCGAAGGCGTCGGCCGATGCAAGCCGGGCAACACAAAGCAGCGCTAACGATAACCAGAGCCTAATTTTTAGTTGCGATAACAATTGCCTCTTCCCTCTTGCGCTGCTGCCCTTTGCTCAGCCGAAATCCATCCTACCTGATTCGCACCGCGCTGGCGAGAATCGCGGTGCGAAAAATCGTGCGCAAGATGGTTGCAAGCCTCCCAATTGGGCGTGTATTGGCCGATCTGCGCGTCCCGCGCCCCGCGGTGAACTTGCTGCATCCCGCCCGATCGGGCAGAATCGTTGGCATGACCGATGTCTATTTTTACGAAGCGTTCGAAGAAGAAGCCGACGCCCTCCGCAGCCTGCTGCCGCCCGCGATTTCGGCCCATTACACTGGTGCGACGATTCAGGAATCCGGCCACAAATCGCCACCGACTCGCTTGATTTCGATCCGCACTCAATCCCAGATCCCACTCGCTTGGGCCCCCCAGCTCGATGCCATTCTCAGCCGCAGCACTGGTTACGACCATCTGACGGCTTACGCGGCAGCAGCGAAGTCGTCGCTGGCTCTGGGATACCTGCCACTTTACTGTCACCGTGCAGTGGCGGAGCAGGCGCTGCTGATGTGGATGGCCCTCTTGCGTCGCCTGCCACGGCAAATCGCGCAGTTCCGCAGCTTCCATCGCGACGGCATCACGGGCAGCGAATGTGCGGGCCGTACGCTGGTCGTTGTCGGCGTGGGGCACATCGGTCACGAAGTCTGCCAGATCGGCCGGGCGCTGGGCATGCACGTACGGGGGGTCGACCGTGACCCATCTCGTCCCGACATCGAATACACCGACATTGCCACCGCGCTGCCGCAGGCCGACGTGGTTGTCTCGGCGATGGATCTTAACTCCTCGAACGGCGGCTATTTCGACGCGGCCCAGTGGAGGCATGTGAAACGTGGGGCGGTGTTCGTGAACGTATCGCGCGGCGAATTGAGCCCGTCAACAGCGCTGCTCGCGGCACTCGAAGCGGGCCAGTTGTCCGGCGTGGGGCTCGATGTATTTGACCAGGAAGCGACGCTGGCGGTATCGCTCCGCAACGGCACTCTCGGCAACGATCCCGAAGTCGCCGCAACCCTGGCACTCGCCGAGCGCGATGATTGCATCCTGACTCCACATAACGCCTTCAACACAGCCGAAGCAATTCTTCGCAAAAGCGAGCACTCGATCCAGCAGATTGTGGCCTTCCGCGAGAGGGGTAGATTTCTTTGGCCAGCTCCGGTCAATGCAATCTGAGCGGAAACTTTCGGCTGCAGCGCGAGGGCCTTGCATGCCTTGGCGACACTCGTTAGGATAACGCTCGCTCTTGGGTGGCAGTTTGCCCCTGGGGCCTGGGCCGTAGTGCCTCGGCTGCATGGTGGGAAGTCGGTGAAATTCCGACGCGGACGCGCCGCTGTAATGAACGCTGCGATAGCTTCTATCGCTCGACCGATCGAATGCCACTGTCTTCGCCTGGGCGGGGATGGGAAGGCGATCGGTGGAGAGTTCTAAGCCAGAAGACCGGCCCCGGAGCAAGGGCCCGATGCAGGTGTGTCGGGCCGCCGTTTTCCGTCTTCGCGATCTGGACGGGTCGGGTCTGGCTTCCATCGCAATCTTTGCCGCGGGCACTTCTTCCGAGTCGCGGATCGATTGCATGCTGCTGGCTCTGCCCAGCCTCCCGTGTTTGCTGTGAACAAACGCGCCGCGCGGACAGCAGCTTTCTTGCGGCCTCGCGCCTAGGCCGAGCGGCATTCACGGCCGCTAGATGGGAGTTGTGCTGATGAATCGTTTCGCCATTCGGAGGGGAATTATTGGCTGCTGGGGGCTCCTCGTGGCCCTCGCGTCCCACGAGGCTCTCGCTGTCGGGATCCACGATTACCATCCAGTCCGCACATTTTCTTTGCCCCTGCCAAACGCTGAGTCGGGCGGCAACGTGCTTTTCGATCCGCTCCCCGATGGCCGGTTGCTACTGCTCAATGGCACCCACGTCTCCCTCGAATCGGCTCCCGCGAGCGGCACGTTTTTATCCCTCGGCACAATCCCCGGCTTCAATTTGTCGTTCGGCCCCTCGTTCCTGGCCGTCTCACCTGATGGCACCCGCGCCGCGGCCGGCAGCAATGGTCACGGTTCGGTGGTCGTCTTTAACACCGCCGACCCTACCGACGCAACCAGCTTCGCCATTCAGGACTTCAACGGAGAGTGGATCGACAACCAATTGCTGGCCATCGCCAACGCAGCGGCGGGTAATGGCGTGCAAGTGCTCAACACCGCCAACTCCGTCGTGACCTCCCTAATTACGAATGTCGGCGGCGCAACCGCCGGCATCGCGTTCGACGCCGCCGGCAACCTTTACACCGGCAACGGCTTCAGCTTCGGCACCGGCTCGAGCGACACCGGTTGGGTCAAAGCCTTCGCGGCCTCAGCCTGGCAGAACGCGCTGGCGACCAACTCGCCGCTCGACTTCGAAGCAATTGGCACACCGATCGCGGATCTGCTCTCCGCCACGCCGCTTGGCTTCGATGGCTCTGGTAATCTCCTCGTCGGCGGGGCAGATTTCTTCGGCAACTCGGGCGACTTCGGCTACGCGGCCCTCGTCGATGCCGCGGCCATCACCGACGTACTCGCCAACCCACAAGCCACGCCGCCCATCACGCCGATCTCCGCCGGCAGTGTCCTCCGCAAAATCGCCAGCCCGCAAGATACGATTGACTTTTTCCAGTCGCCTTACTGGAATTTCAATCATGCGACCGGTGAGCTTTACTTAGGTTACTTTCAGAGCAACGCCATCACGGTCTACGCGGTGCCCGAGCCGGCCAGCATCACGCTGTTATTGTTAGCAACTGCCATGCCTCTTGTTTTGCGCCACCGAAAGAGGGTGCCGAGCGCGCTGGCAACGGCCGTCGCCTTCCTTGGCTTGGGGTCGGCGGCCCTGGCTAGCAGTCCCTATGCGGCAGAGTTGATCAGCCAAAATGCAGCCTTCGGCTCTGCCTCAATCTACAACGATCCGATGGCCGTCCTCGGCGAACCGACACGCATCGCCACCAACTTCGATTCCACCCAGTTTCACGTCAAAATCGTCGAAGCCGCGCTCAATCGCGACCTCGCCGACAACAACATCCTCACCACGCTTAGTCGCAAGTCCGATGGAATCGGGGGCTTCCTCTACGGCTCGATCACCGTGAAGTTCGACCACCCGGTGCGCGACGATCCAGCAAATCCCTACGGCATCGATCTCAACGTGTTCGGCAACGCTTTTTACGTCGGCAGCGGATTTTCCGACGACACGACCGACATGCGAACATACCTCGCCGGAGGTATTTTCGCCGAACCGGTCGTCGTCTCAGTGAGCCCCGACAACGTCGCTTGGTACACCTATACCACCGGCCCCTACGGCGACACTGCCTTTCCCACACAGGGCCACGTCTGGAGCGCCGAGCAGTTTGATCTCACCAGCAACGGCTGGACTACGGAGACGACCGACTTCACTAAACCGGTGAATCCCACGCTCAACGCCGTGCTCGGCGTCGTCGGCCAGCCGATCGCGGCGGCCGACGCGATGGCGGCATACGTCGGCGCTGGGGGCGGCTCAGGCTTCGACCTCGCCGAATCGGGATTCGACTGGATTCAATACGTTCGCGTCGAGTCGACGGCCCAGTTCCTTAACGGCGAGATCGATGCCTTCGCCGACGTGCGGCCGATGCGCGTTGGCGACGCCCTCTCGATCACGCCCGCCAATGTCGCGGCCGCCACGCCGCTCTCTTTTCAACATCTTAGCGACGAATCGCGCACGGCCGTCGTCGCCAACTTCACCGAGGCGAGCGAACTGGCCAAACTGACGACCGCGACCGTGAGCGATGCCGCGGCGCTGGCGGCGCTGGCCGGCAATCCGCTGGCTACCTATCAACTCGATGTGCTCTCGCTGATCGGTGCCAGCGCGATCGAATTTGTCGCCGACTACCATCTCTCGCCGGGCCTCAACTACGCCGGCGACGGCAGCAATCTCGCCGTGATCGCATGGGATGGCTCGGCCTGGCAGGGTGTGCCGTCTGAGTTCGACTCGCTCAGCGGCCTCGTCCAGCTTACCCATTGGACCGATGCCTCGGCAACGCTCGCCGTCACGCAGAACTCTGGCGATGAACTGCCTGGCGATTTCAACCGCGACAACACGGTCGACGCGGCCGACTATACCGTGTGGCGAAGCGGCCTCGGCAGCCAGTACGACCAAGACGATTACCTCCTCTGGAAGAACAACTTCGGCATGTCGCTGCCTGGCGGAGGCGGCAACTTGGCGATTGAAACCTCCACCGTGCCCGAGCCAGCGGCAGCGCTGCTGGCCGCAATCGGCCTCGTCGCCGGATTGTCCCAAGGCCGCCTCGCCGCGTAACCATGTGTCGCAACAGTTCACTATGCGTTTGACAACTCGCTATCCACGACATGGTTTCGCACTCATCGAGTTGGTGGTGGTAATTGCCATCCTCGGTACGCTGATCGCGCTGGTCCTCCCGGCGGTGAACGCAGCCCGCGAGTCGGCCCGCCGAGTCCAGTGCCTCAACAGCCTTCGCCAGATGGTCCTCGCCGCCCACATATATGCCGAAACGCACGACGGCTACTATCCCATTGCGTACTACTATCCCAAGGGCGGCCCCAAATCGGTTCCCTACTACTGGGACTTCATCACCATCAAGGAACCCGGCAAGCCGACGCTCGTGCGGCCCGGCATCCTCTGGGGCGGCGACACGACCCCGCTCGATATTCAGCAATGCCCGTCGTTCGATGGCAGTTCCAATACAGCCGCCGATCCTTACACCGGCTACAACTACAACACCAGTTACATCGGCCATGGCGAAGGCGAGAGCATCGTATTGCCGGCGAAAGTAAAAGCGATCCAAAGCCCGTCGAAAACCGCGATCTTTGGCGACGGCGAGTACGCCGGCGGTGCGAACAAATTCATGCGCGCCCCATTTAGTAGCCCTGGCGACGACACCTTTAGCGGACGCTACGCCGGCACCCAGGGCTTTCGTCATCTCGGCACCACCAACGTCGCCTTCTGCGACGGCCACGCCACTTCCCTCGCCGACCGCTACACCGAGACCGACGACTACGGCGGCGCTGCGAGCATCGCTCCCGGCACCGGCTTCCTCGGGCCCGACAACACCATCTACGGCGAACCACGGTAAATCCAAGCCGCGATTCGGATCGAAAAAGGATCGCGCGACGAACAGGCGCGGGGACATTCTACTTTTTGATGGATTAGAATCTCATCTTTCTTTGAGAAACGACCGAATCGATTAAAACAGCCTTCGACCTATCGCCAGCAAAGCCCTTTGCAGGCCTAGGCACACTTGCTGCTCTGCTCGCGGAATAATCAGCCGACGGAGTGGCGGTTTCAGCCACATCGCTGCGAACTCTGAATCCTCTTCGCAGAAAAGCAAGTCGCAGAACGGCCACCGGGGGAAACCTGCTCGCAAAGGCAGCTTTAATACCCAGTCACGTCGTAGTGGCGCTAATCTGAAGCGAAATCGCGATTGTCTTTCGTCGGCTCAAGAGCGAAAATCAACTCCTTGCATCCTCTCATGTCTCGTCTGCCAGTCATCGATTATTCGAAAACCGCCATGGAACATCACAGTCCAGGATACAGTCTCTCCATTCGCCTGCGCTATGCCGATCTACCCGGCATCCTTGGCAAAATTACTTCGCAAATTGGCGAAGCGAACGGGCTGATTGGAGCAATTGATATCGTCGATGCACGCGACAATCGCATCACACGCGACATTACTGTTAACGCCACGACTGTCGAGCACGGCCAGCGCATCGTCGAGGCGATTCATTCGCTGCACGACGTGGAAGTCGTGCAAGTCTCGGATCGAGTGTTTTTGATGCACTTGGGCGGCAAGCTGGAAGTCACGTCGCGAGTCCCGATTAAAAATCGCGATGATCTGTCCATGGCGTATACTCCTGGTGTCGCGCGAGTCTGCGAAGCAATTCACGAAGACGAAGAGAAGGTCTACTCGCTGACCATCAAGAAAAACATGGTCGCTGTTGTCAGCGATGGGTCGGCGGTGCTGGGGCTGGGCAATCTGGGGCCGAAGGCGGCGCTGCCCGTGATGGAGGGCAAAGCGATCCTCTTCAAAGAGTTTGGCGGTGTGGATGCCTTTCCGATCTGTTTAGACTCTCAGGATCCCGAGCAGATCATCGAAGCTTGCCGACTCATCGCTCCCGTATTCGGCGGCATCAATTTGGAGGATATCTCGGCGCCTCGCTGCGTCGATATTGAAGAGCGCCTGGAAGCAGCTCTCGATATCCCGGTCTTTCACGACGACCAGCACGGCACGGCGATCGTCGTGCTTGCCGCCCTGACCAATGCGCTGAAAGTTGTCGGCAAGACGGCCAAAGACGTGCGCGTTGTCATCAATGGCGCCGGCGCGGCGGGGGCAGCAGTCGCCAAGTTGCTGCTGGCGAATCATGTGGAGCAACTGGTGGTGTGCGACCGCCAAGGGGCTATTTATAACGGACGTTCCAAACTCAATTCGCTCAAACAGTGGCTGGCTGAACATAGCAATCCAGCCTGCGAGCAAGGTTCCATAGCTCAGGTTATTCGTGGGGCTGACGTCTTCATCGGCGTGTCGTCGAAGGATGTCATCACGCCAGCAGATGTTGGCGCGATGTCGGCAAACTCGATTGTCTTTGCATTGGCGAATCCCGACCCGGAAATCCGTCCCCACTTGGCCGCGGCGCATGCCAAGATCGTCGCGACAGGACGATCCGATTACCCAAACCAAATCAATAACGTGCTCTGTTTTCCAGGCCTGTTTCGAGGACTGCTGGACGTGCGAGCGCGAAATGTCGATCTGCCCATGAAGTTGGCGGCTGCGCAATCCATTGCGGGCATCATTCCCGAGGAAGAACTTCGGCCCGACTACATCGTGCCAAGCGTGTTCGATCGCAGGGTTGCTGCGGCCGTCGCCGAAGCGGTCGCACGCGCAGCGAAAGAAACCGGCGCCGCCCGCTGCGACCCAGCGCCGGCGATGCTGCACAAATGATCGCAAGCGGTTGAACAAGGCAAGTGAACCGCAGATGACACGGATGGCCGCAAAACTGCGTTTGACAAACACAAGCACGCTTCCTGCGCGCAACTGCGACGCGGGAAGATGCGATTGGATTGAATTCCTCAGCTTCGCGCCTGTTGCGACTGTTTGCGACTGGATTGAATTTGGCAAGGAATCCGACCTCACTGAGGTCGGCTACCGTTGGGGCCAGTCTCAAGAAGCGAGCGTGGCGCCGTGCGTCTTTCTCGGAAAGGGACAAGTTATTGGCAGGAAGCAGGAAGACAGTGGATCGCTAGACGCGGAGCGGTGGCCCAACACGCAGCAGGAACGCAGCTCCGTGGGCGGTGGGACCGGGAAACAGTGGAGGCAGGTGGCGAGGAGGCGTGCGTTTGGAGATTTGTACGTATGGATATATACTAGCGCGCGGCCAATTGCTAGTGATGCGATTTGGCCAGGGAGGGGGAGCCGGGCGGGAACCAACCGCTCAACCGCTCAAGCTGAATTGGACCTGATCGGTGCCGCAGTGCGGGTTAGTGACTCGGCCCAAGCACTGGCGGAGGCCAGTTGCACCCGGCTGCGCCCTGGGGGGTAATGTACTGATAACCACTCTTGCGTCGAGCGCTGCGAGAATACGTTTCTTTCCCAGTCGAAAGCTGGGTTTCCTCCCCGCCGGGTTTCCCTGTCCCCGGGTTGCCCCTGGAGTAAAAAAGACAAAAGCACTATTTTGTGAGCTCTAGTTCTTTTCAACATAAAGATGGGGGGATGGAAAGGGTGGGTTCCGCTTGGCGCTTGAGGGCTCGAACAGCGTTTTTCAAGTGTCAGCGGAGAAGTAGCGATCGGTGCCATGGGCGGCGATCGCTTCGCCAATGCGACGCAAGGCGAGCAAGTAGGCGGCCGAACGCATGTCAAGCTGATGCGCAGCCATCAAATCAAAGACATTGCTGAATTCGCGGTCCATGATTGTGCGGAGCTTTTCGTGGACTTCTGCGACAGACCAGTAGTAACCCGCTTTGTTTTGCACCCATTCGAAGTAGCTGACGGTCACTCCGCCGGCGTTGGCCAGGATATCGGGAACCAGCAGAGTTCCCTTGCCGTTGAGAATCTCGTCCGCTTCACTGGTCGTCGGGCCGTTGGCAACTTCGACAATTACGGGTGCCTGAATACGGTTGGCGTTCTCGCCGGTGATTTGATTCTCCAGGGCGGCGGGGATTAGCAGGTCCACGTCGAGTTCGAGCAGCTCACGATTCGACAGTCGTTCGGCGTTGACTGTTTCACAAACCGAACCGTCGCAATAAACCGCCTCCAGGTTACGGCTTTGATTCTTCCTGTAAGCCAAGCTCGGTACGTCGAAACCGTCGGGTTTGTAGATCGCGCCTTGCGAATCGCTGACCGCTACGATCTTATAGCCGTCGTTGTGGAGCAGTTGAGCGACGTGTTGGCCGGCATTACCGAATCCCTGGATGGCGACTCGCGTGCGATTCGCTTGCCATCCACGGCGTTGTTCCAGCTGTTTGATGCAATAATAGGCCCCGCGACCCGTCGCGTCGTCGCGGCCCTGACTGCCGCCCAGGGCGATTGGCTTGCCGGTGATGACGGCTGGCGTGCGCTGACGACGGATTTTGCTGTACTCGTCCATCATCCAGCCCATGACCATCGCGTTGGTGTAGACGTCGGGAGCCGGAATGTCGGTTTCGGGACCAATGAAATCGGCGATTTGCTGTATGAAGCTGCGGCTGAGCCGCTCTAATTCGAGCCGCGAGAGCTCCTTGGGATTGATGGAGATGCCTCCTTTCGCGCCTCCGAAGGGAATTCCGACCACGGCGCATTTGCACGTCATCCAGAAGGCCAGCGCCTTCACTTCATCGAGCGATACCTGCGGATGAAAGCGGATTCCGCCTTTGGTTGGACCGCGGCTGTCGTCGTAACGCACTCGATAGCCCTCGAACACGCGCAGCGACCCGTCGTCCATCCGCAATGGCACCGATACCTGCAGCACAGCTCGAGGAAACTTCAGTCGTTCAAGTACTTCCGGATCGACGTGATCGTGCTTGCCGACTTGCCTGAGACGGCGCAAGGCGTCGGCAAACGTGCCGTTGCCGTTGGAATCGCTCATGCCCAAACCTCTTATGCCTTGGTGCGAACGGGAACTAGACAGCGGCGAAGGCGGGCACGAGGCCTGGCGCCGCGTACTCTTTGATGGCAACCCGTGGAGTCGGCCGATGGACGCTGCGGGCGAGCCGCGCCAACTGGGTCAGCACGATTTTGCAACGCGTGTTGTGGATACTGCCCTCCGCTTTCAAGCGGCCCATTGTGGCGGTGACGGTTTCGCGGGTCGCGCCAATCAGATTCGCCAGGTCTTGATGCGACAGGCTGACGCGAAGCTGAATGCCCTCGTCGACAGGCCGGCCAAATTGCTCTGCCAGATCGAGCAGCAGGTGAATGAGTTTCTCCCGATTAGAAAGGAACAGCAGGTTCTTGAGCCGACGTTCGATGCGCCTTCGCCGCAACCCAATGATCTTCGTGATGGAGAGCGCTACGCCTGCGTGCTCGGCCATGAGCCGTTGCATTTCCTCGCTGGGAATCATCACGACGGTCGATGCTTCCACCGCTTCGACGAACTCGTCTCGTTGCTGGCCGTCGAAAATAGCCAACTCCCCGAATAGTTCCCCCGGCTCGACAAAGGCTAGTATCGACTCCTTCCCATCCTCGGTAAGGTGGGACACTTTGGCGAGCCCGCTTGTCAGCAGGTACACAGACTCAGCCTTCTCAGCCGGCAGGTAAATGGGGCTGTGTGCCGCAAAAGTCCGCGACCGGCTGCGAGATTCAAGCCGCCCAAGCTGCTCATGGGAAAGTTGCCCGAACAAATCACACCGTTTTAGGTACCAAAGCCTTTCAGACATAAAATCGCTCCGGTGTTATCACAGATTAAGTTAGGGCCGACGAACCATGCTGCGAGATCTGGGGTAAGTGGGGAAAACTGCGCGGCCATGCTTCCAAGCCTCAGGTTGGCAGGAATGACGGCCCAGCGTGAAAAACCTTACACGCGAAGTCCCGAATGGCATTAACATTTAGATAAGTCAAGGCTCTATAAGCGTTAAGCACCGCTGTGATGGCGCCGCTTGCAACGGAATGCAGCCCTGCAAAATTCGCAGGTTGCCAATTTGCCAGACTACGTTCGAGTGCTTCGATAGCAAACCTTAACCGTTGGAGAATCATATGTTACGCAAATGTTAATGCCATTCTGGAATGTCCCCTTTTCTTCCGTCGCGAAAGCTGGGTGTCCCCAGG
>JBGSUJ010000085.1:0-2469 GCA_041753435.1 Pirellulales bacterium | reverse complement strand
GTGCGGGCGGCCGTTATTTCTCAGGACGGCCGACTGGCTCGATTCTGTCGTGACCGCCCAATCTCTCCCTACTCCCCCCGCTGCCAAAACCCCACCATCGTGATCGCAGCGTAAAACGCGAACCCGTTCTTACGCCCGGCGGGGTTAGCGTTTGGAGCATCGCCAGATTGACTGGCCTGATAGAATAGATAGATTAGGCTGGGCGCTGGAACACCCTTTTCAGGAAACCAAAGAGCTATGTGTGGAATCGTCGGTTATGTGGGGCCCCATGATGCAGTCGACTTCCTCGTCGAGGGTCTTCGGCGACTGGAGTACCGCGGCTACGACAGCTCGGGAGTTGTCACGATCGAAGCTGAAATCGGGGACGGCTTTTCGATTACCAAAACGGCTGGCCGCATCGATCAGCTAGCAGCGAAATTGAAGAAGTCGCCAGCGCCGGGGCACATCGGTTTGGGTCACACGCGCTGGGCGACGCACGGTCCGGCGACCGATCTGAACGCGCACCCTCACATAGGCGGCGACGCGGTGGTGGCAATTGTCCACAACGGCGTGATCGAGAATTTTCGCGTGCTCAAGAAGCGTCTGATCGAGGAAGGTTATGAATTCAAGACGGCAACCGATACCGAAGTGATCGCCCACCTGCTTGCCCATGAGTTGGAGAAGCGGGCCGACGAGGCGGCCAATGTTATTGATCCGTATGCCCCGCTGATCGAGGCGGTGCAAGCGGCCCTCGCACAACTCCGAGGTACGTACGGCCTGGGCATCATGTTCCGCAATTGGCCCGATGTGATTGTGGCGGCCCGCTTACAAAGTCCGTTAGTAATCGGCGTCGGCAAGGGGGAGCACTACATTGCCAGCGACGCCTCGCCCCTAGTGGGCTATACGGACAAAATCGTCTATTTGGCCGACAACGAAATCGCCATTGTGACTGACCGCGCGATTCGTGTAGTTCATCGCGACGAGGGCGACGTCGATCACGATGTCAAGCTGCTGGAGACCGACGCCAATCAGGTCGAGCTAGCTAATTACCCGCACTACATGCTCAAGGAAATCTTTGAGCAGCCAGAAACCGTGCTCAGCGCGATTCGTGGGCGGCTCGATCGGGACCAGGCGACGGCGGTGTTCGGTGGTTTGAATCTAACTCCGCAGCAATTGCGGAGCATCGACCGGATCGTGCTGACCGCTTGTGGCACCAGTTGGCACTCGGCCATGGTCGGCGAGTACATGATCGAAGCGTTTGCCCGCATTCCGGTGGAGGTCGAATACGCCAGCGAGCTGCGTTACCGCAACCCACCGCTTTCGTCGAACACGCTGCTGTTTGCGATTACGCAAAGCGGCGAGACGATCGACACGCTGGCGGCGCTGCGGGAAGTGAAGCGAAAGGGCCACCCGACTCTGGCGATTTGCAACGTGGTGGGCAGCACGATTGCCCGCGAGGCCGATGGCGGCGCGTACCTGCATGCGGGACCGGAGATTGGCGTGGCTTCGACTAAGGCGTACACCTCGCAGTGCGTGGTGATGGCGCTGCTCGCGCTTTACTTTGGCAGGCTGCGGCATTTGAGTTTTGAAGCTGGGCTGCGGATCATCGACGAGCTCGAGTCGCTGCCACCGCTGATTGCACAGGCGCTGGAGAGTAATCAAGAAGCCCGGCGGATCGCCGCCAAGTATGTGGGTTGCAACAATTTCTTGTATCTGGGCCGCCAGTACAACTTTCCGACGGCGCTCGAAGGGGCGCTGAAGCTGAAGGAAATCAGCTACATTCATGCCGAAGGTTACCCGGCCGCTGAGATGAAGCACGGGCCGATTGCGCTCGTTGACGAACACACGCCGAGCGTGTTTATCGTGCCGCAGGGGGCCGTGTATCACAAAGTGATTGCCAACATGGAAGAGATCAAGGCACGTGGAGGGCCGGTGATTGCGATTGTCAACGAGGGAGACTCGGAAGCGGCGGAACTGGCGGATGACGTGATTCGCGTACCGGCAGTAGCAGATTTTCTGCAACCCATCGTGACGGTGATCCCGCTGCAGTTGTTGGCCTACCACGCGGCGATCATGCGCGGCTGCGATGTCGACAAGCCGCGGAATCTGGCGAAGAGCGTGACGGTGGAGTGATCGGGGGGAAGGCGGAAGGGGAAGGGTGGAAGGCCTTGGCGTTGGCAGCCACGCCGAATCTAATTGTGAACGCGTCGCCTCGTCTCTGGGTCACTGCATCGCTATGCCAACTCCAGCCGAAATCGCTTCTGTCCTCAATCAACTCGCCCGCGGGCCGGAGTTCGTGCGGCAGGTGATCTATGAGGTGCCGCCGGAGTTGCGCAAACGGCGGCCGGCGCCTAGTGCTCTGTCACAGCTTGATTTTCGGGTAGAGAGACTTGAGTTTACCGCGGGCGTCGCGGACTTTCATTTGCCAGTCGACGCCGCGTTGGGTGGCGTTGGCGTCGGTTGACCAGGCAGCCAGTTCCGACTGTAAGG
>JBGSUJ010000084.1:0-31125 GCA_041753435.1 Pirellulales bacterium | reverse complement strand
TTCCACTACACGCCCCGCCGACGAAAATACCTCGGCCAAGCCGCTCAGCATCGCCATCGCAGAACGACTTACGACAAAACAAAGTCCAAAAAAATCGCCGCACGACCGATTTTGTCGAGTCGCTGGGGAAGTTGGGCTAGTTCAGCGGAAAAGCGCGCCGGCCATGTCTCATCAATCAGGCCGATGCCGATCATATCGAGTAGATGAACCTGATCTTTCAGTCGGTACGACGTGAGCTTCATCCATACCAAAGGCTCGAGGTCGACGATCTGGAACGGACCCGAATCATCCATTTCATGCATTTGGGGAGAGGGCGCCAGACTATCGGACGACACTATCTCGCCAGCGTGTAGCATGCATACAGCGTTGCAAGCTTTGGCGTCCGGAGCGTCAAGGATTATTTCGATACTCTCGACGAGTCGAAACACGAACCCAGCAACGTCCAACGCCATACGGAATTTGAGCGGCTTCCAAAGCAGTGACAGCGCGTTCCAATCGTGTGCGGGCTTTTTCCAGGGCGAGAATCGTCCATTCCCCAAAAATTCGGACAAAAGGTGCTGATGGCATTCCGTGATCATACCACCGAATAACAGGTCGGTTCACGACTTATGCCCGCACCACCGCCGCAATCGCCTCGCACAGCGGGCCGACGTTATCTTTCGTGATGCCAGCGACGTTGATCCGCCCGGAGCCGACGATATAGATGGCGTGCTTTTCCTGGAGAGCTTTCACCTGCTTTGGGGTGAGGCCGGAGAGGGAGAACATGCCGCGCTGCCGCGTGATGAACGAATAGTCGCCAGGCACGCCTTTCGCGCGCAGTGTATCGACCAACAGCCTCCGCATGCCGTTGATGCGGTCGCGCATTTGATCGACTTCGCCACGCCAAAGTTGTTCTAACTCCGGATCGCTAAGCACAGTGAGGACCAGCTCCCCGCCATGGGCGGGCGGGTTCGAGTAGTTCGAGCGAATCGCCACTTTCACCTGGCTCTGTACGGTGTCGGCCACCTGTTTACTCGCAGCCACCACCGAAAGCGCGCCGACGCGTTCGCAGTACAAGCCGAAGTTTTTCGAAAACGAACTGCAGACGATCAGTTCAGAACCTGGGCGAGTGAGCGTCTTAAGACCAACTGCATCCGCCTCCAAACTATCAGCGAAACCTTGGTAGGCAAAGTCCAGCAGCGGCAAGATGCCGCGTTGCGCGATAACGTCGGCTAGCTGCTGCCACTGGGCTGGCGACAAGTCGATGCCGGTTGGATTGTGGCAACAAGCGTGCAGCAAGAGCACGTCGCCCGCAGGAATCTGTTTCACCCCGGCAACGAACTTGTCCCAAGCCAGCGAGTTCGTCTTGGCATCGAAGTAAGGCACTGTTTTGGTGGGTACTCCGGCGGCAGCAAATATCTGCGGATGGTTGGGCCAAGTGGGCTGGGGCATCCACAGCGTGGCCTGGGGAAAATTCTGATGGATTAAATCAGCCGTCACCCGCAACGCGCCCGTTCCTCCCGGCGTGTGGCTCGTCGCGACGCGGCCAGTGGCGACCGCTTCGTGATCCACACCGAACATCAGCTTCTGCACCACGGCTGCATACCCTGGCGAGCCGGGAATCGGCAGATAGGACTTCGACGAGAGCTTTTCGACGACCCGCTGGGCAGCCCGCTTGACCGATTCCAGCAGAGGCGTCTTGCCGCTGGCATCCTGATAGACGCCCACACTGAGGTTGATCTTCGTCGGATTCGGATCGGTGCGAAATGCCTCGCTCAGTCCAAGGATGGGATCGGCGGGGGCAGCCTGGATAGTTTCGAATATAGACATGGGTGATTCTTGCTATTGCTAGTGGAGCCGATCGGTTGTGTGAGCGGTCAGTTAGCTCGCTTGACGGTTGCGCCGCACACGTGGGACAATCATAAATCTTGGCCGGTTCGCTTCCTAGTGGCGGCGAAGAAAATAGACTCGGAGAAATGGTGTGGAAGAGGCATAGGAGGCGAATGGATTTTGCGCGTCTCCATGTCTCCCAACCGCATGGTCTCCCACGTCTGCCTCGGCAGGCGGATTTGCACCACTTTGTTCACTGTTCCTTGACGGTGTGATGGCTCAACCTCGAATCGGCATCTGGTTTATTGGGGCCCGCGGTGGCGTCGCCGCCTCGGCCACGCTCGGGTTGATCGGGCTCCAGAAACGGCTGGCTGATTCGGTGGGGCTGGTCAGTGAGTTGCCACAGTTTGCCCGTCTGGATCTGGTTGCTTGGGACACCTTGGTGGTCGGTGGGCACGATATCCGCGATGTTACTCTGACCGAGGAGGTCGCACGGCTCCACCGTGAGAGCCGCGTGTTCGATGCCAAGTTGGTCGCAGCGGCGCAAGGCGAACTCTCTTCTGTAGACACGCGCATTCGGCCCGGCACGATCTTCCGCTGCGGGACAACGATCGAGAAACTGGCCGCCAATGCGATGTTGGGACACTCCCATGAATTGCCGCGACACGCCGTTGAGCGAATCCAATCCGACCTGAAGAATTTCCAGCAGGAATTGCACCTCGACTGCATAATCGTCGTCAATGTGGCATCGACCGAACCGGCCACCAATTTCGTCGATTTGCCACCCCACTGGAGCGACCTCGACCGGCTCCTCGATGAAGGTCCAGCCTGTCCGCTTTCAGCCAGTTCGCTTTACGCGATTGCCGCATTCCAACTTGGCATGCCTTACATCAATTTCACGCCGTCTCCTGGGGCGACGCCAGCAGCCCTCGGCGAACTGGCCGAGCTGCGGAAAACCTGCCACGCAGGCCAAGACGGCAAGACCGGCGAGACGCTACTCAAGAGTGTGTTGGCCCCCATGTTCGCGGCCCGCCATCTCGAAGTCATGAGCTGGGTGGGGCACAATATCTTCGGCAATCTAGACGGCGAAGTGCTCGACGACCCGGTTAACAAATCGGCCAAGATCCAAGGGAAAGACAAACTGCTGGGCCTTATCCTCGGCTACGACCCACAGACGCTAGTCAGCATCGAATACATTCGCAGCATGGGCGACTGGAAAACGGCCTGGGACCACATTCATTTTCGCGGCTTTCTGGGCACGCCGATGACCCTGCAATTTACCTGGCAGGGCTGCGATTCGCTGCTGGCTGCACCCCTGGTTTTGGACCTGGTGCGATTTGTCGAATTAGCGAATCGCCGCGGCGAAATCGGCCTCTTGAGTCAGTTTGGTAGTTTTTTCAAGCGCCCCTTGGGGCTCGAAAATCATGCCTTCGACCATCAGTCGAGCGTGCTCAACGAGTGGGCCGCACGGCAGTCGCAGTGAGCCGCGCGAGGCCGGCCAGACTGGCCAACAGAGCCTTGGCAAGGGCGATTTTTCGCGGATTCACCTTGACTTAACTTGGCGAGTCTTGGAAGAATGCCCGCGCGAACATTCAACTACCGCGTCCCTGTCGACGCTGTTCGCAACGACCAAGTCTCTCCCGGACCTGTAGCGCCCGCGGGAAAGACGACCTTTCTGACTCGGGCGCTTCGAAGTGAAGGAGTCATTTTCAATGGCCAAGAAGAAAAAGGCGGCCAAGCCGGCAGCCAAGAAGTCCCCAAAGAAGAAGGGTGCGAAGGCTGCTAAGAAGACGACGGCCAAGAAGCCCGCCGCCAAGGCCGCCCCGGCACCGGCGACCATGTAGGGTTCAACCCCTGCTAGCCGCATTGACCCGGTGGCCGGGCCAACCGATTGGTTCAACCGGCTGGTGGCGGATTTTTCCCCTGCCAGCCGGTTTGCTTTTCCGGCGACAGCAATGGAGAAGTATTCAGCCATTCTGCCCGAGCGATAATTCGTTTCCCGCAAACTGAATGGTAAAGCGGGCCGTTTTGCGGTATTATTAGATGTATCAGTAATTGGTTTACATCGACAGGTTCGCAACAGGTTCGACCGCCCGCCGGGTCGGTATTCCGGTCAGCGGTGAAAGCATATCCGCTATATTGTCCATTCAAGCATCAGCATTGTCCGACAACCACTCCGAAACGATTGGGGCCGATTCGGCCCCCGGGATGTTGAGCTTTCGCGAGCTGGGCCTCTCGGATGTCATGCTCGCCTCGCTCGAAAAGGCCGAGTATCTTTCGCCCACGCCCGTACAGGCTGGTCTTATCCCCCGTGCGCTGGCAGGTGTCGACGTACTGGGTCAGGCCCGCACCGGCACGGGGAAAACGGCCTCCTTCGCCATTCCCATCTTGGAAACAATCCAACGCGGCAAAAGGGGCGGCATCCCGCAGGCACTCGTGTTGGTGCCCACTCGTGAACTGGCTGTGCAGGTCCGCGAGGAAATCGAAAAGCTGGCCCACGGCCGCCGATTTTCCTGCGTGCCAGTGTACGGCGGCAAACCGATTCGCACTCAAATCAGTAAACTCCAACAGGGCTCCGATGTCATCGTCGGAACCCCGGGCCGGGTGCTCGATCTGCTGGGCCGCAATTCCATCGATTTCAGCGGGCTCAAGATTGTGGTCCTCGACGAAGCCGACCGCATGCTCGACATCGGCTTCCGGCCCGACATCGAAAAAATCCTCCGCCGCTGCCCCCAATCGCGGCAAACCCTGCTCTTGAGCGCAACGGTCGCTCCGGGGATCGAGCGACTAGCGCAAAAGTACATGCGCGATCCCGAGATGCTCGACTTCTCTCCTAAGGGAAAGGCCGTCGAGACGATCGACCAGTATTATTTCACCGTCGACCACGAGCGGAAATACGATCTGCTCTTGAAGCTGCTCGAGCGCGACAAGCCATCTCAGGCGATTGTTTTCTGCCGCACCAAGCGCGGCACTGACCGTGTGTGGCGTAAACTGAGCAAAAAAATGTCCGGTGTCGACGTGATCCACGGCGATCTGATGCAGTCGGCCCGCGACCGCGTGATGAAAGCCTTTCGCGCTGGCGAGGTGCGAATCCTCGTCGCCACCGATGTCGTCGGTCGCGGAATCGATGTTTCCAGCATTTCGCACATCATCAATCACGACATCCCACAGTCGTCGGACGACTACGTACACCGCGTCGGCCGCACCGGGCGGATGGGACGCGATGGGGTAGCTTACACGTTTGTCACCACCGAAGAAGGTGGCGAGTTGACGCGCATCGAAATGCTCATCAATCGGCTGCTCAAGCGCGACGAAATCGAGGGCTTTAGTAGCGTTGAAACGCCAGTTCCCTATCCGGTTGGGCCACTCGCTGTGGCGGGCACCTCCGTTGCGAGCGATACGGCTGCCAGCAACGAACCAGCGGAGCCACCGGCCCCCAAGAAAACACCCCCTGGCGGCCGGCCCCGCAAACGGCATCGCCGCGGCCTGTGAGACTGGTATCCTATTGCAGCCCGTAAAGTGCATGATGAACTGTCTTAGGCTGGCCAGCGACGTTCGGTAGCGGTCGGCATTTTCTTCACTGCGTACTGCTGAAGCAAGATTATGAAAATTGGCATCGGCTCCGACCATGCGGGCTTCCTCTATAAAGAGAAAATCAAGGGCTATCTTGACCAACTCGGGCACGAGGTGGTCGATTTCGGCACGGACTCTGAGGCTTCCGTCGACTATCCGCTTTTCATCCGGCCGGTGGCCGAAGCAGTCGCACGAGGCGAAGTTGAACGCGGCATCGTGCTCGGGGGCTCCGGTAACGGTGAAGCCATGGTGGCAAACCGGGTTCGCGGAGTACGCTGCACCATCGTCTGGGACACTGAATCCGCTCGCCTTGGCCGCGCCCACAACAACTCGAACTGCCTCTCGCTCGGCGAACGCATGATCGACGAGTCCGATGTATTGGGGGTTGTCGATGTCTGGCTCGCCACTCCCTTCGACGGCGGCCGGCATCAGCGGCGACTTGAGATGATTGATCCAGAATAAGCCATTTTGTGCAGCGAAACCGCTCCCTACATGATCTCGAGGCAACGGGTGGTCAAGCAGGCGACTGGCCATTACGATAAATCGTTTCGGTGGCAATTGTAAATTCTCAGCCCAGCGGAGACCTGTGTCATGACGATTCGGGCGGAACGTGATTCGCGGTTCTACCTTCGTTTTCTGTTGATTGGGCTGGGGGCATTGGGGTTCACGCTTTACTGCTTGTACGATGGGTTCATCGGCTATCCGCTGGCTCAAGAGCGGGCTCTGGCCTTCGAGAAGTTGCTCGCAGAGAATCGCGGCGAAGAATGGGACGCCACCGCCACCGAGCGAGGCTGGTCGACCACGCCCCCTGCCGCATCGAAAGAACCGGGGGAGTACGAGGTCGACGTAAAGATGCAGTTTTGGATGGCGGGACTCTCGGGACTGATCGCGTTCTTCCCGCTCTTAAGTGTGTGGCGGTCGCGCGGCCGCTGGATCGAACTCAATAGCGGACTAACTTCCAGTTGGGGCCAGCACGTACCGCTCGAACAGGTCGTATCGCTCGAGAAACGGCAGTGGCGTTCCAAAGGCATTGCCAAGCTCCGCTACAACGAGGGCGGGAGAATTCGGACTTTTGTCATCGACGACTTCAAGTTCAAACGCGAACCGACCGACGAAATCCTGGCCGAAATCGAGCACCGCATCGGCCTCGACAAGATTACTGGCGGCCCACCCGAGGGCTACGAAGAAGCAGCCGTCGAAGCAACCGTTGAAGGGTAGCCCGGTCGAACCTGGCAAACTTTCGCCCCCAGGGGCACTGCGATCACTCAATTCGGCGGCACATGCGTTTGTCGAATCCATCCGAGGAACACTCGATTGTCGAGCGGCTGGATCTCGCCTTCCCCCACCTGCGAAGGCAACGAAAATCGCGCATTTTCCAGGGATTCCGCCTCTACTTTCCAAATTCCTGAATTTTTCGGAATTTGCCGCGAACCAGCTTGCCGAACAAGATGTCCTAGCGGGGTCGGCGGGCCGTCTCGTGCATTTGGGAAGTTCGCTTGACGCTCCCCAAACGGCATGAGAAGCTTGAATAGAGCCCCCGGCACTACCGGGATTTTAACCAACAGACCTTTCTTTCACTTTGAGCCGCGCAGCGAGGCGACGATGGCCATTAACCACATCATTTCCGCGATTCTTGCCGCCAAGTCCGTTGGCCAAGGCTCCGTAAATGCCATTCGTGGTTGGCATCTTGCCGCTCTGCGCGCACTCGCCATTTGCGAACACGGCCTCTTGATGTGCCTCGGCTATCGGCTGGCGCTAGTTCCTAAGCGCTTGGCAGCCGCTACGACGTCAATCGCCGCGACGTGTTGGACGAACTCCGACCGTCGCGACCAGCGCCATCAGCGCTGGATGTCGGGCGTCGTAGTAGACCCCGGCACAGTCGGCGTCGTCTGACTGGAATAGTGGCCTTCGCTGGCCGCCCATCCCAGCAGAAATGTTAGCTGCCGACTGAGCGAAAGAGCGAGCGCGTCGCCTTGCCTTCACGCGCAACCTCGCCTTCGCTCTTGCCTGGTCTTCCGCAACCCGGAAAGTCTGTCCATCTCAGTTCATTCGCTCCCTAGCCGCACTTAATCGTAACCAACAGCACGCCCGCCCGGATGCAACCAAGCGTGCAATCAACAGAAGGAATCGAGTCATGATCGCCGCCGTCAAATTCGCTGAAATCGAACCCGACGAATTTGAAGAATTCGAGTACAAAAACGCCGAGTTGGAATCGCTCGTCGAGTGGGCACAAGCGGGCGACCGCGCTGCCTTCGGCGAATTGGCCAGCCGCTTCCAAGGCATGGTCTACTCCCTCGCGCTTCGCCGGCTGGGCAACCACAGCGAAGCGCAAGAGTTGTGCCAGGAAGTGCTCGTCAAAGCGATGCAAAAGATCGGCCAACTCGACGTGCCCGCCGCGTTCGGTGGCTGGCTGCGCTCGATCACCGTACGGATGGCAATCAACCGCCACGTCCGGCGGGCCCCGCTGATCGCCATCGAACCTCAAACGCTCGAAGCCACGCTCACCGAGTCCAGCACCCCACTCGACGCCGCCCTGACAAACGAACGGGCGGCCGAAGTCCATGGTGGCCTCGCTCGGCTCGGCGAACTGGACCGGCACACGCTCGAAGCATTTTATTTCCGAGGCGAGTCGCTCGTCGAGATGAGCAAGTCGTTTGCGGCACCAATTGGTACGATCAAACGCCGGTTGCACGTCGCACGAAAACGGCTTGCCGAGCACCTCGAAGCTGCTGCAGCCGTTTAGAGCAATTTTAGAATTGCTTTTCCAAGTTGCTGGTCGCGCTGGATCTGGTCCGTGTGGAGAGTTGGTGGCGTCGGCCACGACGTTGCAAAAACAAACTTACGATAGCAGTCCAAAAAGCGAACGTCTCGCTGCTTGTAGCGTGCGCTGAGCACCATGGACAAGCCGGACCGACAGCCTCCCCGCTGTATTGCGTTGTAGGAGAAGCCCAACTGGATGTTCCAGTTGGGCTTCTCTCTTTTTTAGTTCGTGTCACGCTTTGCGCTGCGCCGCCTTGTGCAGGGCGACCAGGTAGGGCACCGGTTCGCTGCCCAACGCGTTGAGCACGGTGCCACCAGCTGTGAAGACGTGCGTGACCCAGTCTTCTTGGCCGTATTTCTCAAGCGCCGTGCCTCCTTCGCCACCGCCAATATAAACCTCGACCCCGGCCTCGGTCATCCGCTTCAACTGCGGCACAAAACGCTGGGTGCCCCCCTCAAATCGCGGATCCTCAAACATGCCAAACACTCCGTTGTGAAAGGCGACTTTGTAGTCACCCGGTTCGGCCAGAAACTCGCCTACTTTCGACTCGAACAAGGCACTGGTTTTAGGACCAACGTCGAACTGCTGATCTGCAGGACGAAGTTCGTCGACCACGCTCCCGTCGGCGATTACTGAATCTACCGGCAACACAAACTCAATCCCCTTGGCCCGGCCATCGGCGATCATTTGCTTAGCTTGCTCGATCCGCTCGCGGGGAATGTAGTAGGGCTGCGCGCTGTGGGTCGGATCTTCTGCCACACCCAGGTAGCACTCCCTGCCGTCGAGCTCTGCCTCTGCCTTTTTGAGTGCCATGGCCAGCGAACCGGCGGCAAACACCCGGCGAATCTTACCGCGGCTGACCATGGCCGAGAGGTCGTCCAGCTTGTCGATTTTCAATCCGCTGAAAATCACTAGTTGCGCATCGAGACAGCGCATCATCGGGCCCGTAAACTCATTTTCAACGTACGAACCAAGGGCCACCCGATCCATCGCGGCCGGTACTACCACGCTACACGCATCCAGGCTGCCTGCCGAGAGGGCCTCAAATACATAGACCTGCGCCAGTTTGGTCGCACACTCGTTCGCGAGCTTTGCCAGTTTGGGAGCCAATGCCGGTAAATCGGCCGCTTTGGCTTTCCACAGCACGCGTTCGATCTCGTACTTGCGTGTATTCTCCAACATAATCACAGCACCCGGTTCGGCGGAAGCGATTTGTTCAGTCACCGCGCTCGGGATCGTGATCGTACTCTCATCCAGCCAATCGGCAATCAGCGGTACTTCGCAGTGGAGCAGTTCGCCCAGCCGCTTAGCGATCTTGGCGAGTGAACCTTCCGGTTTGCGGCCGATATGACCTAAGACAATCTGCTTCCAGCCCCGCTCGCGACCGAATTGCAACGTATCGACCATCGAGCGGAGACGGATATCCCCCTCACCAATCGTCGCTCCTGGCTTGGCATCGACATCGCCCCGCACAAGCACGTGGGTTCCCCCCGGAAGGTCTTCGATCGACCCCAATCTGGGAATCCCCTCCAGGTAATCGGCGAGAGATAAGTTCGGATTCGCAGCCCGCCCGGCGAGCAAGGTTTCACACCAGACCTGGATATCTTGCGCGGAAACGGTCATTCAGTTGTCCTCGGCAATAGGTTTTGCTGTAATAAATGGCTGTCATCTTGGGCCCTGCCCACCCCAAGTAATTTTCCCAGCATCATCGACCGAGGAGCCGTTGTGGTCAAGACTCTCCACCCATTGGGTCCGATCTCGTCGCAGATCGAACTGCCGCCCGAAGTCCGTGTGCGGTTCGAGTACGGTGCAGATCGACCAGCCGGGCTGGAACCCGCACCCACGGTTTCCGATCCCGCCGCGGCAACGAAGCTCGCGTTGAGCGTACCACTTCATTTTCCCTCGCTGGCCGAGGGCGTCGTGCCGGGAGACCGGTTGGTTATCGCCATCGACGAAGCGGTCCCCGAACCGGTCAGCATTTTGCGTGGGGCACTGGAGGCCGCGATGCAGGCCGGGATCGCGCCTGACGCGATTGCAGTCGTGACGAGCGACGAAGCCTTTGGCACCCTGTTGCGCGGCGAACTTGGCGAGTCGGTCCGCGTCGTGGTTCACGACCCGGACGATCCCGAAAATCTCTGCCTGATCGGCCTCAATGAGAAGCAAAAGCCTGTGCGAATCAATCGCACGATTTTCGAAGCCGATGTCGTGCTGCCGATCGGGTGTGCCAGGTTGCCAAATGTTGTCGGCAGCGGCACATACGATTGCCTGTTTCCGCGGTTGAGCGACTCCCCAACCATTGCTCGATACCGCACTCCATCGAAACGGGGCACCATCTCCCGCATCGGAAATTCTCGGCGCAAAGCCGACGAAGTCGGCTGGATGCTAGGTGTCGTGCTGGTAATACAGGTAGTGCCCGGCGCCGCTAGCGCGGTCGCAGCGATCGTGGCGGGCGAGGCTCAGATGGTGGCCGATCGCTGCCAGCAATTGTGCGAACAGTTGTGGTCGTTCACAGTTCCCCGGCAGGCCAGCCTAGTAATCGCCAATGTGACGGGTGGCCCGCAGGAACAAAATTGGGAAAACATTGCCCGGGCGCTCGTCGCCATCGAACCACTCGTCGAAGAGGGCGGGGCAGTCGCGATTTGCTCCGACCTCGAAACTAGTCCTGGTTCTGCGCTCAGCCAATTGGTAGGTTGCTCCGACTTTGCAGAAGTTGAGAAAAACTTACAAAACGATCCCGCTGCCGATGGCTGGCCGGCTTGGCAACTAGCCCGCGCCTTGCAGCGTGGCCCCGTCTATTTCTTGAGCCAATTGGAGCCGGAAGCGGTTGAGGATCTGGGACTCGCACCGATTGAAAGTCTCGACGACTTGGCCCGCCTCGCCGGTCGCCAGCAGAGCTGCATCTTATTGGACAGTTCGCAACATACCGTGGCCACGGTAGCGGGCAGCCCATGACTACGCCCCACGCGGCATTTTCGCTGCCAGAATATGAGGCTCTCCGCAGCGGTTTGGGCTTCGTAGAACTCGCCCATTGGACGAGCTTCTCGCTCTCTGGGTGCGATCGTCAGAAGTTTCTCCACAGCTTTTCGACGAACGACGTCATCCGCCTTCAGCCTGGTGAACATTGCGAAGTATTTATCACCAATGTCAAAGGCAAGTTACTCGGTCATGGGTTAGTTCACTGTCGAGGCCACGAGTTGGTGTTGATCACGGTTCCCGGTCAAGCAGAATTGCTGCTCGCCCATCTAGATCGCTACATCCTCCGCGAAGAGGTGCAACTGCGCGATACAACGGCCGAGCGAAGCTATCTGCTGGTTGCCGGTGGTGAATCCGCGGAAACTAAACTCGGCACCTACCTCCCGATTCGCTGGCCATTGCTCGACACGCCCTTTTGTGGGCTGCTCGAAGCAACTTCTGCCGAATTGCCAAGTCGCCGGCAAGCACTGATCGCGGCAGGCGCACTCCCGTGCAGTCCACCAGCCTTCCAGGCAGTGCGGATTGAATCGGGCACACCCCTCTACGGCATCGATTTTAACGATACCAACTTCCCACAGGAAGTCGCTCGCAACGAGCTGGCGATCAGCTTTGCAAAAGGCTGCTACCTGGGCCAGGAGACCGTCGCCCGCATCGACGCGCTCGGGCACGTCAACCAACAGCTTGCCGGCGTGAAATTCGCAGGACCCGCTCTGCCCGCTGCAAACACCCAACTAATCAGCAGCAGTACGGTAGTCGGTCACGTGACCTCCGCCACGTTCTCTCCTGCTCTTTCCGCGCCGCTGGCCTTGGCCATGATCCGCCGTCAGTGGCTGTCTCCGGGCACGCGATTGGAGTCGGCTGCCGGTGCCTGCGAAGTCCTTGAGTTGCCGATCTGCTCGTAGCCACACTCCTTGCGGAGCACTTCAAAAACAAGTGACAGTAGTTCCAAGTTCTTGAAATTGCGATCGGTGAACGCAAGGCCCCTCTTGTAAATGACTTGTGTCAACGAGTTCATTTCCAAGGAGGGAGCCATGCGTTCCAGGGCATGTTGTAGCATTGAGAGTGGTGAGGTTCATAGATGGGCGCTGGAATGGTTGATGCAAGCAAAGCTGGTACGGGACCACGGCTGGAAATGGACGGCGGTGGTGGTGCTGAACGTGTTGCTGCGGGCAAGCGGCCCGATCGATCTCGGTTTCCGCCGCCTGCCGCGACTTGGCCAGTGCGCCCTCGGACCAGGCGGTGATGACCGCCTTGGAGGAAGGCTTGCCCAAAACGCTTTCCGTGCTGGAATGGCGCTTGAACCAGGCGCTGGTCGGTTGTTTGCCGCGGCGTTGGAACAGGCGCTCGTGGCGGGTGGCGATCGACTGGCATTTGACGCCGTACTACGGAGAGCCTCACCGGAGCCGCAACGAACTGTATTACGGCAAGCCCCGCCAGGGGACGAAGCAGTTTCACGCCTATGCGTCGGCCTGCATTCTCGATCACGGCCAGCGGTACACGCTGGCTTTGAGCTGGGTGCGTCGGCACGAATCGAGCGTCGTGGTGCGGCGGCGCTTGCTGGCCAGAATTCGCCAATTGGACCTGAAAATCAGGTGCGTTTTGTTGGATCGGGCGTTCTTCAACGTGTCGGTGGTGGAGTTCCTCCAGCAGCAGCGGCTGCCGTTCTTGATGCCGGTCGTGATGCGCGGGCGGAAACCCAAGAAACGTCGCCCAGCGACCGGGTTGCGCTGGATCAAGCAGCCGGCCGCCGGTTGATACCAGCACACGATGAAAAGCGGCAAACGCCAAGTCACCGTGTCGGTGTGCGTCGGCTACCGCACGCACAAGAACCGCAAAGACGGCAAGCAGGTCCAGCAGAAGCTGTTGTTCGCCGCTTGGCGGGTGAAGGGATCGCCTACCGAGATGCGCGAGCGTTACCGCAAGCGATTCGGCATCGAAACCAGCTTCCGGCAACTGCGGCAGGCACGGATTTACACCTGCACACGCCAACCTCGCTTGCGGTTGCTGTTCGTCGCGGTGGCGTTGGTGCGCCGCAACCTGTGGGTCTGGATCCACCACATGCTGCTGGCCGAAGGCGACCGAGACAATCGCACGCTCCATTTGGAACGCCTCCGCTTCAAACGCATGTTGGATTGGATCGTCCACGAAATACAACGCCTAATCCACGATGGCTCAAGGCCTTACACCGCCTGGAAGCCGTGAACTAGAACTTGGAACTACTGAGTGACGAAGCAATGCGAATTGTTTCTGCCGCAGTCAGTTGTGGCTGTATATCCGTCCTTCCGACACGCCATCAAAACCACGTAGGTCGTCAACGTACACACCTGCACCCGTCCGCGAATCGTATGGGGAGGAAGTTACGGGGCATACGGCTACGGGCATTCCCATCCATACCGGCCCACGGGGCGGACGTTACCACTACAGCAAGAGCGGCAAAAAAGTGTACGAGCGTAAGAAGTGAAGGAAGGTTGAATCGGTCGCACGGTCTGCCGCCATACGTTGTATCTCGACGATGATCGTCGGTTGATTGTTTCAGCCGCCCGGCTATACTGCTGAGACTTCCCGCCGACTGGTCGCCGGAAATATCCCCGAATACTTGACAGCAATCAACTACATGGCATCCGTCCCCAAAAAAGTAGCCGAACGTCTCGCCGCTGGTATCAAACGATTCCAGCCGGTGCTTACCGTTTCCAAGTCACGCGACGACGGCGAAGCTGACACCGTGATGATCGTCACGGACATACTCGCCAACGTATTCGGATACGACAAGTATTCGGAAATAACGGCCGAGTATTCGATTCGTGGCACCTATTGCGACTTGGCAACAAAACTTGACGGTGTGCTGCAATTGTTAATTGAGGTCAAAGCAATCGGTCTCGATCTCAAAGATCAACACGTAAAGCAGGCGGTTGACTATGCGGCCAATCAGGGCGTCGATTGGGTAGTGCTGACGAATGGCGTTCAATGGCGAGTTTATCATGTCACTTTTACAAAGCCGATCAATCAGGAGCTACTTGTTGACGTTGATTTTTGCAGTTTGAATCCGCGCAGTGCCACCGATATTGAATCGCTCTATTTGCTCACCAAAGAGGGCTGGGCAAAATCGGCTCTCGGCGACTACCAAACTCAGAAACAAGCGTTGAGTCGATTTTTTCTAGGGGCACTCTTGCTAAGCGATCCAGTGTTGGAAGTTGTGCGGCGGGAACTGAAGCGTGTTTCCCCGGATGTCAGGATCGAAATTGAGCAAATTCAACGTGTCCTATCGAATGAAGTTATCAAGCGAGAAGTAATCGACGGCGAGCAAGCGGACCACGCGAAAAAGAAAGTCGCCCGCTCTGCGAAAAAGTCACTCCGCAAAGCGGCCAAAGAAGATGGGGAACCATGCGAGCCGGAGAGTGAGACTAAAGACGCGGAACAGTGAGCCGAAATAAACTCGCAAACAAAAAGCCCCAGCATCGGGCGTCCGGTGCTGGGACGTTTGCTTTAATTCATGGGCGGAGTCAAAACATGAACGTCTATCCCGATATGGACATTCGCTTTCCGGCCGACAAGGAATCGTCGCTGGCCAGTGACATGAAAAAACGAGCGGGCGGGCTTTGGAAATGGCATGGTAAAAGTCCGGTGAATAGACCGGTAGAGGATGGCCAATACTTTTTCCATAGGGACGGAGTTGATTCGACCCCCGCAGGTGTCCTTTGCATCGGGCGAAAAGAGTCGGGGCACTTAGTTGCGGGCCCCCCAATTTTTTCACGGATTTCCCCAACACATTCCTTTTTTCGATACCAATTCTTCGGCTTGCGCGCCTAACCAGTAGATAAGATAGGCGGAATGATTCAGGCCGACTGTTCTCTTCAACTCGTATTCTTCTCGACTTGCAGGCGCAGCGCACGAATGACGATCCCGCAATTTCTTCGGTTGGTATCCGCTTGGCTGGGTTGCATGGCGGTTGCTTCTGTGCTGGTCGCGGAACCGGTCCAGGTTGGCTTTCTTTGGCACATGCACCAGCCAGTATACTTTCCGGGTGAGACCATCAGCCAAACCGATGCCGCCGGGCACTTCTCCTTCAGTATCACCGACGTCCATAATCAGCGCCTCGGGCCGTACACAAATTGGCCGCGGGACGCGATTCAGTCTGGACTGGGGCTGCCGCACTTAGGGGCCCAAGTGTCTTTCTCGGGATCGTTAATTCAGAATCTAAACGTGCTGGAAGCGGCCGGTGTGAATGGTGGGCAGTGGAACAACTGGAAAGACACCTCCAAACAAGCGGCGCAGTGGGATACATCGCTGGGCAATCCGCGGTTGGACTTAGTGAATTTCGGTTTTAATCACCCACTGATGCCTTTGCTCGATGAACGCGACATCCGCATGCAGATCAAGCTGCAGAAGCGAATCCACGAGCAGACTTGGGGCCCGAACGTAGAATTTTCAAAAGGCATCTTCCCGCCGGAAACTGCGTTTTCCACTCGGATCATACCGGCGTTAGTTGCTGAGGGGATCGAGTGGACGATCGTCGATAGCATCCATCTCGAGCGTGCCACGGTTGGCTACCCGCACACGAACGCTTCGAACCTGTTCGCGCCGAATCGCGCGGATCAGATCAACCCAGACATCACGGCTAACGGCGGCCAATGGGTGCAGCTCAATAACCTTTGGGCCCCTAGCAAAGTCGCAGCACCCTTTGCCTATCGTCCACACAACGTGCAATACGTTGATCCGGCCACTGGTGCAATCAGTCAAATGGTGGCCGTTCCTGCGGCTCGCTACGAGGGGAACGAAGATGGCCGCGGTGGTTTTGGGGCGTTGCAGTACGAGCAGGTGATGGAGCAGTATCGTCAATTCAATACGGACCCCAACCATCCAATGTTTGTGCTCTTACATCACGACGGCGACAATTTCGGCGGCGGTTCCGAGAGCTACTATCACTCCAACTTTCAGAACATGGTGAATTGGGCACAAAACAATGCCAACTACGATGTATCGACTGTCGACGATTACCTGGAAAGATTTCCCGTAGCGGCCAACGATGTGGTACATATCGAAAATGGTTCGTGGGCCGGCGCCGACAATGGCGACCCGGAATTCAAGAAGTGGCTCGGCGATCCCAACGCTTCGGGCTGGAGTCCCGATCGCAATTCTTGGGCGGTGCTGACTGCGGCGAAAAACCGAGTGTTCACGGCAGATGATATCGCTCCAATCACGAACTTGGACAACATCCTCGCGGGCACAGGCACTCCGACCGAACGCGCTTGGCGACACCTGATGGTGGCCGAGTCGAGCGACTACTGGTACTGGGACGGCACCGAGGTCTGGGACAGCAACGTCACCCGCGGCAGCAATTTGGCAGTGGCCCAAGCCGATCAGGTTATCAATGCGTTTGGTGGTGCAGAGACTACCCCACCAAGCGTGTTCATTCCACAACGCGAGTCGTACAACCCAGGTGTAATGGAGTGGGGACCAGGTGCCGAGCCGAGCGACTTCGAAGTCTGGACATTCGCTTACGACGTAAGTGGCCTGTCGAACGTTACGCTCAAGTGGCGCGTCGACGGCGACGGTCAGAACCCGCTCGATTCGACGCAGAATGAAACGTATGTCGGTGGTAGCGAAGTTGGCGCATGGAACAACATTCTCATGAACTCGAGCGATATGACTCCGCCAGCTAATATTCTGGCGCCGACCTATCGTGCCCAGCGATACGGCGCGTTGATAACAGGCCAAGAAGATGCGCTCATCGACTACTATGTCGAAGCAATCGACACCCTCGGCAATATTGCGCGAAGCGATATTCAGCACGTTTATGTCGGCTCGGCTCTGCCGCCGATTGGTACGAACGTGACGGTCAGTCCCGACCCGGTCGTTGCTGGTCAACTCGCCACAATCACCTACGATCCGGCTGGCGGCCCTTTAGCTGGTGCCACGGAAATTAAACTTCATTATGGTTTCAATAATTGGCAAACTGTGAACCCTGATGTCGCCATGATTTGGAATGGGAGCGAAAACCTCTGGAGCCTGTCGGTGCCCGTAAGTGCCACCGCAAACCAGCTTGATTTTGTGTTCAACAATGGTGCAGGGATTTGGGATAACAATAGCGGTCAGGATTGGCACTTCAACGTGGTCGGCACGCAAGTCCCGGCGTTTGTGATGGACGGTCAATTGGATGCGGTGGCCACAGAGCTAGTCGCGAACGGCGACCGGCATCTGTACGCCGCCCTCTCCGGCGATGAACTGTATCTCGCAACCGAGGATGCCGGCGAAGGTAACGATGTATTTATTTATCTTGCCCAGCAGCCCGGGGCCTTGGGTGCAGCGAACTGGGCTAAAACAGGGCAAATCGCTGCCTGGGATGCCTTTCTCGCTGACGAAAATAATAACGACTTCGAAGGCTGGTTCGATGTCTCGGGTACGGCGCAGGCCGCTACGGCAGCAAATGGCGGCGTGCTCGAAGGGACGCTCAATCTGGCCCAGGAATTTGGCAGCTTGCCGGTAGCAATTTACGTGGCGGTGGGTGTCTATCAGTCGGCTGATGGCGGAACGCTTGTGCCGTCACAACAGGTACCAGCTTCGGTCAACGGCAACGGAAACATTGAAGCGTTCGAGTATTATTTACTCCAATTAATCGCTACGCCCGGCGACTTCAATAGCGACGGGACTGTCGACCAGGACGACTACATCCTTTGGCGTAATACTTTTGGCTCCACCACCGATCTCCGCGCTGACGGCAACGGCGACCAGGAAATTGATGCTGCCGACTACGCGGTGTGGCGGGATCATCAAGGGCTCGGCGGGGGCGCAGTGAGTAGCTATTTGCTTACACGGGCTGAATCCCCTTCGCCAGCCGCCGTACCCGAACCAGCTGCCGCAGGGCTTGCTCTCATTGCGGTGCTGATGGGGGTAGTTTGCCGGCGATGGCGGTGAACCTGCCTCCGCCCCCGTTGTCATTCAGGCTAGCGGTAGTCACAATGCCAGGGAGGCGATTCAGGTATTGCGGCGGTGTTGTAGTCCGCCGGCCGATTCTGGCCTGCCCCACCGAAGGCAACTCGCCGCCGCTATGCTCTCGCAACAGATCACGGTCCCCCAGTTTACCGCGCTCAAGCACGAGGGCCGAAAAATCTCAATGGTCACTGCGTATGACTACGCGATGGCCAAACTTGTCGACTCCGCTGGTGTCGAGGGTATCCTTGTTGGGGATAGTATGTCGATGGTCGTGCAGGGCCACGACAGTACGCTGCCCGTGACGCTCGACGAAATGATCTACCATGCCGAGATGGTCGGCCGCGCCGTCGAACATGCGCTGGTCGTGGTCGACATGCCATTTCCGAGTTTTCATCTCGGCAAGCACAAGGCCATCGAGAACGCGGGCCGCATCTTGAAGGAGTCGCGCTGCCAGGCCGTCAAGTTAGAGAGCGGCGTCGAACAAGCCGACACCATCGCCGCGCTGGTCTCGGCCGGCATCCCCGTGATGGCCCACAGTGGCCTGCGACCCCAAAACGTCCATGCCCTGGGTGGCTATCGCGTCCAGCGCGACGCCGACGCTCTGATGGCCGACGCCCGCGCCGCCGAAGAAGCGGGTGCCTTCGCCATCGTCCTCGAGTGCATTCCCCGCGCGATTGCCCACGACATCACCGCCGCCCTCAAGATCCCCACCATCGGAATCGGCGCCGGAGTCGACTGCGACGGCCAAGTCCTCGTGCTCCACGACCTCCTCGGCATCACCTCCGGCTACGTCCCCAAATTCGTCAAAGCTTACGCCGATCTCAAATCCGAAGTCACCCGCGCTGTCATCGACTACCGCGACGAAGTTCGCGCTGGCCAGTTCCCGACGAAAGAGCAGACGTTCGATTAATGCCCTCGTTATGCCGTCGGCCAATACGGCTCTCACCAATAAGGCCCTGCTTTGATACAACGGCCGCGCCTTGAGCCGCCAATCCTTCAACGGTGCAGCTTACAAGTCCCGCTTTCATCACAATCCGCCGAGCCGCCGCGGAATCGATACCGATTCCGCGCGATCCAGCGATACAGCGGCCGCCATAAGAACATGCAGCCCGGGAAATAGAGAAACGGCGTCGCCCACCACAGCCGCCGTAGCCGCCGCGTGAGATAGCGAATCGCCTCCGGCCCCCAATGCCGGTTGCCGTAGTGATCGACAATCACCATCTCCTGCATCATCCGCTCGTGCGCGAGATCCGGAAACCGCTGCGGCACTTCCGGATCGTGCAGCGACAGGTAGGAAAGCCGGCGCTGGCAGTCCCACCAGGGAAGTTTGCGGATCTGGGCTGTGCAGATGCGGCAGTGGCTGTCGTAGATCACGACGTCGCTCTCGGGCCGATCGTTTGGCCTCGGCAATTGGTCGGCGAGCAGATCGCTGGGGGCGGCCGCAAAGGTCATTTTTTTCGTACTCCTCGTTGCAATTGTAACCGCTGGGACCCTGCGCGTTTATCGCTAAACCGACAACTTGAGCGGGTCATTTCGCTTGGCTCGGAGGAAACGGTATAATCGTTGTAACGAACAAGCGGTTCTTTCGGAACTTCCTCACGATTGGCGCACGCATATGAACAAGCTACGCGAACAAGTTGCGCGGGCCCAACGACACCTGGTCATCGAACAATTTGTCGCCCGCAGTGTCTGGTGCTTGTTAGCGGCATTTGGCGTGGCAGCGCTAGCGATAGCAGTGCCACGAATATTTGCCTTTCCCGGTCTGCCGGAAAGCTGGGACCAATCCTGGTTGATTGGCTCGCTCGGCATCGGCTTGCTGGCGGCCGGTGTATGGACATTCGTATCGCGCCGCACTACTCTCGACGCCGCGCTTGAGATCGACCGCCGTTTCAACCTGCGCGAGCGCGTGGCAAGCAGCATCTCCCTTTCGCCGGCGGAGCTCGCTACCGAAGCGGGCCGAGCCTTGGTGAACGACGCGGTCCGGTTCGCCAGCCGTATCGACATCGGGGACAAGTTCCACCTGCAACCGAGCCGCTACGCGTGGCTGCCCCTTATTCCTGCGGCAGTAGCGTTTCTGCTGACAATGATCGTCAGTCCAAGCACTGCCACTAGCAGCCTGGACCCCAGTTCGTCCACGGCCATCGCCAAACAGATCAGCACGGCGGCTGAAGCTGCCCGCAAGAAACTTGCCGAGCAGCGCCTGCTAGCCCAACGCAGCGGCCTCAAGGAGGCCGAGGAGGTGTTCAAGAAAATTGAAGCCGGCACGCGCGACCTCGCTGAAGAGAAAGACCTCGACCGAACTAAAGCTGCAGTGAAGCTCAACGACTTGGCCCGCGAGCTCGACGAGCGACGCAAACGGCTCGGCGGCACAACAGGTCTGCAAAAGCAATTGCAGAACCTCAACATGTTTGGCAGCGGCGCAGCAGCAAAACTTGCTCAGGCTATGCAACAGGGCGACCTCAGCAAGGCGGCTGAGGATACCGAAAAACTCGCGCGCGAACTGCGCGCAGGCAAACTCGACCCCCAGGACCAGCAGCAACTCGCTGAGCAACTCGATGCAATGCAGCGGAAACTTGCCGCAACTGAAGATAGCCACCAGCAGTCGCTGGACAATCTTAAACAACAAATCGAACAGCAACGACAACAAGGCAACCTTGCCAACGCGGGTGAGATGCAGCAGAAGCTCGACCAGCTTACCGCTCAGCAGCCGCAAATGCAGCAACTGCAGGAACTGAACAGGCAAATGGGACAGACGCGCGAGGGTCTCGAACAAGGCAACCAGCAACAGGCGGCAGAAGCACTCTCCCAAATGGGCGAGCAACTCGACCAAATGCGGGCAGAAGCTAACGAAAAGCAAATGCTTGAAGCTGCGATGGAGCAGCTACAAATGGCCAAAGAAGCGCTGGCTTGCAATAGTTGCCAAGGCTCCGGTTGCCAAGAATGCTCGGGCAAGCGCATGAGCAACATGGCGAGCAAGAGCAATAAAAGTGATCCAGGCGGTAAGGGCATCGGCACCAGCCCCGGCGATGGCCGCTCTAGTAAGGACCAATTGGAAACAAGTACCCAAGATTTGCAGGTGCGTCAGCGGCCCGGCAGGGGCTCGGCGGTCTATGCGGGCACTGTTGCCGGGCCAAATATCAAGGGTGAGGTGCAGGCAACGATCCAGCAGGAGGTGGCCAGCTTTGGCAATCGATCAAGCGACCCTCTCACGGCCGACAGGCTGCCTCGCAATCGCCGTGAACATGCGGAAGAGTATTTCAATTTGCTCCGCGAGGGAAAATAATCTGCCGCGATTCTCGTCGCATACCTGCAAAGCTAGCATGACTAGTGACTTCTGTGATACTGATGCGTATAGACAGTTTGCGCCTAGTGCCGTAAATTGGCTAAATTCTGCGGTCTTTGCCTGGAATCTGGCGAGCTACCGCAGGAGGCGATAAGCAGTCGTACGTCAATCAGGCGAACGCGCTTCTCGGTGGTGTTCACAATCAACCGTACCGACTCGTCGGTGCCGCCAGGTCGACAGAGAAATCTGTGGAAAAAGGAAAGGACTTCTCCGATGCGTGGTTCAATCAATCGGTGTGCGTCAAGAAATTGGAATTGCGTGTGGGGCCGCTACGCCATGGCCTGTCTCCTCATGTTCGGCAGCGCAGCGTTCGCTCATGCCGACGATGATCTCTCGTCGCTGATCGCGGCCGCCCGCGAAAGTTTTAAGCCGATCGAGAGCCAACAGTTGGCAACCGCCAAAGCTGAACTAGGACAGCAGATTTCGGCGCTCGAGCGCTACGTTCGTCCGTACACCGCCAACGGAAAAAAATGGCTGGCGTATCTGCACTGGGATGCGTTCAAGCAGGAACTTGGCTCCACGGGAGAGCCAAAGTTCGAATCTCTCGTTGTAACCTATGCGCAACTGAACAAAGATCAGAACGGTCTGGAGTTCAAGCCGTTCCGCGCAATTGCCGATTCGCTGCGGCACTACATCGATCTCGCAGCGTTAGCGCGGCAGGAGAACCAGGCTGAACTATACGGCAAACAGCTTGATGGCCTCGCTCAAGAGTTGGCTGCCTACAACGAAAAGCCAACCGCAGCGCTCGGCTCGGCCATTGGTCGTCGACTCGATTTTCTTGCCGGAGTCGGACAGTCACCGCAACTCGTTAGCGCGGTGCGAGCTGTTTACGCACAGCCAAATGCTTTGATCACTGTGTCTGGTGATTTACTCCGCAGCGCAGCTTCCGATCCGATCGATCGGCATGAGCCAATTACCGATATCATCCTCGGCACACGCATTCATGGTCAGGGGCACACGACTGGTTCGATCAACTTGCGCACCGTTCCGAACGACGAGTTGGCGGAGTTAGCGCTCGACACTAATGGCCGTGTCGTTTCACAAAATGTCGGACGCAATGGCCCGGCGGTAATTCGCACAACAAGCTTCACCGATTTTAATGCGACTCAAAACATCGAACTGAGTGATGCTCGTTTCCGCGCGCTTCCGCCAAGGGTGTCGGCCAGCACGCGGTCGAATATTCATTCGGTCAGCAAGGCCGGCGGCGGGGCTGGCAAGCGAATCGTGGCCAATGTCGGCATAGATAAGGCCCGAGAGAAGCAAGGCCAGGCGAACCGCATCGCCGCCAGTCACGCCGAAGTTCGCATCGCCCGTCGCATGACCGACGAGATTAACGACCGCCTGGGCAAAGCCTGGAAACGCTATCAGAACGATTATCGCCTGCCGTTGGAACGACGTGGCGACCTGCCTCAGCACACCCGGTTCAGCACGACTGATCAGGCACTGGCATTCGAAACCACTCAGGCTAACCGTAGTCAGCTCGCGGCCCCTGGCGCAGCGCCCGCCTTGCCCGCTGGCAACGATCTGGTGGCCTGCGTTCATGAATCGGCCATTAACAATTACACCGCCTCGCTGCTCAGCGGAGCCACGCTCAGCGAACTGGAACAAGGCGCTGGCACGAAAGCTGATGTCACGCTACCAACCTGGATTAGAGATGCCTGGAAAAACCGCATGGACGAAAAGGCAGAGGCTACGGCGGACGAGCAGTTCGAGCCGTGGTCGCTCACTTTTCGCCGCGACCGGCCGATCACGGTCGGCTTCGTCGATGGAAACGTGCAGCTCACGCTCCACATCGCCAAGCTCAAGTCGGGTGACGACACATTTGATCGCTGGGACGTCACCAGTACCTACAAGCCCGAAATGCTCGAGGGCGGCGTGAAGCTGACCCGCCATGGCGAACTGGTGGTGTTGCCCACTGGCTTCGATCCGGAGAAGGGCCAACTCTCCTCGCGGCAAGTAGCCGTGCGACGGAACCTGACGAAAGTGCTGACCGAGCGATCGGACAAAGGGCGCGGCATCCCGCAAACTATCCAGATCGATCAACTCGAACCGAAGGACGAACTCGCCGATGTGGGTCCATTGCCAGTGACGGTATTCACCAGCGGCAATGGTTGGCTGACGGTGGCCTGGGATCGCCAGTAACGCAAAATTGCCTGCCGGATGGTCCGTCTGCTGTGTTTTTGCCGAACGGCTCCGCACAAACGCGGTCGACCGGCTATAATTGTGGCATGGAACCCATTCTCGATATCGCGTTCGATTGCCTGCCGCTGTGCTCGGTTGGGCGAGTTGACATTCCGATGGATGCTTCGCCCGAGTTTCAAGCGCGACTCGAGCACATGAAACGGGCAATCGACCGCCACGGGGTCGAGAATACATACTTTCTCTATAATGCTCATTGCGTGTACCGCCTGGCAAACTCCGACATCGAAGGCATGCTGCGGTTCTCGTTCGAAGGCACGGTCTTTACCGACCTCAGCGATGCCAAAGCCGATCGGGCCGATCTGCAGATCGAATTGGTAAGCGAAACTTGTGAAGGCGTGCCGGCCGTCGTCGTTGACTGGTTCTGTAGTGCAGTCGAACGGGCCGTGCTGGTGGAGTTCGATCGCTTCATCGCTGCCGGCACTCTGGCCGAGCGCGTCAAGGAATTGGAGCGGCTCACTCATTTGGCCGATTCTTCTGGCATTGCTGGCATGGGAGTGTGATAGCGCCAGTACCGATGCACCGCTGTCGTAGCGAAGCATCCACCGGCTCGAAACGACACTCCTTCACTTCATTGCTCCTCTCGCAGATAAAGACGGACAGAATCGTCAAAGTTTGACGATTAGGCCGACGATAACAGTCGTGCTGATTGCTCACGCGCCGGCGCTACGGTCTTCCGTAGTCCGGCCGCATGCCGACCAGCCCGGGGGGGCAAAATCGGACGCATCTGATGGTTGGCGGCACGTTGCCGCCGCCTGGGAGCGCCCGCTGACATCCTGGGCCGTTGTCCATGCGACAGCCGACTCAGGTGACACGCACTTGAGCCATCGAGCACAGCTATGAATCAACGCAGTCGCAAATTTTGGGCGCTGATGCTGAGCGCGTCCGTTTTGGCGACAGGCTGCCAACCGCAGCAGCCGTTCTACTTCAAAGAAGACGGTGATCTGTCGCACTATCTCGACGTAGCGACGGAGATTGAATACCCGGATGTCAACGAGCCTTCGCTCGCCGAAGTAAATTGCGCCAAAGCGCCGCTCACGCTCAAGAACACCGACAACTACGAGATGTGGGACCTCCCGCTGGAGGAAGCAGTCCACATTACGCTCAGCAATAGCCAAGTCATGCGGCAGCTTGGCGCGCGAGTCCAGTCGTTCGCACCCGAGACCATCTCTCGGACCCTCGTGAGCCCGGTTGCCGTCACGACCACCTACGATCCGGCACTGGCAGAGTCGGTCACCGGGTTATCGGTCGGCTCACCATTCCAGGGCTCGGGCCCGGAAGCCGCCCTCTCCGAATTCGACGCGCAGCTTGATGCCAGCGTGTTTTGGGAGAAGAACCGCCGACCACAGAATCGGGCTAATTCCGGCATCAGTGCGCAGATTTCGCCCATCATCTTTGCGCAAGATACCGGTGTATTTACCAGTGGCGTTACCAAGACGACCGCCGACGGCACGACGTTCGGCTTCCGTAATAACACGAATTACGAAGGCAATAACATTCCAGTTTTCGATCCCAACACGGGGTTCGGATTTCGCGGCTTGGCAAGCGATTGGACGACCAACTTTGAGGCGAGCTTTAGCCGCCCGTTGTTGCAGGGCGGCGGCACGCAATACAACCGTATTGCCGGTCCAATCGACTTCAATCAATACGCGAACGGTTTCGGTAACCCCATCGACGGCGTGATGATCGCGCGGATTCGCACGGATCAATCGCTCGCCGACTTTGAAGGTGGCGTCACGAACCTGACCCGCGATGTGGAAGATGCTTACTGGGAACTGTACTTTGCCTACCGCGATCTCGAGGCGCGCAAGCTCGGCCGCGATAGTGCGCTGGAAACGTGGAAAAAAACGGCGGCCTTGCTCAAAAGTGGCGCCATCGGCGGAAGTGCCGACCGCGAGGCGCAATCGCGGTCGCAATACTTTCTCTTCCGTGGCCAGGTGGAGCAGGCACTAACTGATCTCTACCGGGCAGAGAATCGCCTGCGATACATTATGGGCCTCTCGATGTCGGATGGCCGCTTGATTCGCCCCAGCGATGAGCCGACCACCGCCCGCGTGGCCTTTGATTGGACTGGGATCCACTGTGAAGCGATTACTCGTCGCGTGGAAATCCGTAAGGAAAAATGGGAAATCAAGCGCCGCGAACTGGAATTGATAGCCGCCCGCAATCTGATGTTACCCCGGCTCGACGCCGTCGGTCGCTACCGTTGGCTGGGCTTAGGCGATCAGTTGTTCGGCAGTGGCAGCGGCTTCATCGACCAGACGACCGGAAATCCGGCCCAAGACTCGAGCGCCTTCGACACACTCACCAGTGGCGAATTTCAGGAGTGGCAACTCGGTCTGCAACTCAGCGTGCCGATCGGCTTCCGCCGTGAGCTCTCAGGCGTCCGGCACCACGAGTTGTTGATCGCCCGCGAACGGGCCATTTTGCAAGACTTGGAACTGGAAGTTTCCCATCAGCTAGGCGAAGCAGTCCGCGAGATTGACAATTCCTACGGCCTATCGCAAACGAACTTCAATCGTCGTGTTGCTTCTGAGAAAGAAGTTCAAGCCGTCGATGCTGCCTATCGTGCCGATCGGGTAACGCTCGACTTGCTCCTCGATGCTCAGCGTCGGCGGGCCGAAGCCGAGAGCGCGTATTACCGTTCTCTGATCGATTACAACAAGGGCATCATGAATGTCCATTATCGTAAGGGTTCGCTGCTCGACTACAACGGCGTGTACCTGGCGGAAGGCCCCTGGCCGGGCAAAGCCTACTTCGATGCCCTGCGCGAGGCCCGCAAACGCGATGCAAGCACGTACCTCGACTACGGCTTTACTCGCCCGAATGTGATCAGCCAAGGCCCTTATCAACAACGGACCGGTGAAGGTAGCGAGCCAGGTGGCTTGATCGATGGCAGCTACGAGTTGGGCCCAGCTCCTGAGCCAATGAACGGGCCCACCGAACTGTTACCGCCGCCTGCGGCCCGCTCGCCCTCCGCTTCAGCGCACCCTTCTTCCACCGGCAGTATCGTTAACGCTGGTAGCCAGGGCACCAGAGCCCAGCACGCCAGTCACGACTCCTCTCTGGCTGTCGAGGAACGACAGGGAAATTATCTGGCGGCTGAGGAGGCCACCACAGACCCTATCTGGGAATGGGCCCAACGATGACGTTTAGACAGACATATCGACACCGTTCGCGACCGGGGCTTTACGTGCAAGGCACGTGATCGGAAGGTATAACAGAGCACGAGCGGATGCTTCGGCGAGTTGCTCGCGAGGTCCCTTCAAGAGATTCGCAATTTGCTCCTTCGTGGCGCAGTTATCCTATCGAACTGGCGATCCAGTCTTCCCCATGTTTTTTTCCTTCGATGGTATCGATGGCGTCGGAAAGACGACGCAAATGGATTTGTTTTGCCGCTATCTGCGCGAACGCTGCGGGGATGTCGTCACCTGCCGGGATCCAGGCAGCACACTGCTGGGTGAGCGCATACGCGAAATTGTGCTCCATAGCGACGGCGACACACCGATCGGTCGCCGCAGCGAAATGCTGCTCTACATGGCAGCCCGTGCTCAATTGGTCGACGAAGTGATCTGCCCTGCCCTGGAAGCCGGCAAGATCGTTGTTTCCGATCGTTTTCTGCTCGCGAATGTCGTTTATCAAGGTTACGCCGGCGGACTCGACGTTGAGGCCATACGCCAGGTGGGGGCAATCGCGGTCAACGGAGCATGGCCGGATGCTGTGTTTCTGCTCGATATGTCTCCTGCGGCGGCTGCTGGTCGCTTGAATCGCTCGCTCGACCGCATGGAGCGGCAGGGCCCCGGCTTCCGCGAGCGCTTGCGAGCCGGCTTCCTGGCCGAAGCAGCTCAATCGGAGAGTCACATTCACGTGATCGAAGCCAGTCGACCCATCGAAATAGTGCATCATGATATCTGCCAGATCGCGAGCGAACTCCTCGATCACCCCACGTTGGCTTGAATTAGTTTCTTGCTCACATCATTTCCCCACAGCGCGTATAACTCCTGTTTTGCCAAATAATTCTCGCCGCTTGGAGTCCGACGTCGTCTTGACCAGATAAGCTAAGGCCGATCCGGATTTGACGAAAATACCGGAAAGCATTAGAATTTGCCCGCGCCAGCGTTGAGGGCTTGACGCGATGGCATGCTGGGCCACTTGGTAGTGGTCCATTAAGAGCGACTGCAATTTGCAGGACTGGATCGGATCAAAACGTGCAGGGCAAGCGCGGTTAAACGCTCACCAGGATCCGGACGAGCGCCATAACGCGTGGCGCACTACTCCATGAAATTGGCCGGATAAAGATCGAGTGAGTTTGAACCCGCTTTGTTGTGGTGTGTAGGATGAACCTCCGCCAGAACGAACAGCAGCGGACTCTGCACGCGCCGGCCAAGCTCAATCTATTTCTCGAAATTCTCGGCCGGCGCGACGATGGCTACCACGAACTCGAAACGCTGATGATGCCTGTAAGGATCTTTGATTCCCTCACTTTGCAGATCACCCCAGCTAGTTCCAATGGCCCCGGCCCGCTTGTCTTTAGGCTGCGACAACAAGTCGCATCCAACCCAGTGCCGGCCGACCGCACTAATCTGGTCGTGCAAGCGCTAGAGCGACTTCGCCAGCGGACTGGTTGTGAACTGGGGGCTAAAGTTGAAT
This sequence comes from Pirellulales bacterium, assembly GCA_041753435.1. GTDB lineage: Bacteria > Planctomycetota > Planctomycetia > Pirellulales > Lacipirellulaceae > DASYDU01. The sequence continues at coordinate 2,887 of JBGSUJ010000084.1, read as the reverse complement.
TAGTGAAGCGTATTCCGAGTGGGGCGGGACTCGGTGGGGGCTCCAGCGATGCCGCCACCGCGCTGAGCTTGGCCAATGCGGTTTGGGGTATTCACTGGCCACCGCATCAATTGGCCAAGTTGGCGGCTGAACTGGGCAGCGACGTACCGTTTTTCCTGAAACATGGTGCTCTCCTGGGACATGGTGCCGCAGTATGCCGAGGTCGTGGCGAACAGGTCGAGCCGTTGGCTACCGCGAGGCCGCTTCACTTTGTCATTGTCATGCCGCCTATCGCCCTATCCACCGCAGCTGTTTACGGCGCACTGGAAGCAATCTCTTCCCGCGAGATAGACAAACGCATTCGCAGTAGTCACTTGCAAGTCGGCCACCTCGCCAGCGCTCTAGGGCGTGGTAGCATCAACAACTTAGGTCGGTGGATGGGGAATCGATTGCAGACCGCCGCCAAGGCCTTGTCGCCTTGGATCGGTCGAGTGCAAACCGCGTTTTCACAGTTCGATTTTATCAGCCACCAACTGACGGGCAGCGGTTCGGCCTACTTTGGTGTTTGTCGCCACGCCCATCATGCCCGCCGACTAGCCGCAGTTTTGAGAAATCGACAAATGGGGCTTGTGTACGTCACCCGCAGTTGCCGCTAAGATCCGCAACTTCGCAAGGAGAACGACCGTGGAAATTACTGAAGTTCGCATCAAGCTCATGGAAGAACCGGGCGAGCGCCTCAAGGCTTTTTGCTCGATCACTTTTGACGATTGTTTTGTAGTCCGCGATCTCAAGATTATCGAAGGTACCAGCGGCCCGTTCGTGGCCATGCCGAGCCGCAAACTAACGTCCCATTGTCCGCGGTGTGGCATGAAAAACCATCTTCGCGCCGGCTATTGCAATCAATGCGGCTCGAAGCTCGAAGACGGTCGCGCGCCCAAAGATGCCGACGGCAGGGCCAAGCTCTATGCCGACATCGCCCACCCGATTAATTCCGATTGCCGGGAAATGATCCAAGAGCGGGTCATCCGCGATTATTTCGACGAGATCGAACTGGCCAAGCAGCCGGGCTACGTATCTCGCTACGACGACTTCGAGTTTGAGTATGCCGACGCGCAACGTCCTAAACCGGCTCGCTTCGACCAAGCACACGGCCATGCTGCACCATTTTCATCGCGGCATCCCAAACCCGCACCGGCGGCCCCAGCAAAATTAGCTGAGCTTTCATCACTGCATCCGCCGCAGCAATACAGTGATTCTCGCAATAGCGACACAAAATCTCACATCGCAACCCCTCACAAACCCAAGCCTTCAGCGCCCGACACACCTGAGACGGCCAGTGGTTTCGGTGCCGGCATCTTTCCCGACCCCTAAGCCTCTTCCTCCGTGCGATTCGAAGCTACTGGAGCCTCCGATTGTCACCAGACGCTTTGCAGAGCACCCAGATCACCGTGATTACGCATTTCCTAAAATCCACCAAAAGTGTGTCGCCTTGCTGACCGATATATTTTCTGCGGGCGGTAAGGTGAGCGAACTGTCAGCTTGAGCAGTTCCTAGAGCAGCGGTCAATAAACTCTCCACGTCGTCGGGGTCCAAGTGAGCTAATTTTTGGCTCGCCCCCCGGTTACGCCGGAAGCGGGTTAGGTCCCTCCAGCACGGTCGTTTGCGAGCTGGAGTCCAGGCTTCGGTCCCACCGCCATCACTTCGCCCTCGGATTATTTCTCTATGACCACTTATATCCCTGTTCAGCGAGGAACGGATTTCGCATGCCGACCGATTATCAGCGGCTCGATGATCTCTCTGCAATCAGACAATACGTAAGTGAAACCCTCTGTGAAAAGGACCAACTAGAAGCGAGTTTTTTTCCCCTTTCCGAACAAGTGTTGGTACGCGGCGGTGCTCCGTGCGGCGTGTATTTCTGTTTGCACGGTCCACGCTCGCTGTACCTCACGGCGGTTTGGGAAACCGATAGCAACACGATTTTTTTTTACGGGTCCCGCGGAGAGCGGTTCCGTAAAACGCAATTGATTTCCCCCCCAGACATCGTCACTGCAGACACAAGTCCGTCGGCGCCAGAGGCGGGCCTGAGTTTAAAGCTTGTTCCCCAATGAACGACAGCAGGTACAAGCTAGCAAGGGCTGTCAAAGGGTATTGGCAGCAGTTCCGGAATGCATTTATGAAATTTGCCCGCGGCAGATGGCTGTGTCTGCCACGGGCTTGACCGACTCTCGGCTAGTAACTATACATATATATACTATTTGGCCGTGAGCAACATGGAGGTTGTCGATGCTTGTTCTCTCGCGTAAAGAATCACAGCGAATTCGATTGGGCGATTCGATCGTCGTGACAATCGTGAAAATATCCGGCGACAAGGTGCGTGTTGGCATCGAGGCCCCCGCGGATGTCTTGGTGCTCCGCGATGAACTGGAGGCCCGTAGCGACGTGGCGAAAGCCGCCCCCACATCTGCCCCAGCTACACCTCTCGCTGACTCGGCCGAGCTGCTTTCCACACTGCAGCGCTCGGCCTAATTGATGGAATGCGAGAGGCTAGGCAAGGGGTCGGGTTCGATCACTAGCGCCAGTTTTCGATGCGACCGCGTTGCCAGGAGAGGGCGATGCCTAGACGCTCGAGTCGTGACGCAAATGCCTGATCGAGCACGCCGCTCCAATAAAACCGCGCGGTGCCTGTCTCCCGCAGTATTCCATCACCAACAAGCACCGCCGCTGCCTCGGCTCCGAGGCAGCGGCGGTCGGGATTGACTTTAAAAAGGACTAGTGCTCTGTCACAGCTTGATTTTCGGGTAGAGAGACTTGAGTTTACCGCGGGCGTCGCGGACTTTCATTTGCCAGTCGACGCCGCGTTGGGTGGCGTTGGCGTCGGTTGACCAGGCAGCCAGTTCCGACTGTAAGG
>JBGSUJ010000083.1:0-8495 GCA_041753435.1 Pirellulales bacterium | reverse complement strand
GGTGCTCGATGATTATGACGTGTATGCCGAGGTCGGCGCCAACAAGGGCGTGGTGAAGAGCTTCTTCGTCACCGCCGACAACAATCTCGACATCGACTTGTTCCACGGCGTGCAAAACCCGGCCATCAAAGGAATCGAGATCATCAAGCTTGCCGACACCGCAAGTGAGGCCGACACGCTGGGCATCAATGTCACGTCCCACGACTTTGGCAACTTAACCATGGGGCAGACGGAAACGTTGCAAGTCCAAATCACCAATAAGGGCACTGCCGGTGATCCGAGTATCATGATCAACCGCAACGCCACGCTGCTTTCCGGCGCGGGCGGCTCCCAGTATGTGTTTAATTACACGTCGAGTGGTCCGATCGCGCTCGCGCCGGGCGAATCAACGCTCATTGAAGTCACGTTCCGACCGACCATCGCCGGCGCGGCGCTGGCCACGCTCACTATCCCGCACTCAGGCGTCAATCCGCCGCTACAAGTTTCGCTCGTTGGTACGGGCGTAGCGTCAGCGGTCGTGAGTCCGCTGGCGACGGTGGAAGTCGACTCCGGCGGCACGATGAGCGCATCGAGCACGTTCACGAACGGCTCCTTCAAGATCACCAATGACTCTCCCTCGGGACTGCGAATCGATTCGATTCGCTTCGACATCAGCCAGGCGATTCTGGCCGACATCGTGTTCGATCCCGATGGCACGGCCGGCGATCCGGTTGGCAAAGGTTTCACGGCCAACAGCGGCGGGTCGCAAACCGGCCTGGTGGGCCAGACTTACGGCAGTCCGCTACACACGGGCTACCAGGCGCTCGACATCGCATTCACCGCTTTCGATCCCGGCGAGACATTCACATTCTCGATCGACATCGATCCGACGACCATCCGCGGGGCTGCCGACCCCGGCCCCGAAGCCTCCGGCAGCATCTCTGGCTTCGAGTTAATCGGTTCGCAAGTGACGATCACGTTCAGCGACGGCTCGATGATCACGACCGATCTTTACCGGAAGGGCACAAGCACGACCGGTTCGACTGCGACGCTCAAGCACGGCGCGCCGGCCGCACCGACGCTGCAAGTGCTGGGCATCGGCACGACGCCGGCCACCACGTCTACCGCCTCGCAAACGGTTCGCGTGTTTGGCACGGCCGGTGCGACGATACAGTTGCTCCACGTCGAATCGGCCCTCCATCTTAGTGGTGTGCCCGGTGGCGGGTTCGATGTTGACCCCTACGAATCGAATAAGGCCATCGCCGTCAGTGAGCAGACGGCGACGATCGGCCCCAGTGGATTCGTCGACATAGCAGTGACACTGACCAAGTCGCACGCCGAAGGCGGCTTCAACCATTTCGTTGCCGTCGTCAAGGCGGCCGATGGCCGGACCAGCGAAACGGCCGCGATGGTACTGAAGTACGAGCCGGTGACCGCTCCGCCGGTCGAACCAAACTCGGTGGTCTACCGCGTGAATGCCGGAGGCGGCGCGCTGGCCGGCGGCTGGGTAACCGACACCAAGAACAATCCCTCTCCCTACAGCAACGTCGGCGCCGCAAAGAGTGAAGTGACCGCAGTTTCCAAAACTATCGATATGAGCCACTCTTCGATTGCAGCCGGCACGCCGATGGCGCTGTTCCAGACTGAGCGCTGGGACCAGACCACGGGCAGCGAAATGCAGTGGGATTTCGCCGTAGATCCGGGCACTTACGAAGTGCGACTGTACTTTGCGGAAACCTACTCGAAGGCCCAAAAGATCGGAGGCCGCGTATTCGACGTGCTGATCGACGGCCAACTGGTGCTCGACGACTACGACGTATTTGCCGAGGTTGGTGCGAACCGTGCTGTGATGAAGAGCTTTACCATTAGTTCGGACGGCAACATCGACATCGATTTCCTCCGCGGTGTGCAAAACCCGGCGATCAAGGGCATCGAGATTGTTCGGGTCTAGTCAGGCGGCTACGCGGGCACGAGTACTCCTTGCTGAAGTGGCGGGCCGGTCTGCCGGACGTGTGCGGCGCGATGGCAGCATGTGGACCGTGAGCGACAAGGTCTGTTTCACTTTCGTGAACAGCGTTTGTCGAGCGGTCCAAGACAGCTTCAGATAGCGGCGAAAATCCTTGATCGTTGGGCGCTGGAGTGTGCGAAATTCGCGCGGCAAGAGCCGCGGCAGATCGGCAGTACAGTAGCCGGCTTGCTTCAGATACCAGGCGAAGAGTCGATTCTTGTTAAGCTCAAAACGCATCGCTTTTGTTGGGTCGCAGCTACGGCGTCCGTAAAAGAGATTCCTGCCATGCACTCGACGTTCGACGAGTGTTTGCCCCAGTTGATACTTGTGCGCGCCAAGTAGTGAGGCCCCGTAGACAAGCACATTATCAGCTTGGATGCGCCATTCCGTCTCGAAAGGGCAAGGCAGAATTTGCCGCGCCAGCGACGTTTTCATGGAAAGACACGAAGTCGGCCCGCCAATCCAGGTTCCTGCGAACAATGTTGCTAAGACCGAAAGTCCTAAGTCTCGATCCTCAAGGTGAGGCGTGTAAACGCGGTCGTCGCCCTCGAAATTCTCCAACCCGACCACCAGAAAATCGGCCGCCGTGCGTTCATAGCAATGGAGCGCGGTTGCCAGGTAGTTGTGCCGATAACGATCGTCAGCGTCTAGAAAAAACAACAGGTCGCCTGTAACCAACGGGATCGCAGCATTGAAAGAGGAAAGCTGTCCAGAGTTTCCTTTGCCAATGAGTTGCACCGACTTTTCTCGCCCGAAGTGCTGCTCCAAGAAACTAAGGCTGCCGTCGGAGGATCCGTCGTCGATCACGAGGATTTGGTCAAATTTCCGAGTTTGGCCGAGGGCGCTCTGGATCGCTTCAGCTACGTAAGCACAGTAGTTGAAGTTGTTGATCAAACAAGTTGTGCGGATCGACGAGTTCAGCAACATTCTATTAGGACTGCGTTAGCTGTTGTGTTGTTAAATTCATTTTAACCATTGCTGAAATCGACCAATCACACGGTGGGCAGTTGGTTCGATTGGTCAGTTGCTCGATACAGAAAAGTGTGAGCTATCAACCGCGCGCGGCGCCAGAAATTAGCGACCGTAAACGGTTGATAGGCAGCCGCTTTTTGAAAGCAAACTGCCGCCGACTCGAACCGACCTTGAACTTGGTAGTCGCAACCGGCCTTGTGCCAGGACCTGGCAAGCGCCCGCAGGTAAACTTTTCGAGGGACTTGTTGATGCCCTTCCTGTTGGAAGATGAAGTGTTCTCGGATCTGGGCCCAACGATGTTTACGGTCGGAGTACTTGAAACTCAAGTTTGATTCTTCCCCCTGCAGCGTGCTGAAGCCCACATAGAAATTAACGGGGTCACCGGGGATGTGGAGCCAACGACCAGTTTTGCTGAGTCGCAGGAACAACTCAACATCTTGCCCGGTATCAAGCGACGTATCGAATTCTCCCAGGTTTCGAATCGCATCGGTTCGAAACAAAGTGCAGGAGGCAATGCCGCCATCATGAGTCATTAACCAAACCGATGGATGGCGTTCAATTTGCCGTGATGAGCGAAAACCGGGTCGCGTACCTGACTTGCGATGAAACTGCCGATCAGCCGTCGCGGCAATTGCTGTCTTGTCTGCCTCTAGCCGCGCAACCGCTCGACTCAGAAAGTCGGCCGGCCAGCGATCATCGGAGTCGAGAAATGCTACGTAGTCACAATCCTCGATTTGTGCCAAGCCACGATTGCGAGCGGCACTGGCACCCTGATTCGTTTGGCGAATCAAGTTCGTCTTCCAGGATTGCTTTCCTTCGGCCAACCATTGGCTGACGGCAGCAGCTGAATCGTCCACGCTTCCATCATCCACGACGATGATCTGCCGAGGCGGTGTGGTCTGATTCGCGACCGACGACAATGTGTGCAAAACGGTTGTCGCCCGATTAAATAACGGTATGACAACGGCGATATTCGCTTCGCGCATGGGAGAATATGCCAGAGAAAAGAGAACCGAAGAGTGGGCAAAAAGCCCCTGCTTTAGCTAGTTTTATCGGCAAGGTGAGTAGGGAACCCTTAACCAGTGTTTCGAGCTTAATGTTCCAATCGGTGATGAGTGACACGTCGGAAATGTTACCGAGACTCCCGTCGGTCGTGATGGTCCCTGAAAAGCCGTACGGTGAGTCATCCAACCACGGTGAATCGGACACCAAGGTATAAACCTTTGCCGCAGCCGGGCTGTCCGACATTGCTGCCACGGCCAAACAAGCTATCAATGCTCGCAAGACGATGGACCGCTGCGAAAATTTGCCGCTGTTTTTGTGTGTCATTGGTTTGTTCACTTTCTTGGTTTCGAGTTCCCGTGACATGAAGGTAGTCGTAGTCAGTGATTCGCCCGGAAATTGCTGTTTCCACTGCATTGGTCAGATTCGTAGCGTACGTATCGGCGTCGCAGAACGAATGCGCTAAGCGCGGCGATGACGAGCGCGATAGTGGATGGCTCGGGGATCGCCACCGATCCGAGCCCCGCGACGGAGGACCAGGCCAGGCCGTACAACTCCTGATTGGCGTCGGCGATCCGGTCAAAGACTTCGCTCTGCCAACGGACGCGCAGGGCGTAATCGCCGTTCGCAGGCAAGGCGAAGGAAAAGTGTTCACTGTTGTTATACAAACTGCTTGATTCACTAATGAGAGAATCAATTGAGCCGTCGACGACGCTCCACAGTTCCAAGTTCAAGTCGTCATAACTATCGTCGAAGACCGTGTTGAAGTCGTTAATCCGGCGATCGCGGAACCAGGTGAGTGTCGCGGTGAACATCGAACCGGCGTCCAATGGCGCAGCGAAGAAGTAATCGTTCGTGACACCCTCGACGACCTGCCCGAAATCCCAGCCAATGTCGTTGACCACTCCCAGATTGCCACTGAGGATATCCGTCACGTCGGTGGTGCCACTGAGAAACTGATCGTACGCCGTCGTTAGGTTTAATGCCCCCGTACCAACTCGATTGTCGAGTCCTTGCGTGGTGAGCACGCCACCCAGTCCGTTGGGATGCGGGGCTTGCCCGTTGTCCCAACCAAGCGTTTTATCTGCCGAGTTCATCAGCACGGCTTTCATGACGCGGGCGTCGCGAGCGTCATCATTCGTGGCAAATATGTCGTAGGCGGCGTCGTAAAGTAGTGCCGCACTACCTGCCAGAGTCGGGGCGGCAATGCTCGTCCCGGCAAGACGGCCGCGGCTGTAAAAATCGGGTCCACCGAGGGGACCATTGGGAAGACCGGAGGGTCCGGGCCCGCTGATCGCCGGATTGTCGGTGGTACCGTTGAGGCCCGTCTCGCCGCCGTAGTACGCCGAGGCAAGGTTCTCGCCCGGAGCGGCAATGTCGACGACCTGTCGGGCATTGTTCTTCGTTCCATTCACCGGATCGGCGTAATCGTTGGGTCCACCGCTGGAAAACCGCGCCGGTCGGTCGTACGGCGGGTTCGGCCCCAGAGCCGCGACCGAGATGTTATTATACGCCGCGGCAGGGTTGCGTACCTTGTCGGGGCCAGGCCCCTCATTGCCCGCGGCGACGGAAAACAACGTGTGAGGGTTGGCATTAATCAGGCCATCGATGGCAATGGCCCACCGATGCGATCCGTTCGTGCCCTCGGTGCCTCCCCAACTGCTGTTGATCACGTCGGCGGTTCGGCCAGACCCGTTGACCCCTGTGCTAATGGCACGACGGTACTGGTCGTATAGAACCGCGTCTAAAACATTTCCATAGTTTGTGTTCGGGCGCACGCCACTCCACTGCGACACAATGTTTCCGCTAAAGAGCTGAGCATCGGGAGCAAGCCCTTCTTGATAGGGGCCGGGGTTGGCTCCTCCCTGTCGCCCGCCCAGGACCATCCCTACCCACGTGGCATGGCGATCAAATTCATTCAGGGCCGAAGGGTGATTTTGAATCTGTTGAACATGAGTAAGCGTCTCGTGGCCGCTCCAGATGTGGCCTCCTTCGATGTTGGCGATCACCGCGTTGGTGCCGGTGTAGCCCTGATTGTAAAACGTCTCGGCGCCTACGAGCGAATTGATATTCGTGCCGCCGAGTATCGGACCCTTCACGCTCGTGGGAACCCGGCCGCTGACATATTGGTTGTAAATCACGGAGACGGCGTCCGGGTCAAAGGGGATGACCGCCGGAGATTTCGCATTGGCGTCGAACTCGATCGCCGCTCCTCGTGAGGCGACGGCCGGGGCAAACAAGAGTGCGGCGACGAGACCGACTGCAAAGGCCGAGCATCGTCGGCCGGCTAACGTTGACTTGTTAATCAGCGAATATGTCGGCCGCAGACGTTTTAGAATCATTGATCGTTCCGCTGTTAATGAACCAAGAGTTGGTGAGCCGGGTCGTCCTCGACCGCGGCCGGGGCGGAGGACCGCCCGTCTCATTGGCCGCGCAGGTCTCATTAGGACACCGAATCCAATGGCAGCCAACAGGATGGTCGATGGTTCGGGCACCGCGACACCGCCGGGAAAGCCAGCAGTGGCACCCGATCCCAGCGTTTCGCCGAAGTGCATCTTCCACAAGTCGTAGTCGGCGAGATCGACGACTCCTGCACTGGCGCCCGTTTCGTCGCCGTTGAAGTTCAAGTCGAAGTTGGTTCCCAAATGGTCCCGCCAGACGGTGTATTCGGCGGCATCGACGATGCCGTTTTTGTTGTAGTCGCCGAGGAGTTGCTGGATGCTTGCCACGAGGTCGGAAACGAACACGCCTTGGCTATTGTTAGTGAAGCGCACCCAGAACACGAGTTGACCCAAGTCGTTGAATCCGCTCGCACGGCCATCGCTGTTGCCACTGTCGGTGACGAACCCTAAATCGCTGATCAAGCGCAGGACACCGGGCGACACTTCCAGTTGAGTCCCCGACCGAGCGATGAGCTGCAAGACGCCTGTTTGATCGGTGGCCCAAATGCCGAGATTGTTGCTCAAGCTCACGCCGCTTCCTGCAAGAGTGCCGCGAAATGCAATCTGTCCCTCGTTGTTGATCGTCGGTCGCGACAAGTCGCTAAAGCGAACGCCGCTGGCTGTGCCGGGCGGCTGGTCTCCCGTGCGGGCGATGAGCTGCAGTTCGTCCGGACTTCCGGACCAGATGCCCAGGTCATTGGTGGTCGTAACACCCGTGCCAGTGAGGTGACCGCGAAACGCAACCTGGCCGGCGTCGTTCAGTCCCAAAAAAGCGTTGGGACGTAAATTAGGCCCAAAACTCACACCATCAGGCGCGCCAGGTGCAGGACTTCCAGTGCGGGTCACGAGCACGGATGTCCCTGCTTCTTCCAACCAGATGCCTTCGTCGTTGGTTTCGTCGACGCCATCGCCGACAAGCCGTGCTGAAAACAACGTCTGTCCCATATTGTTGAGCGTGACCGGGAAAAAGAATTCGCGGAAGTTGACTCCGTCGCCTGTGCCGGGGGCCGGGGCACCGCCGCGGGCCACGAGGGCCAGGCTGCCGGAGGCCTCCGACCAGATGCCGGTATCGTTCGAGGGATCGACGCCGCTACCGGTGAGATAGGCATTGAACGCTGTTTGGCCGGAGTCGTTGAAACCGGTCTGGAAGAAGAAGCTGTCGAAGTTCACGCCCACGGGTGTACCGGGCGCGGGGCTACCGCTGCGGGCCACCAAGCCCAGGTTGCCGGATCCCTCGGACCAGACGCCCCAGTCGTTCGTGTAGTCGACGCCGCTGCCGATGAGGTTGGCAGTAAACGCCGTCTGACCAGCATCGTTCAAATAGGGAAGGTCCGGGAAAAAATCACGCAATACGCCGAAGCTGTGGTTCACTCCCTCCGGCGTGCCAGCGACCTGCATGCCATCGCGGGCCACCAACGCCAGACTGCCCGCACCCTCCGACCAAAGCCCGACCGTGCCATCGGACAGGCCACCGTAAAACGCCGTCTTTCCCGAGTTGTTCAATACGGGCTCAAACAGCTCCAATGCCGAATTGCGTGCGAAGTCGACACCCTCCGGCGCGCCCGGGGCCGCGCTGCCGGTGCGGGCCACCAACGCCAGGCTGCCGGAACCTTCCGACCAGATGCCTTGATTGTTCATTATATCGACGCCCGTGCCGGAGAGATCGGCGCGAAACGCTACGCGGCCGGCGTCGTTGATCACAGGCCCGCGGAAGTTTTCCACCCCAAGGGACAGGAAATGCCCGCCGAAGGTGTTGAACGTCACGCCCACCGGCGCACCGGGGACGGGTTGCCCTGTGAGAGCGACCGTGCGGACGGCGGCGGGACGCGCGACGGTGGCGACCGCTATCGATACGAGAAACGCCGCGATGAAAACGCTCTGTCTCATGGGATTTTCCTCCTGCGATAAAAGGTCAGGCCGAAAGCGCCCGCCGCAGCCAGTAAGAGGCTGGCCGGCTCGGGAATGGCGGTGAGGGTGACTTGGCCGGTGGTGTAGAGGTTTGACAGATTCCAGGCGTACGGGCTGGCGATGGCGAACGCGCCGGTGGGATCGACCCCGGTCCAATCGAAGAGCTCGAACGTGCGGCCGACCTG
>JBGSUJ010000082.1:0-32669 GCA_041753435.1 Pirellulales bacterium | reverse complement strand
CCTTACAGTCGGAACTGGCTGCCTGGTCAACCGACGCCAACGCCACCCAACGCGGCGTCGACTGGCAAATGAAAGTCCGCGACGCCCGCGGTAAACTCAAGTCTCTCTACCCGAAAATCAAGCTGTGACAGAGCACTAGTTGGAAAAACCATAAATCGGATGTTATGGTGCGGGTATGGATGAAGGCCACGATGGAAACCCCCGTTCGATGCCCAGCCGGCAGCAGGCACAAGACAACATTTGACGTTAGCGGTGATTGCCGGATCTCAATGCAGGCGGTTGGCCCTGTCGAGGCCGTGTCGCTTGGGATCGCCGTTTCGGGAAACTGGAATCAGAATCGATCGTCCCGTATAACGATTGCTCGGCAGCGGACTATTTCACAGCGATTCGACACGAGTTGTGACTTCGCGGCCGACCGATTCCAGAAAACGTTCTTCGGATCGCCGTCCGGGGCTGGCAGCAGTCACTCAAAACTGTCAGCCACCCACCCCCACTTCGATGAAAAGGAGGGAGTACGCCGGATGGATTGGTAGGCGCAAATGTAACGAGGTACTACGAGCTTAATGCGCCGAAACCTACTTGCGGATTAGATGTTGGCGATCTGTGTCGGGTGGCCCATGCGTGGTCATGTTCGTAGCCGAGATCGATGAGCAGATTGCCCGCCGCTTGATCGAAAAGTCGCCGGTGTGCGAATTTGAATTCCCGCTCCCAGCTCGATTTATGGCCACTGCGAAACGTATGCGATCGATGCGGCTGGATGTGTTGAGTCATTGCTTCAATAATCATAGAATCGCGCGCGTGCGATCGGTAGCAGGAGGCCATTACTTCGATTACGCGCGGTCGCTCGGCTGAACAGAGGTCTTCGTAACGCACTGCTAAACAATGTGCGCTCTCGAGCCAACCTCGATAGCGGGCAAATCTAGCGGCAATGTTCGGATAGTCGATCCCCGGGAGCGGACGCTCGAAGCCACGAATGGCGAACGTGATCGCATCTTCGAGCGTCTCAAGTTGGCGGAAGTGGGGCGACAAGCGGTGCCAGCGGTTCATTTCCCATAGGTCATGGGCTTCCGACACGACAACTGCCCGCGGGTCGCGGTAGATGAAATAGTGGACCACGTTCTGCCGGGCGATTTCGCGACTGCTCGCTGGATCAAAGAACAAGTGTCCGCAAGCGATTTCGCCGGGCAACAGGCTGCGAATCTTCCGACACATGGCTGCGGCAGTTGCTTCGCGAAATTGAAACGAGCTGACCATGGAAGCCAAGAAAGTTCCATAGTTCATCCGGTGCGGTAGCCCCTCAGCCAATTGTATTAACAAGTGGGTGCCGCTCTCGGGAAACGAATTGGCGAGGATTGGTGGCCGTGTTGCCCATTCTGTGTGTTCCGCGGAGAGCGAATCGAACTATTTCAGGCCGCGTAAAACCGCCACAGCTTCCTTGCGTACAAATCCGTTCTTGTTTGAAATTTCCTCAGCTAGATAATTGCGCATAGCGGAGCTTCCAGCGTGGCTGACTGTAAGATCAGCGAAGCTTGCCGGCTACAGCTTGGACGAGCCGGCAGCACCCTACGACGTTCGACTGCGATTTCGGCCCTTGCCGGCTTCATCCCTACAGGCTGTTATCGTTTCCATCAAATGTTAAGAATGATCGCTGCTGCTCGTGAAATTTCCGTGTTCATCAAGTTAAGAAGGCACGATTGAATCATGAGGAATTGGCGTGTTACGAAATGCGCATGAGTTATCGCCACGAGGTTCTGAAGTGGACCCCAATTATTGGACCACGGGCGAGCGATTCTTCGATAGAAGTTTCGTACCAATACCGAGGGTCATTTTTACTTTGCTGGATTGCGATTACGAGCTCGTTTTCGCAGCGCTGTTGCCGACGCCGCCAACTCGTTCGGCGGCCTGCGGCCAGAGTAGTTCACGGCTCTACTGCCTGCTACAATCTTAGACTACCTGGACTCCGGAGCGTTTGATAGCCCGTGTTTGTGCGACTGGGCGCGAACTGATAGGGCTGAAAGAGGGTCGGTGGTTCGCGGTCCGTTATTGGCCCGATCGCACCGCCATGGCAAAGGACGACTGGCAACTATCAACTGATATCGAACCCTTATGACCAACCCCACCATTGTCGACAAAACCGACCAACTCCAATCGCTGCTTGCTGAGCGGATTCTCGTGCTCGACGGCGCGATGGGGACGCAGATTCAGGCCCTCGGCCTCGATGAGCGGGCGGTGCGCGGCGAGCGGTTTGCCGGTCACCACAAAGACCTCAAGAATTTCGCGGACATCCTCTGCCTGACTCACCCGGCTGCGATCGAGGAGATTCATCGTCGCTACTTCGCGGCTGGTGCCGACATCGTCGAGACGAACACCTTCGGCGCGAGTCCGCTGGGCATGCAGGAGTTTGATCTGCCGTTGGCACTGGTGGGCGAGATCAATCTCGCAGCGGTCACACTGGCATGTAAGGCCCGCGATGAGTTCACAGAAAAGACACCCGATCGGCCGCGCTTTGTGGCTGGCTCAATTGGCCCCACGACAAAGCAAACGGCTATCAGCACGAAGGTCGATGACGCCAGCTACCGCGGCGTGACCTTCGACCAGATGGCCGACTCGTACTACGCCCAAGTGGCGGCGATGGTCGAAGCGGGCGTGGACATCTTGATCCCGGAGACGGTGATCGACACGCTAAACCTCAAAGCCTGTCTGTTTGCGATTCAGAAGTACTTCGCAGAGAAGCAGGTTCGAATCCCGGTGATGCTTTCGGGCACGTTCGACCGCGGCGGGGTGACGTTTGTCTCGGGGCAGGACGTCGAGGCGTTTTGGAACGCGATTGCCCATTTCCCGATGCTCTCGGTCGGGATGAATTGTGCACTCGGGCCGGAATTGATGCGGCCCCACATCGAGCGGCTGCAGGAAGTTTCGCCCGCTTATATCAGTTGCCATCCCAACGCCGGGCTGCCCAACGAGATGGGGCAGTACGATCTCGGACCGGCCGACATGGGAAAGCTACTAGGCGAGTTTGCCGAGCAGGGATGGCTGAACATCGTGGGCGGCTGCTGCGGCACAGGGCCCGACCACATCCGGGCCATTGCCGAGTCGGTCCGCCGTTTCAAACCACATCAGCGTTTCACGCCCGCGCCGTACCTGCGGCTCAGTGGCACGCAGCCGCTCACGCTCCGCCCCGAGAGCAACTTCCTGATGATCGGCGAGCGGACCAACGTCACTGGCTCCAAGAAGTTCGCCCGGCTGATCAAAGAGGAGAACTACGAGGAGGCCATCGAAATCGCCCGGCAGCAGGTCATCGGTGGGGCAAATGTGATCGACGTTAACATGGACGAAGCGCTGCTCGACGGCGAAGCGACCATGACCAAGTACTTGCGGCTAATCGCCGGCGAGCACGACGTCGCGGGCGTGCCGGCGATGGTCGACAGCAGCAAGTGGACCGTCATCGAAGCCGGGCTCAAAACGCAGCAAGGCAAGGCGATCGTCAACTCGATCAGCCTCAAGGACGGCGAAGCAGAGTTCCTCCGCCGCGCGCAGCTGTGCCGCTGGTATGGCACGGCGGTAGTCGTGATGGCCTTCGACGAACAGGGGCAGGCGGTCGAGGTGGAGGACAAGGTCCGCATTTGCCGTCGGGTATACGAGCTGCTCACAGAAAAGATCGGCTTCCCGCCACAGGACATCATTTTCGATCCGAACATCCTCACCGTCGCCACGGGCATCGAGGAACACAACAACTACGCGGTCAATTTCATCGAAGCAATCCGCCTCATCAAGGAGGCCTGCCCGGGCACGCACATCTCGGGCGGCGTGTCGAACATTTCGTTCTCATTCCGCGGCAATGATGTGGTCCGCGAGGCGATGCACTCGGCGTTCCTCTACCATGCGATCCAGGCCGGGCTCGACATGGGCATCGTCAATGCCGGGCAACTCGCGGTGTACGAAGACATCGAGCCGAGGCTCAAGGAACTAGTCGAAGACGTGCTCCTCAACCGCCGGCCGGACGCCACCGAGCGACTCGTCGACTATGCCGAATCGGTGAAGGGCAAGGGCACCGCCGCGGTCGAAGCCGACGAAGTCTGGCGCGACGCCCCGGTCGAAGAGCGGCTCAAGCATGCGATCCTCAAAGGCATCGTCAAGTACATCGACCTGGACACCGAGGAAGCGCGGCAGAAGTTGCCCTCCTGCCTGTCGATCATCGAAGGTCCAATGATGGACGGCATGAGCGTGGTGGGCGACCTGTTCGGCGCCGGCAAGATGTTTTTACCGCAAGTGGTAAAGAGTGCGCGCGTGATGAAGAAGGCGGTCGCGTATCTGACGCCGTTCATGGAGGCGGAGAAGGCGGCGGCCGGTGGGGCGGCGCATCAGGCCCGCGCGAAGGTGCTGTTGGCCACGGTGAAGGGCGACGTCCACGACATCGGCAAAAACATCGTTGGCGTGGTGCTCGGCTGCAACAATTTCGAAGTAATCGACTTGGGTGTGATGGTGCCGTGCGAAACGATTCTCGAACGGGCCAAAGTCGATCAGGTCGACGTCATTGGCCTCTCGGGCCTGATCACGCCGAGTCTCGACGAGATGGTGCACGTAGCCCGCGAGATGAAGCGGACCGGCGTGACGCTGCCGCTACTCGTTGGTGGGGCGACGACCAGCGCCAAGCACACGGCCGTGAAGATCGCGCCCGCGCGGCCGGAATCGGTGATCCATGTGCTCGATGCGTCGCGGTCGGTCGGCGTGGTCGAGCAGCTCATCAATCCACAGGCAGCCGCGAAGCTCGATGCCGAGAATCGCAATCTGCAGGTGCAACTCGTCGCGTCGCACGCCCGCCGGCAGGAGGCGAAGCTCGTACCCTATGCCGAAGCGCTCGCCAAGAGGTTCCAAACGGATTGGGCGACGGTCGATATCCCGCAGCCAGAGTTTACGGGGGCTCGCATTCTGGAGAACGTGCCGCTGGAAAAACTGCGCGAGTACATCGATTGGTCGCCGTTCTTTCAGACCTGGGAACTCAAGGGAAAGTACCCTAAAATTTTCGAGGATGAGAACTTGGGCGTAGCGGCCCGCAAGTTGTTCGACGATGCCCAGGAGTTGCTCGATCGGATCGTCCACGAGAAATTGCTCACCGCCCGCGGCGTATTTGGCTTCTGGCCAGCCGCCAGCACTGGCGACGACATTCTCGTTTACGCCGATGAATCCCGCAGCAAGGTGAAGTGCCGTTTCCATGGGCTGCGGCAGCAATGGGAGCGGAAAGGACAGGGGGCGTTCTCTTCGCTCGCCGACTTTATCGCCCCTGTGGAGAGCGGTCGCAAGGATTATCTGGGCACGTTTGCCCTGACCGCCGGCCACGGTTGCGACGAACTGGCGGCAAAGTTCGACCGCGAACACGACGATTACAACTCGATCCTTACCAAAGCGCTCGCAGACCGGCTGGCCGAAGCCTTCGCCGAATACCTGCACACCAAAGTGCGCTGCGAATGGGGCTACGGCCGCGACGAACGACTCACCACAGACGAACTGATCGAAGAGAAATACCGCGGTATCCGTCCCGCCCCCGGCTACCCCGCCCAGCCCGATCACACAGAAAAACGAACACTGTTCCAATTGCTCGACGCCGAACGTGCCACCGGAATTACGCTCACCGAGCACTATGCAATGCACCCCGCCGCGAGCGTCAGCGGGCTGTACTTTGCCCACCCGCAGGCGCGTTACTTCGCGGTCGATCGCCTGACGCGCGATCAGGTCGAAGACTACGCCCGTCGCAAGGGCATGAGCGTCGCCGAAATCGAGCGTTGGCTGGCCCCGAACCTGGGCTATGAACCTGGCTGAGCCCATGTTCCGTCGATCTCGTTCCAGAAACCTTGCATCCGCATAAGAATTACTGGTTACCGATGGTCATCCGGTGATGTTGTATCCCGCATCGACGTAGATTGTCTGCCCGGTTACCTGCTGTGCATTATCCGATACGAGGAAGGCGGCCATTTCACCAATCTGTTCGATGGTGACGATCTGACCGAGTGGGGCCATCTCGGCAGCTTTGCTCATTAACTCGTCAAAGTCGGTGAGCCCCGAAGCAGCGCGGGTTTTTACCGGGCCGGGCGACAACGCATTCACGCGGATTTGTCCCCGACCGAGCTCTGCCGCCAAGTATCGAACGCTGGCTTCAAGCGCCGCCTTGACCGGGCCCATCAGGTTGTAGTTCGTCACCACTTTATTCGCGCCATAGTAACTAAGGGTAAGAATCGCACCTCCCTCCTTCATCAGCGACTCCGCGGACTTGGCCAGTCGAATTAGTGAATGGCACGAGATGTCCATGGCCGTCATGAAGCCTTCCCGCGAACAGTCCGTCACTCGCCCCTGCAAGTCGTTCTTGGGCGCGAAAGCGATCGAGTGCAGCAGAAAGTCTAGCCTCCCCCACTTCTTCGCGATTGCTGCAAACAAGGCATACTGCTGGCTGCTCTGGGTCACATCCAGCGGTAGGACGATGGGCGATTCTAGTTCCTCCGCCAAAGGCTGGACGTAAACTTTAGCTTTCTCGTTCAGATAGGTCACAGCCAACTCCGCACCCTGCTGGCGAAACGCTTTCGCGCAACCCCAAGCGATCGATGCATCGTTCGCGACGCCAACTACTAATCCCTTCTTTTGCGCAAGGACGTAGTTCATGTTACAACCCGACCTTTCACAAATTTCCAACTGTGTTCCGCAATCATTCGCGCTTCGTTGGCGGCGATTACCAGCACCTCAAAGGGCAACAAACAACTCAGCTGTTTCAAAATCATCTGCCGCACCGGAACGGCATGTTCGCCAATCCCACCTGTGAAAACCAGCGCGTCGATTCCGCCCAACGAGACCGCCATACGGGCCACATGTTGTGCTGTCATCAGGGCATAAAAGCGAAGCGCGAAGCCAGCTTCCTGACGATCACTCGCCAGCAACTCTCGAACATCGTGGCTGATGCCCGACAAACCGGCGAGCCCCGACTCACGGCTCAATATCCGTTCGATGCGGTCCACATCGAAACCGAGCTCCCGCAGCATATACAAGATGGCGCCAGGATCGATGCTGCCGCATCGAGTACCCATCGGCAAGCCATCGAGCGTGCTCATACCCATGGTCGTGTCCACACTCTTGCAGGCCCGCATCGCGCACAGGCTGGCACCGTTTCCCAGATGCGCCGCGACTACTCGTCCGCCGGAAACTTCTGGGTATTGTGTCTGGAGTACACGGGCAATCCATTCATAGGAAAGCCCGTGAAAACCGTAGCGACGAATTCCACGCTCCCGCAAATACTTCGGCAATGCATAGTAACGAAAGAGCAAGTCGTGATCCGCATGAAAAGCAGTATCGAAACAACCGATTTGCAACAGATCGGGATCCAATTCCGCCACCACTCGTACCGCCGACAGATTATTTGCTTGATGCAGTGGCGCAAGCGGAACTAAGGTTGCCAGCTCCTCGCAGACTTGCTTCGTTAATACTACCGGAGCGACGAACCTCTCACTGCCATGGACGATTCGGTGCCCAACCGCACGCAGTCGCCAATGGCCGCCACTGCTGTTGACCCATTGCACGACTTCGCGCAACGCTCTCTCTTGGCTGCAATCCATCGGCAATTGCCGTGGGACGGCTCCGTCCCACCTTAGTTCAGGAGAGCCCCCAATTCCGCTAACCCCGCCCTGCGCCAACAGCGGCAAGTCATCCGTGGCTGCAAACACGCTGGCTTTTATACTTGACGAGCCTACGTTCAGCACCAGGATCGCATCGGTCATCATTTGATTACGCCTCGGTGCCTGGCCTCTGCCATGCGCACTGCCAGCGCACATGACACGAGGCGCGAACGCTGCGAATCCGCCCGGCTGGTTAAGATAATCGGCACGCGAGCTCCTAAGACAATGCCGGCCGCCGTGGCATGCCCAAGAAACGTCAATTGCTTTGCCACCATATTGGCTGAATGAATTTCTGGCGCCAGCAGGATATCTGCATCTCCGGCTACACACGACGTCAGGCTCTTTTCTTGCACAGCTTGTTGGCTGATCGCAAGGTCGAGCGCTAACGGTCCATCGAGCAGAGCGTGAACGATTTGCTTCCGATCGGCCATCTTGCAGAGACAGGCGGCATCGACTGTGGCCTGCATATCAGACTTCACCTTTTCTGTAGCGGCCAAGATCGCTAGTTTCGGCGAGGCTGCTTCATGGGCCAACACTCTCCAAAGATCAATCGCATTGCGGCAAATATCGACTTTATCATCCAACGACGGGGCAATGTTGATCGCTGCGTCGGTGATCATAAGCGGCTTGTGGTAGGTGGGCACATCGACCACGTAGGCATGGCTGATGCGCCGCTCCGTTCGCAGTCCAGCGGCCGCCGGTACCGCCACCATCAGCAATTCGTCGGTCGATAAACTTCCCTTCATCAACGCTGCAACGTCACCGGCCGCGGCAAGTGCTACCGCTTCGCCAGCTGCGGCATGGCTATGTTCGGTTGGAATGATCCGATAAGGAAAGATGTCTACGCCTGCTTCCTCGGCCGCTGCACGGATGCGAGCTTCTGGCCCGATCAACACGGGCTCGATCAAGCCTTCCTGGACAGCGTCCTGCACCGCTTGAATGGCAATGGGGGTCACCGGATGGACCACTGCGGTCGTCACTGCTGACAGACCTTTGCACGAGTCGAGCAGGTCGCGAAAGCGGTCATGGAAGTGTAATTGCACGTCGGGCAACTCTGGCCGCGCCCGGCGGATCTTATGCACCGGAGCCAACACGGTGGCGGTGCCACTGGCCACCGTTTCCCCTAATGCATTCGTGCACAAGCAATCAAACACGACGACGGGCTTACCTGCTCGCTTTTCTCTTACTGAAACTGAAATCCGTATCGTCTCGCCCGGACGCACAGGCTTTTTGAAGTCAAGATTCTGATTCAGGTAAATCGTGCCCGGCCCTGGTAAGGCGGTTCCGAGCAACGCGGAAATCAGCGCCCCAGTCCACATGCCATGCCCCACGACGCCTCGAAAAACGCTGTCGTCGGCATACGCTTCGTCCAAGTGCGCAGGGTTCACATCTCCAGAGAGCACGGCAAAAAGCTGGATGTCATTCTTGGACAATGTACGCGTTAAACTTGCCGTGCGGCCGATCGTTAACTCGTCGAAAGTAACGTTCTCAAGAACTTGCTCCTGCTTCATGGCACTTACCTACTTCTGTCACTTCGACTCTTCCCCTCCGTGGCAAACCATCCAGGCACAAACCGTGGATTCACCAGAGGCAATTTCGGCATGGAAACTTGCGTTTGGAATGCCGAAGCGAGCGCGGTTTGCGGTCACTGATTGGCAGACCCCGGTCCGCCACGGCTCTTCAAGCCGTGTCAATCGATGTGCGTCGAAAAGCGATTTGCAAACCACATGCTTCGACTGGCATATGCAATTATCAAGCGGGTTCGACACCTTTCCCAAGGACAGCAGAGCAAACTAGATGCCGGCGGCAAGGAACTTGGCATTCCGAATAACCAGGCATTACCGCCAGTAGCTGGCGTCGTCCACGCTTAGCAAGTGCAGGTCCACTGCGCCCCGCAATGCACACGCGAGCGCGCTTCCACGCACAGCAACCTCTAACGGCCGGTTCTTCCCTTTTTCTAATGAACTTGGCTCGAACTCGTACTTGGAGGTGAATAAAACCGCGGAAAAAGCGGAAATATCGGATTTATTGCCAAAGTTACGGAAAAATGGTTGACGTTTCAAATCAAATTTCTCATAATCCCCAACAAACCCATCCTGTTTATTCCAATTCCTATCCCAGGCAACGAGCGACTTCCTTCCTTGATTTTGTTTTTAGAGCGAGGCCCGCATGAGATACTTCATTTTGACATTGGTAGAATGGATCGCCCTCTTGCCAACAACAGTTTCCTTCGCTGACATCGCCTATTCGTCAGCCGGCTCGACGTATTCGCAGGATTTCGATGGCCTCGCAATTTCTGGTACCGGCGTTCCATGGATCGACGACTCGACGCTGCCAGGTTGGTTCACGAATGCTACGAGCTATAATGCCGACCCTAGCGCTACCAACTCCAGTACTGGCATTCACAGTTTTGGGGATGTTGGCAGCACTGAGCGTGCGCTGGGCAGTGTCGGGTCTGGACCCCTGAAGTTCTTTGGTGTGCGTTTCACCAACAATACGAGTACACCCATCACCAGTTTCAGCGTCACCTATGACGGCGAGCAATGGCGAAAAGGTAACACGAGTACTGTTCAAACTATCACTTTTTCATTCCTTGTCGGTAACGAACCGACGATCAGCCAAAGCGGATATACTAACTTCCCCGACTTGAATTTTTCTGGTCCCATCTCGACTGGCGCTAGACGAGCACTGGACGGCAATCTCGCGGAAAATCGCACCCCAGGAATTCTCGCCACTGTTACAGATATTGTGTGGGCCCCTGGTCAACAACTGTTCCTACGCTGGACCGACAAGTCCGACTCGGGGGACCACGGCCTGGCCATCGACAACTTCAGCTTCTCGACCGCCGCCGTCCCCGAAGTCTCGGCATTCGCCTGTGTCGGCATAGTCAGTTTACTCACTCTCGTCCGCCGCAGACGATGTTTGGTTCGCTAGACTGAGATGCGCAGACGGTATTTTATGCCTTGCACCAGCCACAGCTGCTGCTGGTAATCTCGTTAGCCAGCACCTTGTCGTCGGCTGCAGGAACGTCGACTCCCCGCTCCCTCAGCCCATCGCTTCCGTACCTCGCTGGGCAGGTGCTCCGCTCGTCGTCAAGTGCTTGATTCGCTCAGTCCGACGGAAAGTTGTACGCCAACCGCACACCACTTGCATCCACGCCGCGGCGGCGGGATACTCACTGATTCAACGTGGGTAGTTGGCATTTTGTGGGAGGGCGAAGCTCCTGTTGATCGTGGCCTCACTTGCGAAAAGCTCGGCGGGAGGCTCGCTCTCTCCTGCCGCCGCCAAGTCAAAGTGCGAGGAGAATCAAATCATGCGTCGGGCGAAGATCACGATTGTAGGTGCCGGAAATGTGGGGGCCACAACGGCCCATTGGTGTGCAGCGGCCGAATTGGGCGACATTGTGCTGCTCGATATTCCCGACTTCGAAGGCGTCGCTAAGGGCAAAGCGCTCGATCTGCGGCAGTCGTCGCCGATCATGGGGTTTGATTCCAACATCATCGGTACCAGCGACTACAAAGACTCCACCGGCAGTGATGTTGTCGTGATCACCGCTGGCATTCCTCGCAAACCCGGCATGAGCCGCGACGATCTCTTGGCCACCAACGCCAAGATCATGACCACTGTCTGCGAGCAGGTTCGCGCCACCAGCCAGCATGCCATCGTGATTGTGGTCAGCAACCCGCTCGATGCGATGGTCCAGCGCGCCCAGCAAGTCACGGGGTTCGAGCCACAACGCGTGATTGGCCAAGCCGGTGTGCTCGACACGGCACGGTATCGTACGTTCCTGGCCATGGAGCTAGGCGTCAGCGTGGATGATATTTCGGCACTCCTCATGGGCGGCCATGGCGATACGATGGTGCCGATTCCTAGCTGCACTTCCGTCGGCGGCATTCCCGTCACTAGTCTCATCAAGCCCGAGCGGCTCAACGAAATCGTCGCCCGCACGGCCAACGGTGGCGCCGAGATCGTGTCGCTGCTCAAGACCGGCAGCGCCTACTACGCCCCCGCGGCCGCCACCGCACAAATGGTCGAGGCGGTCGTCCGCGATAAGAAACGGCTGATTCCCTGCGCTGCCTACTGCGACAAGGAATACGGCGTCGGCGGCTATTACGTCGGGGTGCCGATTGTGCTTGGTGCTAGCGGTGTGGAACGGATCGTGGAACTCGAACTTTCTGCCAGCGAACGCGCCGCTTTCGACAAGAGCGTCGACGCGGTAAAGCAACTTGTCGCTGCCATGGCGAAGTTAGTTTAGTGCCGGTAGTCGCAGCGCTTTAGTCACCAGCTAAAAATGCTTGTTGCTGTTTAGGCTGATTTATTTTATGACTAAGAACTTCAGTCACGTAGGCCTTGCGATTTCATTCCCGGTTGACATAGCTTTGTTCGTCCTCTAAAGTCCGCATGCTTCGCCGATCGATGGACGGCACCCCACCGATTTCGCTGCTAGCAGTCCGGCCGCGACACTTGTGCTGCGGCTTTCCTCACCCCGTCTATTTGCACGAGACCTATGAACCGTATCGAAACCGCCACGGAAATTCTTTCGTCGCCGACCTTCAGCCATGCGGTTCCGCCTTCGCTAAGCACACGCACTGTGGAGCGAATCCGTGTCCCCTCTGACGAACTGACTCCCTACGCTACATTCGCTCCAATGCACTATGAGCCAGGCTATGCCTATCCGTTAGTAGTTTGGCTACACGGCATGCTGGGCGACGAGCGGCAAGTTCGCCAGGTGATGCCCCAGGTGAGCATGCGGAATTTCGTGGCGATCGCGCCGCGTGGTACGTGTGCCGTCCGCACCGAACGCATGTCCTATTCGTGGCGGCAAACGGACGACGCTGTGGACGAAGCCGAATCGCGCATTTTCGATTGCTTGGAAATTGCTCAGAGCCGGTTTAACATCCACTCGGAACGAGTTTTTCTGGCTGGCATTGGCAGCGGCGGCACGATGGCGTTGCGTACCGCCTGGAATCGACCTGGCATGTTCGCCGGCGTCGCAACCTTTGGCGGCCCGATGCCAGCAGACAACCGACCGATGCGAAACGTCAATTCGCTTCGCAAACTCCCCTGTTTTCTGGCGACTGGCCGGTCCAGCTCAAGCTATCCCGAGGCCGCTGTCTGCCGTGACCTGCGGCTATTGCATGCGGCGGGATGCATCGTAGCGCTGCGGCAGTATCCCTGCGGGGACGATCTTACCTCGGTGATGCTCGCCGACTTCAATCGTTGGATCATGGGCATCATCTGCCCCGCGCAAGTTTAGCGGGTGACTGGCAGAATTCTCGCCTGACGATCGCCGAATGCGATGCTATCGCAGAACCCAGAGAGCGTCGTTTGACCTCCCTGTCTGGTAACGACCCCTTGGGTGCAGCAGCTCGCCATTGACACCCGGGTGAGACTTTCTGTAAAAGCTGGCTGCTTTTCTACCAGTTTCAGCGCAACCGTGCCGCTGAACGATTTATGCATTTCGATCGGCGCGTTGTTCATACCTTCTGACAACGCCCGAGGGCTGTCCCGTGCCTGACCAAACTCCTCAAACCACCGGTGCAGTATCCGACGCAGAACCCACGGGCTCGACGCGACTTGGTCTGATCGTGGCCAAATTGCGCTCGGCTATGATTGCCCATAAGAAGCGGGCGATTGCACTGCTCGTAACGGGGCTGTTGCTGATGGCAGGCATCGGTGCGGCTTGGTCTTACATGCTTGATCTGGCGATCAAGCACGAGCGTCAGAAACTTGACGATGCGCTGGTAGCACTCGACACGGGCGATTATGAGGAAGCCCGCTCCATCGTGCGCCATTTGCTCAACATGGGTGCTGTGCCGCGTAGCGATCACGGCACGCCATTGTTTGTGCTCGGTGCCGTGAAGACTTTTGATGCCGGCAGCGATCTCATCCCCGCGCAGCGACGTACGCAGTACCTTGTTGCATCGCGGTATCTCAGCGAGGCGCGATCGTATGGCTTCCCGCCCCATCGTGAGAAACAGGGTTTACTGCTCTTAGGCAAGAGTCTTGTCGAAACGCTGCAGACTGACCAGGCGATCGAAGTGCTGACGGAGGCGCTGGCCGTCGAGCCGGTCGGCGGTGGGCAGTTGAATGTTGCCATTCATCGTCTGTTGGCCGAAGCATCTACGTTGTTGCCAAAGCCGAATCACGAGATCGCCCTCAAGCATTTGCAAGCGGTGCTCAGCGACCCGAGCTTGCTTCCCGATCAAGAGGTTGCCGCGCTGCTGATGGAAGCCAAGTTTTTGGGCCACCTGCGCCGCTACGACGATGCTTTGCAGTCGCTGGCAAAAGTTCCCGCAACCGCACAACGCAAGCCCGAAGTACTAATGACGCATGGCCAGATCTTGCTCGATCGGGTTGCCGCAGCGCGCGATCGCCTGCCGCTTCGACAAGATGGCTCGCTGTCGCCAGAACTTGACGCTCATCTGGATCAAGCTCGCCGATTGCTTCTCGAAGCCCAAGAGCTTGACCAGCATGCGACGGAAGTCACACGACGAACCCAATGGCTGTTGGGTCGTGGCGCGGAACTCCGTGGAGACGAGCGCGAAGCACTCAAACACTACGCACGCACTCACCAGCAGTACAGCGACACGCCCGAGGGCCTGGCTGCAACGCTGGCCGAGGCCGATATCCTCCGCCGCGCTGGCGACAACCATACTGCGCTGATCTGGTATCGCCAAGTATTGCAAGGCGAAGTCGATCCCTTGACGTATCGTAGCGAAGTGCTCTCGATCGAGCAGCTTCGGATGCGCATTCTGCAGGCCGTCAGCGACTTTACCCGCAACGGACTATTTGCTAGCGCGGTCACCATGCTCGCCAACTTCACGCCACTCTTTGCCAGAACCCAGGAGCTCGAACTACGCGGTAAAATACTGCGCGACTGGGGCGAACACGAATTGATCCAGGCGAGTGACCAAAGCCGCAACAGCCCAGAGCTACGCAGCACTGGTTTGAGGCACCTCCGCGAAGGCGGCGTGGCTTACGAGCAGCTCGCGACGCTCCGCTTCGCAACGTCTAACTATCCGAAGGATCTCTGGAACAGCGCCGACTGTTTCTACCTAGGCCACAGTTATTCCAGCGCTGCTCGCCTGCTCGAACTCTATTTGCAGCATGAGCCCGAAACGCAGAATTCGCAGTCATTGTTGCGACTTGGGCAGGCCAATCTCGCACTCGGTCGAATCGACGAAAGCATTGCCGCCCTGGAAGAGTGTATTGAACTCTACAGCCGCGACAATGCCACCTATCAGGCCCGGATCGATTGTGCCAAGGCACACTGGTATCGCGGCAATACTGCCGAAGCAGAACGATTGATGCGATTCAATCTGAGCGGCAGTATGCTCGAGCCACAAAGCCCCGAATGGAAAGATTCGCTTTTTGCTCTCGGGCTGCTGCTCTTCGACCAAGGACGCTACGAACAGGCAATCAGCACACTCGAGGAAGCGGTCGAACGCTATCCCCTCGATCGGCAAACACTACAGGCGCGTTATGTAATCGGCGAAGCCTACCGCCGCTGGGCCTCAGAGCCACTGGAGCGCCTGGAGAGTGCCCGCACCGCTAGTGATCGCGACAAGAACCAACAACTCGTCCAACAGCGGCTCACGCTCGCGCTCCAACAGTTCAAGGGCGTACAAAGCAGCATCACGCTCAAAGTACAGAATGTTCAAGAAGATTCGCACTATGCAGCTATGCGGCGGAACTGCTACATGCTGGAAGGTGCATGCTTGTTCGATTTAGGACGCTATCAGGAAGCGATCGAAGCCTATCAAAACGTCTCCTCGTTGTATCCAAACGAACCGTTTGTATTGGAGACATTCGTGCAAATAGCCCATTGCTGGCAGAGGCTGGATCGCGCAGAGAACGCCCGGGGTGCGATCGAGCAGGCCCAATTGACCCTGCGCCAGTTGCCAAATGACGCAGATTTTGCCGCGACCACTGCCTTCAGCCGCGAAGAATGGCGGATGCTGCTGAGGAACATGAGCCAATGGTAGCCTCGAACGTCTTTTCCTCACCTATGATCACACTGCCTACCAACCTACTGGTCGATTTGATTCAACGCAAACACAGCGTACTCGTGCAACTACGTGACGTGGGACTTCGACAGCAAGACTACGTCGACCGTGGCGAAACAGCTGCTCTGCTCGAGCTGTTGGCTGCAAAGCAAACGATGATTAGCGTACTGCAACAAGTAGAACGCGATTTGGCTGCCTTCCACGCGGAGGATCCAGATGCTCGCTTCTGGCCGACGATCGACGTGCGGGCGCGATGTGCCGCCCAAGCGGACGAATGCAACCATCTGCTGGAAGAAATTGTCGAACTCGAACGGAATAGCGCCCAGCGAATGACAATCCGACGCAATGAAGTTGCTGCCCAATTACGCCAGGTCTATTCGGCTGGTCAAGCGCGTTCGGCTTACGAGGCTCAGCGATAATCTTCCTCGGGCTAAGGAATTACATGCACAATCAAGTCCACTTAAAACTGGTCACCGGCGACGACATTCCGGGCGATGCTGAGCAGGTTGCTAGCGCCGTCGACGAGCCGGCCATCGCGCTGCCGGACGAGCATGCAAGTCTCGAAACGGTACTTGCCGCCTGGCATACTGCAACCGTTCGGCTGGAGCGTACCCACGAGACGCTGTGCGCTGAAGTAGCGCGGCTCACAAATGAATTGGAACAAAAGAACCGCGAGCTAGCACGCAAGAATCGCCTCGCCGATTTGGGTCAAATGGCATCCCATGTGGCCCACGAAGTGCGAAACAACTTGGTCCCGGTTTCGCTTTATATGAGCTTGTTGCGACGCAGGTTATCGGAAGATTCCGACAGCCTAGACATTTTAGCCAAAGTGGAGGCAGGGTTCGCCGCCCTGGACGTGACTGTGAACGATCTCTTAAATTTCACCGCGCATCGTAATCCGCAATGGCAAACTTTTGTCGTTGGCGATCTGGTGGACGAAGTTTGCGATTCGCTCGGTCCGCAGCTCGAGGCCCAAATGATCGATCTAGAAATCGATGTGCCTCCCCACACGCTCCTCACTGCCGACCGCGAGATGGTCCGCCGCGCGCTACTGAACCTGGTCCTGAATGCGGTCGATGTCATGCCCGCAGGGGGCGATTTGGTGATTACCTCCTACGATGGGTCCAGTGGCTTTGAAATCGAGGTCTCCGACAGCGGACCAGGCCTCAGTACCGAAGACCAGCGACGAGTTTTTGAGCCGTTCTATTCGACCAAGCCACACGGCACCGGCCTGGGACTGGCTGTCGTGTACCATGTCGCCGAAGCGCATGGCGGTATGGTTACCGCTGCCAACTGCCCCGACGGAGGTGCCGCCTTCACCATTAAATTTCCTCCACGCAAGCAAATGCGAGCCGCCGCATGAAACGTGCTGTCAAGTCAAATACGAACTACCGTGTGCTGGTGGTCGACGACCACCAGCAGGCCCGCGAATCGGTGGCCGACGTGCTCCGCCACGCCGGGTATGAAGTTGCCACGCGCGCCAGTGCCATCGAAGCACTGAGCTTATTGGCCGAGCAACCGAGCGATGTCGTCGTAACCGATTTGCAAATGCCTGGCATGGACGGCCTCGAATTTATCCGCGAGATCGAGCGCCGTCGCTTGGCTGTGCAAGTACTGATGATTACGGCCCATGCCTCGGTAACTTCTGCGGTAGAGGCGATGCGTCACGGGGCGTTTGATTATCTCGAGAAGCCCTTCAATGCACTTCAGCTCGAACGCTCCGTCGCTCAAGCTTGCGAACGACGCGGGCTAATCGAGCAACCGGCAGATACCGAATCGTCTCCCGTGGCTTGCCACGCACCTTTGCTCATTGGCAGTAGTCAGGCGATGCAGGAGCTACGTGCTCGCGCGGCACGCATCGCGGCCACTGACGAAACGGTGCTCATCTGCGGCGAAAGCGGCACTGGTAAAGAGCTGGTTGCCCAAACAATCCACGCGCTGAGCAGCCGCGCCAATCGACCCCTCGTGAGTCTCAATTGTCCAGTGCTTTCCGCCCAGCTTACCGAGAGCGAGTTGTTTGGCCACAAGCGGGGGGCATTCACTGGTGCCGAAGCCGACCGCACAGGCCGCTTCGAGATGGCCCATACAGGTTCAATCCTCTTAGACGAAGTTACCGAGATCGATCCTGCTCTCCAAGCCAAGCTACTCCGCGTGTTGCAGGAGCGATCGTTCGAGCGCGTTGGCTCGAGTGAAACGATCACAGTCGATGTCCGCGTACTCGCTACTACCAACCGCGACCTTTCCGTAGAAATTGCCGCAGGCCGTTTCCGAGAAGACCTGTATTTCCGTCTGGCAGTAGTTCCCCTCACCGTGCCGCCACTCCGCCAGCGGGGCGAGGATGTACTCGAGCTGGCCGATCATTTCTTGCAGACCGCTGCTCGACGACTGGGGCGCGGCCGCCTCGAGTTGGCCAGCAACGCGCGCGAGTTGCTTGCGGCATACGAGTGGCCTGGCAACGTGCGCGAGCTACAGAACATCGTCACGCGGGCCTGCGTCCTTAACCAGGGCGAGCCAATTCGAGCCGATGAATTGCGACCTTGGCTGACGGCCGACCGCAGGCCTGCGCGCGAAGCGGTGCCCGCACAGGTTTGCCAGCCAGCGTTGGTTGTTACTGGTTCCACACTCGAAGATGCCGAGCGCCGGCTGATCGAAAACACACTCGCTCAATACCAAGGACATCGAGCAAAGACTGCCGAAGCGCTTGGCATCGGCATCCGCACACTGAGCGGCAAGCTGCGGCAGTATGGCTACGCACCGCGCGAGAAAAATTTTGTGCAGGCCGGGTGAGCATCGATCGGCAGTCGTTGCCGTTTGCTAGCGGCAAGAACTGCCGATCGATTCCACTACTTTTTGACAACTACTCATCTGCATTACTAATCGCAGCCGTTTGGAGCCTTTCGGCCCTTGCGGCTGCATACGGCACGGCAATTGCAACGGTCGCAGCTAGTCGCGACGAGGAAGTTTGGATAACTCAGGGGCGGCGGACTCAGACACGAAGCGAATCATGCTGTCATCCATCTTTAGTTCGTCGACCGTTCCTCTGCTGGAGCAAGTCGTCAATTTTACGGAAGCTCGCCACGGTGTGCTCGCCGGTAACATTGCAAATCTCGACACTCCCGGCTACAAGACACGCGACCTTTCGCCCGAGTTGTTTCAAGCGCAGCTCCGTGAGGCCGTCGAGGCCCGCTCCGCTCCGCCAATTCAATCCTCCAGCATCGGTCAATACGGTAACTACGAATCACCGCACTCGACCGGCCCTGTCAGCCGCGTTGATCGTAACCTGGCCGCCTTCGACGCGGTCAAGAATTCGTACAAGAGCATCCTCCGGCACGATGGCGTGGATGTCAGCATGGAAAACCAAGTCAACCAGATCGTGAAAAATCAAACCGAACACAATTTGGCGGTCGGTATTTTGTCGAACCAATTCCGCTTGTTGCGTGCCGCGATCAGCGAACGCGTGGCCTAAACCGACCTTAATTCCTGGCGAATCGTCGTCATCCGAAAGAACTCACATGCTTACATCTTTCGACATCAGCACGAGTGCCTTGGTTGCCCAACGTGCGCGGCTCAATACGATCTCGTCGAATATCGCTAATATGTCAACCACGCGCAACGAACGGGGCGAACCAGAGCCATTCATTCCTCGCTATGTGACCTTTCAAACCGACACCGACCAGACCAGCTATGGCGGCGGTTCGGGTGTTAAGGTTGGCAGCGTCGAGTACTCTCAAGAGCCACCACGCATGAAGTACGAACCAGGGCACCCCGATGCCGACGCCCAGGGCTACGTGAAGTATCCGGCCGTCGATATGACGATGGAGTTTGTCGACGCGCTCGAAGCTTCGCGTTCCTACGAAGCCAACGTTGGCGTGATCGAAGTCTCCAAGAACATTATGGAAAACACGCTCAGGATCATCGCCTAGAAAAAGGGACGGCGGGACAGCGAAGCTCCTGCCGAGCCTTGAGCCATCACCGATATTTGCTCAGTAAGAGCTTCGCCCTCCCTTCAATTCGTAACCCAGCCTCTACCCACGATCATGAACCCAATCAACGCCTCTCAATTCTCGCCGCCACCGCTGTTGAACCCCGCGATGGGCCCCAGCCAGTCGGGCGAGACGTCGTTCCAAGACATGTTGTTCGACTCGATCCAGCAAGTGAACACGATGCAGCTCGATGCCGACCAGGCAGTCGAGCAAATGTTTACAGGTGGCGACGTCAACCCGGCCGAAGTACTGACGGCGGTTCAAAAAGCAGACCTTGCTTTCCGCCTCACCATGCAAATGCGAAATAAATTGATGGAAGTTTACCAAGAGGTGCGTGACATACGGATTTAGCGTGGAACTGGGAAAATAGCGAATGACGAATTCCAAATGAAAAACAATTGAGCACTCACCTTTCGTCATTTGTAATTAACTCTCTGCTCCCTGCTCCCTGCTCCTTGCCCCTGCACTGAGGTCCACGGATGGATTTCTTGAACCAAGCAATCGCCCAAATTTCCGACCTGTTCCGGTCGATGACGCCCGGTGCGCGGATCACTGCTGGCTTACTCTTGGCGGTGGTGGTAATCAGTGTCGGCTATTTGTTTCGAATCCAGTCTGCCGGGCCGGATGAGTTTCTGTTCGGCGGCCAGTTACTGCCCGATGGGCAGCTCAACCAAATTGAAGTTGCCATCGCGTCGGCTGGCCTCAACGGTCATCGTCGTGAAGGCAGCCGCATCCTCGTGCCGCGCGGCCTCAAGGCCGAATACCTGGCCGCCATCGCCGCCGGCAATGCCGTGCCACCCAACTTCCATACCTATCTGGAAGAGGCACTCGACCAGGGCGGTCCCTGGGAATCGGGGGAAGCGACGCGCGAACGACTCAAGCTGGCCAAGCAACGAATGCTTGGCGAAATCATTCGCCATTACGACTGGGTCGAGGAAGCCGTCGTGCTTTACGACGAACAACAGCCGCGCGGCATGCGGCGCGTCAAACAATGTACCGCGTCGGTAAGCGTCCGGCCGGTGCCTGGAGAGGTGCTCGATCCGCGGCGTGCACTGGAACTCAAAAAGCTGGTCGCCTATTCGGTCGCAGGCATGCGGGCCGAAGATGTAATCGTTACAAGCCAAGGATTTGAATCCTCACTCAGCGGCGATGGCGGCGTGTTTCCGGAGTCTTTCAAAGATAGATACTACGAGACCCGCGTCGCCTACGAGCAGTACAAGAAGCAGCAAATTCAAAATGCCTTACGCGATATTGCGGGGGTCCGTGTCGAAGTCAGCGCCGAACTCGACGACACGATCCAAGAAACCGTGCAAAACCTTAAGCCAGACAAACAGGGCACGCCGCTTCGCGCCCTCACCGTCGAAGAAACTTCGACAACCGGTGTGCTCAATGGCGGCGGCCAGCCGGGAACCACTGCCCAAGGACCGAATCGCCAAGGCGTGGCACCGCAACTCGCCGTGCGCGATACTACTAGCCGGACGTCGAAAACGACCGATGAGGCTCAAAACCTCGTCGGACAAGAGCAGACTTCAATCCAGCGTACGGGTTTCACACCCAAGGTCGATTGGGCCACGATCACCATACCGCGGAGCTACGTCGAAACCATCTGGAAGCAACGCAATCCTGCTGCGACGGCCGAGCCAAAGGACGAGGACCTCCGCGTGGTGCAGGAAACCCTGATCACCAAAGTCGAGAACATCGTGGTCCCGCTCCTGACACGACAAAACAAAGGCGAGGATCAATTCAAGCAGGTTCGCGTGGAAATCGTCGATTCGATCACGCAACCGCCACTGGTCCCTCCCTCGCTGGCCGAAAACGCGCTCGCTTGGACCGGCCGTCATTGGAGCACGGCCGCCATGATCGGCGTCGCCGTATTTAGCTTGTTGGTACTTCGGTCGGTTGTCACGGCTGGCCCGACCAATGGAGGTGTACCGCTGGCCTCACTGCCCACGCTTACAGTTCACGCAGATGAATCGGATTCAATCCGGACCACAGACCCTGATGCTCCGGAGCGAAAGCGCCTACGAATTAAGAAGGGCGTTTCACTCAAAGACGATCTGGCCGAAATGGTTCATGAAGATCCCGAAGCCGCTGCCGCGATTCTCAAGTCGTGGATCGGCAAAGCAAGTTAATTTCGCCTTTCTCATACACCCTTCAGCACCATGGCCTTACTCACACCAAATCTTCGCAAAGCCGCGATCTTGATTCGCAGCC
The DNA here is from genome assembly GCA_041753435.1 of Pirellulales bacterium. Taxonomy (GTDB): domain Bacteria; phylum Planctomycetota; class Planctomycetia; order Pirellulales; family Lacipirellulaceae; genus DASYDU01. The sequence goes on along the minus strand of JBGSUJ010000082.1, from coordinate 10,808 downwards.
TCGATGCCGACACTTCCGCGGGGCTGCTTGCGCAGCTCTCCTCAGCAGAAGCGAAGGAACTGCGCGCGGCAATCAAGGCGTTGGGGCCGGTTGACGATGAGGAGCGGGCCGACGTCTCGGCTGAGTTTCGCCGCATCGGGCCGATCGCGGCCGAAGACCCGAGCCAGACGGTCGAACTCAACTTCTCTGCCGCTGCGACCACCGCTCAAGATGTGCCCACGCCAGTGGTGCCACGCCCCATCGCACGCCCCTTTGAGTTCCTGGAACAAGCGCGCGTTGAATCGCTGGTGCCTTACTTGGCACGTGAACATGCACAAACAGTCGCGGTTGTGCTCTCGTACTTGCCACCTGCTCGGGCGGCCCAAGTGCTGGCCGCGCTGCCGGAAATACTCCAGTCTCAAACGATCGAACGCTTGTCTGTGCTCGGTGATATCGATCCGAATAGTGTCCAAGTGCTTGAGCAAGAACTCGCCGATTGGGTAACACGTCAGCAAGCCATTCGTGTACGACCAACACCAAGGTCTGACACGGTTGCCGCCATCCTCGCAGCCGCAAACGATGATGCTCGCCGTGGTATTCTTGCAAATCTGTTAAAGCACAATCGCGATTTGGCTCAGCACCTGACGCCGTCGGCTCCAGAAATCAAAGCCGCTCCAAAACGAGAGTCCACTCGGGCTCCCGAACCCCTCCCTAACTCCGCCCCTATCGCGACTCGGAGACCGCGATTGCCGCCGTTGCACTTCGAAGATGTTGCCCGCTTGGATCGGCCGGCGCTGACGGCCGTGTTGAAGTCAATCGATAGCGAAGTGTTGATGATCGCCCTGGTGGGCGCCAGCAATTTTTTGGTCGAGCGGATCGTCGCCGAGCTTCCGTCGCAAGTCACCAAGGCCTTTCGTCAACGGATCACTTGCGTCGGCCCAACGCGACTGCGCGATGTCGAAGCCGCGCAACAAGAGGTTGCCACCGTTGCCGCTCACATTGTGTATGCCCGCCAGAACGGGCTCCCAGCAGTCCTAGCCTAAGTCAGCGCGAGCCCGCTCAAAATCAATCATGGCCACGATCATACGTAACAATAGTTCCGCAGAAGCAACGTCTGGTCGGCCACTGCGTGCGGTCGCATTCAGTTTCGACGACATGAATGATCGGGCCAACGAGTATCTGGAAAAGGTCCGCCAAGAGGCCGCCAAGATCGTTCAGCAAGCCCATCAACAAGCTGAACAAGTCCGTCGCCAGGCGGAAGCTGCCGGTCGCGCCGCTGCCGAACAAGCGGCCCAAGTTGCTCTTGAGAAAAAAGTCGCCGGTCATGTCGGCAATTTCATCCTAGCACTCGAGCAGTTGGTCAGCGAAACAAGCATTGCTCGCAGCGAATGGCTCGAGCGCTGGGAACAATCGGCACTGGCCGTCGCTGCGGCCATAGCCGAACGAATCATCCGCCGTGAGATCAAGCGACAGCCTGAAATCTCGCAGCAGTGGATCAGCGAAGCGCTGCGCCTTGCCGCTGGTGCGGCCGACGTAACGTTGCATCTGAATCCATCCGATTACGAGCTCTTGGGCGACCACGCGGAGCAACTTGCTCAATCACTCGGCAAGCTCGCCCCGACAAGCGTTGTCGCCGATCCCACAATTACTGCTGGAGGCTGCGTCGTCGAAACCCGTCTTGGCCGGATCGATCAGCAAATTGAATCACAACTTGCCCGCATTCAAGAGGAACTAAAGTGACTTGCCGCTTGCGAGCCGGCACGTTTTGCCGCCTCGCTCGCCACACGCAAACTTTTCCGAAATGATACCCGAGAGCTACCAACCGATGCAGTTGCCTGACGAAGCCAATTTCGATATCCAACAACAGCTCCAAGAAGTGATGCCCACGTCGCTGACAGGAAGCGTGATAGAAACAGTCGGCATGACTGCACTGGTCGCCGATTTTCCGGCCCCCGTCGGCGCGCAAGTCTCCATCGAACGCGATTCCGGCGTCATGGCCAAAGGCGAAGTCATCGGCTTTCGAGATCGGGCCACACTGCTCTACCTTTTTACAGGAGCAGCCGGTGTGCGCCGCGGCGATCGTGTCCAACTCCAGCACACCACGCGCACCTTGCGGTGTGGCGGAGGCTTTCTTGGCCGTGTTATCGACGCCCACGGTCGCTGTATCGACGGTCGCCCTCAACCGGTTCTGCTGGGGCGTGTGCCACTCGATCGGGAGCCACCTCCGCCAGTGGAACGTCCTCGTATCCGTGAGTCACTCGCGACGGGCGTCCATGTGATCGACAGCATGCTTACCTGCGGGCGAGGCCAGCGGCTGGGCATCTTTGCTGGCTCGGGCGTCGGCAAAAGTATCCTGCTGGGCATGATGAGCCGCCACACCGATGCCGACGTGATCGTCATTGGCTTGATCGGCGAGCGCGGCCGCGAGGTCAACGAATTCTTGGAACGCGATCTTGGCCTAGACGGTATGGCACGCAGCGTGGTGGTTGTCGCTACCAGCAACGAACCAGCCTTGACACGCGTGAAAGCCGCTTTCACCGCTACCGCTGTGGCCGAGTATTTCCGCGACAAGGGGCGCAATGTGCTTCTATTGATGGATTCCGTCACGCGATTCGCAATGGCCCAGCGCGAGATTGGGCTTGCCGCCGGCGAACCACCCACCACCCGCGGGTATCCCCCGTCGATGTTCAGTCTGCTGCCGCGCTTGGTCGAGCGCGCCGGCCAGGCAACGAAGGGCAGCATCACCGCGTTCTACTCCGTGCTCGTCGAGGGTGACGATGAGAACGAACCGGTTGCCGACACGGTTCGCGGTCTGCTGGATGGCCACATTTGGCTGTCGCGCAAAATTGCTGCCCGCGGCCATTTCCCCGCAGTCGACGTCCTGCAGAGCATCAGTCGAGTAATGAACGATATCACAACCGACGAACACAAATTGGCTGCCCAAACTATTCGCCGCGTGCTGGCAGCCTATGCCGAGCACGAAGATTTGATTTCGATCGGTGCTTACCGTCGAGGAAGCAATCGTGTCGTCGACACAGCTGTCGAAATGCGCGAAGCGATCGAAGAGCTATTCCGTCAAAGCGTCGATCAGAAGCTGCCGACCGACCAGCTAGCGGGCAAGCTACTGGAACTTAGCGCCCAGTGTCACCTCAAGATCAAGGCCGCCTCCACACCAGCCGCCGTACAGCAACTTGCCGCCGCATCGGCTGCCTAAATTAAGATTTAAAGCATTCCGAAGACCACGATGAACAAGTACCGATTTCGCCTCGAAACGCTGCACAAACTGCGTATCGCCCAACGCGACGAGCGACGCGCAGCGCTTGCCGACGGATACCGTGCTGAGCAAATCCTTGCGGAGCGCCGGGCACAAGTGGCAGACGAAATGGCAACCCTTAAAGAAACCCATCGAGCTGCGCTGTCGGCCCCCTACGCAGATATCAATCTGCTTGTCGAGGCGCAACGCTTCGAAGCCGTGCTCGTCGCGCAGAAGCAGCAATTGAAGGAACAATCGGCCCGTGTAGCGATTGAAGTCGAAAGCCGTCGGCTGGCTGTGGTCGAGGCAGATCGCGCCGTGCAGGTACTCGAAAAGCTCGACGAGCGACGTCGTGCCGAATATCGCATCCAACAAAACCGGCACGAATCGAAATTGCTCGACGAAGTGGCCTCCGTGCGTCGCACCAATCTGTAAATCATCAACCCATTTAACACAACCAAGAAAGCAACCGTCTACTTGCCATGCTTCGTTTCCTGTTTGCCATGATCGGTTACGTCTCGACTGCCACAGTGATTACCGTGGTGCTAGGCGCAACCTATTTGTGGAAAACAGAGAAGCTCACCGACGAGAAAATGTTTCGTTTGGTAGCCTTGCTGCAGGGGGTTGACCTCGAACATTTGGCCGAGGCCGAGCGCGCAGCCGGGGGAGAAGTTCCACCCGAGGAGCTGTCGGTCGATGACATTATCGGCCAGCAGCATGTTCTCGACCGCAACTTTGAAGTCAAGCTACTCTCTCTTCAGCGTGGCCGGCAAGAATACGACCACCGGCTCCAACAGTTGAAAGCGCAAACCGAACGTTTCGATCGTCTGGCCCGCGATTGGGAGAACAAACTCAAACAGCAAGACGAGCTCATCACGCAGCAAAACTTCACCAATGTGATCTCCGACCTGGAACAAGTGAAACCAGTAACCGCGAAAGACTTGCTCATGCGGTGGATTGAGGAAGATCGCATGGATGATGTGATCAAGCTCTTGGGGCGCATGTCGGAGACCAAAAAAGCGAAAATCCTTAAAAGCTTCGCAACACCCGAAGAACTCGACAAACTTCACGATATTCATCGCCTGATGATCGACGAACGCAAGAACAAAGAGCAACTCGAACAAGCTCAACAGGAACTGCGATCGATCAAGCCAACCACCGAATAAACTATGAAGAACACTCAGATCGAGTCCTTATTGCCATTGTCACGGACGGAGCCTGGCCAGCCGCCTACACGATCCCTCGACGATGCGACAGCCTTCGACCGCCTGTTTCGGCAAGCGAATTCACTCACTCCTGCGCCGACATCGCAACCTCCCGCTGAGACGGTTCGTTCCAATCCACTACGACCGTCGAGCTTCAACGACGCCAGCCCATTTCTATCTGCTTCAACTGTTGCTTCGCAGTCCCTGAAGACGGCATCGTCGAGGACAATTTTTGATTCTGGGGTTCAGGTGGCTGACGACAACCGTAACAGTCGTCCTGCCGACGACGAGCCAGATACAACCGACACATCAGCTACAACCGATGAGTCCTCGGCCTTCGCTGTCTCAGGTAATGGAGCCGTTGAACCACCGTTCGCCGAACAACACCACTTATCCGCTGAAAGCGGCAACTCACCAACAGAAATAAAACTCCGACAGGTCGAGCCTGCTGCAAACATTGCAGCACCTCTCCCCGCAGTTGATGTGGATCAGCTCGATTCCAATAGTGCCAACGATTCCGGTGAGGCTGGCGAACCCGCATCGCGCACGCTTGGAACCCCGACCGATCCACTCTCGTCACAGGCTGAAGTGTCTTCATCTGTGGCAGAGCACGTCGATGCCGGTGCACACCCATTGACCTCCCCCGCGCTGGCTGATTCCGCAATCGAGTTGCGCTCGCAACTATCGCAGTCCAATACTGCCACGGCGGAGCACGCCACAATTCTTACGACCTCGGCTACCGAAAGCGACGGACAGACAGATGGCTCAAAAGAGAAAGATTCTAAAACTGGCAGGGCCTCAACAGTGCGCGAACGTGTTGCAGCGATTGCCCGCACGGCTGGAATAGAATCGGCTGTGGCCGTCGCAGCCGATGTGGAACGGCCAGCTGCACCAATCGCTGCGGCCACTCTCTCGGCAGCCATCGCGTCGGGAGATCCCACTGCGGGCAGCAACTCAAGCAACGAATTGAGCGACAAGAAGGTCGCTGGCTCTGAGCGACTGATCTCTCCCTTGGCCCGCTTCGATCGCACTGCCGTAAACAACTCACCAGGCAGCCAAGGCACTGACAAGGGCGAGGGCGTATCGCACATCGATCCCTCTCGTTTCGTCAACCGCGTGGCCCGCGCGATCCACTCCGCCCACGAACGCGGCGGCCCATTGCAATTGCGGCTCGCCCCGCCCGAACTAGGCGCGATTCGTCTCGAATTATCGCTGCAGCATGGGGCGCTCACCGCCACCATCGAAACCGAGAACTTAGCCAGTCGGCAAGTACTGCTCGACAATCTGCCGGCGCTGCGCGATCGTCTCGCGGAGCAGAACATCCGCATCGATCGTTTTGATGTCGATGTCCGCCGCGATGGCGATGCCCAGCAATTTACCGCGCCACGAGACCGCAACGAACACGGTGGCCATCGGCCGTCGCCGCACCACCGCGGTCCCGCACGCAACAGCGCCGACACGTCGGCAACCGAAGTCGCACCGGTCTCTCCACGTTCTGTAATCACTAACATCAGCATCAACGTTATCGCGTAGAATAGGCCTCCCAGCCCCACACAATTCAAGAAAGTGTCGCCATGTCCCAAGTTCCTTCGCTCCTCGGATCGCCCGCTACCGGTAGCCCATCCCAAGATTTCGATACACTCAACGACCTCGATGTCGACGTATTCCTCAAATTGCTGATCACCGAAATGCAAAACCAGGATCCGCTCAATCCGATGGATAACAGCGAGATGCTCAATCAAATCAACCAGATTCGCGAGATCGGCTCCACCGACAAACTCACCAAGACGCTCGACTCCGTGCTGCTGGGCCAAAACATTTCCAGCTCCACTAATCTGATTGGCTCGGATATCCACGCGCTCTCCGACGACAATCAGGAAGTTTCCGGCACCGTTAACCGGGTCTCGATTGAAAACGGCCAACCTAAGCTTCATCTCGACCTGACGATGAAGGCCGAACCCTCGATCGAAAAAGGCGAGGTCGACAAAGGCACCTTCAGCTATCGCATTGTCTGGCAGGGTGAAAACGGCGAGCCAGAAGGCATCGAGCTGTCGGGCGAGGATGCGGTTTCCACGCTCTCCAATCTGGGAACCGACTACCAATCGATCAAACTCGGCAACTTGCCCATCACCAAGTCGATGAAACAAATTTACCGCACCGATTCCAGCGGCGAAGGCGATTATCGCCTGGTGGGCATTCTCACCGATGGCAAACAATCGACCTACCTCGACAAAACATCGGATGCGGAACGCAGCGAGACTCGCCAAACCTTGCCCTTCGATACCGATCCCAAATTCCGCTTACGAAACTTCAAGATTAGCCTCAGCAACGTTTCCGAAATCGTCAACGGAGCATAGCCAACTCACGCAACGAAATGGAACAGATACCTTTCTGCCATCATCCACAAACCATTCACCGCTTATTAGCAAACCGGAACCGCTAATCGGCATTACTGGGGGAGAGATACCATGGGTCTTCAATCTGCTTTAACAACGTCGCTCACCGGCCTGCAAGCTGCTGAAACCGTCATCGATGTGGTGGGCAACAACGTCGCCAACTCGGGCACCGTCGGCTTCAAAGAGTCCGACGTGCTGTTCGCCAATCAATTCTTGCAAACCCAAAGCATCGGCTCCGCGCCTACCGCTTCGACCGGCGGTACCAATCCCCGCCAAATCGGCCTCGGTGTCAAAGTTGCCTCGATCAACCCCGACTTCACCCAAGGTACGATCCAAATCAGCTCCAATCCCTTGGACGTTGCCATTCAAGGCGACGGCTTTCTCATCGTCCAAGGCGCCCAGGGCGAACAGTTCTTCACCCGCAACGGACAACTCCAAACCAACTCCCGGAACGAAATCGTTACTGCCACCGGCAATCGTTTGCTCGGCCTGCCCGTTGACAATAATTTCCAAATTGATACCACCAGCGACCTCCTACCGCTCAGCATTCCGCTCGGCAATCAGACGGTCGCCCAAGCCACACAAGTTGCGAACTTCGCTGGCGTACTCAATCCGGGATTCGAAATCGGAACCCTGGCTGGTGTCACCAGTTCCGAAGCGCTCGGTGATGCAACCTTCGAATTTCCCACGACCGACGCCCTCGGCGGGGCCTTTAATTCCGGCGATCTCCAAATTGTTTCCGCACCCAATACCAACATCTCCAGCGCCACCCACGGCGGCACCGGAACTCTCGTGGCCGGCAACTATCAATACCGACTCACTTGGTTTACCAACGCCACCAGCACAGGCGCGACCGACGAAAGCGCTCCAAGTGCCGCTATCTCGGTCAACGGCGTGCTAGCCAACGAAGAAATTGACTTCTCAGGGCTGCCGGTCGATAACTCGCCCGCGTCACTGTGGGATGGCCGCCGCATCTATCGCTCCAGCGACGGGGGCGTTACGTTCCAGCAGCTTGGTCCCGATCTAAATCTCACCGATACTACCTTCAACGACGATGGCAGCCTGGCCTTGGGTGCCACGCTCGATTCTGCCGCGCTGCAACAACAGGAATACAGCTACTACGTCACGTTCTACGATACCGCCAGCAACATCGAAAGCCGACCCACCTCGCTCATCGGGCCGTTCCCCATCTCCGACGCCAGTAGCCGCATTCGCCTCGACAACATTCCGCAACCTACCAGCGGCAGCTTCGACCAGATTCGCATCTACCGCAACGTCGGCAACAGCGCTACCGACTTCCACCGTGTCGACTCGCTCTCCGTGGGCACGACCACCTATATCGACAACAAGTCGGATGGGGCGGTCTCCGCAGCACCCACCATCGATTTGCTTGGTTCCAAAGCATCCAGCACCACTTTGCTCACCAATGTCGTGGTCCGCAATGGCGACGAATATCTGCAACCGTTCCAGTTAGGCTCCCTCTCCTTCACCGGCACCAAAGGTGGCCGCACGCTTTCGGGAAAAGAGTTGGCAATCACCTCAACGACCACTGTCAACGACCTCCGCAACTTCATGCAGCAGGCCTATGGTATTGACAACACGTTGGGCGATGGGGCCGGAGGCACGCTCACCGCCGGTGGCCAGCTTGTGTTTACGTCCAACCGCGGCATCGAAAATGAGCTCGGAGCAGGTCTGAATGCTTTCCGCATGACCCCCACCGGCGGCGAAACGGCACCCGTCTCCATCGACTTCGAAAAAACGCAGCAGGCCAATGGTAAGGGCACCACCGCTAATTTTGTCGTTTACAACTCGTTGGGCGAACCGCTCAGCGTGCGTATCACAACGGTCAAGGAAGCCGAAACAGGCACCACCTTCACCTACCGCTGGTTCGCTACCTCCGAAGACAATGAGCCGATCTCCGGTGTGAATACCTTCCTCGACAGCGGTACGCTCGTCTTCGATCTTAACGGCAACCTCATCAGCCCCACTACCGGGCGAGCCACCATCGGGATCGATCACCCGGCTCAGTCGCCGCTCGTGTTTGATCTCGACTTTAGCCGCATGAGCGGCCTCGCTACTACCGGTAATGATGGACCGATCAGCAAGATGAACATGACCGATCAAGACGGCTTTCCGCCCGGAACGCTCACCAGCTTCTCGATCACCGAAAGCGGCCTGATCCGCGGTGTGTTTAGTAACGGGGCCGAACGCGCGCTGGGCCAAATTCAAATGGCTCGCTTTTCCAATAGCTCCGGCTTGCAACAGGTCGGCAACAACATGTATGCCCAAGGCATCAACTCCGGCGAGCCGGTCATTGGCGATCCCGGCGAAGGCGGCCTCGGCACTCTCACCTCCGGCGCCGTCGAACTTTCCAACAGCGACATCGGCCAGAACCTCATCGAGCTGATTCTCGCCTCGACCCAATACCGCGGCGGCGCACGAGTTATCACGACCACGCAGCAATTACTCGAGGAACTCCTCAACCTGCGACGCTAACCGAAGGAAAAGCGCGAAGGAAAAGGGGCAGACCGGCTCTGTAGAAAACCGGGCATGCTAGCTAAACCACCGTGCCCGGGAACTGCGTGCAGCAGTTAGGGCACGGACCAGTCAATCTCCGCAAGCGGTGGCTTTGGCGGCGGTCGGCGTAGCGTGGCGGTCGCTGCCGGAGTACGCCCATCGGTATCGTCCCAAGAAATTCACGCAACACCAGTTGTTCGCCTGCCTGGTGTTGAAGAACTTCTTGAAGACCGATTACCGCGGCCTGGCCGCCCATCGGAAGGATAATCCGTCGTTGCTGGCGGCGCTCGACATGAAGCAGGTTCCCCACTTTACGACCTTTCAGAAGGCATCCCACCGCTTGTTGCAAACGGCCCCTGCGCGGCGATGGCTGGAGGCCAACGTCCGCCTCCACCTGGGTCGCAAGCGGCGGGTGAAACGAGCGGCGATCGATTCGACGGGACTGGAGTCGCGTGCGGCCAGCGGCTACTTCGTCCGCCGCCGCAATCGTGCAGGAACTCCCTGAAAACCGTGGTTGATCATCATGATCCCAAGCTGGGCGTGGTGTCGGGCAGCGACGATCACTTCCTTTACGCCTACCAAGCCAGTCGTGGTCCGCGGCCCGATGTCGACGAGTTCCGCCCGCTGGTGGCCGATGGCTTGCAGCGGGCCCACATCTCGCAGATGGCCGCCGACGCCGGCTACGACTCCGAACCGAACCATCGGTTTGCGCGTGAGGAGCATCAGGTCCGCACGGTCATCCCTCCCAAGCACGGCCGCCCCACGACCAAACCCGCCACCGGCCGTTACCGGCGGTTGATACAAGTCCGTTTCGACCGCCCCGCTTATCGTCAGCGGTCCCAAGTCGAAACCGTCATGTCGATGATCAAACGCCGCCAAGCGGCGCACGTCAACGGCCGTTCCTACTGGAGTCAATGCCGAGACCTCCACTTGCTGACGCTCACCCACAATGTGCTTATTCTTGTGGTAATCGAGCTTTTCTACAGAGCCGGGCATTCTACTTTTTCTGGAAGATGGTGGCGTCGGTGGCTATCTTCAGGGCATGCCGCGCACTGCCCGAGCTTCTACTGGTGGAATTTATTACCACGTCCTGAATAGTGGCAATCGGACCCTGTGGGGGACACCCATTGGTGTGCCACAAGGGAACAGTTCACCTACGAATCAAACGAATCTCCTGAATGACGGAGGCAAGTTGATCGCGACGACACGACGAATACCGATCCTTCTCGCAGCCTTCCCCTCGTGCCGTCGTGGTGAAAACCTCAAGTCATCTCCCAGTGGCGCCTTACTACGTCGACACGCCCAGTGCCACCCCCCTCCGCCAGTGCCTTGGCCGAATCACCCTCCCGCACCGCGTCACCGCTCGAACCCACGCCAGCTTGAGCTGTTGGATCCCGCAACTCTCCCTCCCTGGCCAAATCTTCCCACTTGCATTTGGCCGCGCGCAAGTATATATAC
>JBGSUJ010000081.1:0-7808 GCA_041753435.1 Pirellulales bacterium | reverse complement strand
TCGGAAATCGCCCCAATCGATTCGAGCCCCGACGTGTCAAACGGCGGCCCAAACCCCAGGCCCTACTCCTCAAACCACGTGCCGAGTACAAACGATATGCAGCGTAGGGACTTACGAAAGTTCAAGTGCCATTCGTCTCAGCAACCACTAGCGAGGAGCCAACCTCATGAGCACATACTGGGTGGTATGCTCTCACGACGCCGCAACATGCCCACGCCCGCGCGAAAGCGATTTGGCGTCGTGTGAGCATGTTGGTGCGGGCGAGGGCATGCCACCCATTGCGCCACCCGAAGCGAACGAGGAGATTATGTCATGACTGATTTGGCGATCGAACTTCAGGCGGTCACGAAGTCGTTCCGGCGGACCGAAGTGCTCCGCGGCGTGACGTTTTCAGTCGAGCGTGGCAAGACGTTTGCCTTCCTCGGTCGTAACGCGGCGGGCAAAACGACGACGATCCGCATGTTGCTCGGCCTCTTGAAACGCGACGACGGATCGATTCGCGTGCTGGGTCTTGATCCGACGCGGGAGCCGCTCGAGCTGCGGCGGCGGGTGGGCTACCTGGCCGAAGACCAGACGATGTACGGCTGGATGAAGGTGGGCGAGATCCTGCGGTTCATCGCGCCGTTTTATCCAACGTGGGACCATGATCTGGCGCTGCGCTATGTCCGTGATTTCGAGTTGCCGATCGCCATGAAGATCAAGCACCTCTCGAAGGGGCAGAACGTGCGGCTGGGCCTGGTGTTGGCACTGGCCCACCGGCCGGAGCTGGTGATTCTCGACGATCCCGCACTCGGGCTCGATCCGATCATGCGGAAACAATTCAATCGCGACCTCATCACGCACCTGCAGGGCGAAGGGCGAACGGTCTTCTACAGCTCCCACCTGCTCTACGAAGTCGAGCCGGTCGCCGATGAGGTCGCAATTCTTGACCAAGGCCGGATCGTGCGACAGGCGGATACGGAGACGCTGCGGCGCGACGTGAAGCAGCTGATTTTGAGCCGCGAGGCGTACATGAACCACCGCAAGCATTTATCCATGCTCGATGTCCGCCAGGACGCCGATCGCATGGTTATAGCGGTCGACGGGGCGGAGCAGGCGGTCGAGCGATTGCGAAAGGACGGAGTCGAGTTCCGTGTCGTCGATTTGAATCTCGACGAGATTTTTGAGGCGTATGTGGTGGGGCGGCGAGACGGCGGAGCGGCAACGGCCGCTAAGCCGCAAGCGGAGCTGCAACCTTTAACCTAGCAACTCAATATGCGCACGATTTGGCGAGCCTTGGCGTGGAAAGAGTGGCACGAGCACAAGTGGAAGCTCGCGGCCGTGACATCCATCTTGTTTTCAGTATCAGCGGCCGTATTCTACGACGACGAGTCGATCTTCATCCTGAATCTAGTGATTCTCGCCTACGGAATTATCCCAATCACGTTGTTCTTGGGTGTCGCGGACGCGGCAGGCGAATCGACACGCGGGACACTTCGATTCACTCAGTCACTCCCTATTTCGATGCGGCGCGTCGCGTTTTGGAAGTTCGCCTTTGGTTTGGGAACTTGTGCGCTGCCCGTAGTTTTCACGATTGGCTCGACTGTTATTTGGTATCTGCTGCGAGGGCAGTTCGACGACGAGGTGGCGCGAGAACTGCGGCAATCCATCAGGGAGTTCTACCGACCGGCGGGCATCGATCACGATATTACGGTCTGGATTCTTGGTATGAGTACGATTACTCTGTCAATCGTCGCGAGTCTGTATACTTGGACTCTGGCACTGGGAGTGAATCGGCGCACCGAAGTCCGGGCTGGGGCGACTGCGCTTTTGGTCTGCGTCATTCTGTGGATGGGCTTCATTGCTGCGGGCCATGTTGTCGGAAATCCGACACCATCGCAATCATTAGCTCGGGTCGGTGCTGTAGTTGCCAGCGTCCTGCCGGGTGGATTTCCAGTATCGCTGGTCATTGCGCTCTACGGTCCAAGGAGTAGTCTTGCGGTCGCGTTTTTGGCACTCGGCGCGGCCGGCGTATTTCACCTCGTGCTGATCGCGTGGGCCATCTGCCGATTTGGCGCGCTGGGAACCGATAAGCCTCGATCGAATTTGGCGGCGAGTGACGTAGCAGGGAGCCTAGACTGGCTACCTATACCGATTCGATCTCCATTCCGAGCGATTCTTTGGAAGCAATGGCGAGAGAGTGGACCCATTGTACTCGTAGGCCTGCTGATCGTATTTGCCATCGTTGTCGGGAACTTCTTGCTCTATTCGGGCTGGTATTCCTCGTCGAATCGACTGGCGGAACTTCTAATGTCGACAGTGTTTCCCATTGGATTTCTGCTTGCGATGATCCTGGGGATCAGCAGCTTTGACCAGGATTTGAGTCCCAAAATCAATGAATTTTGGCGGTCGCGGCCGATTCAGGTAGACCTTTGGTTTTGGACAAAGTTTCTAACCGGCATGGCGATTCTCGCCGCCGCTCTCTATCTACCCATCGTCATCGCGTACTACTTCGCAAGCAGCGATTCCGAATCTCGGCGTCCATTTGTTCCGCGCGGAGTAATGGAAATGATGCTGTGCTTTCATCTAGCAATCTACGCGGCTGCGACTGCTACGATCATCGTCATTCGCCAACCGGTTTATGCCGCGATATTGGGAGTCGGGGCACTCTTAATTGGTATCGCCGTCGTCAGCGCTATCTGGGGATTCGAAGCGATTGAAGTCGAGTCTGTCATCTATGCGATCGAATTCACCACAGCAGTCCTCGCCACGTTGGTCGCCTGGTTCGCGACACGATTTGACTGGGGCCGCATTCGTTGAGGCAGACCAATCCGTGAGTTAAGCGCCCCCGCTCACGAGCGGCACGAAGCCGAAGTTGCCCAGGGCGTCGCCGTACCAGTTGTCGCCGTGGCGGGTGAAGCGGTACATCTGCTGGCTACCGGGCGGGCCGATGGGGATCACCAGCCGGCCGCCGTCAGCGAGTTGGTCTTGGAGGGCGGCGGGAAGCGACTCGGCCCCCGCAGTGCATAGGATCGCATCAAATGGCGACTCGCGCGCCAGTCCGAGCGAACCGTCGTCCAAGTAAACGCGGATATGCGCGTACCTAAGCGCTGCCAAACGGTCGGCTGCCTCGCGATACAGCGGCTCGATCCGCTCGACCGTATGCACTGCTTGCACCAGTTCCGCTAGCACGGCCGCCCCGTAGCCGGAGCCGGTGCCGATTTCGAGCACCTTGTCCGTTTCGTTGAGCCGGGCTTCCTGGCACATGTAGGCCACGGTGTACGGCTGCGAGATCGTTTGGTCCCAGCCGATGGGCAGCGCGCAGTCGTCGTACGCTTTATGAACGAGCGACTCGGAGACGAACTCCTCTCGGGGCACCGTGTCCATCGCTTCGAGGACGCGGAAGTCGGTGATGCCGCGGCGCTCGAGCTGCTCGGTCACCATCTTGTGCCGAGCCAGGTTGAAGTTCATGTCTGTTACTTAGCAGCCCCGACAGCTGAATTAGAACCTAAATCAGAACCGCCACACGTCATGGACGATTACCGTCTTCACGTCATCCATCACCTCGAATTGTACTCCAAGCGGATAAACAAAACCAACGCGAAGCGACTCCGATCGGGATTCGCCAAATGCGTGAGGCGATTCAAATAAGCGAACATCAATTTCTCGCACCGTGTCGGCGATGACAAACGCCAGGGGCTCCGATTCAAGAACCAAACTCTCGATAATGGCTTCGGCGTCAGGAGACCACAACACACGATACTGCATTAGAGGCCCAACCGGCCGAGAATATCTTCGAGAGGCTTTCCCGTGCGGTTTTTCAATCGCAGTTTTTCCGTCTCCTCGATCGACAAAGGTGGCTCAATTCGAAGATCCTTGACATTCGGATGGTCTTTGACAGGAGAGAATACGCCGATCACTCGTCCATTCGGGTCACAAACAATGGCCTGCCCGTTAACCGCATACAGCTGCTGTCCCAAGGGCAATTCAACCGTGATTTGCTGCATGGCGAGACTCCTTGAGAGTGGTGATTGAATCACATAGCGCCAACCACTCAAATTTAGCCAAGACGATCGCCGAGTTGGCGACCCGTCCATATCATAACGTGGTAAGTCGGGGTGACACGATTCGAACGTGCGACTTCCTGCTCCCAAAGCAGGCGCTCTAGCCAGGCTGAGCTACACCCCGAGGTCAATCGTCCGCCTTTGCCGCGGACGGCCAATGGCAGGACAGGTAGTCTATCGTAGTCGTTCGGGGGTGAGTCGGCAACGACGGCCGAAATAGCGCGATTTGATCAACCGGCAGCGAATTCTACGCCGTTGCGCGGGCCTGGGGGTCGTCGTAGCCGCCGTGGATGATGGCGGCCCGTTCGAGGGCGGCGTCGAGGTGGGGCTGCAGGTTCTGGCGGCCGATGAATTTCACCAGCTTCGAGCGGCGGATCAGCTCGGCCGGTTGCGTTTGCGCGCCGCAAACAATGAGCGGTCGGCCCGATTCTCGGAGCCGCAGGGCCAGCGATTCGAAGGCGTGGATGCCGGTGCCGTCGACAGCCGTCATTTGCGAGAGTTTCAAGACGACGATCTGTTGGAACCTCGCCAGGTCGGCGGTCGCGTGTTCGAGCTTTTCGGTCGCACCGAACAGGAATGGGCCGCGAATGCGAACCACCGATACGTAGGCGGGGATGTATTTGTCGGTCAGCACAAACGCGCCGCCACTGTCGTGCAGGTCGTCGTCGGTGATCGACTTGACGGTGGTCGTTTCGGAGACGCGGTGGATGTAGAGCAGGGCGGCGAGAATCATGCCGACTTCGACGGCGACCGTGAGATCGGCAAACACGGTGAGCAGGAACGTCGCGGCCCAGACCAGGCGGTCGGCGGCCGAGAGTCGCAAGATCGCCGGGATCGCGTGCCACTCGCCCATGCGATAGGCGACGACCATCAGGATCGCGGCGAGCGTCGGCAGCGGAATATATTTTGCTAGCGGCGCGGCGGCGACCACGATCACCAAGAGTGTCAGCGAATGGACAATGCCAGAGACGGGCGACGTGGCGCCGCTGCGAATGTTGGTCGCGGTGCGGGCGATTGCCCCAGTGGCTGGAATGCCGCCGAACAGCGGCACGACCAGGTTGGCCAGTCCTTGGGCCACGAGTTCCGCATCGGGCCGGTGCCGGTCGCCGCTCATGTTGTCGGCGACCACGGCGGAGAGCAAGCTCTCGATGGCCGCTAGCATCGCCACGGTAAACGCCGAGGGCAGGAGAGGCAGGATTAAATCGACGCGAAATTCTGGGAGCTGAAACGCGGGGAGGCCGGTTGGAATGCCGCCGAACTTCGAGCCGATCGTGCCGACTTGGATTCCCGCGAAAACGCAAGCGATGGTCGTCAGCAGGAGCGCGACAATCGTGCCCGGCACTTTCTTCGTGATCCGCGGCCAGAGCAGAATGACAGCGATTGTTGCTACGGAGACGACCAACGCGGGGACACTCAAGGTCGCGGCGCTCTTCGCCAGCGCGATCATCCGCGGGGCAAACTCGCTGGGCACTTCGTCGACTGCCAGGCCGAAGAAGTCTTTGATCTGAGTCGAGGCGATCAGCACCGCGATACCGTTGGTGAAACCGATCGTGACGGGGCGCGGGATGTATCGCACCGCCGAGCCGAGACCCGTGAGTCCCATCAAGAGCAGCATCCCGCCGGCCATGGCGGTACACATCAACAGGCCGGAGACGCCGAACTTGGTGACGATTCCGGCGACGATGACGACGAACGCGCCGGTCGGCCCGGCAATCTGGCAGCGCGAGCCGCCCAGGACCGAGACGATGAAACCCGCGATAATTGCGGTGTAGATGCCGGCTTCCGGTCGCACGCCTGAAGAGATGGCAAACGCCATCGCCAAGGGCAGTGATACGAGTCCGACGGTCACGCCCGCGACCAGGTCGGCCGCGAATCGCTGTCGCGTGTAGCTCGAGAGTATCTCTAGGAGTTTCGGAGATAGGCGATGATTCGGCGGCGGGACATTCATGGATGGGGCAGCCGGTGAGCGCTGGCTCATCCGAGCTGCTGCATCGGTATACTACCCGAGTTCAAGAGCTGTCGCAATCGCTCGAACTCGTCGTGGTTCTTGAAGTGGATCGTGATCTTTCCGCGGCCTTTGGCGGACTGGTTGAGGTCGACCTTCGTGCCCAGGGCCGTGCGGAACTCTTGTTCGAGCGAGGCGAGCTGCTCGCTGCGGGGTTTGGCCACAGGGCGGGACGTGCCGTTTTCGTCGACGATGCGCAGGCCGTCGCCGTCGACCGAATGGATGCGATCCTGCACCGCCTGTTCCGTCGCGCGGACGCTCCAGCCTTCCATGTCGATGCGGGCGGCGAAGCGGATTTGTTCCTGCTCGTCACCCAACGGCAAGAGTGCCCGGGCGTGGCCTTGCGAGATCTCGCCATGTTGGACCATTTGTTTGACATCGGGCGGCAAGTCTAACAAGCGAATGAGATTTGCCACCGTCGAGCGATCGACATTGACGCGTGAGGCGACTTCTTCCTGCGTGCAATGGTACTGATCGATATAGCGCTGGAACGACTCGGCCTTTTCGATCGCGTTGAGGTCCTTGCGTTGGACGTTCTCGACAATGGCGAGCTCGGCCATCTGGCGGTCATCGACGTCGCGAATTTGCACGGGCACCTGTCGCCAATCGGCAGCCTGGGCAGCGCGGAGCCGACGCTCGCCGGCAATGAGCTGATAGCCGTCGGCCACCCGACGGACCACGAGCGGCTGCAGGATGCCATGCGTGCGGATACTATCCGCCAAGTCAGCGATCTCTGCTTCTTCGAAGGTTTGGCGCGGCTGGTAGGGATTGGCGGCGATTGCCGAGCAATCGAGCCAGAGCTGGCCGTGCTCGTCGCGTGCGGTATTGACGTCGAGCGGCTGCTCTAAAGTTTCTGAGAAAGGTATTTCGCCATCCGGAGCCGGAGCGGCTTCCGGTTCTTCCCACGAACGGCCCAACAAAGCTTCCAGTCCACGTCCTAAACGTCGCTCTCTCGACACAGCCAATCCTCCCTGATTGCGTGAACCACTCTGCCATCTTCGACGCGGGATTTCCTCAGCATCCATGCCAGGGACCGCGCTCATGGCGAAACCGCCAATGCTAGCAAACGGACGGAATGCGGTGCTCCTTCGAGCACCGCGAAAGTTTCATCGGCAATTCCCCGGTCGGTCGTGCGGTTCAAAAATCGTGGCCGTACGAAACTACCAACGCGGCGTGCTGGCAGCGTGACGGCAGGGTGTGGCGTCTGGGTGTGGCGTCTGGGTGTGGAACCGTCGTGGCCGACGGCGCTAACGGTTGGCGGAAAGGGGAGCTTCAGCCGTTCCACGTGAAACATTCGCTAGAGTGACCGCAGGCGGAAGGTTTCACGTGAAACTTCCAAAGTGCGCCAACATCGCCAGTCAGTCCAGACTCCGCGAACGTTCCACGTGAAACATTTCGCCGCGGCGACGCAGTCAGCGTGTTTCACGTGAAACACGTAGAGCGTGCGCGACGCGCGACCGGCCCCGTTGGTGCAACCGTTTCACGTGAAACGGTAGGAGAGCTTTGCGACGCGAACTACAGCGAGCCGGGCGGTCCCCCGCCCCGGACCGGGGTCGAGGACGACCCGGCTCGCGAAATTCATTCCAACGGATTGATTACCAAACCGCTCAACAGCTTCGGATAGAAAAACGTGCTCTTGGCGGGCATCCGTTCGCCGTGGCTGGAGATCGCGCGGATGTGCTCGACGGTGGCCGGCATGACGAGGGCGGCCAGTTCGAAGCGGCCGCCGGAGCCTTGCTGGCCGGTGGCGTCGCGGCCGG
>JBGSUJ010000080.1:0-3543 GCA_041753435.1 Pirellulales bacterium | reverse complement strand
TAGAAATCGTGCTCGGTGGTGTAGGGTTGGGCGAGGTATCGGTGTTCGTCTGAAAGCCGGGTATACATGTGCATCCGACACGTATTGAGCCAAACGAAGAACGGCTTGTCCCCCTCTTTCGATCGCTTCATGAAGTCGAGGCTGGCGTCCATGAACGTCTCATCCATCGTCTTCATCCGTTCCTTACCGAGTTGGCCTGTGTCCTCGATCCTCTGTTTGCCCACTTTGCCGAAGCGTGGATCGACCGTCGGATCATCTTTGTCAGTAGCCCAGCTATGCAGTACACCGCGGGTTCCGTATTTCTTGAAGAACTCCGGATCCTTCGGATAGTCCACCTGCTCGAATTCTTCCTGGGTGTTGAGGTGATAGAGATTGCCGAAGAACTCGTCGAATCCGTGAACGGTTGGCAGGTGCTCGTTGCGGTCGCCGAGGTGGTTCTTTCCGAATTGCCCGGTGGCGTAACCCAAGGGCTTAAGCACTTCCGCAAGGGTCGGTGATTCCGGCTTCAGGCCAAGTGCTGCGCCAGGCCGCCCGACCGTGGTCATGCCGCTGCGGATGGGATACTGTCCGGTGATGAATGCGGCGCGTCCGGCGGTACAGGATGGCTGGGCGTAGTGGTCGGTGAACATGACGCCCTCGCGGGCGATGCGGTCGATGTGAGGTGTACGGTAGCCCATGGTCCCTAGGCCATAGGCGCTGACATTTTGCCAACCAACATCATCTGGAAAGATGACGAGGATGTTGGGTTTTGACTTTGCCTGGGCCTCGGCAGGTGCGGCAGGTAGCAGCGCAATCGCTGCCAGACCTGCGAGGAGTATAGTTTTGATATTCATTTTGTTACCTATTTAAGTTCGACGCAGCAACGAAAAATGAAGTAATGCGTCTCATGGGCTATTTCATCATGGTGATGAAATGGCGAAGGCCGCCGCCCTCGCGGACGGCAGCCAAAGTGAGTTCGGCAATTAGCGACGATTATCGACCGCCCATGGAGGCTTCTATTTTCTTCTGGATTCCTTCCAGGTTGAAGGATCCGGGAGACTGGCTGGGCGGATACTCCTTCATGGTCATGAGGAAGTTTCCTGCAACCCTCTGCATCGGTCCGAGGATATAGACTCGATCAAGGAACCAGTCGTTGTAGGTGTTCGAGTTGTGCTGCGCCTTTTCGAACGGGTCACGTCGGAGGTTGAAGAGCAGCGGCACGCGGAGCTCGGTGAAGGGCTCACGCCAGACTTCGAAAGCTTGGCCGCGGTTTTCCAGGAAAACAGCTTTCCAATCCTCGTAACGCATGGCGACGATCTGGCCGTCGTCATTCACATACATGAATTGCTTACGCGGTGACGCCTCGGTCTTGCCGCTGATATAGTCGAGCTGGTTGGCACCATCCAGATAGTTCTTGTAACTGCGGCCGTTCAGCTCGACGCCCTTCTTCAACTGCTCCACGATCTCCGTGTTGCCACCGGCGGCAGCGAAAGTGGGCAGCCAGTCTTCGTGAGAGACGATGCCGTTGCGGACTTCGCCAGCAGGGAAATGGCCGGGCCATTTGACGAAGCAAGGAACGCGGTAGGCGCCTTCCCAGTTCGAGTTCTTTTCGCTGCGGAACGGAGTCGTTCCCGCATCGGGCCAGGTATTATAGTGCGGGCCGTTGTCGGTGGAGTATTGAACGATGGTGTTGTCGGCGATGCCCAGATCATCGAGCAGCTTGAGCAGTTCGCCGACCTGCAGGTCGTGCTCGATCATGCCATCGGTGTATTCGTCGTTCCCCTTGTGGCGATGCTCTTCCTTCACGTGCGTGCGGAAGTGCATGCGAGTGCCGTTCCACCAGCAAAAGAACGGCTTGCCAGCTTTGGTTTGGCGAGTGATGAATTCCTTGGCGGCAGCGACGGTTTCTTCGTCGATCGTTTCCATCCGCTTCTTGGTAAGCGGGCCGGTGTCTTCGATGGTTTGGCCACCCTTGCCGTCAGCCTTACAGCGGAGCACACCGCGTGGACCAAAGACCTGCTTGAATGTCTTTCCGCTGGGCAACACCATGTCACCTGGGTAGTCCTCGTTCTCTGGTTCTTCTTCGGCGTTGAGGTGATAGAGATTGCCCAGGAACTCGTCGAAGCCGTGCATGGTCGGCAGGTGTTCGTCGCGGTCGCCTTGGTGATTCTTGCCAAATTGCCCCGTGGAATAGCCGAGGCTCTTCATGACGGTGGCCATCGTGACGTCGGTTTTCTGCCAGCCTTCCGGGGCGCCAGGAATGCCAACCTTGGTCATGCCCGTGCGGACCGGGACGGAGCCGTTGATGAAGGCGGCACGGCCGGCTGTGCAGCTCTGCTGGCCGTAGTAATCGGTGAAGAAGACACCCTCGCTGGCAATGCGGTCGATGTTGGGAGTCTTGTATCCCATCATGCCACGGTTGTAGTAGCTGATATTCTCGGTGCCGATATCGTCGCCCCAGATGACGAGGATGTTGGGTTTCTTACTGGTTTGGGCCTGAGCCGCCGGGAGCACTGCCAGACCGGCAACGACGCCAGCCGTCAGTGCAAGAAAGATCGAGGTCTTGTTAGTTTTCATTTTGGTTCTCAGTTGTTTTGGAAGTAGATGAGATTTGCTTAGGTCTCCAGTGCGATATCTCAACTTGTTATGAGTTGCGCAGCTAACCGCAGCAATAAAATAGACAATCCGCAAGTATAGTTTCAGTTTGGCAAGCTGTCGAATCCCTCGAAATTAGCCTCTGAAGCCAGCCTAAATGCCAGCGCATCTAGTCAATGGCAACTTCCCCAAATTGTGGAGATGAATCTGACTTCGCTCACTTTGGCGATGGGCCAACTGAAAGAGGATGCATCAACGAATGGCACTAGGTTAAGCGCTGCGCAGATGACAGCGCTTTGTCATTTCACCAGATCGCTGATTTTCACGCCCATCGATTGGGCTACAGCTAGCACGGTGGAGATGCGGGGATCTGACGTGCGATAGAGTAGGAACCAAGCGCGTTTCTTTGCGGTTGGACCGTCGTACCCCAAGCCTTCACCGAGTTCATTGAGCGTCATTCCCGAACGCTCAAACAGGTTGCGAATGTTGTCCATCACGCCGTCTGCGGTCATGGTCTTCCAATTTGTCTGAGCCAAGTGAACAAACCCACCATGCGTCTACGTAAGTATAGACAATGAGGGTTGGTCACGCCAGCCCAGAAAGCGAATACTCGGTTAAGCAGCACTTCAACCGACGACAAGAAATCTCCCCAAGCGTTTCCGCCTAAGAACGGGACCCGTCTGAATCGCAATCAAATCAGGCGGTGGGAATCGCTGTCCACCAGAAGGCGATTCTATGACAAGCTTGGATGCGGTACGCGCCCGCTTTGCGCGCAATGAGGGACTTCCGTTCGCAGATGTTTTGACCGAGACAAGCATCCGGGACGTGCTCCACGAGCATGGCGTTCAGTATCGAGACCGCGTGTTCAACCCGGTCACCACCATCTGGGGTTTTCTGAGTCAGGTGCTCAGTGAAGACCATAGTTGTCGCGATGCCGTATCGCGGATCATCGCACATCGTGCAACGAAT
>JBGSUJ010000079.1:0-26045 GCA_041753435.1 Pirellulales bacterium | reverse complement strand
GGCGGCGTCTGCTTTTTCGGTTTCATTTTTTGCCAGCTTTCGGGGACTACCGGATCAATACCTGGCAAATTCTAGCGCCCTCAAACGGCCGTTGCACCCCAAAATCCAAGGACTTCTGAGCTTTGTCAGGGACGACTAGCTAACTATACTGGCCAACTGCTCAGCGACGGGAGCGATGGCCGCTGAAAGCTAGCGCAATGGCACTTACCAGCACCAGCATTGCCGGCTCGGGAACGGCACCGGCACTCGACGCTCCCAGCACGCTACTACCGGCAGACTGCCCGAAGTGATCTCTCCACAGGTTGAAGTCGTCGAGTGTATAAGTGATATCGAGTCCGTCGCGCCAGACCGTGTAGTCGGCCGCATCAACTGTGCCGTCGAAATTGAAGTCACCAGGTAAAAAAATAATCGTCGAGGCGATAAGCAGCCTGACGGAAAAATCATTGTAGACGATGCTCCACTCGAGGTTGCTCTCTAGTGCCGGCAGCAGGAGGGCATCGAAGACGCCAATTACGCCTGCTGCGGCAGAGAGCAACTCGAAACTGTTGTCGGCCGTTGGCATAAATTGGTTGGTCAGTGCTACGTCGAGTGTTCCGGCAAGTAGGGCTTCCCCTGTGACTAGCAGTGAGGCGAAGTCGACCCCGGCGGTGGCGCCGCCAAGCTGAAACTCAAGGTGGCTACTCTCAACGAGTGTCAGGTCATCGGTAAAGGACAAACTACCGGCGAGTGTAGTGGAACTGCCTGGGGCGATGGTGCCAGGCATCGTCAGCGCGCCGTCAACTTGTCCCAGGCCTGAAAGTCGAGCAGAATCGCTCAAGGGATCGGCTCCCAATAGTTCGATCGTGGCCTCGGCTGCAACCTCAAACGATTGCGAGAACATGCCCCCCTCAGCCAGCCGCAGCAAGCCGCCAGATTCCACCAGCACACTGGTCGCTGCCGATCCCAAGCCCGCGCCGTCATCGACTTTGGCCACTGCTCCGGATTGAACGGTGAGGTTGCCTGCGAACGCCGGGTTCGCCAAAAGGGTTGTAGTGCCTTGCACCACTTCGATTTGCCCGCCGCCGGCGACGGCGCTGAGCGTTTCACTGGCCAATACGCGAATTGTGCCCGAATTGAAGACGCCCGTGGGCGCATCTGGGAAGACGTTGGTGGTACTCGTCGCGGTGCCGATTTGCAGCGTACCGCCCGCCTCGATCGTAAAGGAGCTGGTCATCGAGGCGGCGTCGGTGGCGTCCATCGTTAGTGTTGCACCGCTGGCGATGGTGATGGGGCTGTGCATCGCGTTGGTGTCGCCCAAGATGATCAAGGTGCCGGCAAGTACCCGGGTTTCGCCGCTGTAGGAGTTGCCGGAGTTGGCCAGCACCACGAAGCCGCCGCCATCTATGGTCAAGTTACCCGCGACGATACTGCCCGAGCCTGTAAAGAAGTACGTGCCGGCCGTAGAAATCAAAATGTCGCCGGCCGCAAGCTCGCCATTCAAGAACACAGTTTTCACCGATGAACTGTCGTCGAATCTCACGTGATCGTCTTCGAGAAAGGTGGCCATGCCGCTGCCAGCAGAAAAGTTAGGCGTTATGCCTGTATCCCAGGTCGAGCCGAAGTTGCCAACCCAGACAAGCTGTGTGGGAACTGGGAGGCTAGCAGAGACTCCCAGTCCGTAGAGTTGGATGTCGTTCTGGGCGCCCTTGACGCGGGCAAAGTAAGTGCCCGGCAACAGTTGCCGCTGAATCTGTTCAGCCACGCCGGCAGAATTTGCATTTGCCAGGTCAAGCAGCGTAGTCCCGTTGATATCGAACAAAGCCAGCGAGAGGTCGCTGAGGGTGAGCGTGTTCAGAGGGCTTTGGGTTCCGCCCTGTGGGCCAACCATGTAGGTGGCACCGCGTGGGGTGAGGTCGAGCGATACATGGAGACGTTCGGTGAGTGAGAAGCTGAAAAAGTCGGTGTCGGAATCGTCGTCGATACTCAAGAAATCGATTTGGCTCGCAGCAATGGCGGTGCTGTTTCCCAAGGTGCCAATCTGAATTGGGTTAGTCGGACTGAGTGTACCCAAAAATGTTGCATTGCCAACAACGTCATTGCCGCCGTTCTTTTCGTATACGTCGCCGTACAAGCGTTGCATGGCCAGTAGGTCGTCGAGTTGGGGACCGTCGAAACCTGTGCTGAGGATCGGTTCGATTAAGAAGGCGGCATTGCTCGATTCGACGTGGCTGATGCCGATGCCGTGCATCACTTCGTGCATCAGTGTGTTGCGGAAGAGGCGCGAGTTGTTGGTACTATTGGTGAAGCGCGTGACTTGGTCGGTATTGATCATCATTTCGCCGAAGTCGGGAAAATAATTGGAGGCCAGAATGTTCGAGCCGCTGCCATACGACTTGCCACCGAGGCGAATGTCGCCACGCGTGCCAAGTACTCCACGGGCATTGTTCGTGTCGCTAAATGCGCGGGCATCGTCGTTGGGTTCGTAGATGTAAGTCACGCCAGAGAGTGCGCTGAGTCGGTTGAACGATTGCTCGAAGATCGGAAACCACGGCCGCTCCGTGAGATCGCTACCGCCGGGGCCGACGCCCAAGTTGGTATCCAGAAAGTTCAGCAAATTGCTGGGGACGGTCGTGCCGGTGGTGTTACCGGAAATCAGCGTGTTGTCCGGTGCGAAGCTCCAGGTGAGCGTGATCGGCGTGCCCAGCGAACCGGTCGAGATATTGGTGGCGGTGCGAAACCAGCGGTCGTTCGCGATATAAGCATCGGCCTGACCGCTGCAGAGTGCAAACAGCACGTACCAGGGCCATACCAACGCCAACAGATATTTTGCCATCCCAGGTGCCAACCCATTGGTCCACAGTCACTTGCCCCACTGACCATCTCCTATTGTTGCCGCGATTGGATGATGATGCCAGTAGAATCTTATGAGCACTGCTAGGCGTGATTAGCTGCACCACTATCGAGTGGTTTGCAGACAGGTAGCGAAGAGGGCGATTGCCGCCGGAAATATCGTCGCGTTTAGCTTCACCGGTCCGCCGAGACTGGGATGCCCTAGGCGCCGACCCCCGCAATGATGCTGGCGTTGTGGCCTCCGAAGCCGAAGCTGTTCGACATCACCACGCGGAGCTTTCGCTCGCGTGGTGTGTTGGGCGTATAATCAAGGTCGCAGGCTGGGTCGGGGGTAGTGTAGTTGATTGTCGGCGGGCAGATGCCGATTTGCAGCGCTTTCATGCAGAGCACCATTTCGACGCCGCCGCTGGCACCCAGGAGGTGGCCGAGAGAGCTCTTGGTGCTGGAGATACTGAGCTTATAGGCGTGGTTGCCAAAGACGGTCTTGATGGCGTGCGTCTCGGCCTTGTCGCCCAGTGGTGTGCTCGTGCCGTGAGCGTTGATGTAATCGATCGACTCGGGCGAGAGTTTGGCATCGCGGAGTGCGCAGCTCATGGCCTTTGCGGCCCCGACACCCTCGGCATCGGGCTGGGTGATGTGGCCGCCATCGGCACTGGCACCGTAGCCGAGCACTTCGGCATAGATCCGTGCACCGCGTTTTTGGGCGTGTTCTAGTTCTTCAAAGACCAGCAGGCCCGCGCCCTCGGAGAGGACGAAACCATCGCGGTCGAGGTCGAAGGGGCGACTGGCGCCGGCCGGGTCGTCGTGCCGCTCGGAGAGGGCCCGCATGTTGGCAAAGCCAGAGAGGCCCATCGGCGTGCAAGCCGCTTCCGTGCCGCCGGTAATCATGATGTCAGCATCGTCGTATTGGATCGCCTTGAAGGCGTCACCCATCGCGTTGGTGGCGCTGGCGCAGGCTGTGGCCACTGCGTAGTTGGGGCCGCGGAGGCCGTAGCGGATCGACACGTGACCGCTGGCCGCGTTGACCATCAGCTTGGGAATGGTGAAGGCGGAGACTTTGTCCGGGCCTTTGGTCAGCAGTCGCTCGTGCTGCGTTTCGATTTCATTCAGACCGCCGATGCCCGAGCCGAGGATCACGCCCGAGCGGAAGGGATCTTCCTTGGCGAAATCGAGGCCCGCATCGTTGACGGCGTCGATGCCTGCGACCATCGCGAACTGAGTGAAGCGGTCGATCCGCTTAGACTCTTTGCGATCGATGTAGCCTTCGGTGCTCCAATCGTGAATGTCGCCACCAAACTTGACCTTGTGCTCCGAAGTGTCGAAGGCCTCGAGTGCATGAACGCCGCTCTCGCCGCGGAGGATTCGCTGCCAGAGGTCGTCGACCTGGCAACTGAGCGACGTTACGGCACCAATCCCTGTGACGACGACACGGCGTTTCATAATGAAGCAGGGAGCTAGGAGCAAGGAATGAAAAGCACGAAACAGGATCAAGAAAACAGGGCCGGGGCCCTGCTCCTTGCTACCTGCTCCACGCTACGGCGGCCGATCAACCCTTGTTGTTCGTGCCAGCTTCGATGTACTGGACCGCCTGGCCGACGGTTTGAATCTTTTCGGCTGCGTCGTCCGGGATGTTGATATCAAACTCTTCTTCGAGTTCCATCACTAACTCGACCGTGTCGAGTGAATCGGCACCGAGGTCGTTCACGAACGACGTGTCGGCCGTGATCTTTTCCTTATCGACACCGAGTTGATCGGCAACGATATCGGTCACTCGTTCCATTACTGAGGCCACCTTGTCGGTCCTCCTGCTAAGTTCTTCACTGCTTGTCAGATAAACGGTTCAGCGGGACTTTCGCCGACTGACGAAGCGGGTCCCGAGGGTTGGTATCGCATACTCGAGCCCCAAGGCATGCAAAGAGGATAGCTGCCTGGGTGGGGCCCGTAAACCTATTAGGATAGAGCGATTTCGTAAGCGAGGTCAAGGTATACCGTTTTGCCGGCCGACTGTCTAGGGCGGGTGAAGGGAAAGCCGAGGGCGGGGAGCCCAGAGAAAGGGCGAAAAATGGCCTATTCTTGTGATCGGCCACGGTCGAACTCGCTCCTGGCTCGCTGTTCCTACGGTGTCAGTCCGCCGTCGATGGTGATGATCTCGCCCGTCATGTAGGCGGCCGAGTCACTGGCCAAGTAGAGCACGGTATCAGCGATTTCGTGGGCCTCGCCTAGCCGCTTAGCGGGGATCTTCTCTTTGATCATCTCGTCGAGTGCCGCCCCCATCGCGGCGGTCATCTCCGAAGCGATGAATCCCGGGCAGATCGCGTTGACCGTGATCTTGCGGCCAGCGAGCTCACGGGCCACCGTGCGGGTCAGGCCGATGACGCCGGCCTTCGAAGCCGAGTAGTTCGCCTGGCCAGGGTTCCCCATAATGCCCGAAACGCTCGAAATATTGATGATCCGGCCAGTCCGCTTGCGCATCATGACCTGTGAGGCGACCCGCGTGAAGAGGAACACGCTCCGCAAATTGGTGGTGATCACGCTATCCCATTGTTCGTCGGTCATTCGCGGGATGAGCGTATCGGCCGTGATACCGGCGTTGTTCACCACGATATCGACCTGGCCCCAGGCTTCGGCGAGACCCTCGACGAGCTTGGTCACGGCCTCCGAGTTGGTCACGTCGCACAGATGCACCTCGGCAGTACCACCCGCGGCCGCAATTTCGCCGACCGTTTCTTGGAGCTTATCGGCACTCCGCGCGACGCAAGCGACTTTTGCACCAGACGCTGCGAGCGCCAGTGCAATCGCCTTGCCGATGCCGCGCGAGGCTCCGGTGACAATTGCCGTCTTGCCCGAGAGATCAACTTTAATCCGCCGTGATGTTTCTTCTGCCATGAATCAATCTCCTGGCTTAGTTCGTCACCACAGAGGCACGGAGCGTGCAGAGAAGTCAATTGTCCAGGGCTTTCTCTGTGACCTCTGTGCCTCAGTGGTGAAATAATTCCGTAATGGGGTCAGGCCGTGATGTTTTCGCACGGCGTCTTGCGGGCGATGCGTTTGAGTAGTCCGGCCAGTACGCGCCCCGGGCCGACTTCGTAGAATTGTGTGATTTCTGCCGTGTCGAGCAAGTACCGCAGCGTATCTTCCCAGCGGACCGGCGAGCAAACTTGCCGGATCAAGAGCTCGCGGATTTCGTTGGGGTCGTCGTGCGGCTTCGCGTCGACGTTCGAAATCACGGGAATTCTCGGCTTTTTCAGGGGCACATTCTCCAGCGCCGTCGACAGCCGCTCGACCGCGGGCTCCATCAGCTTGGTGTGAAACGCTCCGGCCACGGCGAGCGGAATCGTTTTCATCGCGCCGGCGGCGACTGCGGCGTCCATCACCTTGCGGCAAGCTTCCTTGTGGCCGGAGACGACGATGTTACCGGGGCAAAGAAAGTTGGCGATTTCGAGCACTTCGCTGCCGCGGCATTCGGTGCAGACGGCTTCGATCTTGTCGTGATCGAGGCCGAGGATGCTGACCATGCCGCTCTCGCAGGCTTCGCTGGCGGCCTGCATGGCCCGGCCGCGCTCTTGCACGACGGCCAGTCCATCTTCGAACGTCATCACGCCGGCAAACACCAGGGCCGTGTACTCACCAAGGCTCAGGCCGGCGGTCGCGGCGCAGCTTTCGACGATCTGCGGCGAATCCTGCTTGAGCTGCTCGAGTGCCGCGAGGCTGGCGACGAAGATCGCCGGCTGGCTGTGATCGGTGGTGTCCAGTCGCGTGGCCGGGCCTTGTGTGCAGAGGTGATAGAGGTCATAGCCAAGGATCGGCTCGGCACGGTCGAAAAGTGCGCGGGCCGCGGGGACTTGCGAACAGACAGTCGCGCCCATGCCGACGGACTGGGCGCCTTGGCCGGGGAATAGGAACGCAATCTTTGCGAGCTCGTCGGGCATCGTGCAGAAAGGCAAGGAGCAGGGAGCACGGAGCGGGGGGAATAGTTAAGCTCCCAACTCCAGGCTCGCTGCTCCCTGCTCCTTGCTATTCGGTTTCGATCATCGTCCGGCCGCCGTATTGGCCGCAGTTCGGGCAGACGACGTGCGAGGGGATCGTGGTGCCGCACTTGGGGCAGGCGTGGAGCTGCTTGGCTTTGAGGCCGTGGTGCGACCGACGCATGCCGGTGCGGGAATTGGACTGTTTGCGCTTGGGAACGGCCATGGAACAGATTCCTAACTGGTGTGCTGGTTCGGCTTTTTGTGGGAATCTAACAGCATAAACCGACCAGTTTTAGGCCGTCAAGGCCGCGGGCGACCGAGCGAACCCCCCAGAAGACTAAAGATGCTCAGAACTCACATACTCGGGCAGCCCCTCGTTTTTCCCGAGGTTTATCATAGATGCGCAAAAGTCGGGCATGAATTATGTCCATCTATGGCGGCGGCAGGATAGGCCAGAAGAAGCGGGCAAACAAACGACCCGCCGACGGCTACAATTCCCACTCATCCTCATCCCCGAAGCAAATGTTCCCGGGACGCGGATCGTAGTAGTAGATACCCAGCTTTTCGAGCATCTTCATGGCGTGAACGACTTTGCTCCAACGCTTTCCGAACCGTTCACCTGACTTCCGCCAGCAAGCGCCGGCCCGCATGATTGATAGTTACCGATAAGTTAGCCGACTCAGCAATCTTCGCTCCCCAAGCCCCAAGTGCTTGCACGGCCGCTAAATCGGCGCTCAGCCGAGGTAATTGAGCAGACATGGTTTCAGCAGTAGCAATTTGCTTTTCCAATGCGATGCCCGTGTTATAAAGTGCCTTTGCCCGTTCTTGGGCACCAATTTGTTCCATGTACGCGCGACTACCCATTGTCGGTGTATTCGCAGTTCTCAGTGCCGACTGATAATCACTCGAGACGCGACTCAACTGAC
Organism: Pirellulales bacterium; assembly: GCA_041753435.1. GTDB lineage: Bacteria > Planctomycetota > Planctomycetia > Pirellulales > Lacipirellulaceae > DASYDU01. The sequence goes on along the minus strand of JBGSUJ010000079.1, from coordinate 18,322 downwards.
TTTGAAGTCCGGGCAAGGCCCGTTGTGCGTCGGTTGCCGTGCTGACTTGCTTCATCAACAACTTTGTTTTCTGGATGCCTGCGAGTTTGTAAAATGCCTCTTTATCCCCGCTGGGCAGCCGGTACATAGGTCGAATCTCCACCACCAATGAATTTCCTCGCTTGAGCAACTCGATCTCAGTACCGACAGCGACATTGGGAATACCACAAGAAAACCGCAGGTCGTGCTTCTTTCCGAGAGGGAGGTTCACAAGAGGTTCGGCACCGAGCTCGGCGCTCGCCTGAATGTCGCAGAACACATTGGCAAGTGGCAAGTCGTCGGGCATGCTGACGACTCGAATTACTCGCTTCGTCAGATCGAAAGGCACAATCGTTCCGGCTGCATCTGCCAACGGCTCAATCGCTTCCGGCGCGTTGACGCCGATCGGATCAGGAACCAAGTCAAATGGAGGTTCCTTGGCTTGAGGCGATTGAAATACCGAAGGTCTGGGCGCAGGAGGCGTTGTCGGCCGCTGTTCCGGTGCTGCTTTGGGGGCGGGAGTGAACGACCTCGGTTGTTGTGGGCTGGGTGTGGGCTGAGGTATTTGCTTGACGATAACTTGTGGTTGCCCGTGGCCGCCTAATCCCAGGAGGTCTATTCGCCAAGCGATAATACACATCGGGATCAGCGATGCCAGATACATCGCAAACTGGGCCAGAAACCGTCCCCAGCCGGAACTGCGTCGGCGACGATATTCTGGCTCCCTAGGAACAATCTTGATGTCCATAGGTTACCTCCCAGGCCCCCTAGTGTAACTACGCGGGCATTGGGGATGCAACCACCTTCGCGGCGAGCCACGTTTCTTATGTCTAGCGCTAGTCACTAAACATGATATTCCCCGGCTTCGGATCGACGTAGTAAATCCCGAAGCTCTCAAGAATTCGGACTACCGAAAGAACCTTGCTCCACCGCTTGCCGAAATTCTCCCGGCCTTCTTCATGCCAATGCCCCATGATCTCCGAATCATTCCAATAGGGCGGCGGCGCGTCGAGATACACCTTGCCGAAATCGAGTAAGAATGGCGGTTGCACAATCGACATTTCGAGTGTCATCAAATTGTCATCGCAGCCCATCAACACCGGAACGGTGAAGCCCGAAATCGTGATGACGTTTCGTGATGCGAGTCGCCGATAACACTCCACTTCGTCCTGATAGTTCTTCACACGCTCATAGACCTTTACGACCGAAGGTCGAGACGTTTGCCAGATCGAGCCGTCCATGCCGTAACCAATCGCGTCTTCCACCTCCAGCGAAAGTTGTTTAGAATCTGTGTAGGACTTTGCTCACTCAAAATGTGACGTGCGGTCGACCATCATGATAACTCACTCTAACCGATATTCGCCAAGGGTTGCGCTCACGCTTGTTGTCGGCGAGCGCGAGGTGGCGCTATCTCGAATCGGATCAAACGAGCTCATCGTTCGCGATGTCAGCGAGCCAGTTCCACCGTCGGACGCTCGACTTGTCGTTACCGTCGACGATGAATCGAAAACCTACGATATTTACCTGCCAGACGGAATCCCTGCCGCCGCTGAGCGCGTAGCATTCATTTGAGAATTACGGAAGGCACAGATCACGGTGCTCCCGACGTCTCGCTGCCGGCAATCGTGGCGAGGTCTTTCCACAGGCTCCGTTCCACGTCGTCGCCTACGAAGCGGAGCGAGCCGTCGGCCAGCAGCACGTTCACGCCGCTGTTGTGGTTGCTGCGGGCGGCCCGCCAGCCATAGGGGGTGAAGATGAATTTCACGCCGCCGCTGATCTGCACGCCCATGCAATCGGGGACGGCGGAGTTCGGTGTTTCGCGGTGGTTGTAGAGGCCGCAGCGGTATTCGCCGTTGACCCAGGCGAAGCCGCGCGGGTCGCTCACATTCCACTGGGCTGTGCCGTCGCAGAGCGTGTCAGTGAGCGGCGCAGAGAAAGCGAATTTGTATTCGGTTTGCGGATCGTGCGGGATCGCTGATTGCGGCTGGCCCAAGAGACTTTCGGAGGCAAGGGCTGTCTTCGAGAGGCCGTCGGTGATCTTGGCGGGTGTGGTCCGCGAGTTGATGAAGAACACGCCGTCGGTATCACGCGGCGTGCCGCCGCCGGCGCCAGAACCAGCGCACATCGTGTAATTCGTGGGTGCGAAATCTTCGGAGACTGCTCGGCCGATGTCGCTGGGGCAAAGGAACTCGGGCACAAAAATTTTGACGGCTTCGATGTTTTCCGGCCGCACGCCAAAACTGTTCGCGTAGAGGGGCACGGTAAGATCGAGCGCGTTGTAGGCCGCCGTGTTTTCAAGATACGGTGTGAGCGACGCCAGGGCTGACCAGCGGTAAAAAGTCCACGCGGTGAACGGCTGCGGATCGTACTGTTTGGCGACTGAGCCGTGGGGAAAGTAACCCAACGTGGCTTGGTGATTGTGGGCCGCAAGGCCGATCTGTCGCAGATTGTTTGCACAAGAATTGCGGGCAGTGGCCGCACGACTGGCTTGCACGGCGGGGATCAGCAGCCCAACTAAAATGGCAATGATCGCGATGACGACCAGCAACTCGACGAGCGAGAAGGCCAGACGCCGTGATCGGTCGGTACTTACGGCGTTGTGCGTCATGTATGCCATAGCATAAGCATACCACTGGTCGGCGTCATTCTGCCAACAGCTCGTTGACGGCCACGGCCACATCCTGTGGGGTAAACTGCTGGTTCTCGGTAGGATCGAGCTCAAATGTACGACGGAGTGTGCCTTTGCGGTCGTACAACTTGTAGGCAGGAAGTGCCCCGCTGGAGATCGCGAAAGCATCCATGGATTCCGGACTGGCTCCAAACCGACTCTGCAGGTTGGTGACTCCATTGGTGCCCGCGCCAGCTTCAACGAGCACTTTTGCGGCGCGATCCGACATGTTGCGATCGTCAAAACTGAGCGTGACAACGGCCAATCCGTTGCTGCCATGTTTCTTCGCGAGTTCGACGGTGTGCGGAAGTTGCTCGACACAGGGCAAGCACCAAGTTGCCCAACAATCGACGAGCACGACCTTGTCCGCGAGCCGCGCCAGCACGGCGTCGAACTCCACTCGATCGGCGAGCGCGAGTTGAACGAGATTTTGTGCCGCAGATTCGGTCTGCGCCTTTTCGGTTGGCGAGCATCCGATTGCGGCCAGTAGCAACGCGCAAGTCGCTAAACCGCAAGCGGCGACGTGGCGTCTGCGGCATCTATTCATAGCGAATGCCGCAGCCGACGGGTTTCGTGGTATCAATTTGTGGCTGGCTCCCGGCCAGCACTGCATCGATGGCATCCCGGAGGTAGTGCTGGGTAACCTTCTCCGGATTCATGTTGTCGTCGATCGCACCGATGTAGGCGATCTGGCGCGTTCCATCGAGCAGGAATACGTGCGGCGTCACCATGGCACCGTAGGCCCGGCCGATCCGCTGCGAAGGATCGTAAAGGTAGTCGAATTCGAAGCCCTTTTCTTTGGCCCGCTCCTTCATCGCGGGCAGCTTGTCGGCTTCCATGTTATTGACGTTGATCGCCACCAGCTCAACGCCGTTTTTCTTGTAGTCAGCCGCCAATTCGACCAATCGGTCTTCGTAGGCCACCGCGACGGGGCAATGGTTACAGGTAAACACTACAACGATGGCCTTGGCCTCTATCAGGTCGCCGACGCTATGTTTCTCGTCGTCGATGCCAAGTAGATCGTCCCACGCCGGGGCAGGGTCGCCGACGGCAGGCGGCGTGGCATCAGGCTGCTCCTTCTTCTCGGGTGCGACTTCGCTGGTGGCGGCATCGGCAGCATAGGCGCTCGGCACGGCCATTGCGGCGGCAATTGCCATCGACATGCCAACACCAAACGATCGAATTGCTTTTTTCATGTCTCGAGTCTCCAGAAGGGTGGTAAAACGATGCGGTTCAATCCGGCGAGCCATGCTCTCCGGCCTCTGTTACTTATATTTATTGTTTACGAGCGACGATTCTCGACATGCTTCCATAGGCCAGCAGCGAACCTAAGGCGCAGAGCGCAATGGTGGCCGGCTCCGGCACCGCGGTTGTTTCGCCGGAACCGGGTTCGCCCGTTGGCAAGGCATCGCGCCAGAATGTGTAATCGGCGGCGTCGATGATGCCGTCGCCGTTGCCGTCCGCTCCGCTGCCAACAGCGACCGATTTGCCAAAGTCGGCCTGCCATTTGTTGTAGTCGTCGCCGTTGACGGTGCCGTCGCCGTTGTAATCGCCAGTGATCGCGTCGGTGGGCCTAATCCAGGTGAGGGCACCAATTCCCGGCAGGCCGTCGACGATTGTCTCGATCAGGTTGCCTTCGAGGTCATATTTTAAGAGTGCACCACGGTTGTCGGGCGAATTGGTGAGGCCCAGTACCGAGACGATCAAGTTGCCGTCCTCGTCATAGAGCACGTCGGAAGGATTGTTGCTAGAAAAGTTGACGCCACCAGGGAGCGGGTCGGGGATGTCCGGCGGAATGCCGGCAAACTGCTTAACGAAACTGCCGCTGGAGTCGTATTCCAATAACTGATTGCCGATCAAATCGACCACCAGCAGATTTCCATGGGGCAGCCACAATAGCGAACTGGGCGTGAGCAAACCGCCGCTCGTCGGTGCGACGAACAACTCCTGCACACCGTTGTGGACGCGGACCACGCTGGCAGAATTGAAATTGCCGACGTAGAGCGCGCCATCCGGACCAAACGCCAACCCGGTGGGGGCCTGCAGTCCGCTGGCGGCATCGGGCAGTTGAGCCCCCGTTTGGCCATCGAACACACGGACCGTCGTGCCTTCGCGGTCGGCGACGTAGAGGTTGCCGTCAGGCCCGAACTTCAATCGCGCTGGCGAGGGCGGCGTGGGACTACCGCCTTCCTCGGCCGGCGCATTGAACGGCAGCGTGGCAAACAGACCGGGCTGACCACCTTCATGGTTCAAGGGGGAACCCGACGGGTCGAAAAACAGGACCTCACCAGCCCCGGTGAGCAAATTGTTGCTGCTGACGTAGATGCTGCCATCGGGACCGATGGTGACTCCTTGGGAGAAACCCAACCCGGCGGTGAAACCGGGGATGCCGCCGGCGATTGCCTCGCCGGCAGAATTGTAACGCAGTACACTACCATCAAAAAAATTCGGGCCCAGGCTTGCGGCGAGGAAGTCGGCTAGCGCCGGCGACGTGGGGGCGAGCAGGGCAAAAAGCAGCAATTTGAGCTTTGCGAGTTGGGAAATCGAAAGATGGCAGTTCGAGCCGAGCATCAGGGGGTGTTCTCCGCGGCAGTCGGTGGGGCAATTTTCAGTAGCAAGGTGGCCGTCGCAGCATCTGGGCGGGATGGCTGTTAATGGGGAGGCAATGCAGTGGCAGGAAAACGGTTGGACCAGGCAGGGCACTGGCGGCAAAGCTTGGTGCCGCGGAATGATGGACATCTGAGTTTAAGCGACCGCCGGCAAACTCTGACTCTACCGACTTGCACGGGGTAGCGCAATTCGCAGATTCAAAGAAGTACGTCAATGCGACACTCGAAGTTCAGCCGGAAAATCAAATTTTTCCGGCCATTCACATTTGCACTCTGCGCAGCGGCTGCCCGTTTCCTGGGCAGTGGCCGCTAGCCCGTGAGCCATGCCATAACCCTAACGGTGGAAAAAATGCGTCGTATCTCCAATGCTGTCAATGCTATGGAGGCATTGGCGACAGGCCGAGCATCTGTTCTCTTATGGCGGCGCGCGGTTTGCACTTTGCTTCGGGGGAGGCTTTGCTTCGGGGAGGGGGAGGCTTTGCATCGGGGAGAAATGAGTCCAGCAACTTGCCCGGCAGGTCACAAATCGTGGCGAGCATCCACGCCTTTTCGTTGCCATCGGGCAAAGTCGTCTTTGGGCGGAAGTCGTTGAGCCGACAATTAGATAGATAGCGGCAGGGGCTAGTAATTTCGCCGTTCGCATCCGTATTCGTAGCGGGGGTCCAAATGGTAGGATCGGGAACTATGTTCAGCGAACAGTCGGCAGTGATGTCGCGGCAGCGGCAGGATTCTCGCAACGGGGCGGCGGCAAAACGCATGGATCATTTCCATTTCTCCGAATACGACCTCGGCGGTTTTCATGACGAAATGTTCGACGCCAGCGGCCAGCCCCGCAGCAATTGTGAACCCCTCTTCCGCCGCATGCAAACACTCACCACGGAAGACCTTGTCCGCCGCCAGCGGGCCGCCGACCGATCGATGGTTCAGCTTGGCATCACCTTTAATGTTTACGGTGACACGCAGGGCCGCGAGCGGATCATTCCCTTCGATATCGTGCCGCGGATTATCGCCAATGAGGAGTGGCTGTGGCTGGAACACGGCCTCAAACAGCGGATTACCGCGCTTAACAAGTTCCTGCAGGATATCTACGGCGAGCAGAAGATTGTCCGCGACGGGGTGATCCCGGAGCATGTGATCGCCACCGCGACCGGTTTCCGCAAACAATGCATTGGCCTCACGCCGCCACGCGGCATTTGGTGCCACATTACGGGCACCGACTTGGTCCGCGATAGCGATGGGCAGTATTACGTGCTGGAAGACAATTTGCGCTGCCCCTCGGGCGTTTCCTACGTGCTGCAAAATCGCCAATTGATGAAGCAGACGTTTCCGCAGCTATTTGAACAGACCTCGATTACCCCGGTTGACGACTATTGCAGCCGGCTACTCGACGCGCTGCAATATCTGCGCGAGGACCAGGTGCGGACGCCCTCAGTTGCGCTGCTCTCGCCCGGCAGTTTCAATTCAGCGTACTTCGAACATTCGTTCCTGGCCCAGCAAATGGGCATCGACTTGGTCGAGGGCCGCGACTTGGTAGTCTCCGACGGCTTTGTCTTCATGCGGACCACGAAGGGCTTCGAACGGATCGATGTCTTGTACCGGCGGATCGACGACGATTTTATCGATCCCGAGGCGTTTCGTGCCGATTCGATGCTCGGCGTGCCGGGCCTGATGGAAGCCTACCGCTTGGGCCGTATCGCCCTGGCCAATGCCCCCGGCACGGGCATCGCCGACGACAAGGTGGTGTATGCGTACGTGCCGCAGATTATCAAGTATTACCTCGATGAAGAGGCGATCATCCCGAATGTGCCAACGTTTGTCTGCTGGGACGAAACCCAGAGGCGGCATGTGCTGGCGAACCTCGACAAGCTGGTGGTCAAGCCGGCGAACGAATCGGGCGGTTACGGCCTGCTGATCGGCCCGCGCGCGAGCGAAACCGAACGGGCCGCCTGCGGCGAACAGATTCGCGCCAACCCGCGCAATTACATCGCCCAACCGACACTCGCCCTATCGCGGGTGCCGGTACTGGTTGAGGATGGGCTGGAAGGCCGGCACGTCGACTTGCGGCCATTTATCGTCTATGGCCGCGAGATTTATGTGCTGCCCGGTGGCTTGACGCGCGTGGCGCTCAAGAAAGGTTCCTTGGTTGTTAACTCGTCGCAAGGCGGCGGCAGCAAAGATACTTGGGTCGTTTCGTAAAGGAGCCGGGGGTGAGGAGCAGGGAGCAGGGAGTGAAGTGTCACGCATTCCCCGCTTCCTACTTCCTACTTCCTGCTCCTGGCTATTAAACCATGCTGAGCCGCGTTGCCAATTCAATCTACTGGATGAGCCGCTATGTCGAGCGGGCCGAGAATGTTGCGCGGTTTATTTCAGTCAATCTGAACCTCAGCCTCGACATGCCGGGCGAGGCTGGCCAGCAGTGGTGGCCGCTGGTGGTGATCACGGGCGACGATGCCCAGTTTCAAGAACGGATCGGCACCACGACCAAGGAAACGGTTGTCCAATTTCTCACGTTCGATGCCGACAACCCCAATTCGATCCTTTCCTGCCTGCGTAGTGCCCGCGAAAACGCCCGCAGCGTCCGCGAGATCATTTCTGCCGAGATGTGGGAGCACATCAACAAGTTTTACTTGATGGTCCGCGACGGTGGCACGCTGGATGATGTGCTCGACGACCCCTACCACTTTTACGAGAAAGTGAATGTTTCGGGCCAGCAGTTCATGGGTGTGACCGATGCCACGATGACCCATGGCGAAGCGTGGTATTTCTGCCAACTGGGCCGGATGATCGAGCGGGCCGATAAGACCTCGCGGATCCTCGACGTAAAGTATTTCATTCTGCTGCCCAAGCCGACTGACGTGGGCACGCCCTACGATGATATCCAGTGGCTCGCCCTGTTGCGGTCGGCCAGCGCGCTGGAGATGTATCGCCAGCGGCATGGGCGGATTTCTCCCGTGAATGTGGTGAAGTTCTTGGTGCTCGATAGGGAATTTCCCCGGGCTGTACTCCATTGCCTCACTCGGGCCAACGAGTCGCTGCACGCGATTTCTGGTACAGCACCAGGCAGCTTTTCCAACGCCGCCGAGCAGCGGATGGGTCAACTGCGGGCCGAGCTAGCGTATACCCAGGCCGAGGAAGTGATCTCCGGCGGCCTGCACGAATTCATCGATGACTTCCAAAAGCGGCTGAACCATGTGGGCGAGGCGGTGTCGGAATCGTTCTTCGCCAAGCGGCAGCTCGAAGCCCTTGCCGCGCATCGACAGACGCAATTCAGTCATTGATCGATCGGTTGGCTCAGGAAAATAGCTTTCACAAACAACGAGCAATCTCCAGGCTATCACTCTCACATTGAAATCGCCATGCTCTTTACGATCGACCATGCAACAGAGTATCGCTTTACGCGTCCCGTGTTTTTTGAGCCGCATCAGTTGCGATTTCAGCCGCGGAACGATGCGGCCCAGCGAGTACTCCGCTACGAACTGACAATCGATCCTGTGCCTACTGGGATGACCACGTTGCTCGACGCTGATGGCAATCTTGTAACCCAGGCCTGGTTCGAGAGTTTGCACGGGCACATGACGATTCACGCCGTATCGGAAGTCGAAACGCTCCGCGAGAATCCGTACGATTACTTGCTCACGCCCGATAACTGCCGGCTGCCGATCGGCTACCAACCCCGAGAACTGACGCAGCTCGCCAGCACCTGCAAACGCGTGTCGGTGCCGACGCAGTGTGACCCCGTGCGGGAACTTGCCGAGAAGATTCGCGAAGCAGCCGGTAACGAGCTAGTGCCTTTCCTCACGCGATTGGGGACGACCATCTGCGATCGTTTCAAGCTGGTCCGTCGCGACAAGGGAGCCCCCTGGCCGGCGGCGACCACGATGGAACAGCGGCAAGGCGCCTGCCGCGATTTCGCCGTGTTGTTCATGGATGCCTGCCGCTGTGTGGGCTTGGCGGCTCGGTTTGTGAGTGGCTACCAGGATGCCTACCGCAACACAGGCAAACGCGATCTGCATGCCTGGGCGGAGGTTTACTTGCCGGGTGCCGGGTGGCGCGGATACGACCCCACGCGCGGCTTGGCAGTTGCGGAGCACCATGTCGCCGTAGCGGCCGCCGCCGATCCGCAGTACGCAGCCCCGGTGACCGCTACCTACCGCGGCAATAATGTCGAAGCGGAACTCCACACCGAAGTCAGCGTCGAATCTCATGCGGCCGTGGGGGCTTGCTAAGCGCTGGGTTCTCCCCAACTCAGCGCAATCCTCACGAAATGCCGTGCTGGACCCGAGTAAAATGCACGTAGTACAGTTACGTGTAGGACCTACGACATCGACGCCATCTACGATCAGGGCGTATTTCGCCCCCTCATTCCGTTCGTCCTTCCCGACGGCGCACGTGTACGCCCGCGAAGAGTGCGGCGACCGCACGCTCATTCCCGCCACCCGCGGTCGGCCCACGGCTAAGCCGCTGAAAGGATACTGGCGTCAGCGGATGAAGACCCACTTCAAGCAGGAGAAGTACGGCCAGCGTTGGCAAGTGGAGACGGTCAACAGTGTACCAGGTTCGGCCCTGCGAGCGAGAACTTACTGGTCTCAATCAGGCGAAATCACGCTGAGAATCCTGACCCACAACATCATGATCCTCCGGTGTGACTAGGTTTTCGACAGAGCACGATAGAGACCTTTTTAGCGTCGGGATAGCACGTTTGCGAGGAATCTCCGATCACAACCTCTGCAGTATGCTGCGCACCACGCGGAGTTCGAATGTGGCCGCACCGAATTCGTCTGCATCGCAGTAGCTGACGGCGTTATCCAGATGCCGCTTCGCCGCGCGAAACTCCAGGCCCGCCAGCGGTATGTCTTGCAACGCCTGCGCGACTTCGCTGAAGCCTTCGGACCAGATTTCACCGAGCTCCGTCCGCACGATCAGCAATCCTACGCTTAAATCCAGAACGCGCATGCGCTTTTGGGGTTCCGAGAGCGCGTAACAAGTTGCCGCTTGCTGGCCGCGGCCATCGAGGGAGTAAGTCAAGTCAGCGTTCATGTTTGATCGTTCCTTGTGTACGAGGGGAGCGCGGGCCGATTGACAGAACTCGCGCCCGAGTGAAATGGATCTGGCCGCCCATACGACGGGCGTCCGTGAGAAAGATCAGGAATCGAACCGCCAGTGAGACAAGCGGGGCCGGTTTTTTTTCGCAATCGCAGAGTGGTTGCGTTATACTCCGAGAGGTGAACGACTTAGGTGCTGGTCCCTTTTGCATCCGTGGGCCGAAAACCGCTCAGTTGGCGGTGCAACGGCCGCGGTTTCCCGTGCCGCCAAATCCTTATCAAGCCGACGCGGAAGTGCCGCTCGAAGTGACGCGGCAGATCGACGCACTCTGCGACGAGTTCGAGCGATCATTGAAACAAGGCGGCGGCCCGCAACTGGAGCAATACCTCGACCGCGTTGATTCGCCATGGCGGCAACCGCTGTTGAAGGAGTTGACGGTGCTGGTGCTTGACCGTCTGCGGCGCAGCGGCAGCTGCGGTGCGGAAGACGAGCTCTTAGATGCGAACCCCTCGGTCCGCTATGAGATCGCGGGCCTGGTGGCCGAATCGAACCATGCGACCGTCACCACGGACGGATCGCCGCGCGCCCCGCAACGCGCTGGATTGAGTGTCCGCTGCCCGCATTGCCACAGCATGATCCCGCTGGTCGTCGATGCATCGCTGATGGAGATCCTCTGCGACCAATGCGGCGGCACTTTTAGCCTCGTGAACGACGCCGATGAAACCCGCGACGCTGCGGCCTTTTCTCGCGTGGCTCACTTCGAGATCATCGAGCGGCTCGGGATGGGCGAATTCGGTACCGTCTGGAAGGCCCGCGACACGCTGCTCGACCGGACCGTGGCCCTCAAGATTCCCCGCCGTGAACGGCTCGATCCACTTTCGGTCGAAAAGTTCATGCGTGAGGCCCGCGCCGCGGCTCAGCTCCGCCATCCGAACATCGTCAGCACCCACGAGGTTGGCCGCGAAGGCGACACGCTGTACATCGTGATCGACTATGTGCGCGGCGTGCCGCTCTCGGTGATGATGGCCGACCACCGGCTCGGCATTCGCGAGTCGGTCACGATGCTCGCCACGATTGCCGCCGCCCTCGACCACGCTCACCGCGTCGGCGTGATTCATCGCGACCTCAAACCCTCGAACATTCTGGTTGACGACAACGGCGAGCCCCTCCTGATGGACTTTGGTTTAGCGAAGCGCAAAGAGCTTGATGTGTCCATCACGACCGACGGCGCGATCCTGGGCACGCCGGCCTACATGTCGCCGGAACAGGCTCGCGGCGAGGCGAACCGCGTCGATGGACGGAGCGACGTCTATTCCGCGGGCGTGATTCTGTTTCAGATGCTCACCGGCGAACTGCCGTTCCGCGGGTCGACGCGGATGCTGCTGCAGAAGGTGATCAACAACGACGCCCCCGGCCCGCGCTCGCTCGAGAGCCGCGTGCCGCGCGACCTCGACACGATTTGTCTCAAATGCCTGGAGAAGGAACCGGCCCGCCGCTATGCCACCGCCGGTGATCTAGCCGCCGATTTGCGTCGCTTCCTGGCGGGTCAGCCGGTCACGGCCCGTCGCCTCAGCCGATTGGGGCGAGGCCTGAGGTGGGCTCGTCAAAACCGCATAGTGGCGATGTTGCTGGCAGCCACGATGACGACATTGCTCACCGCCGCGGTGATTTCGTCGTATTTTGGGTGGCGAGCGACCAATACGCTGTACGGGTCCTTGCTGCAGGAGATTCGTTTGACCCGCGAGGTCCGCGAGCCGGGGTATAGCGACAAGGTGCATCGCCTGGTCAATCAAGCACGGCACTTGCCGACGACGCGTGTCGATGACGACGAATTGAGACGCGAACTCGTGCTCTCGATGGGCGATTTTGTGGCCTATTCGCCCGATGTGATTACTGGATTCGACGGGCGGGTCACCGCCTTCTGCCTGTCCAGCGACGGCCGGGAACTATTCGTCGGACAAAACAACGGTCATGTAACCGAATATGGAATCGACACTGGCAAAGCGCGTCGAGAGCTCGAACCGCTCGCTGGCGCCGTGATTGCGATGGCAATCGTCTACGACGGCGAGCGGCTCGCTGTCGCCGACTCCACGGGAACCGTTCGCGCATGGCAGCGCGTGGATCACAATTGGGAGGTCGCGCGAGAATTTCAGCTCGGCGAAAAGCCGCAAGCCGTTGTTTTCTCAGCGGATGGCAGGCGGATGGCGTGCATAAAAGATTCGCGGCTAGAGATTTGGGACCTGGCCGGCGGGGCCAAGCTGCAATCGCTGCCGACGAAGCCCGACTGGATGCTTCGAAACGTCGCGTTTGGCTTGTCTCGGGAGCGCTTCGTCGCCAGTTATACCAACGATCAGGCGTACACCTGCGGCTGGGCCGTGTGGGACCTTGTAACAGGAGAACGCATAAATGAATCCGACTCGCCTAGTTTGGGCGGGACATACCGCAATGCGATCGACGTCAGCGCGGCGGGCGATCGGATGGCGATTGGCTTCGATGAAGCGTTATTAACTTACGACCTGACGGATTTTCAACAAACCAAGCTCTCTCCGTTTGATTCTACGATTGCCGTCGCCTTTAGCCCGACGAGCCCGTATCTTGCCGCTGCGAATATTCGCGGCTGGATTACCGTGTGGAATTCTATCACCAATCGCCAGCTCGCGCGGCTTTATCTGCCGCAGCGCACCGTCAGCGAAATCGGTATGGAGTTTAGCGCGGATGGCGGGCGGTTGGTCGCCTCGAACGCCGAACGCATCCAGATTTGGGATCTCACACGCGCCGACGAGAAAACGATTGCCGCGGGGCACAACGGTGCGATTCCGTGCGCCGTGTTTCATCCCGACGGCCACCTGTTGGCGACAGGAGGGAAGGACAATGAAGTGCGCTTCTGGAATCCAATGACGGGCCTGGCGGTTGGCTTGCGCAACGTCGGCGAGGCCGTGCAATCGCTGGCGTTTTCGCCGGACGGGCGGCTGTTGGCGGTCGGCTGCATGGGCAAAGTCGATGCGCCGCATTTTCGCGTGATCGACGTCGATTCCAAGGACAAGCGGGTCGTTTACGAAGCAAAGCTCGACATGGGCGAGGTCTTGTCGTTGGCTTCCTCGGCTGCTCTGGATGCGTGGTATCTGGCGGCCGGCGGCGAACATGGCGTTGAGTTATTGAAAATACCTCCCAATCTGCCGGTCCGCGTGAAAACCGGCGTTAAACTTGACCGCAGCGAATTTGGCAGATGTCTTGCCATCGCGTTGAATCGCGCGACGGGCACTCTGGTTTGGGCCGAAGAAAACCACCTTCAGGCGTGGGATCTCATCACTGGGAAGAGCGCGCCCTTCCACGCGACCGACATGAATCAAGGCTGGCATGGCGTGGCGATATTGCCCGATGGACAGTCGATTGCCTATGTTTCCATCACCGGTGTTGCGGAAGTTTGGGACATCAAGCACGATCGCCGCATCGACTCCTTCGGCGAACCAGGGACGTTCAATGCGCCGCACGTCGCTTTGAGCCCCAATGGCAAATGGTTTGCCGCGCTCACGCAGCTCGATACGGTTTCCGTCTGGCATCGGCCGACGGGCAGGCTCGCGTTTTCGCTGCGGCCTGAATCCGGGGCCGTCTGGTCTCTCGCTTGGGATCCCACCAGCGAACATTTGGCTGTGGGCCAGTCCGATGGCGGCCTGGCGATCTGGCACTTGCCGATAATCCGGCAGAAGTTGAGTGACTTCGGCTTGCCGTGGCGTGAGGATAATTGATCGGCACTGCCGGCTATTGGGAGGCGAACAGGATTGGCAGCAGGCCTCCACTTCCGCCGCTCAAAACGGGCTGTGACGGAACGATCGCGCAGCAAGTGTCCGTGCATTCCCATGCACCACATGGATCGGCACACCGCGCACGTCGACATAGCGCCCATCCTCGCGGCGATAACACATATTGTGATCTCGCCGCCACAGACAATAATTCCATCCCTCTGGGATTTCGCGCCACGCTGCTGGGTTGGAATGGCAATACAAATTCAGCGCCATTTGGTCGCCCCAGTCCAATGATCCGGCCAGCCGGGGCGTGTCGTACCAGTTGGCGACCGTTTGAAAGTATTTGGCCATCGCGCCCGCGTCGCCGGCCAGAAATCCGCTATTGAGAAATGGGTGCTGAAAAACAATCTGTTCTGCATTGCGCCGGGCAGCAGGATCGGCAATCGTCTCGGTCCACTCGATCATGGTGATGTTGTCCGGATAGCCCATAGGTTCCCGCGCCGCGAGCAGTTGCCCGGGAAAGGATCGAATCATTTCCCAAAGAGGCTGTATCGGTGCTTGAAAGACAACGTCGCCGGCGTCCCAATAGGCGACGGGCGTCGCCGGCGGAAGCGTCGCAGTAATCTCGGCGAAGTCTCGCAGGCGACGTCGCGCCACATGTTGACCGTTTTCAGTGTGGAATACCGGTCGTACGCCTGGAACTTGAGCTAGTCGCTCGCGCTCGCCGGGATATAATCCGATGGCCACCGGGATGACAATCTCCATGTTACCGGTCGCTCGCAAGGAGGCCAGAAACTGCTCGTGAAATCGCAGCAAGTCTCGACGATTGAAGGCCGCAAGCAACTGCCCGGTCGCTGGCGCTGGCGACAGGGATTCGGCGCCTCCGCCATGAACCTGAGGGCTATTTTCCTCGGCGAGATGGTGCGCGCGGGCCGTGGTCGAATAGCCGATTCCCCAAAGCAATTGCCGCATGTCGTCACAGCAACATTGGCATTCACACTTTCGTTCACCCCAGCGGAAATCAATCTGTTCGAGCACTTCGCGCTGGAAGAGCGTAGCGCCCATCGCCACGTGGCGCGGGACTTGACCGTCGCGCTGTTCGCCCAAATAATCGGCCGCCACGGCGCCATACAGCGGCCGGCGATGCAGTTCGTCAAGCAGCGTCGCCACGCACTCGGGCTCCAGCACCACGTCGTCGTCGACAAACATCAACCAAGGTACGGCGCCGCGCCGCTTGCCCTCGTTCCTTGCTCGTGCGATAGTTTGCCAATGGCATTGGTCGGTCGGCTGCGGCGGCCCCACGACGCGATGCACGACAATCTGAACGTCACATTGACAATCCAGGCCCTGTTCCACTGCGCGCGGCAACGGCCCCGCGGTTCGCGATAGAACCACCACATCAACTTGCGGAGTCACAGGGTCCATTGTTTCGACCTGCGCCGGCCCCGGAAGCGTCCAGACGCTGCTAGGTGGCGGCCGGGCATTCGCGATCGCGGCCCCTTCATAAACATCACCGGCCGGTGCATAGGCAACACACTCGCATGACTGGCTGGGACCAGTCGTAATCGCGCGTCGCGGCGGCCGTAGCGATCATCTCGGCGTTGCTGACAACGGGCCGAAATTCAACGACGAAAACGATGCCTCGTAGAATTGAATCGGGCGACGTTATGTCGACTTCGTCAGTTAATCTCAGACGAGCGCGAATTGCCTCCGCGCTAACGTCCGAATCAATGAACCATTCTCCCTTTTCGTCGTCGTCGACACTTTTATCGCGGGCAATTTGGAATCGGCCGTCGTGCTCTCGCGTTCCAGGAATGAATACCGCCGCAACGTGCTCGCGCAGGATGGAGTGAATCCTCGTCCAATCGCGATCGGACTGATCCTGCACGACCACTACGTCCTTGGAGTTTGACTGCACACCGGGTGAATAGCTCAAATTCCCCGACTGAAACGAGATCGTACCGACGCTGGGAAACGGCGTCGGGAAGGCAACGGTACCCGCCAGAAATAGGCGGCGGGTTTGCCTATTGTCCAGATCCATAATGGCACCTTACGGCTTCGCCGGAAAAATGACAGACAAAACTCGACTCTACCATCGCGAACTTGGCGCATGTGGTGCGTATCCGGTATCATAGGATCAGGCGGTGACGAATCTCAAGTAGTCTCCTTGGCGATCTTTCGCCATTTTTGGAGTTTCTATGGAACTGCCGTCTCGCGGTTCGGTCACGCATTGGATGGACCAGCTCAGGCTCGGTCACCAAGCAGCTGCCGACGAGCTCTGGAAGCGTTACTTCGTCCAGCTCGTGACGCTGGCGCGCAGCCGCTTCCATGGCCTGGGACGCATCAGCGACGAAGAAGACATTGCCCTCAGCGCGCTCAAGAGCGCCTTTCTGGGCCTGCAGAACCAGCGATTCCCGGATCTATCGGACCGAACCGGCCTGTGGCCGCTGTTGGTGACGATCACGGCGCGCAAGGCCGTGAACGAGGCCGCGCGGGAGCGGACAAAGAAACGCGACTACGGTCGTGAGGACCGGTTCGTCGATGAACAGACTCTTGTGGGAGTCTCCCCATCTCCCGAGTTCGCGCTGTTGGTCGCCGAGCAGATCGATTCGTTGGTCATCGCGCTGGGCGACGAGACCCTGCGGACGATCGTTGCACTCAAGCTAGAAGGCGACACCAATGAAGAGATCGCCGCCAAGCTCGACGTCTCCACGCGCACAATCGTCCGCAAACTCCACCGCATCCGCCAGGAATGGGAAGTGGCAAACGCTGATTGACCAGCCGCGTAGCGGCGACATCTTTCGTCCGGCTCTCCGCTCTCCGCTCTCCGCCGCTCTGCCCACCACTCCGGCAGCCCGGGATTGATCCACCGCCAGAATGCCCCGTGATATGACGGTTTGCGCAGTTCGATTGTCAACAGCACCACCGTCGCCGCAAGCGAAACGGCGAAAGTCGGCGTGGTAAGGACGCATTGAAACTCGGCTAGCAAAACGAGGAACGTTGAGGTAGCTTCCATGACTCGGCCTCCTTGCAGAACAGCAATCCTGGTTTTTGACCATCTTCAGGATGCGCTATTTCTTGCTCGGAGGCCGATATCAATATTAACTCCAAAAAAGTGCGAAACTTGAACTAAAAGCTGACGGCTAATAGCTGACAGCTTGCCATAATGTTCGTTTGTCGACGTTTGTCCAGTATCCGGTGGCCGATTGCGAGCGAAATTTTTGGCCCCGCCGCGGATTGGGCCGCAAGTTGTTTGGCTGCTTGGGGTTGGGGCGGGGAGATTTTTTCCAGCAGTCGCAGCTCCGTAGTCGCGGCGCTCCGAGACGCGAATGCGCTAGCGTAATCCATAGAACTCAAATCTGCGCGGCGCGCTAGGGGCATGACGGACAGAAGAATAAAGGCAGAAAACCCGTGTCTCGGAGAGACACGGCCACAAGCTACGCCGGCGGCGTGAAGGGCATGCGGGGTGGGGCGGTTTGCCAGAGGAGGGCGACTTCGGCGGGGGTGAGGCCGTAGGCTTCGTTCACCAGGTCGCTGAGTTGGCGTTCGAGTTGCAGGGCCTCGGCGGCTTGCTGGCGGGCGGGTTCGATCGAGCGGGCGTGTTCGTCGCGGAGGCTTCTGAGGGCAGCCGGCGGTCGCCGATGATCGGCCGCTCTCGATTCTTCTTACGGTAGCTGAACCACTGCGTCAACACCCGCTTGCAAGAGGCTATTCATCACCGGATTGGCTTGCTTCAGGCAGTTCGATTAAATACTCCTCGCCGAATGCAATTGTGCTTGGCTTAATTGAAATGCCATCAATGGTGACGCCCACCGGCAAAACCTCTAGCATCTTAATGATTGTACTGGCATAGTCCCGCATATCTTCGGCAATCCTCAGTCGGGCAGTCCGTTCATCGATGGCGTAGATGCGATAGAGATCGTAGGGCTCCGTTCCTTCTTGCATCTCCAGGAGCTGGCTCAGCGAGACGTGTATAATCTGTTTGAAATCTCCCGTAGTTGACTTTACTTCGACTTTTCGCCGATCACCCTTTACTCGCTGTAACAAGAAGTCGAACGGTGAAATTGCGTTCTCGATTGCGACCCATTCGTAATCGTGAAGTAACCGTTCACGGGTCGGGAACCTACAAAACAAGGGTATTGTGAATTCTGGGCTCGCTTGCCACGTGGCAAAACGAGCCAGCGGGATGATCGCACTTTCGCTCGTACACCGATAGCATGCAAAATCTCCGAGAATTTCGA
>JBGSUJ010000078.1:0-38360 GCA_041753435.1 Pirellulales bacterium | reverse complement strand
ACCTTACAGTCGGAACTGGCTGCCTGGTCAACCGACGCCAACGCCACCCAACGCGGCGTCGACTGGCAAATGAAAGTCCGCGACGCCCGCGGTAAACTCAAGTCTCTCTACCCGAAAATCAAGCTGTGACAGAGCACTAGAACTCCGCATTCCCAGGCGTGCGCGGGAAGGGAATTACATCGCGAATATTGGCCATGCCGGTAACGAATTGCACCATTCGCTCCAGTCCTAAGCCGAAACCTGAGTGAGGCACAGTGCCGAAGCGGCGTAGTTCGAGATACCACCAATAGTCGGCTTTGTTTAACCCCTGCTCATCCATGCGGGCCGTGAGCACATCGAGCCGGTCCTCCCGTTGGCTGCCACCGATAATTTCGCCGACGCCCGGCACGAGTACGTCCATCGCTCGCACAGTACGGCGATCAAGAGCAACCTCAGCGTTCACTTTCATGTAGAACGGCTTGATCGTGGCAGGGTAATTATAGAGGATCAGCGGCTCGGAAAATTTCTCTTCCGTCAGATAGCGCTCGTGCTCGGCTTGCAGATCCTTGCCCCAAGCGACAGGAAATTCGAACGTCTTACCGGATTTCTCCAAAATCTCGATTGCGTCGGTATAACTTAGCCGACGGAAGTCGTGAGCCAGGATGTGCTCCAGTCGGCCAACAACAGACTCCTCAACGTGCTTGGCAAAGAAAGCCATGTCTTCCGCACAGTCGGCGAGCACGTCGCGGCAAAGTCGTTTGAGGAAACGCTCCGCCAGCGCCATGTTGTCTGGCAGCTCATAAAACGCGGCCTCCGGCTCGACCATCCAAAACTCGGCGAGGTGGCGGGTGGTATTCGAATTCTCTGCCCGAAATGTTGGCCCGAACGTGTAGACTTTGCCCAGCGCCGTGGCATAGATTTCGCCTTCGAGTTGGCCTGAGACAGTGAGGAATGTCGGCCGCTCGAAAAAATCTTGCTTGTAGTCGATCTCACCGCTTTCCGTGCGAGGCGGTTTGGCGGGATCGATCGTCGTCACGCGGAACATCTCACCGGCGCCTTCGCAGTCACTGGCGGTGATGATCGGCGCGTGCAAGTAGAGGAAACTCTCCTCCTGAAAAAAATCGTGAATCGACCGCGAGAGCCGGTTCCGCACCCGTGCGATCGCGCCAAAGGTGTTGGTCCGCGGCCGCAGATGGGCCCACTCGCGGAGCTTCTCGAACGAGTGCCGCTTCTTCTGAAGTGGATACGCTTCGGGGTCGGACCAGCCATGCACGACCACTTCCGCCGCATGGACCTCGGTCGCCTGCCCGCTGCCGCCCGACGGCTTGACTTCGCCGCGAACCGTTACGCTACAGCCTGGTGCAAGCTGCTTGATTTCGGTTTCATAGTTTGTCAACTTTGCGTCGGCGACAATCTGGATATTGGCGAGGCAAGAACCGTCGTTCAATTCCAGAAAACTGAAACCACCCTTGGAATCTCGCCGGGTACGAATCCAGCCTTGCAGCGCGATCGTGCGGCCGATCGCGGCTGCAGAGCGTGCCGCCTTGACGCTCAGTTGATCCATCAATGGATTCCTTTATTGGATAACCCGGTTGGAGCATTGGTATCGAGAGGGACAGCAGCCTACTTCTCAAAAACGGCTTGCCCCTATTGCGGCTTGGCGACCAGTAATTTTGCCAAGGTGACCGCCAAATTGTCGAGTGCGTCACGGTTAGGAAGCGTAATCGACAATCGCTGACGTCCTTGATCGTCCACGTCGACGCACCCATTCAGCCGCGTTCGCAGGTCGGCGACGACTACTTCGGATGGCTGTTGTGTGCTCTCGTTCTGGCCAACCAGTTCGCCTAGGAAACTGAACACAGCACCAAGCAGTTCGCCCCCGGCTGCGGCCACTCGGTCGCGGTGCAAATGTTGACCCGACAGCGAGTCGTATTCCTCTTTTTGGCTCTCGTCGGTCGGGGCTTGGGGTTTCGCTCCGAGGAGTATTTCCAGCCGACTGCAAAGTTCTTCTTTGCCGCTGACGAGCGAAAGCTCATCCACGTCTGAATCGACATCGAGCGCGGCAAGGGCCAAATCTTTTTTTGCCGAGAGCGTCGTCAGCAAGCTTTCTTCCAGGGTTTGTTCTGTCACTAAGAGAAATGCCTGAACGGGCTGTTTCTGTCCCAGGCGATGGGCGCGGGCGATCCGCTGCTCCAATACGGCCGGGTTCCACGGCAAGTCGCAGTTGATGACGGTGTTGGCCGCCTGCAGGTTGAGGCCGGTCGCACCGGCATTGGTCGTGATGAACAGACGGCAATCGTCGTTGGTTTGAAACTCATCCACAAGTTGCTGACGCTTTTTTTGGGGGACGGAGCCATCGAGTCGCGCATACTTCAGCTTCAGTCGCGCGAGAATCTTCTCGACCAGGCTCAGCATCACAGTCCATTCGGAAAAGAGCACCGCCTTGCGGCCACTCTCGGCAAAGGTTTGTTCGAGAATCTCTTCCAACCGCTCAAGTTTACTAGAGTACGAGGGCTCTAGCTTGTTGCACAGGTACGTGCTGTTGGCCGACATGCGGCACATCAGTAAGGCTTGCCGCAAACGGAGCAGATCCATTTCGCTGATGAATGCCTTGCGGACGATCGAGGCGACAATCTTCATTTGGCCGGCATGGATTGCTAACTGTTCCTCGGTGGGAGCAATCCGTAGAATTTCGGTGGTCCGCTCTGGCAATTGCGTGAGCACCTGCTCACGAGTTCGCCGCAACAGGATCGGCTGCAGATGCTGCCGTAGCTGATCAAGGTTCTTGTAGCCCAGGACCTTGCCTTTCTCGTCGGCAACGCGGTGCCGATTGAAGAAGCGAAAAGCGGGACCAAGTCGGCGATCGTCGACAAATTGCACGACGCTGTAAAGCTCGTCGAGTCGGTTCTCCAGCGGCGTGCCTGACAGCACGAGTGCAAACGAAGACTTTAGGCGCTTGACGACGTGGGTCGTCTTCGCCTCCCAGTTCTTGATTCGTTGGCCCTCGTCCAAAATAATCAGATCCCACTTGACGCGCTCGATGGCCGGCAAATCACGGAGTACTTGTTCGTAGTTGCAGACCGTGAAGAACTCGTCGTTTTCGTACTGGGCGGGTCGCTCGGCCAGACTGCCGAACACCAACTGGCAGGACCGCTCGGAAAAACGTTCGATCTCACTCCGCCACTGCGATTTGAGCGAAGTGGGACAAACGACGAGCACCTTACGGATGCCGCCATGTTGCGCAAGTAACTCGGCAACGCCCACACCTTGGATAGTTTTTCCGAGTCCCATATCGTCGGCGAGCACCGCTCGACCGGCACCGACCGCAAAGGCAATGCCATCCAATTGATACGGCAACAACTTAGTTTTGAGCAACTGCTTCCGTAGAGGATGGCGCCCCGGGTCGCGGCGAATATCTTTGACTAAGGATTGAATCCGGTCCTGAAACAACCGTTGCTGAATGAACTCTTCGGCGTCAGGATAGACCGTTACCTTTTGTCCCAGCCGTTGGAGTTTGGAAAGTCGTCCGACCAAATCCTGAACATCGAGAATGTCTCTGTCGGCGAGCGGTTGAATGATCCTCTGAGCGTGCTCGTCCAACCGGTTGGGGATGCCGAGCCGCAGCGATAACTGATCGCCCGAGGTGAGATGCACACTGAGGTGCTTGCGGCGGTAGCGACGGCGCAAGGCCGTCACCGAAAACTTGGCCTTCACTCGCCGCAAAACATAGAGAATGTGTTTGCACGTGCCTAGTGTATTGGTACGAAAATCGGGGCAGGAGCAGTAGGAAATGCCCCGCTCGTGGCCGCGCAACGCCACGCGGTAAGTCTTGCCGGAAGCGGCGCTAGTAACGGTGTAGTCGGTCCACGGTTTCTGCGGATCTTGCGATTGCAGCTTAAACTTCTCAATGCGGGATCGTTCCTCACGCTCGGCAATGGCCCGCCGGATTAACTCCTCTTCATTGAGGCTTTCCACCGGGACTCGTTCCGGCGGGGGCGACGCCAATCCTAGCGACATCTTTTCCTCCAATAACAACGAAAACGCGGCCCCCACATGTTCACACGGCCAGTTACATGTTGTGCAATTCCAATGGAGCCGATCTTTGGCTCCGGCCATCAGCGTAATGGTAACTACCGCGTTGTCGAACTTGACTCGGTAGAGATCGCCCCCGAGATAGACTTGGTCAGCCAAGTTAATCTCATACTTGCCGCCGCGTTGGATAAGCTGCCGGCCTTCTTCTCCGAGTAGTTTGCAGGCTTGGAGAAAGGTAAGTCGCGAGAGCCGGTCCTTGAGCGTTAGCCGGTGACTGGGCTTGGTCGTCATGGCATCCTCCTTCCAGACAATCCAGTTTTCTGGTCCAATGACTTAATGTAAGGACAAGCGCCCCCGCGCCAAGATCATTCTCAGACTTTAAATTCGCCCGCTCGGCAACTGATGATTAAGATGTGAAACCTCTGGAGCTTTTCCGAAATGGCAACCTCCCCACGACAGCGGTATCGAGGCGAGGTGGCCGGAAAACTCCGTATCGGAGACGACTGGAATGCGATCAACATCATCGCGCTTTCCCAGTCGAATCCGCTCAAGGCCGTGGCGGAATTTGTCGAAAACAGCATCGACGCCCATGCTAAGCAGATCACGATCACCCGTGGGCGGGAACGCGGCAAGGCCTATCTCAAGATCGTCGACGATGGCGACGGTGTGCCGTTAGACAGCGATGGCAAGCCCAATTTTAAATATGTCGCAACGCACATTTGCGATTCGATCAAACGGCAGATGAAAGCTCAGGGCCAAGGCGGCATTCAAGGCGAGTTCGGCATCGGATTGCTCAGCTTCTGGACGGTTGGCGAGTCGCTGAGCTTGGTGTCTTCCGCACGCGACGGCGCTGCGTATGAAATGCGTATGGCCAAAGGCGACCCAACTTATTCAGTATCGCGACTTCGACGACTGCTTGCCGAAACTGGCACCGAACTCATGATCAGCCCGCTTCTTTCGGGCATTCGTCATTTCAGCGGTGAGAAGCTGCAATGGTATCTGGCGTCTGAATTGCGTGATCGTATTCGTCAATCGGGCGTTGAGATTCGCATCGTCGATCGGCAGGCCCGCGCGGAATATCGCGTCGAACCTCGCATTTTCGCCGGTCAACTGATGCGCCACTTACCGATTCCGATCACGTTGCATGGCGAGGTGTATGTCGAACTGTACCTGGCCGAACCCAGTGCCGATAACCAAGTCGGATTGTATCGGGCGGGCACGCGCGTGTTGGAAAACGTGATCAACATCGACAACTTACAGCGACCGCCCTGGACGACCGGCTACCTTCAAGGCGTGATCGATGCCCCGTTTCTCAATCTCACACCTGGATCGAGGTCGGGAATCGTCTACGACGAGCAATTTGCTGCCTTTCTCAAATCGTTGGGTGAACTTGAAGCAATGCTCTCAGACTCGATCCGTCACCAGCAACAAGCTGCCGAAGAGCAAGTCAATCTCGCTGCCCTACGTTCGATTCAGCGGGCCTTTCGCGCAGCACTTTTGGCGCTGCCAGAAGAAGAGTACGACTGGTTTGAAACGTATGGAGTGGATGGGCACCAGCGAACTCGGCCCGCAGCGCAGCGCCCCGGGCTGACGCTTGCGGGGACGACGGATTACGATGCGCTGCCGGTGCCAGTAGCGGAAGGCGAGGAAAGCGTACAGCGAGAGTTCTTTGAGCACGCCGGCCCGCTCTTTAGCGTCCGTATTTCTCCAGCATCATGTGCGTTACCCGTTAAACACACACGGCCGTTTCGCGTGCTTGCCCGAGATCGCAGCGGTCGGCAAGTCGAGCAGCAGGTGACCTACGAATGGTCCCTCATCGAGGGCCTCGCAGAATTGGTGAATCAGAATGGCGAAATCGTCTCGCTCACAGCCCCAGACGAGCCTCAGTTAGTGCGACTGCAGATTCGTGTGACACAGGATGAAGTCGTGGCGACGGCAGAATCTCTGATCACCGTTACTGATTCGCTACTTCCCGAACGACCCAAGGCCCATGCACAAGGGGGTTTGCCGGAATACACTTTTGAAAAACGGCCCGGTGAGCTTTGGCGGTCCCGATACAATGCAGACCAAAACGTGATCGTGATCAACAACGGCCATCGCGACTTTGTTTATGCAGCGCGAAACAGATCGCTGAAACTTCGCTATTTTTGCCGGTTGTTTGCCAAGGAGCTGGTCCTGCACAATTTCCCGGGCTCTACCGCCGACCAACTCTTGGAGCGCATGATCGAGCTTTCGCTCTACACGGAAGAGAATCTTCGTTAATTCCGAGAGTGGGGCATTCGGCTGGCATTAACTCGGACAGCGCTCCAATGGCGAATTGTCGGAACATATCTCCCGTTAAAGCCCTTTCGCAACGAGCCACCGCTCCGCGTCAAGCGCTGCCATGCAACCAGTGCCGGCGGATGTGATCGCTTGTTTGTAATAGTCGTCGGCGACGTCACCCGCGGCAAATACACCTTCGACGCTTGTCGTGGTGCGGAAGGGAGTCGTCCACTGGATGTATTGTTTCTCCGTAAGTGCAACCTGGCCCTGGAGGAATGCCGTGTTCGGCGTATGCCCGATGGCGAGGAATACGCCGCTTGCGGGCAACTCGCGCGGCTGCTCGCCGGTCGTGCTGCCGAGCCGCACTCCGCTCACACCGTCCTTCTCGTTTCCAAGCACCTCGTCCAACGTGCTGTTCCATTCGAGCTTAATCTTGGGATTGTTTAGCGCCCGCTCCTGCATGATCATGCTTGCCCGCAGCTTGTCGCGGCGATGCACCATGTGGACCATCGAGGCGTACTTTGTCAGATAGGTTGCCTCCTCCACCGCCGAGTCGCCACCGCCGACCACAATGAGTGGTTTATTGCGAAAACGGGGCAGTGCACCGTCACATACCGCACAGGCACTTACGCCCCGATTCTTATACGCCTCTTCCGATGGCAGCCCCAAATAGTTGGCCTTGGCACCCGTCGCAACGATTAGCGAGTGGGCCTCATGCATCTGGCCCTCGAGTGTTTTCACGACAAACGGCCGATGCTGGAGATCGACCTCGACTACATCGTCGGTGATAATCCGCGTGCCGAAATTGATCGCCTGCTGCCGCATCAACTCCATTAACTCTGGCCCAGTTACCGCGTGCTTGCCCTCGTGAAGGTTCATGTATTGCAGTCGCTCAGGCGCGATGGCACTCTCGAGAAATGGCTTTACATCTCCAGCCGGAAAACCAGCGTAATTCTCCACCTCCGTGGTGAGTGCCAACTGCCCCAGGGGCAACGTACCGGCAAGTCGATTCTCTTCGGTTATCGCACCCTCGAACAACAGGGGCTGCAGCTCTGCTCGGGAGGCATAAATGGCGGCTGACCAACCCGCTGGCCCACTGCCAATAATGATCACATGTTCGGCCAATGTCGTGTCCTTTGCTCGTTGCCTGTTTGGTTCCTGGTCAAGAAGGAGGGGCATTATACGGCGGCTTTCTGTGAGAGTAAACCAACACTTCCCTGACGCGGCGTTGCTCCCGGCGGCCATCCGAGGATATGATGGAAACAAGCGGATCGTGTGGCCGACGGCCGCTGAGCAACCTCGTCATTCCCTATTGATTCCGCCTCAGTTGTCATGCTTACATTCCTGGTCGCGATCGGCTCGTTTATTGGCTTCCTTGTCGCCTATCACACGTATGGCCGATGGCTGGCGCGGCGGATCTTTCGGATAGATTCGCAGGCAGAGGTTCCCAGCCAGCAACTGCGCGATGACATTGACTTTGTTCCCACGCGTAGGGAAGTAATCTTCGGTCACCACTTTACCAGCATTGCGGGGACCGGTCCGATTGTGGGCCCAGCGATTGCGGTATTCTGGGGTTGGCTCCCGGCCCTGTTGTGGGTGGTATTCGGGTCGATCTTTATCGGTGCTGTCCATGATTTCGGAGCGCTGGTAATTAGCCTCCGCAACCGCGGTCAGACCGTCGGCGACATTGCGGGCCGCATGATCTCGCCGCGGGCGCGACTGCTGTTTCTCTTAATCTTATTCTTCGCGCTGACCGTGGTGCTGGCGATTTTTGGTCTCGTCGTTGCGCAGTTGTTTAATCTGTATCCAGAATCTGTGTTTTCAACGTGGATCGCAATGCCGCTCGCCGTGCTGATTGGGTTTTGGGTCTATCGCTGCAAAGGCGGATTGCTGGCTCCATCCATCGTCGGATTGTTCGTTCTTTATAGCGCAGTGTACGTCGGCGCATACTACTGGCCGGTATCGATCCCAGACACGTGGTGCGAGCGTCTGTCGTCATCGCTAGGCCTCAGCCCGGGCACACTCAATCCCGTGGTCCTCTGGACGGTGCTGCTATTTGTCTATTGTTTTTTCGCATCGGTGTTGCCGGTGTGGGTTCTATTGCAGCCGCGCGACTTCATCAATAGCCAGCAGTTGTTGCTCGCACTGGCGGCACTAGTACTGGGGATTAGCATCGCCGCACTTTCTGGTCACGCCGATCTGCACCACAGCGCACCAGCAATCGTGCCAATCTCCCAGTGGCCGGCCGATGCCCCGCCGATTTGGCCATTTTTGTTCATTACCATCGCCTGTGGTGCGATCAGCGGCTTTCACTGCTTAGTGGCCAGCGGCACCTCCAGTAAGCAAGTGGCGAACGAATGCGATGCGCAATACGTTGGTTATGGCGCGATGTTACTCGAAGGCGCGCTGGCAGTCATCGTCATCCTCGCTTGCTGTGCTGGTGTCGGTATGGGCCTCTTTCAGCGCCAAGTGGCAGCACCCGTTGGCTCTGGTGCAACCGCAGCTTCGCAAGTCATCCGGCCATACGAATACGTGCCAGAACTGAACTCGGCTGGCCAACCGCTAGTCGCCGAAGCCGCTTGGCGAAAGCGCTACGACCCAGCCGATGGCTGGAAAGGCTTCACTCTTGGCAAAATGGTAGGGTCGTTCATCGAGGGGGGAGCAAATTTTCTCACGGCCATCGGGCTGCCACTCAAATTAGCGGTGGCGATAGTCGCGGTGCTGGTCGCTTGCTTCGCCGCTACTACGCTCGACACGGCCACGCGCCTGCAACGGTACGTCGTTCAAGAGTTGGCCGCTGCATTGCACGTCAAGCCGCTTACTAACAAGTACGCAGCCACGCTATTCGCTGTACTTCTTGCGATGTTGCTGGCAATGATGCGTGGTCCGGCCTCGGCCACTGGTGAGCCCGGGCCACATGGCTACGGCGGTCTGTACCTGTGGCCACTTTTTGGCGCGACGAATCAATTGCTGGCCGGTCTCGCCTTTTTAGTCACGGCGCTCTATCTTTGGCGGCGTAATCAGCCAATCTGGTTCATCGTGCCACCAATGATATTGATGGTCATCATGCCGACCTGGGCACTGTTGTGGCAAATGTTCAACGCCGAATCCGGCTGGCTTGCTACTCGCAACTTTCTGCTGCTTGGCATCGGTGCCCTGACACTGGTGTTGCAAGTCTGGATGCTGATCGAGGCCGTACTCGTTTGGCCCTGGGTCCGAGGTGTGCATGAAGAATCGCTCCCGCCACTGCAACGCGCGTCCAATCCTGTCATGGCTTCTGTCTAGCTACAATCGGCCGGTCGCTGATAGCTTCGCTGACTTGCACCGCCTTGCGACCTTTGAAGACACCCGCCTCGGCGTGGAACTTGGGCCGGCCCTCGATGGATACCACCAGCGGCAGATGTATATCTTTTTCCGTCGTGATCACGTCGCCCACCTGCAGCCCAAGCAGATCCGATGTGGCAATGTGCGTCTCTGCCAAATCGACCACAACCTCCACTACAGATCCAGTTAATTGATTGCTGATCTGTTGAATGCTCAACGGCGTCGGCGATTTCTTGCCGTAGGCGACCCAGCTATTCGACGTAAGCTGTTGGCTAATCCGCTCGATGGAATTGAAGGTAATGCACAAGTTGGCCATGCCGCGCACGTCGCCCAAAGCGATTTCAAAGCTAATCAGCACCACCACCTCATTCGGTGGCACAATTTGGACAAGTTGCGGATTCGATTCGACTCGGTCGACCGATAGTTGCAAATCCAGCACATTCTTCCAAGCGCGTTTCATCTCCGCTAGAAACAAATCGATAATCCGCGAAACGAGTCGCATTTCGATCTCTGTGAGCGGCCGGCGAATCGTCGGCGCAGGTTCACTTCCCCCGCCGAGTAACCGGTCGATGATCGGATACAACAGCGACAGATTGATGTCGAGGATCAGTTGCCCTTCGAGCGGCACGGCATTGATCAAATTGAAACAGGTTGGGTTCTCGAGACTAAAGACGAATTCGCTATAGGTTAGTTGGTCGACGCTGGTTAGCTTCACTTCGACGATCGTCCGCAACAGGGCAGAGAGGGCTGCGCCAAAATTACGGCCAAAGCCTTCATGCATCGATTGCAGAGCCCGCATTTGCTCCTTGCCAACACGTTCGGGTCGCTTGAAATCGTAGGGAACGACCTTGGCCGTTGACCGGCTAACGCCACCAACTGGGGCCGCTGCGGACTTCGCACTGCGGGCTTCCATCGCGTTGAGCAGACTCTCAACTTCTTCCTGGCTTAGTACTTCGCCACTCATCGCACACTCCCTTGCTGGGCGGAGTGAGTAAGTGAGCAAGTGAGTAAGTCACCCAAAACTGACCTATCCACTCACCTACTAACTTACTCACCTGCTCACTCCCTAATTTGCCCTGCTCCCTGGACGACATATTTGTAGCTCGTCAATTCCTCGATCCCACACGGGCCGCGGGCATGAAATTTGTCCGTACTGATGCCAATTTCCGCGCCTAAACCAAACTCGCCTCCGTCATTGAACCGGGTGCTGGCGTTGATCATCACCGCAGCGCTATCGACCCCCGCAGAAAACTCCCGCGAAGCTGCTAGGTTGTTGGTTACGATTGCATCGGTGTGGCCGGAGCCGTAGCGATTGATATGATGAATTGCTTCCTCAACCGAGTCCACGACGCGTGACGAGATAACTGGTCCTAAGAATTCGGTTCTATAGTCTTCGTCTGTCGCAGGCTTGGCCGTGGAAATTAGCTCGCGGGTCCGCTCATCGCCACGAACTTCGACACCGTATGGAGCCAGCGCTCGCCCAGCTGCGGGTAAGAACTCTCCCGCCACGGCGGAATGTACGAGCAGCGACTCGGCAGCGTTGCAGACGCCCATTCGCTGACACTTGCTGTTGACGAGGATTTGTTCGGCCATTTCGAGGTCAGCTGAAGCGTCGACATAGACATGACAATTGCCGTGGAAATGCTTGATCACAGGCATTTTTGCTTCCGTCACCACACGGCGAATCAATCCTTCCCCACCGCGCGGAATCGCCAGGTCGATATATTCTGGCAGCGCCAGAAATTTGCCCACAGCGTCGCGGTCAGGCGTGCTGACGAACTGCACAGCGTCGTTTGGCAGGCCGACTTCCAAAGCCGCTTCCGCCAATAGCTCTACAATGGCCTGGCTGGAATGGATCGCTTCTTTACCGCCGCGGAGGATCACCGCATTCCCAGCTTTGACGCAGATGGCCGCCGCGTCAGCCGTCACATTGGGCCGCGATTCGTAAATGAAGAACACCACGCCCAACGGCACACGCACCTTGTCGATCCGTAAGCCGTTCGGACGGATCGTCGACTTGATCAATTCGCCGATCGGCTCAGGCAAAGCGGCGACAACTTCCAAGCCAGCAGCCATCGACTCGATTCGCGCTGGCGTCAGACGCAAACGATCGATTTCAGCAGCCGTCAAATCGTAGTCGGGTGCAACCGCCAAATCTTGAGCATTCGCTTCTTGAAGTCGCTGGACGTTTTCTCGCAACAGCTTCGCCGAGTGACGCAGCCATTCGCCCTTCGCTCTGCCGCTCACCGTCGCCATCCGCGCCGAAGCTCGCCGCGCTCGCGACGCCATGTCGGTGCAGTATGTGGCAAGATCAAAAGCAGCGATGGAGGCCATGACAGAATCGACAGCAGGTACAGTTCATGGGTTTTCGATAGGGCACTGGGCCGAATACCGAAAGTATCGTCCAATCCGCCACTTGGGTCAACGTTGGCTGCAGGCTCAAACAACAGAACTTACTCCAAACCACCGCTCATTTCGAACGCCAGCAAGGCTTCGCGGACGGCTCTCACGTCATGCACTCGTAGGATCTGTACACCCTGCTCTGCCAAGGCGAGCGCAACCCCAACCGTTGCCTGCGTGCGGTCGGCTGCGTCATCGCCCAGTAGTTTGCCCAGGAAATTTTTCCGCGAATGACCGACGAGCACTGGGCAATGCAGCTCGTGCAGGGTTTTGCAATTGTGTAACAGGTCGAAATTGTGCTCAAAGGTCTTTCCGAAACCGATTCCCGGATCGAGACAAATCCGCTCAAGTGCGACTCCAGCGGCAACCAGTGCGTCGCGCCGCTCACGCAAATACCGGCTTACGTCGTCGACCACATGTTCGTAGCGTGGGTTCTGTTGCATCGTCTGAGGTGTACCCTGCATGTGCATAACGCATACGCCCGCCCCACTGGTTACTGCCACCCGACACATCCGTGGATCGCCTTCTAATCCACTGATATCGTTGATAATCTCGCCTCCGGCATCGAGTGCTGCCTCGGCCACCGTGGCTTTATGAGTGTCGATTGAGATCGGAACGACGACAACATCCACCAGTCGCTGCACAACTGGCATCACACGTGCAAGCTCCTGTTCTTCCGACACCGGCACCGCATTGGGTCTCGTGCTTTCTCCGCCGACATCAAGCAGATCGGCTCCATCGGCAACCAACTTCTGCGCGTGAGCGACAGCGGCATCCACATCAACGTATTTGCCGCCGTCAGAAAAACTATCGGGCGTGACATTCACGATTCCCATCAACAGCGGGCGACGTGGCAACTGGAGCACGCGCGACTTCAAATGCCAACATGTCGCACGATGAGAAAGTCGATAATCACGCTTAACACCCTCGATGTCGCTGGAGCGGCTCATGCGATTCAGCTTACCGCCCTGCAGCCTGAGTATCTACCACGGCGTTTCCATCGTGCCGACAATTTGCTGGGCCAACCGCTCGATTGCCTGCTGTAGCGACGACTGGACTGACTGGCCTGCTTCCGGCACCAGATTGGCTGTTTGATCGATGCCGACCAGCTCCGGTGGCAATGCGAGCAGCTGCGGTTGCATCATGGGCAGTCTTCGACGGTTCAGCCAGTTCACCTCGGAAAAGATAGCCGATTCTGAGAGCCGCGGATCGGCAAAGCTATTTTCTGCTAACAGCCGGCGCGAGTCGCCCACTAATTTGACTGAGAGAATGCTATCGGCATCGGGTGTGCCAACCACCTTGTAGGGTGTTTTCTGCTCGATTTCCTTGACCACTGCTTCGGTCAGCCGTTCGCCGAGGTCGCGGCGAAAGCT
Organism: Pirellulales bacterium; assembly: GCA_041753435.1. GTDB lineage: Bacteria > Planctomycetota > Planctomycetia > Pirellulales > Lacipirellulaceae > DASYDU01. Next base: position 24,990 of record JBGSUJ010000078.1, on the reverse strand, counting down.
GTTTGACTCGATCATCGGCACATAGACGGTCGCAATATCCGGAGCATAGAGCGAATCGCTACCAACCTGATACGAAGCGCACCCGGCAAAGGTGAGCCAACAGATGGCTACAAACTTTAGATTTCGCATTTCGCTTTCCTAGCGAAGACTAGGCGGGAAGTACGTCTCAATATATTCTCCGTCTCTCCCGCTCTCCCCGCTCCATGTCCTTCCTATTACCGAGTCGTGGTGTCAGCAGGTGGCTGCGCCAGCAATGTGCCGTTTTTGATTTCCGGAACGTTCGCCATCGCGGCATGCTCTTTGCTTTTCGGAAACCTTTCGACGAACCACGCAAGCCGCTTCTCAGGAGACTCCGGCTCGGAAGCAAGCTGGGTTATCCGCTCGCGAGCCTGTGCCGCCAGCTCCGAATCAGGATATTTATTGATGACTTCCGCATAGTAAGTTTTCGCCGAACCATAGTTCTTAGTGCCGTCGTAGAACCGGGCCATTTTCATATCCCGGGAGGCCAGCTCTTGATGCAATTGGGCGCTCACCGTTTGAAGCCGCTCTCGATCATCGGCGCTGAGCTGGCTGCCAAAATTCATTCGAAGTTGCTTGACAAGCGATTGAGCTTCTTCCAGCGGCGTGCCGTCGTAGTCAGAACCTTGATACTTGCGCAGCTTGGATTGCAACCCCAGCAGATGAGCTTCAAATTGAAACTCGCTGCGCGGATACTCACGGCGCAGTAGTTCGTAGTGATAGTCGGCATCTTCGTATCGTTTACCGCGGAAATGGATGCCTGCCGTCGCCATGATGGCATCGTCTGCGCGCGGTCCCGTGGGATCATTCAGACGAATGTTTTCGTAGGTTTTGATCGCGTGCCCTTTGGTGTCGAACCAGGGTCGCGTTTTGTCCCAGGCATTGGGTGTCATCGGCATGTCGTATTTGTTGTGTGCGTACGCTTCGAGATAACGAGCAATGGCCCACTGCCGCACAACCAGAGTATCGAGATAGCGTGTGCTTGGGAACTTATCTGCCAATTCGTTGTAGGCGTCGCGCGCCTTGATACAGCGGTCGTCGAAATAGTAGCTCTCGGCCATCATGAACAAGGCATCTTCGCGAATCCGTAAGTCGACTGCTCGGTCGGCCGCGCTCGCATATTCGGAGGCCGCCGCTCGATAGCGCTTCGCTTCAAAGAGCCGCTCACCTTCCAAGAACATTTTGTTGGCAATTTGATCGTTCGGACCGAGACCCATGGCACTTTTCATTTTGCCGTAAGCCACTCGCGGATCGAGGCCCGGGGCAAGTCCCTTACCCGGTTCGCCATCGACATCCGGATGCGGGGAATCTTCCGTTGCAACAGGCCGATCGAGTGGCCTGCCCTGTCCATCAAAATAGCCCTCGACACCTTCGACCTGATATCCTTTGCCCACTTCGAACTTCGCATCCTGCTTGTGCTTCTTCCACCATTTGGGCGAGCCAACAGGATCGCCTTCGCCAAACCAGCCAGCCCAGGGCATTTCCGCGCGGGCAGGCATTGGCTTCAAAATGGTTGCTGTCCCCGTGACAACGACCACAAGCACAGCAATCGCGCTAGCCTGGCGTCGCAAAGCCACGCTGTCAGGATCGGTAATAGATAAGAGCATGATGGCAATAACTTGGCGCAGAAAAGACCCCCGGCAACTGCAAATAGCGGCGGAAAGTACGCGACAGACGCCGACGAAGTCAAGAGCATGCCATTTAAGAAAGCCGAATCGCGGAATCGCCCTCATACCGCAATTGCCGCCCAATGCTATCAGCTATCGGCAATCCGTGCGCGGCAAGCGATGCTGCCTTATGCCATTTCCGCTGCTTCATGCCGAGTTCTCTCGAGCCGCACTCGCCCAACACGGCGACGACTCGCCTCGAGCACCGTCACTTGTACCGAATCGTTCCATCTGATCGACTCGCCAGCGTTGGGTACTCGACCGAATTTATCGAACACGAACCCGCCAATCGTGTCGAACGCTTCTTCCTCCGGCAGATCGAACCCCATCAGCTCGTTGATCTGGTCGACGTGGGCCCGGCCAAGCGCTTCGCAAATATCCTCATCGACTTTGCAAATCTCTTCTTCCACCTCGGCATCGAATTCGTCTTCGATTTCGCCAACAATCTCTTCCAACGCGTCTTCGATGGTCACGAGACCAGACACACCGCCGTATTCATCGAGCACAATCGCGATGTGAGTCCGACTATGCTGAAACAGTTGCAGCAGATCGTCCACCGGCTTCGACTCTGGCACGAACAGAGGTTTACGTAGCAATTCTGCAAGTGGTCGGCGCGGTTCATCGACTCCTTTTGCCAATTCGGGAAGCAAATCCTTAATGTAGAGAATGCCCACTATGTCATCACGACTCTTGTCGTAGGCTGGGTAGCGAGTGTGTCCGATGGTGGTGATGTATTCCATCACTTCGTCCCAAGTCTGCTGAGCATGAACCATGTGCATCTCAGTCCGCGGCGTCATGATATGGGAAACAACATCGTCACCTAACTCGATGACTCCTTCGATCATCTCCCGCGCTTCTTCCTCAAGCAGCCCCTCTCGGTGGCCTTCGGTGACGATTGTACGAATTTCCTCTTCAAACGATTCTTCATCACCCGGCAGCGAACCGCGACCAGTAATCCGGTGCAGCAAGAAATCGGCTATGCGAGCAAACTTAGTGAGCGGAAATGCCAGCCAACTAATCCATAGCCAACCTGGCCAAGTCGCATACAAGAATCGCTCGGCTCCAATGCGCGAAATCACCCAGGGCAGAACAACATTGGCAAATGCCACTGCGAGTCCCAGCAATAAAATGATCAGCACAAACTGCAACCAGGCAGAGCCTTCGGAAACGAATCCCTTCCATGCGTATAGTGTCCCGGCCCCAACAAAAGCTGTCGTAGCCAGCCCCACGAACATTTCCACACCGAGAGCCACTTCATCGTGATGGCGCACAATATCGCCAAAGCGATCTAGCTGCTGTCCCGCTTCACAAATCTCTTGCAACTGATGCCGCGAAAACTCGCGCAGCGTTCGCGCACCTAATGCGGCCAGCGAACTGGCTATAACACACGCAATTGCAATCCATAGGAAGCTGTCGGCGCTCACCAAGCAGTCATACCTCCCCTGACCTGGCGCCGGAAACAAACGGCGCAATGTGGGGCGTGGAAGAAATCTCTACACCACACTCCTTTAAATAGAATCGCTCAGCTGCACGCATTTGCCGTTCGGAGGATTCCGATTGGTCATCCAAACCGACTAGGTGGAGCATGCCATGAATTGCATACAAGAGTTGCTCGTCGGCTGCTGTCCAGCCAGCTTCCCCTGCCGAGGAAGCTGCCGTATCGGCACTGATCACAACTTCGCCATTGAGGTGTGTGTCGCTCGTATCGAGTGTGAAACTGAGCACATCGGTCGGATAGTCGTGATTCAAAAACTGACGATTGAGAGCGCGTATTGTCGCGTCATCAACCACCGCCAGGCTCACGGTAGAAGTTACATATTTCGAGTCGCCGAGCACCAGCCGGGCTGCAGAGAGTAAGCGCGATTCATCCACCGCGTGGTTTGATTGCTCGTTAGAGAGCGAAAGCTCGAATCCGCGCGATGATGAGTTGGAGGCAGAAATGGTATTGAGGGCGGGGGTGCCGTGGAACATAACAAAATGGACGGTCTACGGAAACTGCTTCCACCGCTTCATGCGGTTTCCTGATCCGGATATTTTACTCGACCGTGGTACACTGCGGTGAGTGATTTTACCAAACTTTGACCAATCTTGTCGACTTCCTCGAGCGTCAGGCCACACTCGTCAAATTGGCCGTCCAGCAAACGCTTGCGGCTTAATTCTTCCACGAGGCTTTCAATCCGCGCGGGTGTGGGTTCAACGAGCACTCGGCTTGCACTCTCGACCGCGTCGGAGAGCATCAAGATCCCCGCCTCCTTGGTTTGCGGTTTGGGCCCTGGGTATCGGAAAGAACTTTCATCAACCACATTGCTGCCGTCAATGTCATTTCCCTTGCTGCTCCGTTCTGCCGCCTGACGAAAGAAATACTCAACGAGGGTGGTGCCATGATGTTGTTGAATGAAGTCGATGATCGGTTCAGGGATTCTATTCTGCCGCGCAAGGTCGGCACCATCCTTCACATGCGCAATGATCACAAGCGTGCTCATGGCCGGCATCAGTGACTGATGCCGGTTGTCACCCTGACCTTGATTCTCCGCAAAATAGCCCGGTTTGAGCATTTTGCCGATGTCATGGAAGTACGCGCCAACTCTCACAAGCAAACTCCGCGCTCCAATCGCCTCTGCGGCCGCCTCCGCCAGCGACGCCACAGTAATGGAATGGTTGTAGGTGCCTGGTGCACGGCGAATGAGTTCCTGCAACAGCGGGTGGGCCGGATCGCCCAGTTCAATCAAGCTTAAATCTGTTTGTACCCCGAACACGCGCTCAACAATCGGAAGCATGCAGGTCATCAGCGAACCGGCGACGATCGCCCAAAAACCCCATAAGAGCGCCATTTTTATCAGTGGCAGATAAGGTTGACCCTCTAATGTACCGACACCCAACGTCGTGAAAATCGCTACTCCGGCCGCAACAAACCCTACCGATAGCAGCTTGCTTCGACTGCGGACACGGCCCAAACAGAGGATGGCCCCCGTGGCGATTGCCATGATCACCACCGCGTCTTCAAGTTGCATGCCGATTGCTTGTGCGCCGACTAAAGTGATGGCCGAGGTCAACAACAGCGCAAATTCGCGGTCGTAGGCGATGGCCATCGTCATGCCGAAGAGCATCAGTGGAATGACCTCGGCGCGCCAATCATCTTGGCTCGTAATGACCATCAATCCAACTGTCAGCACTACGGCCGTTAGCAATATTGCCAGTTGGCTTAGTTCGCTGGCAACTCGTGGCTCGCGATAGTAAACATAGAAACCACACAACACATACAATGCCACATACATCCCCAGCACCGCAATCGACCGCGCTGCCTTATCGGTGAATGTGCGTTGGGCGATCTCCGCTTCGTGTTCCAGGCGGATGAGTTCCATTTCAGCCGTGTCAAGCGGCGCTTTGTCGGCCGGTTCGCCAATCTTGCGCGCCAGGGCAAGGACGCTGCCAGGCAGAAACTCTGTCGTCTTGTCGGTGACTTTGTCAGCTTCCTCTTGTCGCTCGAGCCGCGTCGCCTCGATATCACGCGTAAGTGTCACCGGCAATTTCGGCTGCATCCAGGCAAACACGCGTTTCGAGACCTCCAGCGATGGAATCTTCGTTTCCAGCGACTTCTGTAGCTGCGTAGTCGCATTCTCTCGCAACACGTCGTTGATCGCTACAGTTGCCTCGAATCCACTAGTGCCGGCCTGCCGTACTGCGATCCGTTCAAAGTTTGCATCATGATCTGAAGGGAGTGCGTCGAGTACTCCGTTTTGTTCGATCAATTTCATCGCATCAGCAAGTGCAGCCTTAAATGTATCCAGCGCTCCTTCAACCTTGAGTGCCTCTCGGAATTTCTCGAACTGTTGTCGTCGCTCTTCTTCCGTCAGCGGGGGCGTGCCATCGGCTAAGGGAGGCTCAAATTCAGACCACAGAGGCGCGACCTTGGTAAAGTCTTCGGCAGCCGCTAACTGGCTCACGTCGTTTTCAAGCTTTGCGCGTAATTGCACAAGCTGGGTCGGATCTTGTTCGTAAACCGCTACCGCAAGTTTGCGGGCCTGTTCGCGCGCCTCCTCAGTCGCCTTTTCATCATATTTACTAAACCGTGTGCGTGCTGCTATGTCACGTAGAGGCACATCGCCCAGATGATAAGGTTGCGGCGGCACCCAGCCTTTGGTAACAGCCCAGAGCGCGATCGCAGCTACAGCGCAGATCGCGAGCCGAACCAACACGTGTCCGCGTCGCAGATGGATCCGCAAGTTTCCCCACAACCCAGGGGGAAGCTCCACCGAGGCCACTCGTTCGCTCCGAGTTCGTTTCTTGCTGCCAGAAGACATATGTCAATAGGAAATATAGGAAAGAAAGTAAGTCCCGGGGCACCTTTAGCGCTTCTTTTTTGGCCCCTCCTCGTAGGCGCTCACGATCTCCTGCACCAGACGATGACGCACAATATCATCCTTGCCCAGGGTGATGTTTGCATAGCCTTCAATGTTCCGTAATCGCCCGATCGCGTCGATAAGCCCGCTCTTGGTGTGAGGCGGCAGATCCACTTGCGAAGTATCGCCAGAGACTACTACCTTCGAGTTCCATCCCATCCGCGTCAAGAACATCTTCATCTGCGAAACGGTCGTATTCTGGGCTTCATCCATGATAATAAATGCGTTATTGAGCGTTCTTCCGCGCATGTACGCCAGCGGCACGACTTCGATCACGTCGTCTTCCATGTACTGCTTTACTTGCTCGAAATCCATCATTTCACGCAGGGCGTCGAGCAACGGGCGCAAGTAAGGATTGATCTTCGCCTGCAAATCGCCTGGCAGAAAACCGAGGCTTTCCCCCGCTTCCACGGCCGGACGGACTAGCACAATTTTGCCGATCTGCTGCTGCTTTAGCGACTCGACGGCCGTTGCCACGGCAAGATAGGTCTTTCCTGTACCGGCCGGACCATTGCAAAATACCAGATCGTTCTCGCGGATCGCTTGAACATATTGGGCTTGGCCTTCGGTGCGCGGGCGTATCTTTCGGCCCGCCGACCGCACGTCAACCGGGGCCGTCTTACCATTGGCTATCGTGCCCACGACCTGCTGGATGATGTGGCCCACTTGTTCGGCTGTCACCAAGCCATCACGGCCGACAGCCGTTTTGAGTTGCTCGATGATCTCAGTCGCTTGAAAGACAGCCTGCTCGTTGCCGCTGACGTGAATCTTGCCGTTACGGGCAGAGATACGAGCAGGCACACTGTCGCGAATCCGACGAAGATGCGCGTCACTTGCGCCCAGCAGCAGCACTAACTCATCCGGGGTGCCGACCGGTATTGTCGCTTCAATCATCAACACACGCGACAAGCTCCTCGCCGCCGCCTGAGGCTCCTTAAGTTTTCAAACCTAGTTACTAATACCTAAATATACCCGATGGCTGGGAAAACGCACTATTGAAGCTTGCATTGATCATCGTAAGATGTTCTGCAGCAACTATTTGCGATGAATTGGAAACCTGCTGCCGCTGCCTCATTTTGCAAGTTATTGAAAGTTTGGGCCGGCGAAACACTGCCGACTTCTTCTGCATCTTAGGGGCTAGCCCAACCCAACGCCCAGAACAAGTAGGCGACCGGCGCAGCAACCAACAATGAGTCGAGCAAATCCAAGACGCCCCCAAATCCCGGCAGCCACGAACTCGAATCTTTCACACCCGCATCACGCTTCAAAAGCGACTCGGCCAAGTCGCCAATGATCCCTGCCGCCATCAAGCAAATCGAATAGGACAATAAGGCCAGAAGCGAACTGCTTGCCAGCGGCACAACTCCTGCGAACATCGCCGGTGCCACCCATTTCGACAACGCCCAGGCCGCAGTAGCCGCGAACACCGCGCCGCCCGCCACGCCTTCCCAAGTCTTCCCTGGGCTGACCGTCGGTGCCAACTTGTGCTTCCCAAACAACCGCCCCGCCGTGTACTGCCCGATGTCACTTGATTTCACAATCGCGATCAGCGAGACGAGTGCGAACATCCCCAGCCGACCATCGCCAAACAACCGCACCTGCACGAGGAAGCCAATCAGCCCGCCGACGTACGTAATCGCGAACTCGGCCAAACCCAGCTCGACAGTCGATCGACGCATTCCACCGAATCGTATGAACTCGCCAATGAATGCGACAAGCATACTCACCGCCAATCCGACTGCGATCCAACCCACGCCCTGTAGCGGCGACTCAGCTACCACCCTCGGCCACAAACCGGGTGCCGACGCCGCGAGAACCGTCAGCAGCGTGCCGCCATACACAACCCAAGCCAGCGGCTCATGCCCGCGCTTGCGAAACATAGCCAGCAGCTCACCTGCAGCCAACATCGCCGCCAATACTGCGAGCGGCAGTAACCACAACCCAGGCCGCGCCGCACGCCAATCGAGCCAGCACAGCCCCGCGAGACCTGCGATAAACACAGCTCCAAGAATGAGTCGCCAACGCAACATGCGACCTATCATGGCGATTCCTTCACAATTCGGCAACCTTTTGTCATCAACTATCTGGCAACTGGTCTCTCGCAGCCTCACTTAACGCCTTCTCAATGCCCGCTACAAGCATTACCCTGCCTTACATGGAATGGTTCACGAAGACTCCCGCTGGTGCTTACCTCGCCTACAACGCGACGGTAACCGGTGAAGTGCGATTTGGAGCCGAGAGCAGCGTATGGTTCGGCGCCGTCGTCCGCGGAGATGTGGCCCCCGTCACCATCGGCCAGCGCGTTAACATCCAGGATGGTGCAATCGTCCACTGCGACACCGGTTTTGCGAACATCATTGAAGATGATGTATCGATCGGTCACCGAGCCGTGGTGCATGGCGAGCGAGTCGGCCGCGGCACACTTATCGGGATGGGGGCAGTGCTACTCGGTCACTCCAGCATCGGCGAAGAGTGCCTCATCGCCGCCGGAGCGGTTGTCGCCCCGGGATCTCAAATACCCGATCGAGCTTTGCTGATGGGCATACCCGCTAAGGTCATGCGTACGGTATCGGAACAGGAATTCGAGTACCTCCGCTGGGTCAGCCGCCGCTATGTCGATCTCGTCGGCAAGTATCAAGCCGGTGATTTTGGCACACCGCCAACTAACAACCGCTGAGGGAATTCAACAATTGCTTGGGCAGTCGCTCTCTGGGTAATCAACACCTCTAACTTCTACGTCGCCAAAAACCAGACGCTACCAAACCGGCAAACCAGCATCCCCTCAAGGAACTCGGCTCCGGCACGACGACGACATTGTCGATCAAGGTAAAAAGCGTTTGTTCTATGTTCGGGTCGAATAAGCTCCCGCTCAACGCATTGATGTCGGAGTGGCCCAGGAAAAAGTTGTTGCCACTTAGCGTGAGTCCCGCGAGTGGGACTGTTGCGATCGGCAGTCCGTCAACTGTCCAAGTCACACTGGTAGCCGATTTTTCGATCTCGACTTTGTGCCATTCCCAAGCAGGCGCGCCGACGAGGGATTGCCCAGTTGCCGTCTGCGGAGCGGGCGACCAGTTTTTCACATAGTCTGGCGCGGATACTCCACCAAAACTTGAGTAGTAAGCATCGGAGTTATTGCGCACAGTGGACGCCGTGCCAGCAGCAAATACTCCGCTCGAAGGAGCGTATCCCGACGTTGAACTTGCCGCCGAAGAAAACGCGCGCCAGTCGATGCTCGAGTTGCCACTTCCCGTCGCGGCGAACCAAACACTGGAAGCAACCCCTGGTTTCTGATTCGAGGTTCCGTCTGTACCCACGCCAAACGTCGAGAGCTGGGTTGATTCAGCACCACCGGCCCCGACAGTGTTGCCAAAACCCTGCCCTGGAATATTGTAACTCGCCCACCAATCGAACTTCAGCTTGTAAATCAAGCCGAAGTCTTGACCGGCGGGCGATACGTTCACGCCGGTAAGCGTGGTGCCATTCAAATTTGCCACCAGCTTCAAGCCACGTGTGCCGGACGATCCAAGCGGCGCGGGAATGCCAAGCGCACCGTAGTCGAAGAACAAATCGGCCTTGTCGTTAACGGTGCCGCCGTTGATTGTCCAGTTGGCTGTGGGGTCGACTTCAAAATCTTCAAGAAAGTGCGGCGCGCCGCGGACGAAGCTTGGCACAAGAGCGGCAGCAGCCATTACTGCCATTAGAAGCTTGCAATTCACCAGAACTCCTCCCACTACGATTGGCAAGAAGATTGTGTTCGAGCCGCGCCGCCCCAGCGTATCAAAAATAAGCGACGTAAATATATCCTGACAGAATCAACGTAGTCGTCAATGATTTTTTGCAGATTGTCGTAATTAACGTGGATCAAGCCCTGCTTCCCGATCAGTCAATCTTCGGCAGGAGAAATCAAACACCTTCGCAGAGGGGGTTTTGAGGAGTGACAGAAATGCGCTGGTTACCTGAACAATTGCGGTGCGGGCCTCGCTACGAGTGTTCCCTGGCTGGGAGCGCGCGGAGTCAGCCGTAGGAAGGTCCTGGGCTGAGTTTGTGCGACCGAATTACCCGCTCGCCTTCCTGGCACAGTCGTTCGGCGCCGTCGGCGGTAGGGGCTTCGGCAACGAGGCGGACGATAGGTTCGGTGTTGCTGGCGCGAACAAGCAGCCAGCTACCGCTGCCATTGGGGTTGCCCCAGTCGAGGCGCAATCCATCCAGGCGATCAGCACGGGCGGAGCTGAATTCACTTTCCAGCGCATGGAGAGCGGCTGCGATCTGGTCGCGGGGGAGATCGATTTTAGTCTTGTGGATCGCGTAGCGGGGTAGCTCATCGGCAAGTTCGCTGACTGCCACGCCGCGGGCAGCCATTGCGTCGAGCACCAGCGCCATGCCGACAAAGCTGTCTCGAACCAAGCCGACGCGGGGATCAATCACACCACCGTTGCCTTCGCCGCCAAATACAGCCCGCACGTCGAGCATTTTGTCTACGACGTTCGCCTCCCCAACAGCAGAACGATAAAAAGGCGCACGGTATTTATGAGCGATATCCTCTGTCATGCGACTGGTGGAACAGTTCGTGACGATAGACCCCGGTGACTGAGCGAGTACGAAATTCGCGCAGATGGACAGCGTGTATTCCTCGCCGAGATACCGGCCGCGCTCGTCGATAATCGCCAACCGGTCGGCATCGGGGTCTTGGCAGAAACCAAGATGGGCGCCGTGTTGTGTGACAGTCGCAAACACGCTGGCGAGGTTTTCAGCAGTGGGCTCCGGCGGATGGGCGAATCGACCGTCCGGCAAGCCTCCGAGCAGGGTGACTTCGCAGCCAAATTGCTCCAAGAGGGATTTCCCGAGCAAGCTGCCCGAACCGTGGTTGGCATCGAGTACGACTCGAAAGTGCCGATTGCGAATTCGGGGCACGTCAACGATATCTGAGACGAGTGCAAGATGGGCGGAGATCGTGTCGGGGATTCGCTCAGCTTTCGACGGCTTTGCCAGCGGGGGAGATTGGTTCGCGAGTTCGCGGTAGCGGGCCAGCACCTGTTTACCAATCGTCTCCGATACCACACGGCCATCAGACCCGAACAGCTTCATGCCGTTGTACTCAGCTGGATTGTGACTGGCGGATATTTGGATGCCCCCTGCGCAGCCAAGCTGGCGTACGAGAACACCGGTTGTTGGCGTCGCGGCGATTCCAGCGTCGAGCACGGCGCGTGGGCGGTCGTGCATCAATCCGGCAGTGACAGGCGTTATAAATGGCTGTCCGTTGGCCCGCCCGTCGCGCGAAATGACCACAGGCCCTGGCGGCAGAATTTTGGCAAACGCGGCCGCGTAGCGCCAGGCCACTTCTGGCGTGAACGACTGGCCGACGATGCCACGCAGCCCTGAGGCAGTGATAATCGGTTCGTTTCTCACCAGATTTCGCTCAACTCTTTAGACTTTCCGCAGGTTGGTTGACCTGTTCGCATTCACAGAGTCGAGTATAAGAGCTTTGTTGGCTGCGGGCGATACCTTCGATCGGTCGGACACAACGCTCAGCCCGGGTTACAATCAATTAGCATGAGTACCGGTCGTCATCCTACTCGCCGAGATTTCTTACAAGGCCGGGCCGCTGCCGAGGCGATCGCCAACGCGGTGATTGGCCCGGATACAGAAGCGGCAGGTGCTTCGTCCGCAGCAATCTTGGGTGCCGTTTCAACGGAGCGCCTGGCGAATTTCGTGGCCAGCATTCGCCGGCCTGCGATGGCCTGCGAATTTGAGGTGCAATTGGCGGCTGGCCGTCAAGACACCACGGAACATGTGCTGGCAGCACTTGATCTGGTAGAACAACTGGAAGAACAACTGACGATCTATCGCGCCGATAGCGAAGTGCTGCGGATCAATCGCTCCGCAGGTTTGGGACCAGTGGTGGTCGAGCCGCGACTGTTCGCCCTATTTCAAGCGGCCGAGCGACACTTCCACGAAACCGATGGTGCTTTTGACATTACAAGTGGGCCGCTCTCCGAAGTGTGGGGTTTTTCGCGACGGCAGGGGCGAATGCCAGAGGCACGTGAGATTTCAGCCGCTTTGGATCGCGTGGGGATGGACGGTGTGGAGTTCAATGCTATTAACAGCTCAGTTGCCTTCCGTCGACCGGGCGTGACGCTGCACCTCAACAGCATGGGCAAAGGCTACGCGCTCGACCGGATGGCAGAATTGCTGGACGCAAAACTGGTGGGCGATTACCTGCTGCAGGGTGGGCGGAGCAGCGTGCTGGCGCGCGGCAATTGCCCCCACGGGGACCGGCCGGGATGGACTATCGGCGTACCGCACCCGCTGCGACCTGGTGAACGTTTGTCGGAAGTTCGCTTGATCAACCAGGCTCTCGGCACTTCAGGTTCAGGGACTCAGTTCTTCGAGCACGAAGGGCGGCGCTATGGGCATCTGCTCGATCCGCGCACCGGCCAGCCTGTCGAAGGTATTTATTCGGCCACCGTGATCGCCCCAACCGCTGCCGAAGCCGATGCCTTGTCGACAGCGTTTTATGTGATGGGGCCGGCAAGTGTGGGTGAATACTGTGCCCATCGGCCAGAGATTTCGGCTATTTTGAGTTGTCCTGGTGAACAAGCGGGCGATGTAGTTCTGTGGCGATTTGGGCGGCCTACAGACCCGAGCTAGCACTGCCCGCAAAATTTTTGCGGGCGACGCACCGTTGGGTCGGTCGATACAATGCCAGCAAGGATTTCTTCGAAAGGTCTTTCGCGCTCACCTCGATGAAACGACGGATGTGATGCTGGCAGTTTTGTTCCATCCCAGCAGCTACTTGGGAATCATCCTCTTTCTGGTGCTTACCGGCTGCGGCATGCCGATCCCGGAAGAAGTGGCGATCGTATTTGCCGGAGTGCTCAGTGCTGAGGGGAATCTGCATCCTCCAACGGCGCTGGCGGCGTGTCTGCTGGGGGCGATTCTCGGTGACAGCATCATGTATGCGATTGGCTATCGCTGGGGCGACTCGCTACTCGGTGCCCATCCGCGGCTGGCCAAGCTACTACACGCCAAGCGAGAGAAGCGGTTTGAAGAAGCCATCGAGAAACACGCCTTCAAGGTCATGCTGTTGTCACGCTTCTTAGTGGGATTACGTGGACCGGTCTATCTGGCGGCGGGCGCGGTGCGGATGCCCTTTCGCAAATTCTTGTTGATTAACCTGCTGTGTGCGTCGCTGGTCGTGGTCACTGTGTTCAGCCTGGCGTATCTGTTTGGCGAGGAAGTGGTAGATTGGGTCCGCGATGCGGAACTGACCGCAACGGTGGTCGTCGTCGGTATCGTGACCGTGGTGGGTTTATATCTCTATCGCAGGAGCCGACGCAGGCTTGCCGAGATGGTGATCGGCCAGTCGCATCCGCGGCAAAGCAGGTTGGAGAGCTAACGCCTCCAGATCGCCTTCGAGACGATCACACGCCGAATCGCGTTAGCATGTTGCCAAAATGCGCTGCCCATACATCCCGATCAGCTTGCTCGATAAGGAATGAACGTCGCCAAACCCTGTTCGCTCATCCCGTATAAAAATCCGTCGTACGATTCCGCTAACCGTCGCAGGGCCTCGCCGAGCCTTCCGTAGGATGGAGCTGCCTGAACAATCAAGTCATCCGCGATGGAAATGCTCGATGTCAATGGAGTCGCACTCAACATCCGCCGATCTTCCAAGGCTTCGATGCGCAATATCCGTCGCGCTTGGCGCCTGGCAGGTGCTCGCAAAAACGATTGGCATTTTCTCGATCGTCGAATCGTCATGTGACATTCCTCCTTTGTTCCTGGTATCTTTGGCGGTTTCCATTTCTTGGGCTGACGCATCGACAAATCATGCGGTCACTAAAGACTGCCTAAGTGCCGAGAGAACGTGAAAAAGTTGAGCAGCGGCAGATGAGAAGCAAAGCTGAAGATGGTTCCGGCACGGCGCGCACTGGACCGAAATCTGCGCCAATCGTTAGCGCTGTGCTTCTACTTTCGTCAGATCGTGTCAAAATCAATCGTCGGCTCGGAAATAGGTTCCACAGTGGCGGCGAATCAATCGATGCGCTCGTTGGAATCACGTCGCTGCCACCCAAACCAATTCCCAAATATGTCGTGTCGATACCATCAGCACTTGATGTCGTACTAGGCTTTGTCCCAAAACGCTCAAACGAGCTTGTAGATTAATTACTGTCGGATGAAGGCGAGTTTGATCCTGCCGCCGAAGTTTTTGGCAGTCTTCTCCAAGCGCGAGAAGATGCGACGGCTTTCTTTGAGCCAGCCGATGAGCCGTTCGATGATGTTGCGGCGGCGGTACGCTTCTTGGTCGAACGCGACCGGTCGGGCTGCACGATCTTCGTTCTCCTTCGAAGGGATCACCGGTTCGATGCCCAGTTCGAGAAAGTATTCGTCGATCCAATCGGCCCGGTACCCTTTGTCCCCACCCAGCGCAAAAGGCCACGCGGTCCGCTCGCCCACTTCGTCGACGAGGCAGACGTCGGCGGCGACGTGGTAGTTTGTCGAGCAGCGTCGATTCGTGCGTTGGGCCGGTCGTGAGATGGAAGTGCAGCGGCAACCCGTGACCGTCGCAGAGGAGTTGGATGTTCGTCGAAAAACCCCCGCGGGAGCGGCCTAAGGCATGGTCGCCAGGCTCCTGGGGGGCGTTTTTTCCACCGCCGGCGGCACACCGTGCGGCCCGCACCACCGTGCCGTCGATGCACCACAGCCGCTAGTCGATCGCCCCGGCGGTGGCAAACGAACCTTGCAGGCGACGGAGAATCGTGTCGGTGTGCCGTCGCCGTTCCACTGGTCGAACCCGCGCCACGCGGTCTTTCACGTGCCGACTTCCTCCGGCAGGTCGCGCCAGGGTGACCCGCTGCGCAGCACCCACAAGATGCCGTCCAGCACCCGTCGCGGATCGCACCGCGGTCGGCCGGTCCCCGCCGCTGTCCGAAAGTGGTGAGCTTTCGCAGTTCGCAACCGCAGCATGATGGAGGAGCCTTTTTGATTGGATATCAGTTACCGCTGTTTTCTCCAAAAGTGCAGATTACAATGGAATTCAACAAACTCGGGAACCCCTCCTGGCAATGTCTACTTCGCGGATCACCAGCCGGCAGAATGCACGTGTGAAAAACGCGGTGCGTTTGCGGATCGGGCGCGAGCGCGAAAGGCAGTCGCGACTGATCATCGACGGGGCGCGGGAGATTCTTCGCGCGATTGAGTGTGGTGTGAGGCCATTGGAAGCGTTTATCTCGGAAGGCCCTGCCTGTACGACCTCGATGGCGCCGGTGCTGGAACGGCTGCAAGGGGCTGGAGCCGAGTTGATTACTGTCTCGCCAGCAGTGTTTGAAAAGCTTTGCTTCGGCGAGCGAGATCAATTCGGTGTGGTAGTTGTGGCCGAGACGCCCTTGAGACGGCTCGAAAATCTGCAACTGCCGGGCAGTCCACTGGTTGCCGTGGTGGAAGGAGTTGAGAAACCGGGCAATCTAGGCGCGATCTTGCGCAGTGCCGATGCGGCTGGCGTGGATGCTGTGGTTTGGGCCGATGGAAGAACCGACTTATTTAATCCGAACGTGATACGCGCCAGCTTGGGAACAGTGTTCGGCAAGCAAGTTGCCGCGGCGACCACTCCCGATACGATCGCCTGGCTGCTGCAACAGAACTTGCGGATCATCGCCGCCCGGCCCGATGCCAATGAGCTCTACACATCCGCTGATTTTTGCGGCAGAATCGCCATGGTGCTGGGGAGCGAAGCAGCGGGATTGAGCCAAGCATGGCACGGAACGACAATCAACCCGGTACGGTTGCCGATGCGAGGCATTGCCGACAGTTTGAATGTGTCGACGACGGCAGCAGTGCTGTTCTACGAAGCATTGCGGCAACGCAGCGGGCCAGCAATAAGTTAGCTGCGATTACCGCTAGTTCTTGTTCCGCGATTGGGCAACGACTTGGTCGATTCGCCGCGTGTTGGCCCAGTCGTCTTTGTAATTCACAGGCACGAGTTTGACGGCATCGGCGCTGAACTCTCCTTCGAGTCCGGTGCCTCGGAGGTCGAACCCAAGCAGGGTCTCGCGGATAGCGTTCCGCAATTCGGGCGTGAGGTTGTAGGGGATGCCAATTGTGGCGGGCGGAAATTGCTCAGAGGTGTAGATCGAAACGAAATCGCCTTGCTGCACGTCGCCTTGTTCGATCATGCGGGTGAGGATGTCGCTCGCCACAGGGGCGACTTCAAACTCTTTGGCCACAACGCGCTTGATCGATTCCTCGTGTCCTTGCGAGAAACCCCATTGATAATCGCGGTCGGGCATCATTTCCGTGTCCATAAGTTTCACCAGCGGCGCTTTGAAACCGGAATTCGAATCTAACCGCGTAAACATCACCTTGTGACCGCGGATATCGTTGACGCTTTTGATCTTGCTGCCGGCGGGGACCAGGAATTGCATGGTGTATCCGAACGAACCATCCTCACGACCAAAGGTGCAAATCGGCACAAAGCCATCACGCTGGACGGCGGTTGGTACGATGCCAGTGTTCAGGCCCGCAATATGGGCCTCGCCATGCTTGAGCGCGGCCAATTGTTCGTCGACGTTGGCATAATGAACGTACTTCACCTCGCGGCCAGTCTTTTCGGCTAGGGCATTGATTAATTCTTGCCATTTGGGTTCTTCGACGCTTTCGATATCGCCAGCAACAAAGGAAAACACGAGCACCTTAGGATTGATACACTCGGCGGGGTCCGACGGAGGATCGGCAACCAAATCGTCATCCACATCGGGAAAGCTCATCTCATTGATGGCGGGCACGCTTTCCGCTGTGAACATTCTGGAAAGTATGTTCGGGGCGCTCTCCTGGCGGGCAGTGGTCACCGAACGAGACGCCAGTCCGTACGCGGCAATGCCCACAATCGCGGCCGGCAAAACAATCGACAGTACGCGAGCGACGGAAAGAGGTGGCTGAGGTCCTGTGGGCTGGCTCATGACATGTGTCCTCCGTTGCAACAGGCGGATGCGAACGTGCAAACTAGCGGCAGCAGAATATCGCCCTGAATAATGTAAAGTACCGAATACGATAATCCTCAAGCCTTCAAGATATCACGACGCCCACAGAAAGCAATTAACATAGATATTCGGAAAACTCTTTAGGTTTCCAAGGCTTGTGCTGCCACCAGCGTATTTCTCAACAGCAGTGCTACGGTCAGCCGGCCGACGCCCCCGGGAACTGGCGTAATCGCGCCGGCAACTTCTCGTACCGCATCGAAGTCGACATCGCCCACCAAGCCCTGGTCCGTTCGATTAATACCGACATCGATCACCGTCGCTCCGGGCTTGACCATGTCGGCGGTGACAAACTTTGGCCGGCCAATGGCGACGACCAGAATATCGGCCTGCCGTGTGATAGCAGCTAGGTCGCGGGTGCGGCTGTGGCAAATTGTAACTGTTGCGTCGCCACCCGGCCCGCGCTGGGCCAGCATAATCGCCAGCGGCTTGCCGACGATATCGCTGCGGCCGACGACCACAACATGCTGGCCGGCGATTTCGATGTTATTTCGCATCAACAGTTGTTGCACACCATGGGGCGTGCATGGCAGAAAGCGGGGCTTGCCCTGCACCAGCCGACCAACGTTTTCAGGGTGAAACGCGTCAACATCTTTAGCCGGACTGATGGCATGCACCACGCGGCTGGCGTCGATCTGCGGAGGCAATGGCAATTGAACAAGAATGCCGTGTACCTCATCATCTTTATTGAGTTTGGCCACCAGCCGTAGCAAATCTTCGGAAGTCACAGCGGCAGGAAGTCGATGCAGCTGGCTTTCGATGCCCACTTCCTCACAGGCTTTCCGCTTGTTGCGGACGTAAACTTCGCTGGCCGGATCTTCGCCGACAAGCACAGCGGCCAGACAGGGGACGACGCCGTTGTTCTGGATGAACTCGATCACCTCCTCAGCGAGCTCCGAGCGAATTTGCTGCGCCAGTTTTTTGCCGTCGAGGATCGTGGCAGCCATGGAGGAGTCGAGCTTTAAGAGTCGAAGGTCAAGAGCCAATCAAAGACGGCCTGCAAGGTGATTCTAACGCGAAGGGCCGAGCGTGTCAGCCGTCCAGCGGCATTCCGGCCCAACGCAATAGCCCCACGATGCCGTAGAGTGCAACACATGCGTAAAACGCTGCCACGCAATCGTCGGCCATCACGCCTAATCCGTCGGGCAGCCGTTCGACTTGCCGGGCTGGAGGTGGCTTGGTGATATCGAACAGGCGGTGTAGCGCGAATCCAAGGAGCCCGATCGCCCAGCTATCAAGCGGCACGATTAGAAAGACGATTGGAACGGTGACAATCTCATCCCACACGATGGCTTGGTTGTCTTTCTTGCCTCCCAGGGCTCGTCCAGCCTCGGTACAAAGCGGTATCCCAATCAAAACGAGACCGACAAGGGCCACGATCTGCCACAGCGGGCTCGACAGATAGCTAATCCCCCAGGCCAACAACGAACCTATGGCAGCCCCAGCGGTCCCTGGAGCAGGAAACCAGCGGCCGGCACCAAAGCCAGTGGCCAGCAGGACAACAATCCCTTGAAGGCTCACGGCTCGCGGCAAGCAACTCGGCATGGCAATCATCGCATGGGATAGAATAGGGAGGGATGAAGGCGGCTCAACGTTTACCTGCCAAGCGATAACTTAGCGTCCATCTGCCGATTTGAACAACAGAACCGCAGAAACTGAAGGCTTGCCATTCGCGCCCCACCAATCTTGGCCTAACCGCCTCCGGCAAGGTATCATTTGATTTGGCAGCAAGCGATGTCTGGGTAAAGTTTAGCGAATTGGTAAACATACATGGCTGACGTTCCGGAAGCGACAGAAGAAATCTCTGCGGGTAAGCTGAGCCCCGTCGAAAAGCTCAAGGCGGAGAGCAATTATCTGGTGGGCCAGATACCGCAAGACCTGGCCGACGATACCGACCATGTCTCGAAAGGCAGCACCCAACTGCTGAAGCACCACGGAACCTACCAGCAGGACGACCGAGAGCGGCGCGCCGAAGCCCGCATCGACGGCCCCGCCAAGGCCAAGTTTTATAGCTTCATGGTCCGCACGGCGATTCCCGGAGGTCGGCTGACTAGCGACCAACTACTGGCCGAGATCGACCTCTGTGACGAGGTGGGCAATACGACACTTCGAATTACGACCCGGCAGGGATTGCAGCACCACGGCATCCTGAAGCAGGATCTCAAGCGAACGATCGCACGAATCAACGAAATTCAACTCACGACGCTCGCGGCTTGCGGCGACGTGAAGCGCAATGTGATGTGCACCCCCTGCCCGTACAATGGTGACCCTGTACACGAACAAATGCAGGCCCTCGCAGACGAACTTGCCATGAGGCTCAAGCCGAATACAAAAGCTTATCACCAAATTTGGCTCACCGACAATGACACGGGTGAGAGCCAATTAGTCGGTAACTCCCTCAACGGAGACGCACGCCAAGCGAGCGGTGGCTCCGATCCGGTCGAACCGATTTATGGCTCCAACTACTTGCCACGAAAGTTCAAATTTGCGATTGGTCTGCCGGGCGACAATAGCACCGACATCTACTCGAACGATGTGGGCCTGCTGGCGATTTGCGAAGATTGGAATGTGGTTGGATATAACGTACTAGTAGGCGGTGGTTTTGGCGTCACACCGAGCGCCAAGAAGACGTTTCCCGCAGTGGCAACTCCACTGGGCTATGCATCGGCTGAGGAAGTGGTCGACGCTGCGATCGCCATTGTGAAAGTTTACCGCGACTTCGGCAATCGGGCAGATCGCAAGGTGGCCCGCTTGAAGTATCTGATTCACGACTGGGGAATTTCTCGGTTCAAAGAAAAGGTCGAAGAATATTACGGCGGCGTCCTCGGCGCTGCAAAGCCCGTCGGTGTCCACGGTTTCAACGATGGCATGGGCTGGCACGAGCAGGGGGATGGACTGTTATTTTATGGCTTAAATATCGAGAACGGACGGATTAAAGATGTTGAATCGATGCGGCTCAAGACGGCATTGCGGGTCATTTGCTCGACGCTCCGTCCGCCGATTCGTCTCACGCCACATCAGAGCATCATCTTCTGCGACATCGCGCCGGAGGATCGTACCCATTTGGAGTCGATTTTACGCGAACACGGCGTGCCGCTGAGCGAAGATATCTCGAGTGTCCGCCGCTGGTCGATGGCTTGCCCTGCCCTGCCCACTTGTGGCTTGGCTGTCGCCGAAAGCGAGCGGGCATTGCCGTCGCTGGTCGATCAAATGGAAACGGAACTGCAAGCCCTCGGATTGCAGGATGAAGTCTTCACCACACGGATGACAGGCTGCCCCAACGGTTGTGCCCGGCCCTATAATTCGGATATCGGTCTCGTCGGCAAGACGAAGGACAAGTACACGATTTTTCTTGGCGGCCGAGTGCTGGGCGATCGGCTGAACTTCATCTACAAAGACCTGGTGCCAACCGACCAGGTGGTGCCGATGCTGTTGCCAGTTTTTCGCCTGTTCAAGGAAGGTCGCCATGACGGAGAAACGTTTGGCGACTTTTGCCACCGTGTCGGCAAGGACGAACTGCTCATGCAGTGCGACGTCTGAGGTTGCGAACATTTCAAGACTTGCCTGGTACGCCCACCAGCCTGGTTCACGCATAGGCTCCGGGCGATTGCCAAGGACGTCTGCACTTCGAGCGTCTGGTGTGCCGCAACCGCCCCGATTGAGTCCACGACTTGCACAGGGTTCGGTTTGTCCTGGGCGGAATCGCGCTGGGGCGCGCAATTTAGCACACTTTTGCTTGTCTTGCGGTCTGAGAAATCCACGAACAGACTCGGGTGACATTCGGCACACAAGGTGCAGTGTGGAATAAGTAATCGGGGTAGAAAAGTGCAACGCGGATGCCGCCTTAAATGGAGGAATGCGCCATGTGCAAGTCAATTCTGTTCACGGTGCTCTGGTTGGTCGCAGCGCTTTGCGGATGTTCGAGTAGCTACGAGGGATTCACATTGCCGCCGGGGGATGCCAAACGTGGCCAAGAGGCCTTCGTGACCTTTCGTTGCTACGATTGCCATTCGGTGAGCGGCATCGAAATGCCAATCGGCGAAGAGCCTGACCAGGCGATCGTCGAACTGGGCGGAAAAGTTGATCGCGTGCGCGATTACGACGATCTGGTGACAGCGATTATCAATCCGTCGCATCGACTGGCACAGGGATACTCACCGAGCCTCATAGCCCAAGATGGACATTCGCGGATGACGAATTACAACGAAGCGATGACTGTCGCCCAATTGATCGACATCGTGACATTTCTCCAAGGTCACTATGAGCTGCGAATGCCTGAGCCGACCGCGTATCCTCGCTATTATATGCCGTAGTATGTGAACAGGATCCGAGCGGGGCAAAGTTCCCTGCGATCCGACCTTTGGCAAAGGTTGCAATTCAGATCCTCGCCCCGGCTTCTTGTTAGGCCATGTTCTCGCTCGCCCGGGAAAAAACCTTGCGTTTCTTGCCGACCATAAATTATAATTGCGGCATGGTGCGGGTGCCGAACTGGATCAAGGTCTTGTTATTTGCCATTACGATGCTGGTCGGGGTGCGTTCTGCGACTGCCTTCGACACGATCGGCAACGGTGCCGGCTCGAAGTGGGGCGACGATCCGTTGGCGGGTAGTGGTGCGATCGTCACTTGGGGGTTTGTGCCCGATGGCACTCTGGCGGACCCCAACGCCGAGGGCCTGGAAGGCACGAGCCAACTCTCTCAAATCCGCGACCTGATCAATAACAACCACGGAGCCGGCGCGTTCGAGGCGGCCATCCAACGGGCGTTTGACAGTTGGTCGGCGGTGGCCAACATTACGTTTGTAGGGCCGCTTGAAGATGCAGGGCTGCCCATCGCGGCGGAGGGTTCCTCGAGTCCGATGATTCGGATTGCGGCCTTCACACTCAACGAATCGATTTGGGGCGTCCCCGGAGCCATCGGCATCGGCCCTCCGGGCTTCGGCGGGCACGAACTGTTTCCTTATTCTGGCGATGTGATCTTCAATCTGGCTCGTACAGCACAGATCGCGCCGTTCCATATCGCCACGGGGATCGAGGATGTTACCCCAGTCGATACATTCAATTATGGCGATGATCTCGAAGGACTATTTCTGCACGAGTTGGGGCACGCGGCAATTGGGCTCAATCATCCCAAGTGGGCGGGCGAGAATCCCGATCAACGGGTGATGTATGTCGGCGACTGGCAGGATCCCAACGCGCCGTTTTGTTGCCAGGCACTCAATCAGCAATTGCATCCAGACGACATCGCCGCCGCCCAATTTGTATATGGCATCCGCGGCGACTTCAACCGCGAGGGGAGTGTCGACGCCGCCGATTACACGGTGTGGCGCGACGCTGCCGGGCAGGCTACCGTCAGCGGCACAGGGGCCGATGGCAACGTGGATGGTGCGGTGGACGAAGCCGACTTCGTGATTTGGCAGGCCCGCTTTGGCGATGTGGCCCTGCTCGGATTTGGCGAGCAGCAATCCTTTTTCGCTGTCGCAGTTCCGGAGCCAAGTTCGCTGCAATTGTTTTACGCGTTGGGAGTGCTACTTGCGCTGCATCGCCGAGTTGCGCTGAGTTGAGTCCTCGTCCTATTGGGTCATGCGGCAGCAGATTTCTTGCGCAATATTGGTTGTTGCGCTCCGCATAAATGGGGTTCAAGGACCGTGCGGACCTGCCGAAATTGAACTCGCACAATGCCGCAAACTCGCCCAATCCAGCAAAAAAACCCGGAGCCTAGCGAAACCGCTGGCCGTTAGCGAAGTTCAATGCAGGAGCGGAGTACAATTGATCAAGGCCGCTAGAAGCGAGCGGCTGCACGATGCCTTCTCCGCTGGGCAATGAACTAACCAATCAAGGAACCAGAGATGAAAACAAGTTTGGGTATGGCGATTGTTTACGCTGCGTTCGTGGCGTCGTCCACGGCCCAGCCGCCCGCAGGCGGCGAATATGGCCGTCCCCCAGTTGGTCCGCCAGCGAATGCGATGCCCTCGAGCCTCATCTTCGACGTGATCGATGCTGATGGCGACGGAGCCATCACGATCCGCGAACTTCGCAAGGCAGTGCCCGCGTTGAAACAACTCGACACTGACAAGGATGGCAAGATCACGCGCGAAGAGGCGCTCGGGCAATCGAATGGGCCCGGCGGGGCTGGCCTGCGGGCTGGCGATCCCGCAACGGTCATCGATCACCTGATGAGCGGCGACAAGAACGGCGACGGCAAACTTTCGGCTGACGAAATGCCGTCGCATCTAGCCCAGATGCTGCCAGGTGCCGACAGCAATGGTGACGGTGCGATCGATCGCGCGGAACTGATGGCTGCAATGCAAAATCACCGCAATCCGTTTGGCGGTCACGGCGGGCCGGGTAAACTTGGTGGACCGGGTGGCGGCGACCCACGTCAGGTCGACGGCCAGCTCATGCAGTACGACCGCAACGGCGATGGCCAGCTCTCATCCGACGAAGTTCCCACGCAGATGCGCGGCATGCTCCGCGGCAGCGATCACAACGGCGATGGCACGCTCGACACGCAGGAGCTTCAGCTCATTCGCCAGCGGATGAACGAACGCGCTCAAGGCCAGCGGCGGTTACCACCGGGGGTGCAGATTGGCCCACAGGGCGTGAGTCGGCCGCCGCAATGAATAAAGCCGCATCATCACGGCGAGAGTCCCGGTTGCGGCCAGGCGAGCGGCGAATCGGCACATTTTTTCGTCGGCTGAAGGACCGTTTTGGTCCGTAGTTTCTAGCCCGGATTATTCATGAATTTGAGACGTAATGGAATTGGAGCTGGAAATCCCGACAGTTATTAAACTTCCCTCAAGGGCACTCTGTGCGCCGTGTGTTCCGAACCATTTCTTGCTTCGTGGACTGAAGTCCATTCGCTGACGGTTCTTGAATAATCCGCCTTAACGGCGTCGACCACGAAGCTGCGACAGCGCGTTTGCCCGGTTGATGAGACAACACAACACAACGAAACCGCTCCCACCGCGTGAAGTCGTGCCACCTCACCGGCACGGCGGGCGGCGCCCCCAGGCGACGGATACCAGTTCAAAGCCACAAGTCCATTATGAAAATTGATGTGTCGCGCCGTCGTGTCGTTGTGGTTATCTTCTGCGTTGTGGTTTCATTGGGCCACAACGGCACGACGACACGACGTGGTTTCAAAATCGCGCAACTCGCAACCTCGGCGGCAGAAAAGCTAAAGGGTAAAGGAGAAAAAGTAGAAAGCGTTCGCTGAACGTCTCCTCCGCAGCAACAGTCCCGCACTCGCCATTGCCCCTAACAACAGCGCTAGCCCAGGTTCTCCTCAACCTGGGCGCAGCAAGAGGCCCTTGCAACCGATCGGCACTACGGTCGCGGGTCCAAACCTGGCACCCATGCCTCGGGTGGCTGCGCAACACCGGTTGCGGCAACCGGTGGCACCCGTTGAATTCTTGAGGTTGTTTCACAGAACTTTCGCCAAACCGCCCTTCCGGCAGCGCCGCAACTCGTAACCTACTCGAGAAAGCAACTCACGCCAAGGCGCAGAGAACGCAGAGGAGCACCGCGCTCTCCGCGCCTCGGCGTGAAACTTCGTTGCTGGCAGCCAAGGGCCATGCGGGGCCCGCCGGAATTAAATTCAATCCCGGCAGGCAGTCCGTCTAGCTTGCCTGCGGACAAGTGCAATGCGTACTCTCAACGCGCCCACGCCGCGACTGGCCAAAAATAGTGGTTGTTTCCGGCCACCGACCATGATATAAACATCCGTATAGTATTTGCGACCCCGCTTCGCGTCGAGGCAATTTCCTCCGCGTGGGAGGCGTGTGAGGCGATTTCCTCCGCCACTTGGTGCCGCAACCACGGCTTGCACGACTGATCTTTGACAATTCGATTCCAGCCGTCTGCGGTTGGCTAT
>JBGSUJ010000077.1:0-18404 GCA_041753435.1 Pirellulales bacterium | reverse complement strand
CCGGCGGGCTGGATACCTCGGTAATCCTCAAGTGGCTCATGGAGACCTATCAGTGTCCAGTGGTGGCTTTTGCTGCGGATCTGGGGCAGGGTGAAGAACTGGGCGAGGTGCGAACCAAGGCTACGGCCACGGGCGCGTCCGAGGTGTATATCGAGGATCTGCGGGAGGAGTTTGCCCGGGATTTTATCTTTCCCATGTTCCGGGCCAACGCCTTGTATGAAGGGCAGTATCTGCTGGGGACCTCCATTGCCCGGCCTTTAATCGCCAAGGCCCAGGTGGAGGTGGCCAGGAAGACCGGGGCGGACGCAGTGAGCCACGGGGCCACCGGCAAGGGCAACGACCAGGTGCGCTTCGAGCTGACGTATATGGCCCTGGCGCCGGAACTGAAGATTATTGTGCCGTGGCGGGAGTGGACTTTGCAGGGCCGGGCCGATTGCGTGGACTATGCCCAAAAACACGGCATCCCGGTGCCGGTGACCCAGGAGAAGCCGTACTCCAGCGATCGGAACCTGCTGCATATCAGTTTTGAAGGCGGCATCCTGGAAGACCCCTGGGCCGAGCCGCCGGCGGATATGTTTTTGTTGAGCAGATCTCCACAAGAGGCGCCGGATCAGCCAAAGTATATTGAGGTCGACTATGAGGGCGGGGACCCGGTGGCGGTGGACGGGCATAGGCTGAGCCCTTTCACCATCCTGGAGCACCTGAACCGCATCGGCGGCGAGCACGGTATCGGCCGGGGGGACCTGGTGGAGCACCGTTACGTGGGGCTGAAGTCCCGGGGCGTCTATGAGACTCCGGGCGGGACGATTTTGCGGGCCGCGCACCACGCGGTGGAGTCCCTGACCCTGGACCGGGAGGTCATGCACCTGCGGGACAGCCTGATCCCCCGCTATGCGGAACTGGTATATTACGGCTACTGGTTTGCGCCGGAGCGGTACGCGCTCCAGGCCCTGGTGGACGAGGCCCAGAAACCGGTGACCGGCACGGCCAGGCTGAAACTGTATAAAGGCAACGTCACGGTGGTGGGCCGGAAGGCGCCAAAATCATTGTATCGGCCGGATCTGGTGACCTTCGAGGCCGGGGGGGACTACCAGCAGGCCGACGCCACCGGGTTTATCCGGTTGAATGCGCTGCGATTGAAGATTCGGGCCAAGTTGGAGCAGTGATCAGTGATCAGTGGTCAGTGGTCAGTAAAGATTGTAACTTGCTCCGAATAGCTGGCAAGTATTAACTGGCTGCCAGGGAGACACAGGCATGGATCAAAACAAAGAAAAGCCCTGGCAGGGGCGGTTTAGCGGGGAGACCTCCCGGTTGGTGGAGGAGTTTACCTCCTCCCTGGATTTTGACCGGCGACTGTACCGGTATGACATTGCCGGGTCCATGGCGCATGCCCGGATGTTGGGCAAGCAAGGGATATTAACTCAGGTCGAGGTGAACGAAATTGTCTCGGGTCTGGAGGCGGTCCGGGGCGAGATCGACCGGGGTGAGTTTGAGTTTGAGGCCGCGGACGAAGATATTCACATGGCCGTGGAGCGGCGGTTGACGGTCCTGATCGGGGAAGTGGGGCGGAAGCTGCACACGGCTCGGAGCCGCAACGACCAGGTAGCCCTGGATATCCGGCTGTACCTGCGGGATCAGGTAAGAGAGTTGCTGGAGGCGCTGCAAGACCTGCGGCGGGCCGGGGCAAAGCTGGCCCGGCGCTATTTTGGCGTAATTCTGCCGGGATATACCCATCTGCAGCGGGCCCAGCCGGTGCTGGCAACGCACTACTGGCTCGCCTACTGCGAAAAATTCGAGCGCGACCGCGAGCGCCTCGCGGATTGCCGCCGCCGCGTCAATCAATTGCCGCTGGGAGCCGCGGCCCTGGCCGGCACCACCATCCCCATCGATCGTCGGATGGTCGCACAAGAGCTCAGTTTTGAAGGCCTTCTCGCCAATAGCCTCGACGCTTCGAGCGACCGCGATTTCGTGCTCGAATTCACTTTTTGCCTGGCCATGATTGCCGAGCACCTGAGCGGTTGGGCTGAGGAGTGGATCCTCTGGTCGACCACCGAATTCGGATTTCTTAAGCTGCCGCAAGCTTTTTGCACCGGCTCGTCGATCATGCCGCAGAAGATCAACCCCGACGTGCTCGAGTTGATTCGCGGCAAGACGGGCCGCGTGATTGGCAGCCTGACCACGCTCCTAATCCTAGTGAAGGGCTTGCCGTTGGCTTACAACCGCGACTTACAGGAAGACAAGCAGCCGCTATTCGACGCCACCGATACCGTGCGGGCGTCGCTCGCGCTGGCTGCACCGCTGGTAGCCGGTGCGGAATTGCAACGCGACACGATCGCGGCTTGCCTCGATCGCGGCTACCTCGACGCCACCACGCTCATGGAGCACCTGATCCTGATGGGCGTGCCCCAGCGCACCGCCCACGAAATCATTGGCCGACTGGTCGGCGCCGCGATGAAGCGCGGCGTCGCGCTCGCCGAACTACCACTGACTGAACTCCGAGCCGCGCACTCCGCACTCGACGAGCGTGCGTATGCGGTCCTGGGCGCAGAACAGGCCGTTGCCGCCTTCACCAGCTACGGCTCGACCAATCCCGCACAAGTCGCCCATCAACTCGATCATTGGCGTCAACAATTGGCTCAAGACATTTAGCCGCGTCGTTTACGACGCGCAACCTTGCACCATGATACGATTCAAAAGTATTTCAACCGTGTTACTCCTCGCAGGGTTCAGTTGGTGCTGCGCCGCGACACTTGCGCAACAGGCGGCTAGCCCGCTCGCTGAAGCGAATTCGCCTAATGAGCAGCTTGTGCCGGAATCCAATCCCGCGGTGCTCGCTGCGCTCGAGCTTCCTCGCACCAAGCCAACTCACTATCTTAGTGCCGTGTTGGCTTTGGTCGACCTCAAGCGGCCCGAGCTAGCCGCCCCGATCCTACAGGAGCTCATTGAACTCAATCTCAGCGATGAGCAGCAAGCCGCGCTGGTCGCTGAATTTGGCTCCCACCGCATGCTGCAGCTTGCCCGCACCGCGGCACTTGCGCCTGCCGGCCAGGAATTTGCCGAAGCCAGCATGACCGCGGCTGCCGCTCGCAGCAGGGACCCCCAGCGGATCGCTCAGCTCATCGACCAACTGACTGCTCCCACCGCTTCATCTCGCACCGCGGCTCGGCTCGATCTTGCTGCGGCGGGCGAAGTGGGCGTTGTTGCCGCGCTCGAAGCACTCGCTCGAGAAACCGATCCTCAGCGTCGCCGCGCCATCGCCACCGCGATCGTTTACATGGACCCAGCCGCGGTCGATCCGCTTCTCGGAATGCTGACAACTTCCGACCGTGCGCTCCGCCGCGATGTAATCCGCATCCTCAAGGCGATGCAAGTAACGCTCGCCAAACCTTTCATCGCCACCGAATCGTCCACCACCAGCGCTGTCAAGCTGCTCGATGAGGCCATCGGCCGCCACAGGCGTGGCATGCGGTTGTTTGTCGCCGACGAAAACAACACTGTCGCACTCTGGCAGTGGAACGATGCGTCGAAAAAACTCTCCGCCACACGCTGCCCCGTCGACGATGCGCATGCCATTTGGGCCGCCCGGCTCGCGCTCGAGTATGCCAAGGTGCGACCCGACCAGCGGCTGGTCCACTGTCAGGCGCTGGTGCTTGGGCTCGAGGCCGAAGGCTTGGTCGGTGCAGGTCGTACGTCGGTGATCGAGAAGCTGCTCGTTACCGCCGATGGCGACATGCTCAACCTGGTGCTACACTCGGCCATGAAGCACGACCTGCCCCGCGCCGCGGTCGCCTCCGCCGAAGTCATCGGCGCGCGCGGCGATATCGGCGCGCTGTTCGCCAGTTCGCCGAACCCTGCCCCGCTCGCCGAGGCACTGGTTTACCCCAACCGCCGCGTCCGTTTCGCCGCTCTCTCGGCCATCATGGCGCTCGATCCCCAGTCGCCTTTTCCCGGCGCTAGCCGCTTACCCGAAACACTCGGCTACTTTGCCACCAGCGCCAGCGGCCGTCGTGCCGTGGTGGCAATGTCAAACTCAGGCCACGCTTCCACGCTCGCCGGCCGACTGGCTGAACTTGGCATCGAAGCCGATGCCGCCAATCGAGGCGGCGCGGCTGTTGCCGCCGCCCAGCAATCGGCCGACCTGGAAATGGTGCTGGTCGACGTCGACATCGACGGCCCCGGCATCCGCGACGTACTCTACGCCCTGCGAACCACGTCCGCCACCGGCCAGATTCCGATCGGCCTCCTCGCCCACGGCGATCGGCTCGATGTCGCGCATCGGCTCGCTAACGAACATCAGCGTGTTGTGGCCTTCCCGCGGCCTCAATCGGCAGCAGCCCTGGAAGAACTTGTCGCCCGACTCGAAGGCATTTCCGGCCGCGACCCGGTTACTCCCCAAGATCGGGCCAAAATGGCCGGGGCTGCGCTCAATTGGCTGGGCAACCTGCTCGCCCGCGAAAACACCTTCTACGACCTCCATCGCCAGGCCCCAATTGTGGAAGCCGCGCTCTACCTACCAGCGCTGACCGAACGTTCCGTCGCCACGCTGGAGTTGCTTGGCACGCCAGCGAGCCAACGTTCGCTGGTCGATTTTGCCAGTCACCTGAACATCCCCATGAAATCGCGCCGGCAAGCCGCCCAAGCGTTTGCCATGAGCGTCCAGCGGCACGGGGTCCTGCTGACCGAAGCCGAGATCCTGCGTCAATACGATCGATACAACGCCAGTGAATCGCTCGATGCCGACACCCAGCAGGTTTTCGGCACCGTGCTTGATGCAATCGAATCGCTCCGCGCCCAGGCCGATGCTGCTCAACTTTTTCCAGCTACTTATACGCAATGAGTCAATCGCTGCGAAACATCTCGAACGACAAGCTGGTGGTCGAACCCTTGCCGGGCATCATCGGCTCGGGCGCCGCGATGCAGGAGGTCTATCGCGTCACGCGCCAGGTCGCGCGGAGCTGCGCGTCGGTACTGCTGTTGGGCGAAACGGGTACAGGCAAAGAACTGATTGCGCACGCCGTCCATGAGCTCAGCCAGCGCCGCAATCGGCCTTTCGTCCGCGTCAATTGTGGTGCCCTCTCTGAAAGCTTGCTCGAAAGTGAGCTCTTTGGCCATGTCCGCGGCGCATTTACCGGAGCCATCGAAAACCGCACCGGTCGCTTCGAAGCTGCCCACACAGGCACCATCTTTCTCGACGAAATCAACTCCACCACGCCGCACTTGCAAGTCAAGTTGCTCCGCGCCCTGCAGGAGCGCGAGTTCGAACGCGTGGGCGACACGCAGACCATCCGCGTCGACACCCGTGTGATCGCCGCCAGCAACCGTGATTTACTAACGGAAGCCAACGAAGGCCGCTTCCGCGAAGACTTGTACTACCGTCTGAACGTGGTGCCAATTCCTTTGCCCCCTTTGCGCGAGCGACGCGAAGACATTCCCGAGCTCGTCGCCCACTTCCTTGATCTTTACAATGAACAGAACGATCGTTACGTGGCCCACATTGAGCCGCGGGCATTAGCCGCCCTCCAAGAATACGACTGGCCAGGCAATGTCCGCGAGCTGCAGAACTACGTCGAACGCGTAGTGGTAATGGCCCCGGGCGACGAGCTGACGTTCGACTTACTCCCCGAGGTCGTCGCCTTTGGCCGCCAGCCGCGCACCATTGGCCTGCGGCGTCTGGATTTCGACTCGCTCGCCGAGGAATTGGTTCACATGGGGTTGTCCTCAGCCGATAAGGAGGCTGAAGATTTGCATAGCCGAGTTGTCGATCGCGTCGAACGAGAAGTGATCGCCCAAGTGCTCGCGGAGTGCGAAGGAGTGCAGATCAAAGCCGCCAGCCGGCTGGGCATTAATCGCAACACGCTCCACAAAAAACTGAAGCAATACGGTCTGGATGGCGATGCTCTGTCTGCTCCTTGATCCGTTATCGAACGCGCGACCCACTAACTTTCGATGTCTTCCACCCCCACCCACAAGCTGCCTGCCGCACGATGCCGAGTTGAAAGACACGTTGGCAGAAAAACGCACTGGCCGTCATGATGTCTGGCATTTGGATTGTGGTTTTTGCCGCCTGCTACTCGGTGGCTCTTGCGCTGGAACTCGTGGGCCTCAAGCAGCGATTTCCGGGCCGGCGGATCGCACTGGCCGCGTTCGCGCTGGCTGGCTTTGTGGTCCATAGCGTCGTGCTTGGCAGCCGCTTTACCACCGAGCCGGTGCCACTTTCCACACCCGCTGAATGGCTCTCATCGGCGGCCTGGGCTTTAGCGCTGGTGTACCTGGCAGCCATTTTGTATCTGCCTCGCTCTCCCAGCGGAGTCGTGCTTCTGCCGCTGGTGCTGGGTCTGGTCACCGCGTCGCTCGCCGCCAGCCAGGAGCCATTCACTCCCGACCGTACCTTCTACTTTTGGGGCTTGGCGCATGGGATGCTGCTGCTGTTGGGCATCCTCAGTATGTGCGTCGGATTCCTCGCCGGCATGATGTATCTGCTGCAAAGCTACGCCCTCAAACACGCTCGCTTTTCGCTTGGCTCATGGCGACTTCCCAGCCTCGAATGGCTCGAACGCATCAATAGCCGCATGCTCGCCGTGTCGACCGTGCTAATTTTGTTGGGCTTTGCCTCCGGCCTGGTGCTCAGCGGTCTCAAGCTGCGGCACGATTCGTCGCTCAACCTGTGGAGCGACCCCGTGGTGCAAAGTTCTGCAGCGATGCTGCTTTGGCTGGTCGCGGCCGAGGCGTTCCGGGTCGTTTATCCGGCCGCCCGGCGAGGTCGCAAAGTCGCCTACCTCACGCTCGCCTCGTTCGCATTTGTGGTGGTCACGGTGCTGGTGTTGGCACTCGTAAAATCAGGGCACGGGTTGTAATCGGACAGTCATGGAATCCTCCGTCAAACTTACGATGGTCGGATGCAGCCACACTCACAGTAGTCTGGCCGTGCGGGAGCGGCTTGCCTTCAGCCCAACACAAACGGCCGACGCGCTCGTCGCGTGGCATGCCGGACATGTCGACACCGAAGCCGTGCTGATTTCGACCTGCAATCGGGTCGAACTCTATACGGCAGAGAGCGGCGATACTTCGGGCTGCGGCGTAGAAGCGGCCATTTCGCACCTCGCCGACTTCCATAACGTGCCCGTGAACGATGTTCGAAATGAGATCGTGACCCTCGAAAACGCCGCGGTCGTCCAGCATCTGTTCTCCGTAGCCGCCAGCCTCGATAGTATGGTGCTGGGCGAAGCCCAAATCCTCGGTCAGGTCAAGCAGGCCTACGAGCTAGCGGGCCAGTTGGGCTGCACCGGGCCGCTGATGCATCACTTGTTTCAGTCCGCACTTCGCGTGGCTCGTCGCGTGACCAGCGAAACTTCACTGCACCGCCACCGCGTGAGCATCCCTAGCCTGGCTATCGCCGATTTTGCCACGCGCATTTTCGAGCGGTTTGACGACAAACGGGTGCTCGTCATCGGGGCCGGAAAAATGGCCCAGGAAACTATCCGCTACCTTACCGAAGCGGGTGCTCGCCGACTGATTATTCTCAACCGCGATTACGAGCGGGCGCTGGAGCTTTCCGCCGAATGGCATGGCCTGCCCACCGCCTGGAGAAATCTTACCGAGGAATTGGTCAAAGCCGACATCGTGGTGAGCACCACCGGTGCTGACCGTCCGATCGTAAGTCTCGATGAGTACCGACGGCACGTAGCCCGCGAGCGCTACCAGCGGCCGTTGTTTATTTTAGATCTGGCCATGCCGCGAGATTTCGATCCCGCCGTCCGAGAGGAGTTGGGGGTCTATCTCTACAGCATCGACGATTTGCGCGAAGCCTGCGATCGCAATCGCGCAGAACGCGGCAAGGAATTACCCGTGGCAGAAGAAATCGTTTTGGAAGAAACCCGCCGCTTTATCGCCGATATCCGACACCGCGCCAGCGGGCCAGTGATCGCCCGCTTCCGTGCCGGGCTCGAAAAATCCCAATCGGCGGAACTGGATCGCCTGTTCGCGCGGTTGCCGGAACTAGATGAACGTTCCCGCCGCGAAATCGAGCAATTCGCCGATCGACTGGTCGGCAAAATGCTTCACCCGCCACTCGCCTCCCTGCGAGACGAGTCGCAAAACGGCCCGCCCCACGGCCTGCTCGATGCGCTGCAGCGGCTGTTCCAACTCAAGGATTGACCACGCAAGGAATTAAAAGGCTATCCGGATCTTATCCGGTTGAGCTCGCGGCATGTTTCAAGCTTGTTTCACGCATTCTGCTGCGAAGGTGAACTGGAGAGCCAGGGGGCCAACGACGCTGCGGAAACAAACTCGTAATTGCAGTCGGATATTTTGAAAACAGCCCCAGAAAACTTGTGATCCTCTCAAGAAACTCCGGTGGGATAACGAGCGACTACTCTTCGTCATCTTCTTCGTATTCGTAGTCCTCGTCTTCGTCGAGGTCGTCGTCCTCGTCATCTTCGTCGTCCTCCGGATCATCGTCATCGTCGATGTCTAAATCGTCGTCTTCGTCATCCTCGGCCGACAGTTCGTCGTCCTCGACTTCTTCCCATTCATCGTCCTCGAGGTCATCGTCCTCGTCGTCTAGATCTTCATCGTCTTCATCGTCCTCGTCGTCTTCGTCGAAGTCGTCGTCGAGTTCATCGTCCTCGAACTCTTCTTCCTCGTCGTCTTCGTCGTCGAAATCGTCGTCTTCGTCATCATCTAAATCGTCATCGTCATCGTCATCGTCATCCTCGAACTCTTCATCGTCCTCGATCTCCTCGTCGTCATACGCGGCGATCCGCTGGCTATCGAAGAGGGCAACAGTACGCAGTTCATCCAGGCTCATCTTGGACATCTCCAATGACTTACGAACAACTCACCGGGCGCAACCGAAATAAGATAACCGATTTTAGGCCGCGTCCATACGGTCTGTCACTTCTACGGCGCTTTCCACTGCACTCGAATTGTGGGCTTTTAAACTGCTTTCCACTTTGCGGCGCAATTCAGCCGCGAGCGGAAGCTCGTCCAAACTACACAACCCGAACAATTGCAGAAATCGCTTCGTGGTTCCGTACCACAAGGGCCGCCCCAATTCTTCCGAACGTCCTACAATACGCAAGAGGTCGCGGTCCATCAACTGGCGAAGTATTTCTCCGCAAGCCACCCCACGGATTGCCTCTACATCGGCCCGCAGCACTGGCTGACGATAGGCCACCACCGCTAAAGTTTCCAGAGCCGGCGGCGAGAGCCGGATTTGTTCGCTCGGCGGCACCAAGGGCCTGAGCCAAGGGGCAAATTTGGGCCTGGTTCGTAACTGATATCCCCCCGCAAGCTGCTCCACCTGAAATGCGCAACCTCTTTGGTCATAAGACTTTCTAAGCTCGGCCAAGAGTGTGCGAGCTTCGGTGGCATCGGCAAGATTGGCCGACTGGGCTAACTTTCGCAGGCTGAGCGGCTCGCGGGCCAAAAATAGCACCGCCTCGACCCGACTACGGCGGGCAGCGCGATTCGCGACCACGGGCACGACCCCATTCGGCTTCCTCGCCGACCGCAAGGTACGCAAAATACTCGGCCGAATTGTTTCCAGCGAGGGGGCGCCAAAGGGTCGCGCGCTGGGCGGCAACAGCCGATTCGGTTGCTGTGCGAGAGAATTTCGCAGCCAGTGGGAGCAGCTCTTCATAAGCGATCGTTTCGCGCCCCCCATCCTGAAGCTCGAATGCTGACTCCTCTCCGACTACCTCTGTCCACGCTGCCAGGCCTCGATCTCGGCTACCACTTGTTCGACCGCCCCCAGCGGTGTGGCTGCCACGGCCTCAAAGTGCCGGCTGTAAGCGGGTGAATTGGCCCAAGGCACGCTACAATGAAACCGCATCAGTTCGCCCCGGCTACCCCACGGCGCCAGTTCTTGGTCACGCACACCCAGCTTTGCAAGTTGCTCGAACAATACTCTCAGACGCGTGTCCTGCTCCGGAACCAATGCCGCCACCTGGGGTGCTGCTCCAGGCGACTCAGGTGGCCCCCAAGGCATCGAGCGATCCGCCGGAGCGACCGGCACCATCTCCGCCGGGACACCGCCGGCCAATTGCACGACACTCGCCCCACGGGGCGAAATAGGACTCGTGCTGTGCGGCATGATCTCTACGGGTGTGCTCGGCGGCACAAAAGGTGCCGGGGCACCTCCCATGGCGGGCAATCGCGGATCGTCGGCCAGCGCATCGTTGACCGGTTGCTGCCAATAATCGCTCCAAGCCTGCGACGCGACTTCCGCGACACGAGTTCCGATCGCCTTCATTTCGTCGACACTCGGACCGTGCAGAAACCAAACCTTGGCCACAATACCAAGCGTGGCAAGCATGATGATCGTGCGAAAAAGAGTTTGCAAACTTGACATCACGGCATCCCTCACCGTTTGGGCCAATACGCGACCGCGGATGATAGCTGGAGCGTTCACCGGCTCGCAATGGCGATTTCGGTCATTTAGCGGCGGGGCTTGTGCCCCGCACGTTGCTATACCTCCTTTAGCATCGATCCAGCTTATTCTCAGCCCTCATTAGGCTCCGCCCCCGTGCCCCGGATATTATGGAAACATGCCAGCAACGCTGCCAACGCCCATCTATCTCGACTACAACGCAACGACGCCGCTCCTGCCCGCGGTGATCGATGCGATGCGCGATTGCTACGCCACCCCTTACCTCAACCCCGCCAGCCAGCACGAATTTGGCCGACAGGCTCGACGACGCCTGGAAGCCGCCCGCGAACGGATTGGCGAGCTTGTCGGCGCAAACCTCGCCGACCGCGACCCCGATACCCTTCTCTTTACAAGCGGCGGTACCGAATCCAACAACCTCGCCATGCGGGGACTACTCCAGCAAGCCGGGGCGATCCCGCCTTCCCGTTTGATCATTTCCGCTTTAGAACACTCCAGCGTCACGGCCCTTGCCAATCATTTGGCCAGCATCGGCTATCAAGTGGATCGTTTGCCGGTCGACCGCAACGGCTTGCTCCGCATCACTAGTTTGCCATCGCTGCTGCACTCCGATACGCGGCTCGTCTGTGCCATCCTTGGTCAGAACGAAACTGGTGTCCTGCAGCCGGTAACCGATATCGCTGCGATTTGTACCACCCATGGCATCCCGCTCCATACCGACGCCTCGCAAGTCGTTGGCAAACTGCCGGTCGACTTCCGCGCCCTCGGCGCGACGACGATGAGCTTCGCCGCCCACAAGTTTCACGGTCCGCTGGGCATCGGCGCGCTGGTTATACGTCACGGCAGCCAGCTCGCTCCACAGCTTTTCGGCGGATTCCAACAAGCGGCCCTGCGACCAGGCACTGAGTCGGTAGCCCTGGTTGTCGGCATGCTCACCGCGTTAGAACTTTGGCACAGCGAACAAGTAGAACGACACATGCGGCTCTCCTATTTCCGAGACCAATTCGAGCTCGCGATCTGCGCTGGGTGGCCCGCTGCGATGATCATCGGCGCCGATTCGCCGCGGCTCCCCCACACCTCCAACATCGCCTTCGTGGGCCTCGATCGGCAGGCTCTGTTCATCGCGCTCGACCAGGCGGGCATCGCCTGTTCCACAGGTTCCGCTTGTGCGAGCGGCTCCAGCGAACCCTCCCCAGCACTCATGGCAATGGGTCTCGAGGAAGCCTTACTTTCAAGCGTTTTGCGATTTAGCTTCGGGGCCACCACCACTGCCACCGAGATTGCCGAAAGTTCGCGTCGCATCCTTAAAGTGTGCAACGACTTACGGCAACAAAAAGCCCGGTGATTTTCGCCCTTAGCCGCTCCCGCTCGCAAAGTCTTTCGGGTAGAATTTCTGGGTTGTCGGATGAGTGCTACCCAGTGGCAAGTTGACATCTTCAGTGGCCCTATTGCTCGGCCTCCGAAGCGGACTTTTTAGCCCCGTAGCGTGCCGTGTTTTCCCCGCCCTAACGGGCTCAAGTTTTTACGGACGGAGCCGACGTGGTTGACCACGTTATCGAAATCCCCCTACCCAGCCGGACCCTCAGCGGTTTTCGTGGTGATGACTGCGCCACCGCGTTGCGCGCAGCTGTGAGTTCGTTCGTTGCCGGCCCGGAAAATCGCCTCGCCGCGGTGGCCGTGAATCGATTGCTCCAAACCAACGATTTGCCAGCCGCACCGCAAGTGCTCGCGATCCACGGCAACGGTGGCACCGGCAAGACGCATCTCGCCAGCGGCCTGGTTCGTTCCTGGCAGGATCGCGCCGGCGACGACTGTGCCGAATACTTCACGGCAGCCGACTTCCGACACCTGCTCGCCGACGCCATTAAGACCGGCTCGGTGAACGAATTTCGCGGCCGGATCCGGGGCCGCAAGCTATTGTCCATCGACGACATCGACCGGCTGCCGCGCGACGATTACCTCCAACAAGAATTGCGTTTTACGCTCGATGCCTGTGCGCGATCCTGCGCAACGGTTGTCGTCACCTCATCCAGCCCCATCTATACGCTGCGAAATCTTACGGCCGATGTCCGGAGTCGGCTGGCGGCCGGCCTCGAATTACGCCTTGCCCCGCCCGGCGAAGTCGCCCGCAAGCAATTGGCCCTCCAGGTATCGGCTGCACTTGGTCAACCACTTTCCGAAGTTGCAGCCGGCCGACTGGCAGCCGCCGCCGGTGACACCGCGGGCGACGTCTTTGCTGCTCTCTTCGAATTCAGCGCCCACCGTTCACTGCGCAGCAGCGGGAACGAGTTGGGCGATATGGAAAGATACCTGGCCCATCGCGCCGCACGTCGTCCGACAATGCGCGCCATCCTGCAAACCGTTGCCAAACATTACCACGTCCCGCAAAAAGTTCTTAAAAGCAGTTCCCGTCGCCAGTCGGCCGTTGCGGCCAGGGCAATGGCCGTTTACCTCGCACGGGAACTCGCCAGCCTCAGTTACGACCGGATCGGCGCAGCACTCGGTGGTCGAGATCATTCCACCATCATGCACAACTATCGCAAAGTCGCTGAAACCCTTACGCACGATCACACCATCCGCGAGATATTTGGCAGTCTACAACGAAACCTACAGAGAACCGCTTGAGGGTGCATAACCTGTTGGCATCCTGTCTAAAACACTTTGAAGTCGTCGACAACTTTGGTTCATATTTCATTTCCAATACTCATGCACCGATTATCCAACTCCCACTCAACGCTCGTTCAACACCATACGAACAGATAATCCACACTTTAGCGAAAGGCGTAACCCACGACAAACTCGCCACTTAAACCATGCGAATGTTCTCCAGCCGACACTTCACCGCAGCATACAAATACTGATTCTAACTTAAATATTCTATTAACTATTAAACGCCTCACCTTCGGATCAAACTCAGCGTGCCGCTTGAATTACAACACGCTTAGAGACGATTCGAAAAGGAAAACTTGCGATGAAGATCACCTGCAATCGAGAGTATCTGTTGCACGCCTTTCAGACGGTCGCAGGCATCGCGCCAGCTCGCAGTCCGAAACCCGTCCTTCAAAACGTCAAACTCGATGTCTCCAACGGTGCGGCCGCACTAATGGCGACCGATCTCGAAGTAGGTATCCGCTACGACGTGACAGGTATCGAGATCGATGTTCCTGGCTCCGTCCTGCTGCCGGTCGACCGTTTTGGCCCGATCTTGCGCGAGAGCAATGATGGCATCTTTCGCATTGAGTCGGATAGTGCTGGCACCACCGTTCGCGGCGAACGCAGCCAATTCAAGCTTCCTGTCGCCGATCCGGACGAATTTCCTGTGATTGCCCAATTCAGCGAATCGGCCTGCTATGAAATCTCGGCCCGGGTCTTTCGCGCGCTGATTCATCGCACCGTCTTTGCCACCGATAACGAAAGTAGTCGCTACGCCTTAGGGGGTGTAAAGCTCGAATGGCAAGATAACCTGCTTACGGCCATCGGTACCGATGGCCGCCGGCTGGCTAAAATGGAAGGTTCAGCCCAAGCGGTTGACAACCCGCCGGCCATTGGCGATGTCACGGTAGTACCCAATCGCGCGATGCAGTTGCTTGATCGGGCTCTTGCCGAAGACGACGGCGAGATTCAAATCGCCTTTCGCCAGAACGACATCCTTGTGAAAAGCCCGCGCGCGACCATTTACTCGCGGCTCCTCGAAGGTCGCTTTCCCCGTTGGCGAGATGTTTTTCCACGACGAGAAAACTCACTCAAGCTCGATCTCTCCGTTGGTCCGCTCTACGCGGCGGTGCGTCAAGCAGCGATTGTCACTAGTGAAGAAAGCCGCGGCGTCGATTTCACGTTCGGTGAGGGCACCCTCGTGCTGGCCGGAAAAACCGCCGATGTCGGTCAGTCCCGCGTCGAGTTGCCTATTGCTTACGCTGGTCCTGCACTCAGCATCACGCTCGACCCCCGTTTTGTCGTCGATTTTCTCAAGGTGCTCGATCCGGAGAAAACGTTCACCCTCGATTTACAAGATGGCGACGGCGCCGCGGTTTGTACCACCGACGACGGCTACGGCTACGTCATCATGCCGCTCGCCCGAGATCGGTAATGGTTAGCGTCGTCGACAACGACGAATTGTCCTTTCATTCGCTTATGAATTTGTACGACGACCACCTCACCCGCGCCGCCGAATACGCGACCGATTTCGCCTCCCGCCGCGAACGCGAAGCGCGGCGTTCCTACGCGCGCCGGCCCAAGAAAATCGCTGATGTGGTGGCCCAATTGATCACCCAGCGAGGCTACGGCCGGATCGAAGCGAGTCAGCAACTCGCAGACGCCTGGGCGGCTGCCGCCGGTAATCCGCTGGCCGCTTACAGCCACCCTGGCAAGCTTTGCCGCGGTACGCTGGAGGTGACCGTTACCAATTCCACCATCATGCAAGAATTCGCCTTTCAAAAGCAGCGCATCCTGGCCGAACTCAACCGCTGGATGCCCGACGCAAAAATTCGCAACCTCCGCTTCCGCATGGGCACCATCCCTTAGTGACAGAATTTTCTCAGCGCCCAGATCGCTAAACACACAGAACTAATTTCGACAGGATTAACGGGATATCGCAGATTCGAAAGAATGAAGTTTTGCGGTTCCGAGTCACGCCAAGCACCAACTTCGCGATGTCTCTGCTGCCATCCTGGAAGTTCCACCGATTTTATTATCCTGTCAAAGAATGTAAGACAAGGCAACCAACCGAATATGTCAGAAGAATCCGCCCAGGCTCCGAACGAAAACGAATTGCCGCAAACACCGCAGTTCGGCGATTCCGAGTACACATCCAAAGATCTCGAGCATCTCTCCGATCTCGAGCATGTCCGCGAGCGGCCGAGTATGTACATCGGCGATACCACGGTGCGCGGCTTGCACCACCTCGTCTTCGAAGTAGTCGATAACTCGATCGACGAGGCAATGGCCGGCCACGCCACCACCGTGGGCGTGATCATCAACGTCGATGGCTCCGTCACTGTCGAGGACGACGGCCGCGGCATCCCCGTCGAACGTCATGATCAACTCTCGGAAGAAGC
Organism: Pirellulales bacterium; assembly: GCA_041753435.1. Taxonomy (GTDB): domain Bacteria; phylum Planctomycetota; class Planctomycetia; order Pirellulales; family Lacipirellulaceae; genus DASYDU01. Next base: position 2,963 of record JBGSUJ010000077.1, on the reverse strand, counting down.
CGATCGCGACGTTTCCACCCTCGAAGGTGTAATGACGGTGCTCAAATTCGGCGGCAAATTCCAAAAAGGCGCCTACCAAACTTCCGGCGGCCTCCACGGCGTCGGCGTGACCGTGGTCAATTTTCTCTCCGAGTGGTGTGAGGTCGAAGTCGCCCGCGATGGCTCGATCTACCATCAAGAATACGAACGGGGCGTGCCCGCGAGCGAGGTCCGCCGCACCGGCCAAACCCAAAAACGGGGCACCAAAACCACCTTTAAGCCCGACCCCAAAATCTTTCCCGCCACTAAGTTCGTCTACGCCACGCTGGTCAAGCGGATCCAAGAACTGGCTTTCCTCAATCAGGGTGTGCGGATCGCCATCGCCGACGACCGCACTAACGAGCGCGAGTCGTTCCAATACAACGACGGACTCCGCCAGTACATCGAGTACCTCAACCGGGCCAGCGAGCCGGTCCATGCCGATATCCTACATGTCAAAGATGAAGTCGATGGCGTTGGTGTCGAAATCGCCCTGCAGTACTCCACCGAGTACACCGAGAACGTCCACTCCTACGTCAATAACATCAACACTACCGAGGGCGGCACCCACCTCACCGGCTTCCGCACCGCGCTGACCCGCTCGATCAACAACTACGGCAAGAACACCGGCATCTTCAAGGACCTCGTCCCTACTGGCGAAGACTTCCGCGAAGGCCTCACCGCCGTCATCAGTTGTCGCGTCCCCCACCCTCAGTTCGAAGGCCAGACCAAAACCAAGCTCGGCAACAGCGAGGTCGAAGGTATCGTCAACTCGCTCTTCGGCGAGTACCTCGGCAAATACTTCGAGGAGAACCCGAAGGCTGCCAAGGGCATCGTCGCCAAAGGCCTGCTGGCTGCCGAAGCCCGCGTCGCCGCCCGCAAGCAAAAAGAGCTGATCCGCGAACGCAAAGGCGCCCTCTCCGGCGGCGGACTGCCGGGCAAGCTCCGCGACTGCTCCAGTCGCGATGTCGACAAGTGCGAACTGTTCCTGGTAGAAGGCGATTCGGCCGGCGGCTCCGCCGAGGGCGGTCGCCAACGCGAGTTTCAGGCCATCCTCCCCCTACGCGGAAAAATCATCAATTCCTACCACTCGCGCGAAGACAAAGTGCTCGCCAACGAACAAGTCCGCAGCATGATCTCCGCTGTCGGCACCGGCATCGGCGAAGACCAAGATCTCTCCAAACGCCGCTACGGACGCATCGTGATCATGACCGATGCCGACGTCGACGGCTCCCACATCCGCACCCTGCTCTTGACCTTCTTCTACCGGCAAATGTACGAGTTGGTCGCTGCCGGGCATGTCTACGTTGCCCAGCCGCCGCTCTTTCGCGTCCGCAGCAAGTCGAATACCTACTACGTCCAGACCGAAGAAGAAATGCGCGCCCAACTGCTCGAGCTCGGCCTCTCTAACTCCGCGCTCGATACCGGCGACAACCGCATCATCGACGGCGAGCCGATGGCCGCGCTCGTCCGCACGTTGGCCGCCCTCGAGGAGTCGGTGATTGCCCTGGAGCGCCGCGGCATCGGCCTCAAAATCCATGCCGAACGACGCGATCCGGTAACCGGCAAACTGCCTGTCTACCATGTTTTCATCAATGGTCGCGAGGAGTGGATTGCCAACCGCGAGGCACTCGACGCCTTCGTCGCCAAGGAAGAAGCTGCCGCTGGCGGCAAGCTCAACGTGGACGTCGGCATGGTCGGCACCCCTAACGCCAATGGCGACCTCGCCGAAGCGGCCAAGCTCCGCATCGTCGAGCTCCACGAAGTCCGCACGCTCAACGCGCTGCTGGCAGACTTGGAGCAAGCCGGCTTCTCCATCGAAGCCCTGATCCCGCAGGAACGCACCGGCGAAGAAACCTCGCGCTACATGCTCCGCCGTGGCGAAAACGAAATCGGCCTCGAAGACTTGCGCGGCCTGCCCGGCGCGATCCGCGCCGCCGGCGAAAAAGGCCTCACGATCACCCGCTTCAAAGGCCTCGGCGAAATGAACGCCGAAGAACTCCGCGACACCACCCTCGACCCCGCCGCCCGCACCCTCATGCAAATCCGCATGGAAGACGTCGGCAGCGCCGACGACCTCTTCCGCGTCCTGATGGGCGACCAGGTCGAACCACGACGGGAGTTCATCCAGAAGCACGCACTGGATGTGCGGAATTTGGACGTGTAATGCGAACCACGAATTTGCTAATTGAGAGAAATACAATGAATAGTGCACGAGCGGTCTTGCTGCCAAATCAACGGAAATTGATTGTCGAGGCGATCGTCGGAGCTGGACTATCGCCCAGCAATTTTGAATGGTCCGACGTCGCAAGCGAACATCGCGGCGATCATGAACATGCCGTATTGATCAAACACCGCGCCAAGGATTACTACTGCAGAATTGATCGTACTCAGGGCAGCAATTGGAAGTTGGAGCACTGTCCGGGCAGTGAGACAGAATGGAACAAGAAACTTGAGACGTCGTGGGGGCATGCACCCGGATACATTAAGGTGTGGGCGCAGCGGGTAGCCGCGGAATTGGAAGCAGAAGACTATATACAGCTCGCTATCGACAACCGTCAGCTACTTGAACTGCCTGACCTCAACACTGTGAGCGTTCCGCTCTCGGCGAATGAGCGAGATTCACTCGTTGAGCGATTGGACGCTCTTGAGTCATACCTATTAGGAATTCGATCTGACTCAGCCGAGTATCAGGCTCAAGTCCGCGCCAGCATGGAATTCCTCAAGGATCATGCCAGGCGTAGTGACCGTCGGTCCATTTACGGTCTTGTGTTTAGTACATTGCTGGCAATTGGTTTACAGTTTCTAAGAACGTGTTTGAAAAGTCATTTCTCCCAGCCGTGGGCCAGCTCGGCTGGCTTGAGGTGGCGTAACATGCGGTGAATCATGCAGACCAGGATCATGGCTTCACTGTTGACGGTCAGTTCTTCGTAGTCCTTGCTCAA
>JBGSUJ010000076.1:0-5696 GCA_041753435.1 Pirellulales bacterium | reverse complement strand
TTCCACGCCAGGCCTGGCCGGACAAAAGAACTCGACGAACCCGCACCCCATCCCCATCGCATCACGACTGACGCCCAAAAATTGTCTGAAAAAATCGCTACCTAACGGATTGCGTCGAAATGCTGGGCAAGTTGGGATCGTTCCTGCTTACAGCATTTCCGGCCAGATCGCGTCGCTCACGAAGAGGCCCTCACGGGTGAGCCCCACCCGATCGCCATCGCTGTCGAGCAATCCAAGCGATGCGAACTTGGCCAGCGGTGCCGCGATCAGTTCGTCGATCCTATAACCCGTTTGCGCGGCAAACTCGCGGCGTGATACACCCTCGATGCGCCGCAGCGCGAACACCAGGAGTTCACGAGCCCGCGCTTCGGAATCGAGTCGCTCCCGCTCGGCGACGGGCGACTCGCCGGCGAGCACTCGCCGCAGGTAGGTCGTCGTGCTGCGGTGGTTCGTTTCGCGGACACCGTCGATATAGCAGGCCGCCCCAGGACCAACGGCGAAGTAACCATCGCCCGACCAATAGGCTTGGTTGTGCCGCGAGCGGCAGCCGGACCGCGCAAAGTTCGAAATTTCGTAGTGTTCAAAGCCGGCCGCGGTGAGCCGATCGATCCCTGCCGCGTACATGGCGCGTTCCAGCTCTTCGTCCGTAATGCGGAGTTCGCCATGGGCCCGCCGGCTCCAAAACGCGGTGCCACGTTCAAACGTTAACCCGTACGTCGAAAGATGATCCGGTTCAAGTGAAATTGCAGCTTCAATATCGGCGAGCCATTGTTCCATGGTTTCGCCCGGCGTGGCAAAGATAAGGTCGAGCGCGACATGCATGCCAGCCACTTGCGCGAGGTGCACTGATTGCCGGATATTGGCCGCCGCATGATCCCGCTCCAGCAATCGAAGCTTTTCTTCACGGAACGACTGCCCCCCGAGGCTCAGCCGCGTGACGCCCAATTCCTGGAGCGTATCGATCATGGTCTCGTCCACGTCGGCAGGGTTCGCTTCCACCGTCCATTCGTATTGAGGCGCCAACGGATGCCAGCACAGAACCGATTCGCTCAGTTGTCGAAATTGCGGCGGAGCGAGATAGGTCGGTGTGCCGCCGCCAAAATAAAGCGTATCGACCTCGCGCGGGGTCTGCAGTTGCGCGAGCTCTAATTTGATGGCTCGCAGGTAGTCGCCGATCAAATCGTCGCGGCCTGCGACGAGGGTGAAATTGCAATAGCCACACCGATGCCGACAGAACGGCACATGAATGTATGCAGAGCGCGCTGGCAATATAGTGGCTTCGCTCGTGAATCTCTTCGTCGTATCGACACGCTTACCCATACCAAAAGTCTACGGCCAGCCGTTCGTCTCCGCCATCAACGCACATTCCAACTGGACCAGCTTTGCCGTTATGGGCCATAATGGCCAAGACGCTGCACGCAAGGCATTTCTATGCACGACGCCTCTCCATTCCTCCAAACGCTGACAATCGTGTTGGCCGCCGCGGCCGTAACGACGGTTCTCTTTCAGCGGTTCAGGCAACCGGTGCTGCTGGGCTATTTGTTAGCAGGGATGCTCGTCGGCCCACACGTACCGATCCCCATCCGTGCCGATATGAACGTCGTGCAGACACTGGCCGAGTTGGGGGTCATCCTGTTGATGTTTTCGCTTGGCATCGAGTTCAGTTTTCAAAAGCTAATGCGTGTCGGTCCGACCGCGGGTTTTATCACGGTGATTCAGTGTAGTTTGATGATCTGGCTGGGTTACGTAGCCGGACAATTTCTGGGCTGGACGCCGCTCGAGAGCCTCGCTGCGGGCGCGGTGATCGCCATTTCGAGCACGACGATAATTGTTAAAGCTTTTGAAGATTTGCGAATCACGGGTGAGTTCACCCACATCGTGTTTGGTATCCTGATCGTGGAAGATCTGATAGCGATTATCCTGATTTCAATCCTCACGACACTTCTCAGTGGCCAGGAACTTGGCGCGCAAGAATTAGCCCTCACAGCTGGGCGGTTAATTGCCTTTCTTACGTTGATGATTGTTATTGGCCTGCTGACGGTGCCGCCACTGATGCGAACGATTGTCAAGCTCCGCCGAGCCGAAACCACGGTCGTGGCAAGCGTTGGTCTGGCGTTTGGATTTGCCTACTTGGCAGCCTACTTTGGCTATTCGGTGGCATTGGGTGCTTTCATCGCAGGTGGCTTGATTGCCGAATCTGGCGTCGCCCAGAAAATCCAAGATTTGGTCGTGCCAGTCCGCGACATGTTCGTCGCGATCTTTTTCGTATCGGTTGGCATGCTGATTGATCCAGCCGATGTGTTGCATCACTGGCCGCTCGTATTGTTGTTTTTGTCGCTGGTGCTATTTGGCAAAGTTTTGGCAGTCACGGTCGGGGCCTTCCTGATAGGCCAGAGTGTACAAACCTCCCTCAAAACTGGCATTAGCCTCGCACGTATTGGCGAGTTCTCGTTCATCATTGCTAGCATAGGTGCCGCCACCAGCCCCACTTACAAGCTCCTCTACACAATCGCTGTTGCAGTTTCAGGTATCACGACATTACTGACCCCTTGGCTCATCCAAGCTGCCGAGCCGATCGCTGCCTATGTGGATCGAAAACTGCCTCGATCTATGCAGACCTTTGTGGCGCTTTACGCCACTTGGTTGGAAAATCTGCATGCCAGCACGGCCGACGAGCACTCTTCCCGGATTCGCCAGCTTATTCGTTGGTTGATAGTCGACGCTATCTGTATCGCGGGCATCATCATCGCCGCTTCCCTGCATCTGAATCGAATTCGAGATTGGGAGCAGCAGCAATTTAACCTGTCAACTGAAGTGTCGACGTTGCTGGTCGTAGTTGGTGGTGCCATCGTCTCATCGCCATTTTGGGGCGGGATGATTCGCGTTTCGCGTGCGCTTGGTTTTGAGTTGGCAAGCCACGTTTTTCCCAATAATCGCTCACCCTCCTTCGACTTGGCGGAAGCTCCGCGGCGGTTGTTCATCGTCACGCTGCAACTTGCCATTGTGCTCCTAGTGGGAATTCCGCTGGTAATGATCACTCAACCGTTTGTTCCCACATTGCGGGGGGCGGCCGTGTTGGTGTTCTTGCTGGCGTTGCTGACATTTACATTTTGGCGCAACGCAACCAACTTCCAAGGACATGCCCGTGCTGCCGCGCAGGCCATTGCGCAAGCAATCGGCCGCCAAACCGAAAGAGGCCGCGCACTGGAAGTCAATCAACAACATCTGAATGATGTCAATCGCATCCTGACTGGACTGGGTTCGCCCGTATCGATCGAATTGCACCCGGATGCCACCGTCGTGGGCAGGACCCTTGCGGAGACGAATCTGCGCGGATTGACTGGGGCGACGGTCCTCGCAATCCAACGAGGCCGCGAGTCGATTCTCGTTCCGACTGGTCACGAACGCCTCGCCCAGGGCGACGTGCTGGCGGTGGCGGGGACGCACGCGGCCGTCGAAGCAGCGAAGGAACTACTGGCTGCGCGCGACTAAACTCGTGTGTCGGCTTACTCTTGCGATCGCACTTGATTCCAATTATGGTGTTATGCGAACATGAATTGTCTTTCTCCGGTGATGGCCCTGATGTTTGCAGCATATCCTCTCGGTAGTCCACACTCACATGCTGCCACAGAGCCAGCGGTAGCGCCGTTTGGCTCGTGGAAGTCGCCCATTTCGGCCGATATGCTCGTGCAAAAGAGCGTACGCTTTGGCGACCTCGCCCTCGACGGCGACACAATCTACTGGAGCGAAGGTCGTCCGGAAGAGCAGGGGCGGTCGGTAATAGTTCGCCGCAACGCCGTCGGACAGGCTGAAGATGCTCTGCCCGCTCCGTGGAGCGCGCGTACGACTGTCAATGAGTACGGCGGCGGTGCGATGATGGCCGCGGGCGGCACCGTCTACTTTTGTAATTACGCCGATCAACGGCTGTGGCGTATGCGGCCCGGCCAATCGCCCACACCTCTGACGGCGGAAGGCAAACTTCGCTTTGCCGATTGCGTGCTCGATCCGCACCGCAATCGGCTCGTGGGCGTGTGCGAGGATCACACCGCCAGTGAGTCCGAACCGCCAAATCGCGTCGTCGCGATTGACCTCGCTACAGGCAACGTCACCACGCTGGTCGAAGGTGCTGACTTCTACTCGACGCCCCGTGTGAGCCCCACTGGCGACCATCTTGCCTGGGTCTCGTGGAATCACCCCAACATGCCCTGGGACGACTCCGAGGTGTACGTGGCGCCGATTGCGGCGGACGGAGCGCTCGGCCAATCGCGCCGTGTTGCTGGGGGCCAGGACGAATCGATCTTTCAGCCCGCCTGGTCGCCCAATGGCACGCTCTATTTTGTTTCCGACCGTAGCAATTGGTGGAATCTGTATGCCGAGCGCGATGGCAGGGTGACATCCGTGTTACCGATGGAGGCCGAGTTCGGCACGCCGCAATGGGTCTTCGGCTTGGATACTTACGGTTTTCTTGCCGACGGTCGCATCGTGGCCCGCTTCACAAGTGGCGGGGAATGGCGGATTGCGGTGATTGACCCCGTCTCGGGCCAGCACCGCATCCTCGATTTGCCGTACACGGTTCTAGGCCCGCTGGTGGTTGGCGCAGATCGTATCTATGCCTTTGCCGCTTCTCCGACCGAGCCCGATTCGCTGTTGGAGGTAGACCCGGCTACCGGCGCAACTGTGGTGCTCCGCAAGAGTTCACCGTTGGCCGCCGATCCTGGCTTCACATCGATTCCCCAGGCTATCGAATTCCCGACGACTGGCGGCAAAACGGCCCACGCCCTCTACTATCCGCCCACCAATTGCGACTTCAGCGCTCCCACCGGCGAGCTGCCGCCGCTACTGGTGATGATCCACGGCGGGCCGACCTCCTGCACCTCGGCCACCTTTCGCCTGCCAATCCAGTATTGGACATCCCGCGGCTTTGCGGTCTGCGATGTGAACTACGGCGGCAGCTCGGGCTATGGCCGCGCATATCGCAACCGATTGCGCGACAATTGGGGCGTCGTGGACGTAGATGATGCCGCCAATGCCGCACTCTACCTGGCCAACGAAGGCAAAGTTGACCGCGCGAGGCTTTTGATCCGTGGCGGAAGCGCGGGAGGCTACACCACCCTCGCGGCGCTCACTTTCGGCAATGTGTTCCGCACCGGCGCGAGTCTCTTCGGCATCAGCGACCTTGCTCTCATGGCCCAAGACACACACAAGTTCGAATCGCGCTATCTAGATAGTCTTGTCGGCCCATATCCGCAAGCCAAGGACATCTATCGCGAGCGCTCGCCAATGAACCACCTTGATAAGTTCACTGAGCCTGTAATCTTGCTCCAAGGCCTGGAAGACAAAGTCGTACCGCCTAATCAGGCGGAGTTGATAATCGAGTCGCTCAAGCAGCGCGGCATCCCTGTGGCGTATGTGCCGTTCGCGGGCGAGCAGCATGGCTTCCGCCGGGCGGAGAACATCATCCGAGCTCAGGAGGCGGAACTGTATTTCTACTCACAGATTCTTGGATTTCCCCTTGCCGATCCGATCGAGTCTGTGGAAATTTTCAATCTGCGTTCTCGCTAGCCCAACTTCCCCCACGACGTTTGTTGTCGTGTTTTTTCTGAGATTCTTTTTCGTAGTTTTCGCTGCCAGTCGTTTGGCGATGGCAGGCGGTCCGAGGTCGGTGGCCGAGATCGCCGTGTCGTGAAGACCTTTGG
>JBGSUJ010000075.1:0-25855 GCA_041753435.1 Pirellulales bacterium | reverse complement strand
GCGATGCGAAACGAATCGAACATCCTGGCCTCCTTGCCGTGAGTGGGTGCGTGTCACAACACCCTCATGCCAAGTGAGGCCGATTTCGTCCATATCAATCATCAAGACAACGACTTACGAAAGTTCAAGTGCCATTCGTGTGAGACTTCCCTCTACACCAGCGCCTCGCGGATCTTTGTCGAGCGGAATTTGCCCGCGATCTTGGCACCCGACATGCGCGCCACACAATCGGTTTCCTATCTCTTCACACAAGCCGAATTGATCTGCTCGACGCCAGTCTTAGCCGCCGCAGCCGAGTCTCCCGAGAACTCTAACCTAAGCTGTTTTCGCGACATCGATGATCGTGTCGGCCTGCTCAAACAGTCGGTTCGCGCGTTTGTCGGCAACCAAGACGACATCATCAACATTACGGCCGAGTTGTCCGATCCGCACGACGCAGCCCGGATCGTCAACTCGGTCGTCGATGCCTACATCTCCAAGTATGCAGAGCAGCGACGGAACAACACGACAGAGGTGTTGACAATTTTGCGCAACGAGAAGGAACGCCGCGATGTCGAGTTGGAGCTGCGGCGGACCGAGATCGATAAGTTTCGCCAACAGAACCCCGAGTTGGCCGTCCAAACCAACAACGACAACGTGATTACAAAACGGTTTGGTGCTCTTTCGGATGTCTTAAGCCAAACCGAAATCGAATTACTCGAAGCCAAAGCGAGGTACTACCGTGTCAAAGAAATGTTCGCCAAGCCAAATCAGCGACTGATGCTGCTGGAGATTGCCGTCTCGCAGCAAGCGGGGAAGCGCGAGTTAGATTTAGCGAACAATGTCCAGCAAGTCGAGCAGGCTCTGATCAGCGAACGCGCCCGCTGGGGCGAAGGTCATCCGCGCGTCCGCTTACTCAACGATTCGCTCACCGAATTGCGGGGCCGACTGGCAAAACAGCAGCAAGCAGTTATTTCCAGCTATGTAGATAATTTGCGGCAAGAGTACGAGCTGCTCTCACATAAACGCAATGAACTCCGCGCTGCCTATGATAAGCAGTACAAATTGGCCAGCGAAGTCAGTTCGAAGTCGTTGCAGCTGGCCTCGTTGGAAGATGCTCTCGAACGCACCGAGCGAACTTGCGACATCCTCGACGAACGGATCAAGGAGTTGAATCTGTCGGAAGACGTGGGCGCTATGAATGTTAGTATCATGGAAGTTGCTGGGCCTTCGACGATTCCGAGTTACCCTGTCCGCTCACGATTCTTGGCAGGCGGCATGCTGCTTGGCGCCGCAGTCGGCTTTGGGCTCGGCTGGCTGCGCGATCTGCTCGATCATCGACTGCGTTCGATCGACGAGATTGCTTCCGTGCTGCAACTCCCCATCTTGGGAGCACTGCCCCATTTCGGCGATAAGGCTGGTCCCGCCCAGGCCGGTCAACTGTTTCATCTCACACCCCGCTCGCCCGCCGCAGAAGCTGTGCGCACATTGCGAACTGCGATCCACTTCGGCCTGGGTGGCCGCGAAACAAGGGTCATCGCCATCACCTCACCTTTGCAGGGCGACGGCAAGTCCACGGTTGCCAGCAACTTGGCGATTGCCCTCGCGCAGTCTGACCTGCGGGTGCTGATCATCGACGCTGATTTGCGCAAGCCGATACTGCATCAAATTTTTGAAGTCGCGCACGATCGCGGTTTAGGCTCGGTGCTTGCCGAGCGGCACCCGGTCGAAGATACGATCGTGCCGACCGGTATCGATTCGCTCGAGTTGCTACCGTGTGGGCCTTGCCCCCACAATCCGGTCGAACTGCTTAATAACGGCTATTTCGCGTCGTTGCTCGAGACGCTTAAAGGACGCTACGACAAAATCATCATCGATGCTCCACCGGTGATGCCCGTGGCCGACGCCCGCGTAATCGCCGCTCTTTCCGAAGCAACTCTGCTCGTACTGCGCGCGGAGCGGTCCACCCGCCGGCTCAGCCTGGGCGCCAGAAACGAACTTTGGAAGGTCCGCGCTGCGCGGCTGGGGATCGTCGTCAATCGGGTTCCCATGCGAAAACAGTCGTACTACAGCTACGGAGAGAGCTACGCTTATGGAGAGAGCTACGGCTACGGGCAGTATCCGCAAGAGGAATTGAGTAACCGATCCAAGGGCCAGCGCATTGCCCTGCCTGCGCGCGATGTCGTCGTGGCGACCGCCTCCGGCTCGATGCCGTCTTAGATGGGGTACTCGTTAGGCTAACTCTGAGACGGTTGCTAATGGGTTGCAAGCAAGATCAACGCGCCGGCGAATGGCTTACTTGCGGTCGCGGCAACGGCCGGTGTATAGAGGCGCAGTCCATTGTACGATGTCGGGCGGTGATTTGCGTCTCGTTCCCCTTGTGAAATGCGAATGCACACGGCCGCGAACCTCGCCTGGTATCCCGCTCAGCAGCTCCGGCTCGAAACCCTCGGCGTATGCCGCTCTGCCGACATTCACTGCCATTGTCTACCGGGATTCGACGATGGTCCCGCTACGCCCGAGGAGGCCATTGCCCTCTGCCGGGCCTTAGCCGCTGATGGAATTACGACCGTCGTCGCCACCCCCCATCAACTGGGACCTTACGATCGCACGAACACGGCCCCCCGCATCGTGGCTGCCGTACAGGCGTTGGGGCAGTTGCTTGTCAAGTACCAAATCCCGATCGAGGTCTTGCCGGGCGGCGACGTGCGGATTGACGAGCGTTTGCCGGAACTGCTCGATTGTGGCGAAGTGACAAGTCTGGCAGGCGCGGGCCGCCATCTACTCCTAGAGCTACCTCACGAAATCTACGTCGAGCCAACGCCCGCTTTCGAAATGCTACACGAGCGCGGTCTGCAAGGCATCCTCACGCATCCCGAGCGATACAGGTATTTGCAGGGCGGCTGCGAGCGCCCCCAGGCTTGGTTTGCCGCGGGTGCCATCCTGCAAATCACCGCTGCCAGCCTCACCGGCGACTTCGGCCGTCGGGCAGGGGAATTCGCCTGGCGTTTGGTAGAAGCTGGAATGGTCAGCCTCGTCGCCACCGATGCCCACGACATCAATCGCCGACCCCCGCGGCTTGGCGTGGCGCTCGAACTGCTCGTCGATCGTATCGGTTTGAGCGCGGCCCGCACTATCGCCATCGACAACCCACTACGGGTGCTAGCTGGCGAGTTCATCGAACCGCCTGGCAACACCCTCCGCATTTCAGACTGACATCGCTTGAGCGCTTCCCAGATCATTCTCGATCCTGATACGCTTCCTGAGGAAGGACGCCTGTGGACCGTTATCACTAGCGGGCTACTAGGGATGCTGCTTCTGTTCATGCCAGCCGCCTATGGGGCGGTCGAAGCCTGGAGCGAATTGGTGACGCTAGTAGCAGCCGCGCTGCTCTCAGGATGCCTTCTCTTGCGACTGTTCTGCGATCACGGCTTTCGGCCGATCCGGTCTTGGCTCTATCTCCCGCCCGCAATGTTCCTGCTTCTCGTCGCCGGGCAACTGGTCTCACTGCCGATGTCGCTAATCCAATGGATTGCACCGACAACGGCCTCACTCAAGCAGGAACTACTGGTGAGTTCCGCTCTACCGGTCGATCGATTGACGATTAGCTTCTACCCACTCGCTACGGCGCACGGGCTACGCCTCTTTCTGGTCGCCACCACGGTGCTGGTCGTCACCGCTAACATGTTCCGCAGATCTCGTGATATTGAACGGCTGTTACTGGCCATATTTGTGATTGGCTGCGCCGAGGCATTGCTGGCGCTTACGCAAATCGCTACCGGCGCAACCATGATCTACTGGTCGGTGCCGGCCGGCCAGGCTACCTCTGGCTCTTTCGTCAACTACAGCAACTTTTCGCAGTTCATGAACTTATCACTGGGTGCAGGCATCGCGCTGCTGGTCGTGGGCTTCGACCAAGATCGTCGCGCTGAAGATCGACACGGCGAATGGTACCCGCGAATTACCTGGGAGCGGCATGGATGGATCCTGGCAGGCATCGTCCTCTGTGCCATCAGTATCCTGGCTTCACGCAGCCGCAATGGCGCCTTCTCGCTACTGATCGCTGCGGCCGTGGTCGCCACCGCGCTCTATCATCGCGGCTCGCTGAGTTGGCGAGGTTGGTTGATGGGCACGGCCCCGCTGGGCGTACTGACGATCGTGCTGTTCTTCGGATTCGATGCCACATTCCAAAGGCTCTCGACACTCCAGCAAGTCAATGAGTATGAAGGCCGCTGGGAAATGACGCTCGGTACGCTGCGGACTTGGTGGGCGTTTCCACTGTTCGGCACGGGCTTGGGAACGCACGAATACATCTTCCCGCTGTTCGACACGGCTGTTACTCCGGTCGTAGCCGGGCATGCGGACAACGACTTCGCGCAGCTCTTGGAAGAAACTGGGCTGATCGGCGGTACGATCTTCCTGCTGTTTGCGATCGGCATGGTTCGCCTGCTCACACAGTTGATTTTTCGCGGCCACACCTCACTCGCCTACGCAGCCTACGGAATGACCTTCGGATTGATCGCTGTGGCCGTCCACAGCGCGACCGATTTTGGGCAACGGCTGCCGGCCAATGCTTGCCTCACCGCGGCATTTTGCGGGCTGACATTGGCGATCGCGGCAAAAGAACCCTGCAATCGAAATGCTAACAATGGTCTGACTCACCCCAGGTTTTTCGCGGTCACACGAAAGCCAATGAGCGTGCTCGCCGGGAGCTTGCTGTTGCCGTTCGTCGGTGTGTGGAGCTGGGCCTTACTGACAGGTTACCAGGCCTATCTCGGCGAACGCTGGTGGGCGGCTGCGGCCGAGCTTGAGAGCCAACTACAAGCGGCCCCCAATTCGGCAACCGATCAGGATTACGTCGACCTGATTTCGGCAGCCACCGGCGCCGCCGAGAGTCAGCCCACCAACGTCAAATACGGGTATTGGCTCAACACCTACCGCTGGGCCTCCATTGACCGCACGCTTTTCGGTCAGTCCGATGCAGCGGCCGTACCACGCCAGGCTTTGCCATTCGCGAAAAAGATAGCTGACGAGCTGGCGGCTGTTCGCAGCGATTGTCCTACCTACGGACCACCCTATGCGCTGGAAGGAGAACTGCGGCTGTTCGTGCTGCAGGACCCGCGGGGTGAAGAGCTAATTCGTCAGGCCGTCCGGCTCTCATCGTACGACCCGCCGACCTGCCTTGTAGGTGGCCAAATTGCAGCCCGCAATCGACAGATCGCCGAGGCCACTGCGTTAATGAATCGGGCCGTCGAACTCCAGCCGTCGTATTTTTCAGAAGTGATTGGGATCTACCTCGATGAACTCAAACGCCTCGACTTGGCCGAGGCACTCGCTGGACAGGATTACCAACGCATGCAAACACTCGCTGCTGCTTGCGATGCGTCGACCGAGTTCGCACCCGACGCACCGAGAATCTCCGCGAATGCTGTGCAGGTTCTCCGCGATCGAGTCACCCGCCTGCAAGCCCCGGCCACCGAACTGGCCGATCTTGCCCGCATCGATTTCGCTGCCGGCAACTTCGACTCCGCCATTGGCCTCTATCGCCAAGCGTTGAGTTTCGTATATAAGCAAATCGATTGGCGGCTCAACCTGGCGCGGGCACTGATCCAGGCACAGCGCCCGGAAGAAGCCTTGCGCGAGGTACGAATTTGCCTCCGCATCCGGCCACAATACCCGCCTGCACAACAACTCTTAGAAGAACTTGCGATCTACGGGAAGTGAACTGCCGGAAGTGCCCTCACCACGGTGGCCTTTAAACCGCTGCCGCTTCCACCAATGCTGCAGCCAACTTTTTTCGCTCCGGGCAGCCATTGCAGTTCCACCACTGGTGAGCGCTATCGCTGGACCAAACGTCATCCAGCACCAAGTCGTGTAGCGCCTGGTGCAGCGAGGCCACGTCTTGAAAACGGTCCTCCGCATCCTTCTCCATGCAACGGAGCACAATTTCCTCTAATCCGTGCGGGATCGTGGGGCTGTGCTCGCGCGGCCGCACCACTTCCTGCGTGGCGTGAGCAATCATCACCTTCAATGGATTGTCAGATTCGAACGGCGGCCGGCCCGTCAGCATATAATACAGCACCGCCCCTAGCGAGTAGATGTCGCTACGGGCATCGACATGATCGCCACCACTAGCCTGCTCTGGCGACATGAATAGCGGCGAACCGGTTATCGTGCCTGCCATCGTCAACTGCATGTTGCCGTCGCCAGTCTCGATGGTCTTTTTTGCCAGGCCGAAGTCCAGTAACTTCGCCACATCGAACACACCCCCACGATACGCACAGAAGATATTCGCTGGCTTGATATCACGGTGTACCAATCCAATTCCGTGGGCTTCCTCCAGCGCCGCGCATACTTGCTCCATGACATACACCGCGCGACCCGGCGTAAACGGACCGTATTCTTCGACAATCTCCCCAATGTTGTGTCCCGGCAGATACTCCATCACATAGTAAAACGTTCCGTCGCTGGTGCTCCCGTAATCGTAGATGTCGATCGAATTCCAATGCGAAAGTTTGGCCGTGGCACGAACTTCTCGCTCGAAGCGCGCCAGCGCCTGCGGATCGCCCGCCTTCTCGGGACGGATGACCTTCACCGCGCATGGCCGCTTCATCATCTTGTGCTCAGCTAGATAAACTTCGCCCATCCCGCCACTGCCCAGCTTTTGCTTGAGCCGATACTGGCCCAGTTGCTTCGCCGCAAAGGCCTCCCGCCGCAGGGTGCCGATGGTCTGCACTCCCACGGTCGCGATCATGGCCGCCAAGGCCAACACCAACACTTGCGTGCCGCGCCAACCACTGTATTCCGGTAACTCCAACAACTGCGTCACCGCAGGAGTTGTCGTCTCCAGCGCAATCATCAAGCCGATCGGAATCAAGGCCAGCGTGGCGATGACGGCCAGGGCCCGCCGCCAGTTGTTGGGAATGAACAATGCATAAGTGAAAATCAACAGCAGCCAAGGCACTGCCAAGACCGGCAGATAGGCATGCCCATCGGAAAGATTGGCCATCGCGCGGGCTTCGTAATACTGCATCGCCACAAAGTACACCGCCGGTCCACCAAACACCAGCAACTCCGCCAACCGCAGCATCGGCAGCGAAACGATGCACCGGCGACAAAGCTTCGAAGCGACCAAGCCAAGCAGCGCGGTGACACCGCCTTGCCCGTACAACATCCAGCGATGTTCTGGCTTCCCCCACTCTTCCCAAAAAATCGGCCACCGCAACAGAAACGCCAGAAAGCCCATGAACAGCAACACCGCCGCAATCCGCAACCGATTGCGCAATACATCGCGCGTTTCCTGGCTTAAATGCGGCGTGCTACCTTCCACCAAGGCGACTTGCCGACGGGCCGAGTCGCTGCCGCGAGGCAAGTTCTCGCTCACTGACAGAAAATGTGGCGGCTCGACGAGCACGGTTTCATCACCTGGCCCCGAATCCAGAGCCCCGTTGCCACGGCGATTGATGTCAAACAGCGGCACCGAAGAATACCTCGGCAGAGGGAAGGAATGCGCCTGTTAACACATTCCATCCTACGCACTCAGGCAAGCGCCGGGCAGGGGGCATTCGCCCACTTTTCACTCAGCTAGGCCGCCAGACGCCGTTCGCCCAGGCTCTCCACCTGCTAGCCAAGTAGCGCTCATCCCAGCCGCCGTGGCCTGCTCGTTAATAAATCCTCCGCGACCGCGCTTGCTGCAATCGCTCCAACGTTTCGCGCTGCTCTTTCAGTTCCTGCTGCTTCTGCTTTTTCTCCCGCTCGGCCGCCAGCCGTTCGCAGCGCTGCCGCCAGTCCTGATACAAGTCGGGTGTAGTGTTTCACCTCAAAATTCATGAGGAGCAAATGACCGTTTGAACAAGACGCTGAAATGATTTCGCTCGATGCATATTTCTCTCTTTCTCTCTCCCTCCCCGTAAGGAACCCTGTTCGTAACAATATCACTCCTGGTAATAGTCTCCTGGATTGGAGTGGTCTTGGAGATTTTCTAGGGGATGGTGTATGACAACGGCCACGCAGTTGCGTCGAGGAGGTGCAGGCGATGGTCGTTGCGATGTTGTCGAAGCACCAGGAGATCAAGCTGCCGACGTTGCCGCAGATAGCGCCGCAGATAACATCGGTGCGCAACCAGACGGGATCCTGAATCACCCGCTTGGGTTATCGGTCACCCTGCGCGCCGCTGCTTCCGATGAGTGTGGTTTAGCGGGGTTCCGTGTTCCTGCTCCCGCTTGGACCAACCAAGTTTCTTGCGAAGACGTTCGCCGCCGAAGCGATCAGCAACGCAACTTGGTCGTTAGCGAAATAGAAGCGCTAGCGAATCGCTGGCGCTGACGAATCACAAGCGTCGACGCTCCCGGCTCGTTCGGACCGCTAGGGATGCCAGTGTACAGCGAGGCGGCTTTTCACTCCGCTAGGCCGCCAGACGCCGTTCGCCCAGGCTAACCGCTTGCTTGGCAAGTAGTGACTGGCTCAGCATTTCGAACGTCGGTCGGTCTGCCGAATCGATCCGCTCTCGCAATACAATCGATTTCGAATCGACCATCCGCGGAAAGTAGAACCAAGCCGGCGCGAGCAAACTTTCGGGCACCGGGGAAGAAAGCAACAGCAGCCCCGTATGCTGATGTGCGTTAGCGATCGACGCCACACTGCGGGCTGGCTCGCCGGGCACCAACCGCACCACGGTTCGCGTCGCCTGCAGTTCGCAGTGCGCCTGCTTGAGAGTTAGCTGCGGCAAATCGTCGGCCCGTGCATCGAACCAGTCGAGGCCCGTGTACGAAACTTGCTCTGAGCCAGCATAGCGCTGCGCCACCGCTAGCATGGCCAACGTCCGTTCCAGGCTGTAAATGCCGATCTCGACGATGCGAGTGATACGATGAACTTTCACCAAGCGGTAGAGCTGCCGGACCGTCCGCGGCTTCGAGAAGTGGGCCAGATAGGTGTATTTCAGCCAACTTGCTGCAGCCACGGGAACCTCCTTGTTCGCGGCGAGAAGGATAGTGCGACCAACACGTTGGCGTCCATGCCAACTTGGTTGCAACGCGCAATGGGCGCGCGTATCGAGTTCAAGAAAAAGATCGGCGGAAAACAGCCGCAAATCAAGCCGTTGCGGACGGTCCGCTCAACTCGCTGCAAGCGTTAATGGCGCTGCATTCTTCCAGAGCTCATACCGCAGTGCCGCAACCCTTCGAGAGTTGCCAGCGAGACCGCCAGCGTTTTTTCAGCTCCGCGGACCGTCGTTATCGTCCGCCAAGGCGACCGGAATCGCCACGGCCGCGGCCACGATGCCGCCGACAACGAAAGGATTCATCGCCCAAACTTTGGCCTTCTGCCACATCCGATTGCCCGGCGGCGGACCATACTGGCCGCGGACCAGATCTTGGCCTGAGACAATCTCGATCGACTGCGGCGCTTCCGGCGGTGCCGTGCCGTTCGTCCACAGCCGGCAGACTTGCGCGATATCGGTCGTGTTGATTTGATGCACGCCGCCTCGGAGACTCGACACCGCAAACACGCCCTCGGCATCGGAGCGTGTGGCTGCCAACACTTTGCCTGCAGCGAGAATCGAAACTTCCTGATTGGCAAGTGGTCGGCCATTCGGATCGAGCAATCGACCGACGAGCAGGCCGCCGTATTTCAGCTCGACGTCGCGCACCATGGGGGCCGGAACATTCGCCGCCGGCGCGGCGACTGTCGCCTGTTGTGCCGCCACAGGGATCGCCGGAAGACACAGACCAATACTCGCCAGCGCTGCCAATAATTGGCCCCAGGTGCGTACAGCAGCCATCGTGCTCTCTCCTTGAATCGGCGAAAAGATGAGTCGGCGAATCCTAGCGTCCCGATGCTTGCTGCGAAAGGTCAATCGGCTTCGACTAACAGTAAGCAGTAAAGCGTCTGCCAGCAGCGGACGCACCCTTTCGACGCTCTGTATTTCCACGCGGCGTAATGACTTGGAACGCCACGACCTGGCTGGCAACCCGAGTGAAATGCTTTCAGACCGTGATCCGCCTGCTAGCTATTGGGGCCATCGTCATCGTCGCTCGCTGCGATGGCTATCGGCGTGGCAATCGCAGCCGCGACCACGCCGGCCGTGATGTAGGGATGGGAGCGCACCCAATCGAGCCAGAGACCGCCTTGTGTTGCACCCCATTGCCCGCGAACGACATCCTGGTCGGTAACCACCACCGCCGAGTCGCTAGCAGCCGGCGGTGCCGTGTCGGCGGCCCATAGGCGGCAGAAGCTCTGGCCATCCTGAGTCACCAAATTGTACTGCCCGCCCCGTAAACCCTGCGCGGCAAAAATGCCATTGGTGTCGGTCGTAGTGCGTACGACTTCTTGCCCATGGTGCTGAATCGACACCACGGAACCCGGTTGAACCGCGCCTTGAGGATCGATTACTTGTCCGACCAATACGCCGCCGGGTCGCAAGGCAACGTCTTTCGCGCCGTCAGCCAGATTACTCGCCATTGCGATGGGTGGGCAGGTCATGCCAATGCAGGCGACGGACGCCAGTAGCGTCTGAAAATTTCTCAGCTTCATCTCAACTCCTTGGCATTACCTTGCCAATTTTCGGCCCTGCCCCCTGAATATTTTATCGTGCCTCTGCTGCAAACAGCCGCCCACCGGGCCACGCTAGCAGCCGCGGCGAGCGAAAACCTGCTACGCTCCCCTATCGACTTGAATGAACATTCCTCTTAACCGTTAAATTTTGACAAGTTCGAAAACCCCCCATCGTGACCACTTGAAACCCGAGCCGCCGCTAGCACATCAGCGCCAACACCGAGTCTTATTACTCATGCCAGTATTTGAAATGCTGCACCATCCGCTCTGTTGGATTGGATACCGCGACACTTAATTGTTCCGACAAATTTCCCGCGATGGCCCCGCGGCGAACGTCAGCCAGATAATGCACCAACGTCGTATGGGCCGCTTCAGGACCATGTAACATAAAATGTACCCACGCCCAAGAATACCGGTATTCGCTCGCGCCCATGTCTGTCAGTTCGTGGCGTTGCTCAAGGTCGCTCATCGTGCGAATGGTGCCCAACCGCATCTCCCAGCGCAGCCAAAAGAAATTCGGATGGCCAAACGCACGCTCCTTCGCGGGAACTTCAAAATACTTGGCCAGCCCTTCGTCGAGCCACAGCGGCACCATCGGCAAACTGGCGTGCAATAGTGCATGAGTACACTCGTGACGCAAATCCACCGCTAGCTTGTCGTGTCGATAGGCATACACGCCAGCCAACCCGCCCTCTTTTACAAACAACGCAGGCCGATAGGGCACACCCGGGTAATGCTTGGTAAGGTAGCGACGATGCGTCTCCTGATCTGAAAATAAATAGATATACATCGGCTCGGCCGCCGGCGTGATTCCCAAAGTTCGAATCAGCTCTGGCTGCAAATCTTGCAGCTCGGCTAGCAGCTGCTCATATTCTTGAAGCGGAAACATGGCCTGACAAATAAACGGCCCGCTCTGGCGTGTATCGACCCACCGCTCCGCCGCCTGTGCCGCGATCGACGCCACACTTGCCAGCACCAGCAGCGCAACGACACAATTTGCACCCGGCCGACGTTGCGCTAAATCGCGTTGTCTGCGAACTCTGCTCAAGCCGTTTTCCTCCGGCTCCACCAACTCGTGCGGCGCCGCCGTTTGACAACGCGGCGACCTGCCGCGACCGTCCGCCCAGCGGCAAGCAGCGCCGGCGTACGGCTGCATAAATCATTGGCCGTATCGACATCCACAAGCTCGCAAATACGCTCGTAAGCCTGGCTTATCAGCGGTCGCCGCCTACGCGACCCATGTCCGTCCGTCGCCACAACATGTGCAAAGCCTTCCGTCACCATCCACTCGGCCATATCTTGCACATGCGGGCCCATCGCACCACACAGGCTGCCCGCCGTCAGTTGCAATAAACAGCCGGCATCGACCAAATCTACCGCGAAATCTGGCTGCCGTAGAAGCCCCTCGTTTCGTTCCGGGTGGGCCAGCACCAACGTAATCTGCCGAGTGGCCAATTCGCTCATTAGCAAATCTAGCGGGAAGTACAACTCATGTGGCAGCTCCAACAGCACGTGGCGGCGATGATCTCCTAGGGATACTAAGTCTCCGGTCACGAGCTGTTCGATCACACTCGGTTCAATGCGAATCTCCCCGCCTGCGAGCACGCGCACCGCAATATCTTCCGCCAGCAGCCGCTCGTTGAGTTCTGCCACCAGTTGGCGGATTTTGTCGCCCAAGTTCTGATCGAAAGCGCCCAACTGGTGCGGTGTGGCGACAATCGTTGCGATCCGATCCGCGACCGCCAGCCGGGCCATAGCAAGCGATTCATCCCAGCTTTGCGCCCCATCATCAATTCCGGGCAAAATATGGCAGTGAATATCTGTGAATGGTTCGGGCATGACAAGCTCATCGCATGGCACACGCAGTCGCCCCGCGCACACCGTAATTAGTCTACGTACCGGCAACGCCGGCGCAGTCGTTGAATATGTGAAGTTCCGCTTTCCCGTGGATGAGATCTGCGGATGCCCGGGATGGCGAGACGAGTGGGCGGAGTATAGCGGTCGGCATCCGCCGGTCAAGATTGATTCCCACCTGCCCGCTATCGAGCCGCGTCGCGGGCCAGTCAATTGTTTTCCGGAGTCTTCACATGAAACTCGCGCTGCATGCACAGCCAGCCGCCGAGCACAGCACAAACCATGCTGGCAACCACCAGTAGGAAAATCGAGGTACTCAACTGCGGATGTTCGGCCTGCTTTGCTGCACTCGTCCAATCGAGTTGCCAAGCCACGGCCGCGAGGTCTTCCGTTCCGCCGCGGCGACGAGTCACCTCAAAGCTCATCGAACGATAGGCGATCAGCCGCGTGTAGTAGATTACCGTCAAGAGTCGAATTCCAAACGGCAAGTTGGCAAACAGCCCCTCGACGATCGCCGTGTACAGAATTCCGATCACCAGGATTCGCTTGGTGAGCAAGCTCATCAATCCGAACACACTACAATAGGTCGCCACGGCCAACGCCTGAATCGACGCCGCCTGGCAATAGCGAATGGCGACTTCGCCATACGAAACATCAGCATTTGCATAGATGGCTAGATAAGTCAGCGCAACGAAGGCCACGACCAGCACGGCCGTCGTCGTCATCGCCGCCAGTAGTTTCACTCCATAGATTGCCCATTTTGGGATCGGTCTGAGGAGCAAATACGTGATCGTTTGCTCTTCTTGCTCGTCTTGAATGATGCCCGAAGCATAGAGCAAGGCCGCCAGCGGCAATAGCGCCTGGGGCACGAACATCATCACTAGTAAGAACTCGAGCGCGAGCGGCGGCACATTTGGCGCCGTCGCCCTCACTAACAGGGCAATTCCCGCCGGCAACAAAAACAACAGCCCCACCACCAGCCAGCGCTGGCCATGCAAATGCTGTCGTAGTGTGAGCGTGAAAAGCGTCCAGCTTGCGCTCACCCACGACACGCGCGAAGCAGTCTGAACTTTGGCACCAACGGTGGCAATCGCGTCGACCATTACTTACGCACCAGGTATTTAAAAACCGCTTCGAGGTTGTCGTCATCGGAGTACACTGCGCTGATCGTCAGCCCCTCTTCCAAGTAAAGCGCCGGCAGGCGGCCATAGAACGCGTCGGGCTTGCGGGTCTCCACCATTAATCCTTGCTCGCCCTCCAGCACACGCACTCCTTCGACATCGTCCCAAGTCAACAGTCGAGCGGCCAACTTCCGGCACTCCTCCGCATGCAGCACGATCTGGTGCGGATGTTCGTCGATCAGCTCACGAATCTGCCGCACGTTCCCCTCGGCTACCAGCCGCCCACGCGAAAGCAGCACAATGTTCGGCGTGAGCGACTGCACCTCGTGCAGCACATGGCTCGACACCAGCACGCTCTTGCCTTCACTACCGAGCCGCTGAATGATATCCATCAGATCGCGCCGCGCCACGGGGTCGGTGCCCGTCAGCGGCTCGTCCAGAAACAGCACATCTGGCTCGTGTACCAAGGCCTGGGCCAGTTTGATTCGTTGCCGCATCCCTTTCGAGTAGCCGCGAATCGCCCGGTCTTTGTGCTGGATCATGCCCACCGCGGCCACGGTCCGTGCTGTCGCCTCGCGGGCTTCCTTGCGCGGCAAACCACTCAGCCGCGCACATGTTAGGACAAAATCCCAGCCGGTCATCCACTCATAAAAAGCATCCTGCTCGGGACAGAGCCCGATGCGACAGTTCAGCGCGGCATTATTCCACACGGCTTCGCCCAGAACTTTCACCAATCCTTGGCTCGGCCGCAATTGCCCAGTCGCCAGTTGGAGCAGCGTCGATTTGCCCGCCCCGTTCGGACCCAACAAACCGGTAACACCAGCGGGCACCGCCAACGTTAATTTGTTGATGCCGATCACGTTGCCATACCATTTCGATACGCCTTGAAAGCTGACTACCGCGGTCATTTTAGCCGATCCAGCGATTTGATCGTGAACTTCAAAATACTTGCCGACAGTACCAACAACGCGGCCAACACGCCTGCCGACCAATACCAGGGGAACTGCGGTCCACGAAAACGCATCATGAACAATGCCCGCTCTTCTGCCGGCCGCAGCTTGCTCAAAAGATTCCAGGCGGCATCGGTGCCCAGCAGGTGGCGACCGACTCGTTGAAGATTCTCGGTGTACGAAATCAGCGGCCGCCAATCGCGCTTGGCTGCGGCAAGGTCCTCTGCCGATTCGCTGAACGACTCCTCAGACCGCATGGCTCCTCGAGCTCGATGCATCCGCTCTTCTCGATCGGCCGCGTCGAGCGCACCGGCCACCGCACTCGAGACAATCCACAGCCCGACCCCCATCAACGCCACATAGCGAGAATTCCGCGACAGCGACGACAACGCCAACATCAACAGCCCTGCTGACACAGCGATCAACAGCCCATAGGCGATGCTTGCCAGCAAGATGCCGAAGGTATCACGCAAGATCGAGAGATCCAAGCTGAATGCCAGCCCAAGAAAATAGGCCAAAATCGCCGGCACAATGGTCACGCTAGAGAGCACAACGACGATCACGCCCAATTTGCCCAGCACATAGTCGATCCGCCGCAACGGCCGCGAAAAATACAGTGGCAACGCATGATAACGTAAATCCTGGCTGATGAGATTCGGCCCCACCAACAGCACCAAGACCATGGCAAACCACAGTTCCGCCGACATGAAAATACTGTAGCTCAGTGTCCAAATCGGAATCCGGTACGGCCGCGGCCCGGCCAGAATCGCCGGATCGAGAAACCCCAAGAAGGGCAGCATGGCTTGAATCAGTTCCGAATTTCGCTCTATCAGTCCCCACACCGTCAGCATCGCAGCCAGCAACAGTACCGGAATCCAAGCCAACAACAACACCAGTCGGATCGTCCTGCCAGCGAAGGCAGCCCGCAAACCGTGCCGCGTGATGGCCAGCCACCGCCAGGTGTGGCCCGCAAGCCGGCCTGACCAATGTTGATAACCTTGATCGAAGATCGGCATTACACTTGCCCCACGGCCGCGAGAAACACTTCTTCAAGCGTACTCCGCTGCGGGCGCAAATAGCGAATCTGCACACCGGCCCGTACCGCCGTTTCCCAAAGTAACTTCGGCGACGAGTCCTCAGGAATCTGCACCAGCAGCACATCCTCCCGTTCCGCGATCGAACAACCGGCCGCTTTCAACTGCTCGACAAAATGCTTCCTATCGGCCTTGATCCGTACCTCAAAACTCTGCCCATGCATCTGTTTGAGATTGGTAATCTGTCCTTCGGCTAATAGTCGCCCTCCACCCAACACAATCACGTAGTCGCACACAAACTCGACATCCGGCAGCAAATGGCTCGAGAACAACAGACTCATGCCTTTGTTGTGCGCCAAATCACGGGCCAGTTCCAGCACTTCCTGTCGCCCGGCCGGATCCATTCCATTGGTCGGTTCATCAAGAATCAGTAGCTTCGGGTCATGCACGATTGCCGAGGCTAGCTTGAGTCGTTGCTTCATACCGGTGGAATACGACTCCACTTTGCGATAGCGTGCCTCGCCCAAACCGACGTAATCGAGCACCTCATGGGCTCGTTGCAGTGCGTCCTGCGGCCACATGCCGACCAATTCGCCCGCATAGGAAACGAACTCCACACCATCCACATGCGGAAACAGACACTCATCCTCGGGCGCGAAGCCGACGGCGCGGCGAACATCAAGCTGCCGCTGGCAGATGTCCAGGCCCAACACGGTGCCGTTGCCGCGATCGATCGAGATCAGCCCCAACAGTGTGCGAATCAGCGTCGTCTTGCCAGAGCCATTGGGCCCCAGCAATCCGATCGCCCCCATCGGCGCCGCCAACGAGAGCTGATCTAGCGCGGTGATCGCCCCATACGTCTTGGTGACCTCTTCGAGTTGAAATAGCACAACAGCCCCCGCTCGTTACCAATCACCGTAGCAGCCACTGGGAGTCGATTTGCATCCTGCAACCAGTGTACCGACCGGAGGCTGTCGCTCCAACCACACCACTCTGCGGCCACAGCCTACTCGCTTCGCTTCCAAGGCCTGCACGCTTTCGACCACGGTCTGCAGGATTCCATTCTGTGCAGGCGTCTGGGAAATCGTAGAAACGCAGCATTTTTCGTCCTATACTTATCTCAAGGGCCGATTTTGACAATCGGTCTGCAGGCGATTATTTTAATTGGATCCCCAACCATGAATCGTCGACAATTTACCTTCTGGCTCGGCTTTGGCCTGTTCAGCCTCTCAGAAAAATTTAGTGCCGCCGGGCTCGATGCGCTCGCCGCCGCCGCCATGCGCAGCACCGAAGCTGCCAAGTCGACGGCCAAACGCAGCGGCGCCGAACATTGGACTCTCGGCGGCAACAAAGAGTGGCGCTGGTTTGAACGCGAGAACCTCGTCAAGGGCGAGTGGGTGCTTACCGGCCGCACCACGCCCATCAACCAACAGACCGGCAAGCGAAAGGCCGAGAACATTGGTTATCTCGACGACAGCCTCGTTCCGGCTGAACTACGCGATCAAAACGAGTCGGCACTCGCCTTGGCACACCACGATGCGAGCGGGACAGAAGAAACTGACAACTGGGTCGAGCCTGCCGATCATGTGCCCGTCGAGTCTGGAGTGAGCGTCGTAGACCTCGATCCACAGCTTCCGACCGCCAAGCGTCGTTCCCGCCACGGGCGGCCGCCCAGCAAGTGGCTCCGCAGTCTCCATGCCGATGAAATCCGTGTCTGGCTGAAAACGGTCGAATTGCCAGAAGCGGGCGTAAGCGGCATGACCGTCTGGATCCATCTCACACGCGACCACGCCTTCGACGCTGAGAGAATCAAGGGCCTTACAGTGCCGGAGCAAGACAAACTCCATGCCGCCGCCCACTACGGCTATTGATTCTTGCGGCACGAGGCCAAATTCTTACCTCCTTCTTACCCAACTAGCGACAATCCGATTGCTCGCCCACCCCAATTAGCGCTACAATACCGGTGAGGGCAGGGACATCTCTATCTACAGAGGCGATTGGCAATGGTCGGAACAAGAGCATTGGCGATGATAGCAGCGGTCTGCGCGTGGTTCGCCTGCACGGCGGCACGAACTGGTGAAACTCGCACCTGGACAAATCAAACCGGTGAGTTTACTATCGACGCCGAGTTGGTCGTCATTCAACAGAGCCATGTCGTGTTGCGGCATGCCGATGGCCGACAAATCACGGTGCCCCTCACTAAGCTCAGCGGCAAGGATCAAGAATTCGTCGCGGGGCTCGCATCGCCCGATACAAAACTCGCTGCTGCTTTACCTCCCGCAGCCGCAGCCAACGTCGCCAAACAGTTCTATACGCTATTGCGCGACGAAAAACGCGAGGCTGTCGGCGAAGCAATCACGGCCAAAGCGCAAGAAGTACTCAAGGCCGGCAAATCGCCCGTGACGAATCTACCCGCTCCCGAACCCGGCGAACGCGCGGTACGCGTCGGCCGAGCGAAAGTCGATGGCAATCTGGCAGAAGTTACGGTTCAAGTTCGCCTCGATCACAAAATGCACAAGACCAAGATTTACCTTCGGCAGGAAGACGACCAGTGGCGCGTCTTCGCTCTCAGCGTTATGTATCCCGATGGCGATAAGTCGATCAATTTCGAAATGGAAGAAGCCGCGGCAGGGGATGCGGGCGCCGATCCGCTCCAAGCCCTGGTCGGCCAGCCATTTCAATTCGCCGGTGTCACCCTCAACGGCCAGCCGCTGAATCTGGCCCAGTATCAAGGCAAAGTAGTGCTCGTCGATTTCTGGGCTACCTGGTGCCCGTCATGTCGCGCCGAAATGCCCAATGTACTGGCGAACTACCAAAAGTATCGCCCGCAAGGTTTTGATGTTATTGCCGTCAGTGTCGATCAGGACCTCGAAGCCCTCAGCAGTTTGATCTCCAAGAACGTGCTGCCCTGGCCGGTAGTGGTCGACAACTTCCCAGGAAATCCGCAGCCGATGGCGACCCGCTACGGCATCCGCGACCTGCCGGCCCATATCCTCATCGGCAAAGACGGCAAGGTGGCCGCAGTCAATTGCCGCGGCAAACAACTCGGTGAGGAACTCGACAAACTCCTTGGCGCAGAAACCGGCAAAGAAGGTAGCTAGCCGATGTTATCCGAATCAACTGCGTTAAGCTGCCGCAGTTCCGCCCAGTCTCATCTCATTAGTCTTTCCTTAGCCGCTTCGCTCCTCCACACGACGAAGTATTTTCCACTACGCAAATAGCCTGATCACAACGCGATTCTTGTATCCAGGATTGGAGTTCGGCCCTGCGAACTCCAATCCTCACATGATAGGCTCACTTTTCTTGCAACATTCACGTAAACAAAACGACTATCGACGACGTGACCAGCGCGATGAGCAGACCGGCCAGCATTGCCATTTCCAACGTAACGCCTCTTGCCAGCAATTCACCAGCAAACGCGAACACCGGAAGCGACGGATGTCGCCAGACCTGCCTTCAGTCGCTTGGGGAGCATTGCCGCCTCCTATCATGCTCGATCCGCCTAACAGGAAGACTCTGATATCCGCCGGCACAAATGGGCGGGATTGAACGCGGGATAGACAACGCGAAATTAATACGCCAAACTGCCCATTGAACTGGCAGGGAGCAATCGCTGCCAGGTCTGAATTGCGATCAGTTCGTACTGGTCGAGCGCGGCAAATAGTTCATCGACGCTCTCTTGGTAGCCCACTGCTGACGCTGATTCAAGCACGTTAAACACCGGTTTGCGCCGAAATTCTGCGGGCTCTGCCAGCAGCAAGTTCGACGCAGAAGTCGCAACTATCTCGTTCGATCCCTGCCGTATTATCGCAGAAGCGCGCGCGAGCGACCCGCGCACGTGCGCCGACACGCTGGCGAATTCAGCCAGTGCCGCATCCACTGCCGCTGCCGCGCCTGCTGTTTCAGCAAAGTCCGGCAATTGAACTTTCTCTTCCACTGCCACGGTTACTGCCGCTAATTGCCCACTACCGCCACCTGCTCCCGAACCAAGTGACAGCACCGCGCCAAAATTTGCTTGCCAATGCAAATAGTCGAACTGGTCAACCACCCCGTCGGGCACCCCGGCGACCGACCCACTGCCATCTGCCCGTAGGTCGGTCGTCGAACCAAGCGTGTCGCGCCACACGCTGAAGTCGGCCGCATCGACCACGCCGTTCGAATTGTAATCTCCGGCGAGCGGCAACCAACCCGGCGTGCCCACATCGGCCGTGCTGTACGTCGGACCCGTCGGCGAAATCGCATTCCGAACCCCCTCCGTCGATCGCGCCCAGTTGCTGCCTTCGTTGTTGTCGAGTGAAACGTGCTTCAAATATATGCTCGGCCCGCCACTACCACCGATCGTAGGCCACGGGTTCGCGTCATCGTAGTTAACACTATCGATCAATTCTCCGCCGCTGTCGCGCAATTCCAGCATTTCATTCGTGGGACTGGGGGTATTCGCCAGGTTGCCCCAGGTGATGCCCACCACCAATGCACTCGAAGGAATCGACCACTCCGCGCGGAACGTGGCAACCGTTGTAAAAGCCGCGTCGAACAATACCGCAATCTGGCCGGCGCTCAGCATCGTGCCAACTGGTATCGGACCCCAGTTTGTGGCGTCCTCGTCGTCCAACAGCCAGTTCCCCAGGTCCACCGTCCCCGATCCGACATTCACGATTTCGATCCACTCGGCAATCCCTGGGCTGGTCTCGTCGGAGGCCGGGTTGTACATAATCTCGCTGATCACAATCGAAGTGGGCGGCGCCACGTCGTTATCGAGAACGTTCGCCACGACGTTGCCGATCACGATGCCGTTGTACGCGCTGTCTACGCTCGCCGCCGTGTGGGTGATCACCGAAGTGTGTGTACCTTCCACAATCAAGTCGTCCGCAGCTGCAACGTTTACCATCTGAGGCACAAGTGCGTTAGCAGGCGTAAACGTAAGCATAATTGCGACGCCGGCACCATTGCCCAGATCCGTTTGCTCGTCGGGATCGATCGTAATTGTCACATCGGCCGATGGTATCGTCGCCAGCGCAATTAGGTAACTATCCGTCGCACCGCCCTCTTGCACGTCGACCCGTGTTCCGCTCTGCGTGATCAACACACCAGCGAACGGCAACTGATTCGGCGCACCAGGAGTTGGAGCCTGGGCGATGTAAGTGCTCGTCTGCCGCGGATCGCCGCCATCAGGTACGCGCGACAGCGACTGCGTCGCGCCCGCTCCGTTCTGATTCTCATTCACTTGCGGTTCGCCGGACTCTAGCAACACCAGCAGCCCCGGGTCAGCCGCTTGACCGGTATCGTAGACAATCGCATCGAGCAAGTTGACTGTTGTTACCGGTGCGTTCAATGAAAACGCACCCGAGTACAAGGCAACCGCATCTTGTCCATTCTGAAGATTATTGCTGGCACTCGAAAACTCATGCCCCACGTTGGGAACGATCGAACTCCCCACAACAAAAAATCCGTTCTCATTCGTGAAATAACCATCGAGACTGAGAACAAAATATGCCTGGTCAGTGGCACCATTGAAAAACACAAGCGTCATACCAGCGAGCGACACATTCCCCACGCCGCCGTCGTACAGCTCGACGAACTCCGCCGTATCAATGCTGGTTTGATCCGCGTCAACCTCATTGATCACGATTGTCGGCGCATCGTTATCAACGATCTGCACTGTCACGCCAGCGATCGACAGTTCGTGATAGTCGAGATCTGCGCTCGCCGACGTGTGTGAGATCTGTCCGGTGTGGTTGCCTTCCAACAACAGATCGTTAGCTGCGTTGACGATAATCGTCTGCGGCGTAAGCGCGTTGCCTGGCGTAAATACCAGCGACACCTGCCCGCCCGCACCATTCCCGAGGTCCATCTGCGCATCCGGTGTCACGGTCACGGTGACGTTCGCCGAGGGAGCCGTGTTGAGTACCACTTGGTAGGTATCGAATAGCCCGCCCTCAATCACTTTCGTCCCACCGCCCGTTTGTACGACCCGCACACCCGGCGTAACATCCAGCAGTTCAAAGTCCGCGATCACCGGCAGATGGTCGCTGGCCGCGGCGAGTGCGGCCAGCACATCCACGCTCGCACCCGTTCCCGTCGTGATGTCGCTGTCGAAGGTGTGCGTGCCGTTGTTGCCGAACACGCGGTACGAGTCGGGCACATAGTCGATGCCGACACCATCAAACAACTCACCACTCCCAAAGATAATGTCGAAGCGATCGTCCATGCCGCTTCCACCGACGCGCGGATCCTGCGTGTGCAAATAGCTGAAAACGGGATTATTGAACCAATTACCCGGGGCGTCGGCCAAATCGTGCAACTGCGCTGCCCCAGCAGAGACGAAGTTTGTCCACGCCACCTCGCTGCTCGTCTTCATATTGAAGTCGCCGACAAACAGCACATTCGCCCCTTCGCCCAGGGAATCCGCGTCATTGCGCAGGACCAGCGCCTCACTAGCCCGTAACGAAGCGTCGGACGGCGTGTCGCCCGATTTCAAATGAATCGTATAAACAAAAAAGTCGCTCTCACCTAGCGTTTCTACCGGGCGGAACTGACCACGCATGATTTTGTGCGTCAGCGCTCCGGGGACCTCGATCGACTGCACTAGCGAGAGCGTCGATGTATCGTAGATGAACCCCGTGCTGTCGCCGCCACCATCGACACTCGTCACCGCCGAGGCGTAATCCGTCGATGGATAAAGTGCATCAAGGATCGATTCGATCTGGCCGATCGAGTTGTTGCCGGGCGAAACCGCCGGATCGGTTTCCTGCACCGCCAAAATATCCAGCCGCTTCGTATTGCCAGCAATCGTCTCGTTGCCGATCGCCGCCAGAATCGTTTGGAAGTTGCCGACGTCCGTCGCATCGTTCGGACGATTGAGCGTGTTCCAATCGACCAGCCGAATGATCGTCAGCAGGTCGCGTCGCTCAAGACTCTCAAATGCCAGCCGCCGACCCGCTAGCGCATACTTTTGAACAATCTGTCCAAAGAAGCTCATCCGCGCAATCCTCGTTCCCGACTATCTCCCCGGCCTACCCTCCATCTTAGCCATCCAGACGGATGCGCCACAAGGAAATTGCGGCATTTGCTCCTCGGGATTTGGCGAAAATCGACGGGGGGTTGCGAGCGAGTAATTGCGGACTTACAGCAGTTTCTGCCGCTCACAGTGCCAAATCGAACATCCCGTCGCGCTAGCAAGTTCGCTAAGCCACCGCGCTCGGTCGCAACAACTGCTTCAGCCGGATGCGGTGCATCGTCTCGCTTTCGTCGCGTAATATACCCCACCGACTCGCCTGCCAATAATCGCGCGAAAGCACGTCGATCGCGGTCAGCCAGCCATATTTCCAACACGCGGTATCAATGCACATCGCAAAGCCCACGTCGAGAATCTCGGCGTCCTTCTGTTCTGTATGGCCTACGATCACCGTCTTGCCCGATTCGTGCGGCCGTTCCTTGGCTACGTCGAACAACTCCCAACGCAAGGTGTACTCCGGCTGCTCCGCCATCGGCACATCGGCCACGTAGTTGGCGTGCGTGAAAATGAATCGTTCCGTCTCGTAATACGGCACACACGTATCCAGGAGGTCCCAATGCGCTGCCGGTATTTCTTCGAGCTTGGCACCGAAGCGATACGAATTGAGTGTTGCCACGCCACCGCAGCGTTCCCAATACCTCAGCGCTCCTTCGCTCTCGCGGGCCGCATACATCATCTCTTCATGATTGCCGCGAATCAGCACCACCTCATGTTGCCGCCTCAACTCGATAATCCGCTCGAGCACTTCGCTCGACTCTTTCCCCTGATCAACTACATCACCCAAAAACACCAGCCGATCCGCGGGGCCCGGCTGCATCGCCGCCAGCACCATCTCCAGCGCATGAACGCAGCCATGCACGTCGCCGATGGCTATCAATCGACCGGAATCCATAAATGCTACTGCCAAGCATGAAGTGGAACCAAAGCGCTAAACAATACGCTCTAACGCACACTGGTACAAGCACGGTCGAAAAATTCGATTCGTACCGCCCCAGTTGCCTATTTCGTTGTCTCCGCCAGGCACTTCCGCATCCCTTCACGGATACCCATAGGCCGAATGGAAAACTGCTCTAAAGCTTGGTTGTTCTGTACCACGGTCGGATTCTTAAGGCCTTCGATCAAGTGCCGCCCCACCTCAAAGCTCGCCGGAGTCACCAACGCCAACCATAAACTAGACAGATACGGAGTCAACACAGGCACGGAGATCAACCACCGACGCAGACCGCGCTGCCGGGCGTACTCGCGGATCACTTCGCCATAGGTCAATATATCCGTTCCGCCAATCTCGAATAATCGGCTTTCGCCTGCCGACAACTCCCTTGCCCCAAGCAAATACGCCAACACGTCATCGATCGCAATGGGCTGCGTCGGCGTCGAGAGCCACTTCGGGCAGAGCATCACCGGCAGTCGTTCGGTTAGCAACTGTACGAGGTCGAACGACAGACTGCCCGCCCCGACAATCATCGACGCCCGCAGTTCGACGGTCTCCACGCTGCGCTCGCGCAGAATTCTGCCCACATCATGGCGACTGCGGAGGTGGGCCGAGAGGTTTGGATCGGAATCGTCGCCGAGTCCACCTAGATAAATGATCCGACGAACACCCGCCGCTTGGGCTGCCTCGGCAAAATTCACGGCCGCCCGTCGGTCGGCCGCTTCGAAGTTTTGCGAGCCAGACATCGAATGAACGAGATAGTACGCCCAGTCCACGTCCCGCATCGCGCGGTCGAGCGACGCACGGTCAAGCACATCGCCGGCCACTATCTCGACGTCCTCCGCAAACCGACCTCGCAATTTTTCCGGCTTCCGCGCCAAGCATCGCACCACCAAGCCTTGCTGTACCAGCAGTGGCACCAACCGGCCACCCACGTAACCCGTCGCTCCGGCCACCAACACCCGCCCTTGGCCTATTTCATTCATTCGGCATATCCATCGACCGCGGGATCCAGCGCCCGCTCCAGGTTACGAAATTCTACGCATTACGGTTACGATACAACCTTAGGAATCTTACCGCAGACCGCCCCCCGGCACAGTCTCCAGCATCAAAAACCATCGCCCGAACCGCAATGCTTTCCTTTCGCAAACCCTTGACCGATGCGATTCGACGCCATCTCACCGAGCAGGCACGGCTCGAATTTACTTACGCCGCCGTCGGAATCTCGCGCGAAAGTTTCGCCGAACATAAGTCCCTGCCTGGCTATGTCGTCGATCACACTCGCGTGGGGCTCGGCACCGGAGAAAGCACCTTTCTTGCGGCGAAGCAGGCGCTCACGCACTGGCAACAATTTCGCCTCGGTTGGCTCGAAGCCACACCTTACGACACACCGCTCGCCGAAGGCGCCGTGATTGCCGTCGTCGCCCGCTCACTCGGTCTTTGGTGGCTCAATTGTACGCGAATCGTTTACACAATCGACGAGTCCGGGCCCCTCCGCCGTTTCGGCTTCGCCTATGGTACGCTGCCCGACCACGTCGAGTCG
Source organism: Pirellulales bacterium (assembly GCA_041753435.1). Lineage (GTDB taxonomy): Bacteria > Planctomycetota > Planctomycetia > Pirellulales > Lacipirellulaceae > DASYDU01. The sequence goes on along the minus strand of JBGSUJ010000075.1, from coordinate 877 downwards.
GGCGAAGAGCGGTTCCTCATCGAGTGGGACACCCGTAATGGCAACGTCCTCTACGACATCCTCGCTTTCTCTCGTCCGCGCCACGTGCTGGCCAAGCTCGGCTACTCATTCGTCCGTCGCGCCCAGAAACGCTTCGGCCGCGACTCCGCCGCCGCCTTGCAGGCGAGTGTGTTTCAGCACGCGGGCCGCAGGCAGCCCAGGTTGTTCTCAACCTAGGCGCAGCAAGAGGCAATTGTGAACAGTCGGCACTACGTCACGAGTTCAAGCCTGGCACACATGCCTCTGATAGTTGCGCAACACCGGTTGAAGCATCCGGTGATATCTGTTGAGTTGAGCCCGGGGCCTGCCATCGCGCCATGATCAGATGCTGTATAGTTCAAGGTTCCTGGGAATCGCGCTGGGAGAGACTTCTTCGGTAGATTGGGTCTGAATTCCATGAGACCTACAGGAACCAATAAATCGATTCCCTACCAAGTGCATCCAGGGGGGCTCAATTACTGTTCGCGAGTGTTACCGGTTTTTTGCAGAGAACATGCAATCGGCACAGCGGTGGCAGCCAGAGTTTCCATGAATTTTTTAAGAGAATACTTGACCCGCAACGCGGGGGGAGTTTAAGATATGGCCTGTCTAAGATGAGCAGCTAATTTGGGTGCTGCGCCGATAAGAATCGTCGCGCATAGATTTCGGTTCATCGGGAGTGCGTGGCGGTCAAGATTGGGCTCTCCAATGCTATGAATTCAGAGTCTATCCGAAAAAGATTTGCAGGTTTTTGTGAGGTTTTAAGCCGCTCGGGCTCGGTAGCGGAATTGTCGCTCGTCGGCCGGCGCGAGCCGCCGGAGCATGAGATGCGTTTGGCTGACTTGAATCATGGCGGTGC
>JBGSUJ010000074.1:0-2741 GCA_041753435.1 Pirellulales bacterium | reverse complement strand
TCCATCAGGTCCGAAGGATAGGACTTGCGAGGCGAAGCTTTGAACCGCATGGGAGTGCTCTCCTGGGGAACGAGGGAAAGCCCCAACATACAATCAAATCACGACTTATGGCGATGCCAGTATTCGGATAGACTCTTAGTCTCGATACTGCGTGACAGAGCAAAATGTACGACGAATTCCGCAATTCCTTCCTCGATATGCAATTCAAGCTGCTAGCACCGTTTGAGCCGGCCGGGGATCAGCCCGAGGCGATTGAGCAACTTGCGGCCGGGCTGCGCGAGGGGCGGCGCGAGCAGGTGTTGATGGGAGTAACCGGGTCGGGCAAGCCGTTTTTGTTGCCGATGGCTGGACAGGATGAGGTGGCGGGCGAAGTCGTGCGACAAATTCCGGTGCAGTAGGATTAGCCAACCACAACGACACGACGGCACGACGGAAGGCAGTTCGATTTTTCGTCGTGCCGTTGTGCCGTCGTGGTGAATAACAGGAATGAGAAGCAATGGATTTTCGTTTACACGCACCCTTTGAACCCGCCGGGGATCAGCCCGAGGCGATTGAGCAACTGGTGGCGGGGCTGCGCGGCGGGCGGCGCGAGCAGGTGCTGATGGGCGTCACCGGCTCCGGCAAGACGTACACGATGGCGAACGTCATTCAGCAGCTGCAGCGGCCGGCGCTGGTGCTGTCGCACAACAAGACACTGGCGGCCCAGCTCTACAGTGAGTTCAAGGAGTTCTTTCCTTACAACGCGGTGAGCTACTTCGTCAGCTACTACGACTACTACCAGCCCGAGGCGTACATCCCGCAGCGGGATATCTACATTGAGAAGGATGCGTCGATCAACGAGGAGATCGACCGGATGCGGCTGGCGACGACGAGTTCGCTGGTGAGCCGGCGGGATGTGATCGTCGTGGCGAGCGTGTCGTGTATCTATGGCTTGGGCTCGCCGGAAGATTACAAGGCGATGATGGTCGGGCTGACGGTCGGCGAGATCGTCGATCGCGATACGCTGCTGGGGAAGCTGGTCGACATTCAGTATGAGCGGAACGACACCGATCCTTCGCGGGGGAAGTTCCGTGTGCGGGGCGATTCGGTCGAGGTCTGGCCCAGTTACGAAGAGTTCGCCTATCGGATCGAATTCTGGGGCGACGAAATCGAGCGACTCTCCATCATCGATCCCACGTCGAGCGAAACGATCGACAAACTGGAACGGGTGTTCATTTATCCGGCCAAGCACTTCGTACTGCCGGAGGCACGAATCGAGGGGGCAGTCGACCAAATACGCAAGGAGCTGCGGGGGCGGCTGGAGTTGTTCAAGTCGCAAGGCAAGCACCTCGAAGCGCAGCGCATCAGCGCGCGGACGCGGTACGACTGCGAAATGATGATGGAGATGGGCTACTGCCCGGGCATCGAAAACTACAGCCAGCCGCTCTCGGGCCGGCCGCCGGGGAGCCCGCCCAATACGCTGTTCGATTTCTTTCCGGACGATTATTTACTGTTCGTCGACGAGTCGCACGCGACGGTGCCGCAGATCGGCGCGATGTACTCAGGCGACCGCAATCGCAAAGTGACGCTCGTCGAACACGGCTTTCGGCTACCCAGCGCGCTCGACAACCGGCCGTTGCGATTCGAGGAGTGGCGCGAGCGGGTGAAGCAGGCGGTCTACGTGTCGGCGACACCGGGGAAGTACGAGCTGGAGCAGACGGGTGGCGAGGTGATCGAGCAAGTGGTGCGGCCGACGGGGCTGTTGGACCCGGTGATCGAGGTGATTCCGGCCCGTGGGCAGGTGCCGCATCTCTTGGAACAGATTCGCGAGCGCGCGGCGGCCGGAGAACGGACGCTGGTCACCGCGCTGACGAAGCGGCTGGCGGAGGATCTGTCGGATTTCTTCAGCGACAAGGGTGTGTTGTGCAAATGGCTGCACAGCGAGCTGAATGCGTTTGAGCGTGTTGATTTACTGCGTGATCTGCGGAAGGGGAAGTTCGAAGCGCTGATCGGCGTAAACCTGTTGCGCGAGGGGCTCGATTTGCCGGAGGTGTCGCTGGTGGCGATTTTGGACGCCGACAAGGAAGGCTTCCTGCGGAGTGAAACGTCGCTGATGCAAACGATCGGCCGGGCGGCCCGCAACGTGAACGCGAAGGTGATTCTCTACGCCGACCGAGTGACCGACGCGATGCAGAAGACGATCGAAGAGACGGCCCGGCGGCGAACGCTGCAGCAGGAATACAACAAGGAGCACGGCATCACGCCGGAGACGATCAAGAAGGCGGTCTACGCGGGAATCGAAGCCACGGCGGCCGCCCATGCCGAAGCGAACGCCAAGGTCGGCCGCACCGACGAAACCCAGTACATCACCGAGGAATACCTGGCGGAGCTGGAGGCCGAGATGTACGCGGCGGCCGACGCGATGGAATTCGAGCGGGCCGCCGCGATCCGCGATCGCATCGAGCACATGCGCGAATCGGTTGGCAAGCCGGTCGATTCCGTACAGGAGCGCGAGCCCGGCGGCCGCAAAGGCAAACGCGCCCGAAAAAAGAAGGACGGCGACCCAGCCCAATGGAAAGGCCGCGTGCCCCGGCCGAAACGGAACATCTGATTCGGTGTCTGATAGGAATGGCACTTGAACTTTCGTAAGTCGTTGTCTTGATGATTGATATGGACGAAATCGGCCTCACTTGGCATGAGGGTGTTGTGACACGCACCCACTCACGGCAAGGAGGCCAGGATGTTCGATTCGTTTCGCATCG
>JBGSUJ010000073.1:0-36687 GCA_041753435.1 Pirellulales bacterium | reverse complement strand
CTTGACCGCTTGGGGCTCGAACTCCCACCTCACCTCTTGCAGTTCGAAGCAAACGACGTGCCGATGTAGTGAAGACTTCGCCCTTCCTCACGTTGCGGCGCAAGAACTTACGACGACAGTTGGGGAAGTTGGGTTAGCGCTCGTTGGGGGAGACGGGAATGATTACTTTTTCCCGTAGCGGGCCACATCCTGCGACGTGAGCTGAATGTCGATACGATTGTCTTGACCCGCCGCCACCACTTGTTTCTGCGGCACCGCCAATCGGCCAAATTTTGGCAGCCCAGCCGGCAGATTGCTGACCTGCGTGACCTGCTCGAGTTCGGGATCGGGCCCGTAGATCGTGGCCCAGTGCTCGCCTACGACGGCTCCGTCGTTGTCTTTGTACGTGGTGAGCACAAAACTACCATCCGGCTGGATCCGCCCAAAGGCAGCTTTTCCCGCATTCAGGCTGTTGCTAGACGCAATCGGTGCGAACATGATCCTGCCCTGTGCCAGCGGTTGGCTATCGATTGTCACGGTCCCCTGTACAGCTGCCACTTCAAATGGCGGCGCTTCGCTGCAGCCGGCAAGCGGCAACGCCAGCGCCAACCAGGTCAACATGCCACACTGCCACCAGGGATTTCCCGCAGCGAGGTGCACTGTAACGCGCTCGAACTTCGAGTCATTATTAATCGAGGCCACCAATGATTTCTCCATCCAGCCGATCGCCCAATAGCGCGAACGTACGCAGGTCAATGTTCTCCGTCAAGAAATGGACGGAACCATCAACGAATCCAAAAAACGCACCACCAGTGTGCCAGCTCAAGGCACAATCATCTCGGAGACCGCCCGGTGGCAGTACCTCCTGGATGACGTTCGAAGGTAACGGAAATGTTTTCCAGCCCCCGAGATTGCAGTTGATCACGGTTGTCGTTTTGAACAGCACGCTGCCATCTTCCGTCACGCTGCCAAGCCACATCGGAAAATCGGCGGTTCCCACGTAGTATGCCGCTTCGCCCACGGCAATCGTCTTGCTGGTGCCGTCGAGCACGTCTTGGATGCGAACTCGGGTATAACGCTCTTTGTTGACATTGTCTGCATCATTGCGCTGCCCGTCGCCGTTGGTATCGATATCTGCGTCGTTGCAGTTCGGCTTGACCAGCATGCCTTCGGAGGTCCGCCAGAACATGCCGCGATCGCAATGGCCACGCGAAGCCTTGTAATGCGAAACACCATAGCCGGTTTTTGTGAGCACCACACCCCCTGGGCTCGTAGGCACCAACTCCGGCAGATCGACCGAAGGACAGCGGAAGGCCGCCAGCACGGCCTCGCCGCCGGCCAGTGGCGCCTTACTTTGTGAAAAGGCCGCTTTAAGAATACCCGGCTTCCAGGCATCGCCTTGGTAGCCCGTCACAGTATTGTTCTTGATTCGATCGTAAATCGCTTGCTCTTCGATCTGAGGCAGGATCTTTGTCGCCCAGCCGAGTCCATCCTGGTCGTCCGGGTCGTTGCTCTTTTCCGCCGTGTAGGCACCGCGCGGGAACTGCTTGGCGTTGTCGTGAAAAGTCAGCAGCGCCAGCCCGATTTGCTTGAGATTGTTTTGACATTGTGCGCGCCGTGCCGCCTCGCGGGCCGCCTGAATTGCCGGCAAGAGCAGCGCCACCAGAATTCCGATGATCGCAATCACCACCAACAGCTCGACGAGTGTAAAACCTGCTATTCGACTCCGCAAACTCCGCATGCCAAGGCTCCTCTGCAATCTAGCTCAGTTTTGCTCAATCGGTGACGGATCCATCGTGAAATCGCATCGTAGCGGAATAGCCTGTACCTGAAAAACCGTGGCGCGGGGAATTCACATAGTCTTAACTTGTTCTTCACACATCGGTGGAAGATGGATCGCTCGGCGAAGCTTGGAGAGGGCAGACGCTAGGTGCTCAACCCGGCTTCGAATAATCCACCATGAACAGTGAGACTGGCACGGAGACTTTGAATGGCTCGCGGATTCTACGGATTGAACTACGGATTGACGGTGGTCGCGGTTGCCTTGGCAATCGGTGCCTTGGCAGCACCTGCGGAAGCAGAGCTTTACATTAACGAAATGTTTATCGATCCGCCGGGTGGCGAAACACCACGCGAGTACGTGGAACTTCGCGGCACCCCCAGCATGTCGCTTTTCAACCATTGGTTTGTCGCCATCGAGAACGAAAACACGCTCGAAGGCGACGGCGAAGCCGGCGTGATCGATCTGGCCATCGATCTTTCCAGTTATTCGGTTGGAAGTAACGGCTTTGTCCTCATGCGCCGTGCCTTGAACAGCCCTTACACAGTCAATTCGCTGGCAACAACAGTCGAACTGCCTGCTACGCTCTTCGAAAACAGTGGTGCCACCTACATGCTCATCGACCGCGGCACGGGGCCGGCACCTGTTGCGGGCATGGTCTTAGATGGACTGGTAGATAACGATAACAATCCCATTACGCTCCGCGATGGCCTCGACTATCCGGGGGAAGGCCAGCCTGGTTGGGCGATTCTTGATGCGATCGGCGTATTTGTGGAAATCAATGAAGCCGGCCTCGGTCGACTCTACGCGCCGATCAACTTCGGCCCCGAATTCGACGGTCAAGCGATTCTGCCTGATTTCGGCGGACCCATCTTCAACGCCGCCGACCACATCGAGCCGGACGCTACCTACGTTGGCACCGGTTTCGAGATCGAGTTGATCGCCCGCTATGGCGACTCCACGGGGCAAACGGCCCGGGATTGGCACACGACCAACGTCACCGATAATGCACTTTCCGGCTTTACTGGCCCGGGCGATTTCCGTCAGTCAGCACCTGGTACGCACGGTTTTCCCCGTCCGGATGGCAGCGAGTTTGAATCGAATCAGTTCGTCCCTTATGGCAGTAATATCACCAGCACGCTCGGCTCAGCCAACTTTCCCAGCGATCAGTCGGTATTGCCTTGGGACTACAACCAGAATGGCGTCATCGATGCCGCCGACTACACGACTTGGCGTGATCTGCTCGGCACTACGGATCCAACCGGCTTGAGCATTTTCGCCAACGCGGATCGCGACGGCAGCGTCGACCAGACCGACTACGACGCCTGGGCGTACCACTTCGGCGAGTCGCTGTCATCAGAGATTGTCGCGGGGGCAGGCTCGCTGGCAGTGCCCGAACCTGCTTGCTGCTTGCTGCTCTCGACGGGATTGCTCTTGCTATCCGTCGGACGGCGTCGGTGTTAACCAACGGCTGCATTCAGGCCCGCTGCCAACTCCTGCTACTTTGCGCGTGGCTCGGTCATCGACCGCGCGTGGCCGTCGAGCATTTGCTTGATGTCGCGACGGAGTTCCGCTTCGCTCGCTCCCCAGCCGGCGGCTGCCAGATCTGTGTACTTGTCAGCCAGTACGCTGCCGATGATCGTCCGGCTGTGATCCCACTTGTAAACGAGTTGCTCTAACACGCGGGCATCGGAGTGCTGCGGAATGAACGTGGTACCGAGCAGTTCTACTCGCATCCGCGTAATCTCCTCGATCAGCGACGGATTATTAAGCCACCACCAGCAACCAAAAATCATCAGATTGCCAAACTTCCGCGCGAGTACACACAGCTCTTGCTGGTTTTCGCGGGCAAGCATCGTCACCAGGAAGCGATTAGCGGGAAAATCGACGCAGATCCGCGCCAGGCTAGCGATATCTGACATCCCTACCATGTCGCCTGCCAAACGTAGTTCGGGATTGAGATGCCTGATCGAGCCGATCATCATCGCAAATGGCAGGCCGGCTGCTTCTAGCACCGGCATCACGATCTGCCGCAGCACGACCGCTGTGTCGGAGCTGTCTCCCGGCCCACCGTAGCGAAACTCAGGCGGCAAGCTGATGGCACAATAAACCGCACTTGTTCGTTTGATCCAATCGCGCAAAAACTTGCGGGCTTCCTCGATGCTCTGAGCGCTAAGCTCCGGTGTCGTCTTGTAGCCCCAGTTGCTGAGCCTCTTTGAAGCCGCCGGCCAGTCTCGCACCAGCAGATCGAACCGCAGCACGGCGGTGAAACGCGGATCATCGCCGATCGAATCGTCTTGCAGCCACCGCCCGCGCTCGTTGTCGTCAAATACGTCATTGGTCATCGTGATCCGTGTGACTCCCGAAAGTTCCATCACGCGATCGATATGTTCTTCGATCGATTGCTCGGCAAACCAGCGGCGATAGCGCTCGAGCGAACGCTCGGCCGGATCGAGGCCTAACTTCTGCAGGGTAGTCACCACACCACGGCAGGCTTCGGAGATTGGCGACCGCTCGAGAAACAGTTGCTGCCAAATGTGGTCGGCTTGCTCGCTTTTCGACATGGCCCAGTAGTTGGCGTAGGGCATTTGCGCCGGAGGCACCGCTCGAAATACCTCGCATACCAAGTAATGGTAAGTAATCAGCTCGTCGATGCCCCACAACAGCAGGCCCTGCGGGTCGGCCTGTCCCCCGCGGCCAGCGAGCGGACTGCCAAATGAAGGCGGGCAAAGATGCGTATGCACGTCGACCAGGGGTTGGCCGGCAACGAGGTCGCGGACTAGCTCTGCGAGTTCGGAAGGACGGGCTAAGCGGTCGCTCGATGTGGGGTGGGAAACAGACCGGGCAGACATGGAACAACGCCTTCGGCAGGGATAACGATGGGAATGTCGCCGGACCATTTGCCGGGAAGCTTTCATTTTAGCCTCCTGCCCATTTGGCAAACAGGCGGCACTTGCTCGGCCGCGAAAGGGTCGCCCTTACGTTTTCAGCTTTGAAAGCACGCCGCGGGAGCCGTTGCGCCCGCTCCACCCTTCTAATCAGCAACCGCAATAAGTGACAAAACTGTCACATTCCGTCGTTACAACACAAAAAACCCCTGCATCTGTTTTTATGTTTTAAAAATCCTTGTTAAAATAAACGTTCTTCCCCAACTACTCAGTCGCGCTAATTGTTCCGTCTTTTCTATTCCCTGTATTTTTGTGCAGCCGCGAAGCCTTGCTGGGCTTAATTGGAGCCTCCCCTCATGTCGAAGTCCCCCTTCTCGCGTTGGCGCGAATTGTTCACGAATGGTCGCCGTTCGAGCTCCTCTAGCAGGGCCCACCATGCTCGCCGCAATCTCGCCTTCGAGTCGCTCGAACGGCGCGAAATGCTGGCTGTCTCGGCACTTACAGATTTTAACGTCAACGCAAACACCGGCGAGAAGCCGCAATCGAAAGTGTGGGAGTACAACGACCAGTGGTATTCCGTCATGCCGGATAGCAGCGGCACTTGGGTTTGGAAACTCAATGGCAGTCAATGGAGTAAAGATTTACAACTTACCTCTACCAACGGCTACCAGGCCGACGGCAAAGTCGAAGGTAATCTGGCGCATGTTTTTTTATTCAATGGCAGTTCATCGCGGTTGGCGACCATCGAGTACGACCACGGCAGCGACGACCGCTATGAAATGTGGTCGCTTCGTCCGAGCCTGGTCAACGTGGCTATCTCAAGCAACGCCGAAACAGCGGTGATCGAACTCGACAGCACCGGCCGGATGTGGGTTGCTTACGACACGAGCAACGCCATCGAAGCTCGCTATGCGGATGTCGGAAATCAATATTCCAGTTGGAGTAGCCCAATCACCGTCGTCTCCGGAATCAAGTCGGACGACATCGGTTCGATCGTCGCCATGCCCAACGGCTCGATCGGCGTGATGGCCTCGAACCAAAACTCCAAGCGCTTCGAGTTTCGCACTCATCAAGACGGAACAGACCCCTATCTGTGGTCGACTGTCGAACTAGCGGCCGGCCAATCGGCCCTGAACAAGGGCGGCGGCATGGCCGACGATCATATCAATCTCGCGGTGGCTTCCGATGGCACACTCTACGCGGCAGTCAAAACCAGTTACGATAGCTCCGGTTTTCCGCGGATCGCCTTGCTAGTCCGCCGGCCGTCCGGCGTGTGGGACAACCTCTATCAAGTCGACACGGTCGGTACACGGCCGATTGTCATGATCAACGAAGCCGCCGGAAAACTGATTGTTGCGTACACCCAGTCTGATGGTGGCGGCAATATTTTCTTCAAACAATCGCCGCTGCAAAACATCTCCTTTGGAACACGGCAAACGCTGATCTCTGGCTCGGTCAACAATGTAACCAGTGTCAAAGTTGGTTTTACCGACGAAGTCGTCGCACTTGCCTCAAGCAGCGGCAAGGCCAAAGGGGCTTTGTTCAGCTTCGATGTGCCGGCACCAGTCACCAATCAGCGGCCCGTAGTTGACGCTGGTCCGAACCGCACCATTCAACTATCCAGTTTGGCGGTGCTCGACGGCACCGTGACCGACGATGGTCTCCCGTCCGGATCCACCACGACCAGTTGGACGATGCTCTCTGGTCCGGGGCTCGTGACCTTCGCCAATGCCGCCGCAATCGATACCACGGCTACCTTCAGCCTACCAGGCACCTACCTGCTGCAACTCTCTGCCAGCGACGGCCAGCTTTCGGCCAATGATACGATGACGGTCGTCGTCGAAGCGCCACTGCCGCCGCCACCGGAACCAACCAATACCGCGCCCGTGGTGAATGCCGGGCCAAATCGCTCCATCCTGCTTGGTGCGGCTGCCGCGCTCGACGGCACCATCACCGACGACGGCCTGCCCTCCTCGCCAGGTTTGGTCACCTCCTCTTGGACCAAGGTTTCCGGGCCGGGGAACGTCACGTTCGGCAATCCGTCGGCAATCGACACGACGGCGACATTTACCGCCACAGGCACCTATCTGTTGCGACTTACCGCCAGCGACGGCAGCCTCACCTCGTTCGATGATGTGACCGTTGCCGTGGAAAGTAGCTCCGCACCGATTACGATCGCCTTCCAAGACGGACTATTCCCGGCAGTCACGTATAACGGCACGCGGGACACCAAGCTCGCCAGCGGCTCGCCAAACACGAACTACGGCGCTGCCACCACACTCGATCTGGATGGCAGCCCTGATATTGCCGACCTCTTGTATTGGGATCTCACCGCCATTCCGGCCGGCAGCATCATCGAATCGGCGTCGATTCAACTCAATGTTACCAATACCTCGAGCCAGGCGTACGAGTTGTATGTGATGGAGCGGGCCTGGGACGAAATGGCAGCGACCTGGAATCTCGCGGCCACTGGCAGCGCTTGGGGCACTGCCGGCGCACTGAGTACCGCGGATCGCGGAACTGACATTGTCGGCACACTCACCGCGGCCAGCACGGGCTTGAATCTCACGACGCTTAACGCGGCAGGAATCGCAGCGGTGCAGGCCTGGATCGACGGTCCTGCAAACAACTTCGGTCTCATCATTCAAGACTATGTGAACTCGAATGGTGTCGATTTCAGTTCGAGCGAAGCCTCCGTGATCGCCCAACGCCCGAAATTGCTCGTCACCTATCGTATGGCATGATCCGAGCCCATTCCACCAGCAGAGCCGACAAACCTCATCCGGCACCAATACTTGTCCCTCATCGCGCATTTCTGGCCCGGTACGATCACCTTCGGTGATGCAACGTTCACAAATACTGCGGCTGAATTTAGCATCACCGGCACCTAGGTGCTGAGCCTCACGGGCAAGGACGGTGAACTTGATTTGTTCGACGAACCATGTGGTTTACGGACGAATAGGCAGCGACCTCTTGTCGATCGCAACAGCGAGTTGATTTCGACTGCCAGCACACCGCCACGTCAGTCGCCCAAACTGCCCAACCGGCAAGAGTTGTGACGAGAATCGACCGTAATCGCTTTCTACCAACCATTTTGAATCGGCCGAATGACCGCCGGAAGAGGGGCTCCAGCATCAAAGGTTTCGGCCCGCGACTTGGGGGAATCCTCGAAGCGATGCCACCCGCGTCGAGGAGTGATCGGGCCGTCGAGTTCGCCTCGACACAGGGGAGTTTTCAAGTTTACAATACATTTTGCCCGTCAATCGGTGTTTAGGTCGTCATAAGAAGCGACCTGCCGGTGCCTAGGAATCAGGTGCCGCCGAGCGGCGCGGGAGGGCCATACGTTCCGTTAGTGGCATGCGGCCAATGATCCGCATAGCAACCTACTGGCGGTCGGTGGCACGAAAGAGCGATTCGGCCCCACCGATTGTTTTGAACCGGTTTGCTTGTGATTGCCGGCCACCTGCTGAAGTTCAAACCTTCGGTCGGTCGTCCGCGGATGCGAGCGGCGGCACGATGCCACACGTCACGCGACCCAAGAGCGAACGCGCAATGCCCAACACTAAGCCATTTTTCGCGCGATACTCGCTGCCAATTTTGATGGCATTTTTCTTTGCGGTCCCGCTGCTCATGCAGGGCGCCCAGAAGGCCATTAAGAGCAACAAGAATAAGGTTTCCGATTGGCTGCCCTCAAATTTTACAGAAACCACCGAACTGCGCTGGTTCCGTCAGCATTTTGTCGCCGACCAGTTTGTGCTCATCAGTTGGGACGGCTGCGAACTTGGTGGTAATCCAGAACTACCGGATGCCAAGCCCGACGACCCGCGTATTGAGCGGCTGGCCAAGTTCCTAGTGCCCACGCCGGGTGTGAAGCTTGCCCCGGGCGAACCGGCTGGATACAAGGGCAAGTTCCAGGCAGTCACCACCGCCCGGCGCTTGCTCAACGACCTCACCTCGCCCCCTTCGGAAATACCTTACGGCGAAGCACACAATCGGCTGCAAGATGTGCTGATCGGCCCCGACGGAAAACAGACTTGCTTGGTGGTCATGCTCTCCGATGCCGCCATCGAAAATTTTCGCGAGGTGCTGGGACGCAAAATCGCTAGCGGTAAGCTCCCATGGCAGCGCAAGCCTGGCATCCTGTGGGAAGCGTTGGAGCAATGCGGCATCCCGGCCACTTCGGTTCGAATTGGTGGGCCGCCCGTCGAGAACGTCGCCATCGATGAGGAGGGTGGCCGCACCATCGCCCGCTTGGGTGCAATTTCTGGCTTGCTGGGTTTGATCCTGGCTTGGTGGTCGCTGCGCAGCATCCGCCTCACGGCCATTGTGTTTGCTTGTGGTGTGTTGAGTGCTGCCGCCGGGTTGTCCGCTGTCTATTGGACGGGCCATACGATGGACGCGGTCTTGATGTCGATGCCCTCGCTGTTGTACGTGTTGGCAATCTCGGGCTCTGTTCACTTGATTAGTTACTATCGCGAAGCAATCAAAACTTTCGGCCTGGAGGGCGCTCCGGGACAGGCCTTAGTTCTCGGTTGGAAACCGGCCGTACTCTGCTCGTTGACCACGGGCATTGGGCTTGGCTCGCTCTATATCAGTGACATTGCGCCGATTGCGAAATTCGGCATCTTCTCGGCACTGGGCGTGTTTTTGATGCTGATCATGCTCTTCCTATTCTTGCCTGCGTGCTTGCAAATGTGGCCCTCTCGCAAATGGCTTCCCAATAGCAGCGACGAGCACGATGCGCATCCCCACAAGCATCACGATCCGCATGCCGGCACAATGTGGTCGGAGGACTTGTGGTCGAATGTCAGTGGCTTCTTAATTCGCTACAATCGCGCCGTGACGATCGGCTGCGTGTTAGTTATTTCTTTTGTCGGCTACGGCGTGACAAAAATGCACACGTCAATCGACCTCTTAAAATTGTTCGACAGCAGTGCACAGGTGCGACTAGATTACAAATGGCTCGAGAAGAATGTCGCTCGGTTGGTGCCCATGGAGGTCGTAATTCGAGTTCCCTCCGACGCCCTGCGCCCGAACGAAGTTGATGTGAAAATTGATGAGATCCCGGGTACTTTGTCGTTCCTCGAGCGGATGGAAATGGTTTCCTGGATTCAAGACATCATCAATCATGAAATCGGCCCCAGCGGCCGCGATTTAGTCGGTCCACCCATGGCAGCGGCCACCTTTGCCCCGCCGGTACCCAAGGGACGGGCCGATGTTTGGTCCGTGGCGCGACGCACCACTACCAACGCCCAGCTCGAAGCCAGCCACAAAAATCTCACCAAAAGCGGCTATTTGGCTACCGACGACTCGGATGGCTCCGAACTCTGGCGCGTGAGCTTGCGCGCGGCTGCTTTCCGCGATCTCGACTACGGCCAATTTGTCGAAAGCGTGCGGTCGATCGTCGAGCCGGTGCTCGCTGCGCAACGCTTGCGGCAAGTGGTGCTGTCGAATTTGGTCGCGGCCCATCCGGGCGAATCGTTCGCTGGCGACTCGGTTTGCATTTGGGATTCCCGCACACCAGCAGCCAAGCCCGAGGTCGATCCGCAGAGCCCGATCGATCCACACCGCATTTTTGTCGATTCCTGGAAGCAATTTCTGAAAAACGCCCGCCTCAAACTGCAGTTCGCCCACTACGACCTAGCCCAGCTCGACGATCAGCAACGGACTAAGTTGTTCACGGCACTGAAAAAACTAGACTGCGTCGTGCTTACAGGACCCTTTACGGATCCGCAAGTCCGAGTAATCGAGCAAGCGGGTATTCGCGTCGTCGATGCCCGTGGACTGAGCCCTGTCGAATTCAATTTTGCGGTCAGCCAGCCGCCCAGCGCTGAAACGATCTCGGCTGTGTATACCGGAGTGGTGCCGATCGTTTACAAGGCCCAGCGGACGCTGCTGGAAAACTTGATGGAAAGCACCTTTTGGTCCTTCGTGACGATCACTCCGCTACTGATGTTGGTCTCGCGCAGCTTCTGGGGAGGTGCCGTGGCGATGCTGCCGAACGTGCTCCCGGTACTGGTGATCTTCGGCGCGATGGGCTGGCTGGGAATCAACATCGACATCGGCTCGATGATGTCCGCCAGTATCGCGCTGGGCGTTGCCGTGGACGATACGATCCACTTCCTGATTTGGTATCGTAAGGGGCTGAATCGGTTCCGCGATCGGCGGGCGGCCATTCGTTCTGCCTACCGGCATTGTGCTCCGCCCACGATTCAAGCCGCGACCATCAGTGGCTTGAGCTTGTCTGTGTTTGTGCTCAGCACTTTCACCCCGACCCAACGCATGGGTTGGCTGATGATGTCGATTCTCATTGCCGGCATGATCGCCGAATTGGTCATGCTGCCGGCCTTACTGGCAGGTCCGCTCGGCAAGCTGTTTCCCATTCGGCCCCAGGATGCCAAGCGAGATGACAAGCACGACCCGGCTGGCGGTCACCGCGACGACGACGCGAAAAGTCTCGACGAAAGTCGCCACGCCATGCGTCAGGAGGCAATTTCCGCAATGACCGAAAATGGCGCGGCAGAGCGTGCCGTCGGCCACCATCAGCCCCATGCCTTCACACTCCGCGAGCGGCTTGCCAACCTTCGTCGCGACTCGCGCGAAGGAGAACTTTAACCGCTGGGTAAGACGGCTTCCTGGAACTACTTGAGTGCCGGGAGCGGAATCATATCGACACCGACTTTCATACTGTGGTGCCCGCCCCCGACAAACACGCCCTGAATCGGGCAAATGTCGCCGTAATCGCGACCCCAGCCCACAGTAACATGCATGTTGCCGACGACGGCATCATTGGTGGGATCGAAATCAACCCAGCCTAACGGGCCGCAAAACGCGCTAATCCAGGCATGCGACGCATCGGCGCCGGCGAGCCGCGGCATGCCTGCTGGCGGCGAGGTCGCCACATAGCCGCTCACATACCGCGCCGCAAGTCCCAGCGATCGCAGGCAGCCAATTTGCAAATGGGCAAAATCCTGGCACACGCCGCGCCGCAGTTCGAGCAACTCCTCAGGCGGTGTATGGACTGTTGTCGCCTTGGTGTCGAAGGTAAAATCGCCGTGGATCCTCGCCGTCAAGTCAAGCACGGCGTCGAAAATTGGCCGTCCGGCGGAAAAGCTGGGCAGCGCGTATTCGGCGAGCGAACTGGATGGGAGAATTCGCGGTGAAGGCAACGACAAATAATAAACTGCCAGCCCCTGCAGGCTCAAATTCGTCGGAATCGCCGCCACCACTTCCTCCCAGGCAGGCGTTTGCACTCCTTTCCGCAGCACCGGCGATGCTACATCGACCAGGCTCATCGCAGTGACGCTCAAACCATCGTGCGCTTCCTGAATCGAGAAATACTCGACGTCGTTGCCAAAATAATCTCGCCGTTTTGCCCGGATCGATGGCAGCGGATCGATAGCCAGGCGATGCTCTCGACAAGACTGCGCCGCGGTATCGCGCGGCGAGAGATGCACCAAGTTGTGGCAGACCGGCACCGGATCAGTGTACGAGTACTGCGTCGTGTGGCGGATAGTGTAGCGCATCGTCTCGTAACGGTTCTCGCGTAACGCTTTACATCAAAAAAGTCGTGCGACGATTCTCCCTCAACCTTCCAATTCGTCGGGAAGCACTAGCTCGATGCCGCCAATTTCTGCAAGCCGCTGGGTTGGTCCGACGTGAATCAAGTAGCGGTGCGAGATCGCATCGGAAAGTTTGGGTAGCGTCGATTCGAGTTTCATAAACAACCATTCGAGTTGTTCGGTGTCGCCGGCATTATAGTCGCGGGCGATCGTCCGGCTGTCAACGTGCCGAATCATCTCGACCAGTGACTTAGCAAGCTTCTGCTCGGGAGTTTCCTCTTGTACGTCCAGGTCGCGCGGCAACTGATCAACGTGGGCTGCGCAATGAGCGATTTGAAAGGCGACTGAGCGAGGATTCGACTCATCGGTGAGCAGTAAGTCCAGCACCGGCCCCAATTGCACACGTGCTAAATATCTGGAGCGATACGTCATGATGCTGTCGGCCACCTCCAAGAGCGCTTCGAGTACGGCATGCTCCATTGCCGCAACGCCTTGCAGCATGTTCCGCACTAGGCTGGAAGTCCGTATGCCTCGCTCCAGTCGGCGACCCAACTGCAGAAACTGCCAGGCTTGCGTGCGGGTCATGTTCTCCAGCACTAATCCTGTAAACGCCGAGAGATTCCGCAACAGCGAATCCAATTTCTCCAGCATGTCGGCCAGGTCGGTCTCGGTCGACGCTGGCCAAAACTGCTCGTCCATTTGTCGCAGAATTCGCCAAGTGTCGAGCGAAATCCGGTCGCGGACCACGGCCCCCAGGTGGGCCAGCTTCGTCACCGTGGCCCGCAGCGCGTGTGGCTGCTGGTCGTCGAATACCGAGAGCGGCAACACCCGCTCGATTGCCGGCAGTCGTGTCTTGATCTCGTCGACGACGAAACCCGGCTCAATCTGCCCTCCTTCGGCCAGCACTCGCAACAAGCTCGGCAACTCGACCAGCGACGCGCTATCTGCTTCGCTCGTGAGCTTGAGCGTGACGATCCGCAAGAGCCGCGCGAGAGATTCCGCCCGTTCCGCCTGCCGACCCAGCCAGAAGAATTGTTCCGCCACGCGGCTGGGTAGTTCGGCGCCGCCACGTCGGAGCGGCACATCATCTTCCGATGTTTTGATCAGCGTGATCGGCGCGACGGGCCCATCGGAGAGCACCCATGTATCTTTACTGTGATGCCCCTCCACCAGAGAGAGCCGTAACGAGTCTAGCGAGAACGAGACACGTGTCAGCCCGCCGGGCATCACTGCATATCCGCCGTTCGCGCTTGCCACGATAAATACCCGCAGTGCTACATACGCTGGCCGCGCGGCACCGTCGCTCCATGTCGGTGCTGTCGATCGGGTAACCCGTTCTTGGGCGATGAAACTTATTGGGTCGGCAACGATCCGTTCTGCAAGCTCCGCTTGCGACAAACCAGACAGCTCCGTAGCCGAGGCATGCTCCGAGCCACGGCTGCGGAAGGCGTGCTGAATATCCAATCGATCGATCTGGCTCAGCACGTGCTGACGTGCTGACGGATCGCCGCACCACCAAGTGGCCACACCCGGCATCAAGAGTGGTTCGTCTAATAGCGCCTGGCACAAGTTCGGCAGAAGCGCCATGAATATGGGCGACTCCACCAAGCCGCTCCCCAGCGTATTGGCCACTGCGATTCTCCCGGAGTGAGCCGAGTGCATCAGCCCCGCGACCCCAAATGCCGAGCGTTTTGAAAGCTCAAGCGGATCGCATTCTTCGCTGTTTGGTCGCCGCACCAATACGTCGACTGGCACCAGCCCGCCGAGCGTTTTCATAAAGACATGATTATTCCGTACTGCCAGGTCGCCCGCCTCGACCAGCGTATAGCCCAGATAGCGCGCGAGATACGCGTCTTCAAAATAACTGTGCCCACCAGCTTCTTGCGTAAGCAATACGATCCGCGAATCACGGAGATGCTGTGGCGAAATTTGCGTAAGCTCTTCACGTACTTCCGCAAAGTACGGTGCGAGGCGCTGCACCTGGCACTGCCGAAATATCTCCGGCAACATCCGCGACATCGCCAAGCGGTTTTCAAGCGCGAAGCCTACGCCCGACGGTGCCTCACAGTGATCGGCCAAGACCCACCATTTGCCATCCGGTGAGCGGGTCAGATCGGCCGCATAAAAGTGTAAATACCGCCCCTGCGGAGGCTGCTGCCCGCAATACGGCAAGCGAAACCCGGGATGCCGATATACAACTTCTGGCGGCAGAATTCCTCGCAGCAACAACTCTTGCGGCCCGTAAATGTCTCGCAGCACCAGGTCCAACAAGACTGCCCGTTGACGCATCGAGGCCGCGATCGTCTGCCACTCATCCGCTGCCAGCAAGAGTGGATAAGGATCCAACTCCCAGGGACGCCGCTGGCTCGTCGGGTCGCTCGGGTCGGGATAGGTGAGGCTATGCTGCTCTAACAGCCGGCGGGCTTGGTCCCATCGTCGGGCAAACTCTTCCGCGCCCAACGCTCCGGTCAGCTCGGCAAAACGATGCCAATGCGGACGCAACTTGCCTGGAGCCGCAATGACTTCGTCGTAATGCCTCGGAAGGCCGGCGTAGGGGCCGAACAATCCTGTGTCCGAACGCAACTCCGAAACTGACACGTATATTATCCGCCTGAGCGCCTCGAAGGTATATCGTGGGGAAAAGTGAACCTAGGCAGGCCCCGCCATTTCTATCGGTTCCGTCCGCGGCGGAGATCGAGGGTCATCGGGAAATCGGGGTTCGGTTCATCTGCCGCTGTGGCCAACTTACCACCTTCGTAGCCGATCCGGAAGAACCGCCCCGCCCGACGGCTCTCGGCCTCGAACGCATTGACCGGAAAGGTGCCGGGATTCAATCCGCCAGGGTGGCCTACATGATACGTGCAGCCGCCCAATGACCGACCCTGCCAGGTATCGATCAGGTTAAACTCCAGCGGCGTATCCACTGGAATCGTCGGGTGGAGGCAGCTTGGGGGCTGCCAGGCCCGATACCGCACGCCGGCCACAAATTCGCCCTGGGTGCCCGTCGGGTGCAGCGGCACCTTGCGGCCGTTGCAGGTGACAATGTGCCTGGTGTCGGTCATGCCTTCGACCTTGACTTGCAACCGCTCGACACTCGAATCGACATATCGTGCGGTGAAGCCGCCTGCCGGCTCTTCGCCGAGAACGTACCACGGCTCAATCGCTTTCCGCAGTTCAATCCGCGCGCTCCGCTCGGTCATTTCGCCCATCACGGGGAAGCGGAACTCAAAATGGGGCGCGAACCAGGCCATGTCCAGTTCGAAGCCCGCGGCCCGCGTCTCGTCGACCACGTCTTCAAAGTCTTGCCGCACGAAGAGAGGCAGCATGAATCGGTCGTGCAGTGTCGTGTCCCAATGCACGAGCCGCACGCGATACGGTTGCTCCCAGAATCGCGCAACTAGCGCTCGCAGCAGAACTTGCTGGGCGCAGCTCATCCGTGCATGAGGCGGCATTTCGAACGCGCGGAACTCCACCAGACCCAGGCGGCCCGACGAAGAGTCGGGCGAAAAAAGCTTGTCGATGCAGAACTCGCTGCGATGTGTGTTTCCCGTGCCATCGACTAGCAGATGCCGAAACACGCGGTCTACCAGCCACGGTGGTGGATTGCTGCCGTGTGGAACCTGCTCGAACGCAATGCCCAGCTCGTACGTCGAGTCGCGGCGGCCTTCGTCGACCCGCGGCGATTGGCTCGTCGGGCCGATGAACATGCCGGAGAGCAAGTAGGAAAGCGACGGATGATTGTGCCAGTAGGCCACCAGGCTTTGTAGTAAGTCGGGCCGGCGCAGGAACGGGCTATCCGAGGGTGTCGGTCCGCCGAGCACTACGTGGTTACCGCCGCCGGTTCCAGTGTGGCTGCCGTCAAGGTCGAACTTTTCAGTGCCCAGCCGCGCCAGCCGGGCGTCTTCGTACA
Source organism: Pirellulales bacterium (assembly GCA_041753435.1). Classification (GTDB taxonomy): domain Bacteria; phylum Planctomycetota; class Planctomycetia; order Pirellulales; family Lacipirellulaceae; genus DASYDU01. The sequence continues at coordinate 20,568 of JBGSUJ010000073.1, read as the reverse complement.
CGCTGGTGGTGATGTCAACCAACTCTTCCCAATCGTGGGCCGGGTGGACGTTGACCTCGATCACGCCAGGGTCGGGTGTCACCTTGATGTGGTCGAGCCGCTCGTCGTGCGGTGGCAGATAGCCTTCAAACACCACCGGCATGGCGAGCGCCGCCGAGGTGTCTTCTATCGCCGAGACTAATTCCAGGTAGTCTTCCAGCCGATCCAACGGCGGCATGAATAAATGCAGCACGCCGCTGCGCGGTTCCACACACAGCGCGGTGCGAACCACATTCGACGGATCGTCGCTCGGCGGCAGCATGGATTCGCGCGGGTCGGCAATGGGAGCGTGCGTCTTGCCGTTGTCGCCTGGGAAGTGCCCTTCGCCACCGCTCCGCCCGCCACCTTCCGACGGGCTGCCTACCAGCACCGCTTGCCGTTTGTGCGCCCAGGCGGCGCTGCGAGCAAAAATCTCCTCCCGCAAGCGATTGTGCTCCGGCAGCGGCAAACGGGCTTCCATCGGGTCTCTCGCATAACTGAACAGCTCCGCCTGAATCCCGCTATACCACAAGAGCGATTGCAGCGGCAATCGAAAACCCATCGCCGAGTCGCCCGGCGTGAGAAACAACTCGTCCGACCGCACCACCCAGGTGCCGCTTTCCCAGCACGGATCAGCGAGCCACCATAGCTTCCGTAGCGGTAGCACGCAGCCGACTGGCGCGGAGATGCCTTGCTCGAAAATGCGAGCAATCCGCTCGCGCTCTTGTTGGTCCTCGAGCTTCGAATCCCGCACGTCGACATTCGTCGGCAGGCGGCGCTCTTTCCAAGTGTAATACAGTGCGTCTTCGTACCCGTAAGAGACGAAGTCCGGATTCACGCCCAATCGCGCGGCTAACTCCCGGCTGAAAGCACGCGCATCTTCTGCCGTGTGCGGACCTGGAATGAGTGGGTCGGCAAACAGCGATTCGTCGCGCCAGATCGCCTCTCTATCCAGCCGCCAATAACAGCGAAGCGCCCAGCGGGGCAATTGCTCACCGGGATACCACTTGCCTTGACCCAGGTGTAATAGCCCGCCCGCTGCCCAGCGATGCTTCAAGCGCATCATCAAGTCGCCAGCTAGCCGACGCTTATGTGGGCCGACTGCCGCCGTTCGCCACTCGTCGCTTTCCATATCGTCGATCGAAACGAACGTGGGTTCGCCGCCCATGGTCAGCCGCACGTCGCCCGCCGCCAGATGCTCGTCTACCTTGTGGCCGAATTCACAAATCGCTTGCCACTGATCGTCTGTATAGGGTAAGGTTACCCGCGGATCCTCGTGAATTCGCGCGACGCTCATCTCGACTTGAAATTTGCATTTGGCTTCGGAAGTCGTGCCCGTGATCGGCGCTGCGCTGATTGGTTCCGGCGTGCAGGCCAGCGGAATATGCCCCTCGCCGGCGAGCAAGCCGCTGGTCGGGTCGAGACCTATCCAACCCGCACCAGGCAGATAGACTTCCGCCCAGGCGTGCAGATCGGTGAAATCTTTCTCCGGTCCGCTCGGGCCGTCGAGCGACTTGACGTCGGCGGTCAACTGAATCAAATAGCCTGACACGAACCGGGCCGCGAAACCCATGTGCCGCAGAATGTTCACCAGCAGCCAACCCGTGTCGCGGCACGAGCCGGTCCGTTTCGAGAGCGTTTCGTCGCACGACTGCACACCCGGCTCTAGCCGAATTACGTAGCCGATCGCGTCTTTGAGTTTCGTGTTCAACTCAACCAGGAAGTCGATCGTCTTCCGCGGCGTGGTGTCGATCGTTCGCATGAAAGTGGCGAGCGGTGAATCGTCCATCACCGGCGCGATGTGCAAGAAAGGCATCAGGTCCTTCAGCAGAGTCGGCGTGTACGAAAACGGAAACTTCTCCGCCGCGGGCTCCAGGAAGAAGTCGAACGGATTTACCACCGTCATCTCGGCCTGCACGTCGACCTCAACGACAAATTCGGTTACCTGCTCGTTAAATACCAACCGCGCGAGATAGTTGCCGTACGGATCCTGCTGCCAATTGAGATAGTGGCCTCCCGGTGAAACCTTCAGCGAATAGGCTCGAATCGGCGTCCGGCAATGCGGCGCGGGCCGCAGCCGCACGACCTGCGGGCCGAGCTCGGTGAGACGGTCATACGAATATTGTGTGCGGTGATTGAGCGCGACACGGATCGACATGGCGGATTTCTACTTTTATCGGTGGGGGAGGATGGATGGCGAGCCCAAGGCAGTCCGGCACGCGCGCACCGATCACCGTCGATTCTATTCGTCGGCACGAACTGTGCAGGCTCCAGACAGCGGACGGTGAGCGCCCTTAAATATATCAGTGGCGAAATGGTAAAAAGACACTCCGCCTGGGCGCCGGCAAGGTCACCGGCCGTCAAGTGCCAATGCTCTATCGTAGCATATGCGGTGCTAAGTGGTAAAATCGGCCCCAGCGGCCGGTTTTACCCGTTTATTATCGTCTGAAATTGAGCTGCCCCGCCGCCCCGCCGGCGCTCAATTGACCGCGACGAGAGCATCTTGCAGCCAATTAAAAGCCACCAAATCGATGGCTCCATCCCACAGGTTTGTATCGGCGAACAGCAAATCGCGGCCGCCGCCGCCCAGCAGCAGGTCGCCGGCATCGTCGTCGAAAACCGTCTCATTGGCCTCCAGCAGGCCGCCGGTACTAATCAAAGTAGCGACCCTGTCGTTAAAGCTAGACGACGAGGTCCAAATCGACATGATCGAGTCGATCGCCGACCGGTTCGTGGCCGTGTTGCTGTCGTAAATCGTCCAGCCGCCAATGAGGATGTCCTCGCCGCTGCCTCCGCCGAGCACATCGCTGTCATAGCCACCGATGATCAAGTCGCGCCCACTTCCGCCGCTGATCACATCCTGCCCGCCGCCGCCGATAAGCACGTTGTTGCCCGGTCCACCCGCCAGGATATCGTTGCCTGCTCCGCCGTAAATCACGGTATCGCCCCCGCCTGCCGTCAGCACATCATTACCGCTGCCACCGTCGATGGTTGTCGGCAGCGTTAAGTTGTTGGTCAGCACGACGACGTCTTCTCCACCCCACACCCGCACATCGATGGTGCTGACGCTCGCCAAACTAAACCACTGCGGATCGCTATTCTGAAAGGTCGCCACCACTTTCAAATTACTCGACTGCCGGCTGATAGCCACAATGTCGTTCTGATCAGTACCAATGATGTGCAGCGTGCCATCAACAAGCCACGTACCTGGCCCAAGCACACTCACCGTAGACGTCGCCAGAGCAAAGTCGCCGTCGTCATCGGTCACCCGCAGGGTGACCGTGAGCGTAGAGGTTGCCACAATGCCCAACGCCGTCGGATCGAAAGTCGCGCTGGCGTCGGTCGAGAACAAGATGCCGGTACTTTCGTCGCCGAGGAACCACTCAAACGAGAGCACATCGGCCGGTACATCGCTGCCGCTGCCGCTGAGAGTAATGGGCTTGTCGATGAAAGTCGTGTAGGGCCCGCCTGCATCGGCAGTTGGAGCGACATTCTCGACCGTCACCACAAGCGAATTCGAACTGAAAGTGCCATCTTCGTCTGTCGCTGTGGCACTAATGGTATAGGTTGCAGCGCCATCGGCATACGTGTGCGTGACGCTTGCCGGGTTGCCGCTGACCACCTCGCTGCTATCGCCCCAGTCGATCGTCCAACTGGTAATCGTGTCGTCGCCCGGATCGCTGGACGACAAGTTCAGTGTGTAGACCGCGCCCTCATCGACACTTGCCGCCCCGCTAATTGCCAGCGCTGGAGCCACGTTGTGAACGACGACGTTCACCGTATTGGCAATCGGCGTCGTGCCCAGCGAATTGGTGACCGTCGCGCTGATGGTGTAAACCGCATCACCGTCGGCATAAACGTGCGTTGCCGACGAAGGATTGCCCGTCACAAATTCAATTCCATCGCCCCAATCGATTGTCCAATTCGTAATGGTGGGATCAGAGGCCGAGAGCGAAAGCGTGTACGTCGCACCTTCGTCGACATCCGGCGCACCGGCGATCGTTTGATTCACCAGCCCCGATTCGTATCGGGCCAGCACCAGGTCGGTCTGCATTTGGCCGACCGCCAGAATTTTGCCGTCGCTCTGCACGATGACATCCGAAAATCGCTCATTGATCGTACCGCCGAAGACATTGGTACGCACTCCGCCCGGCGTGGGGCCGCTAGCCCCAAAGCTGGTATCGAGCACACCGACGGGGGTAACGCGAGTGAGCAGCAACTGATTGTCGCCGCTGGTGGTGACGAATCGCCCCGCCGTGACGTAGTTGCCATCTGGCTGTATCGCCAGCCCCAAGGCGCTTTCGGCAGTATTCGTCAGATTGTCGATGTTGATCCGCACCGTTCCTGGGATTAAGAAGCTGCTATTGAAAGTGGTATCGAGGTCGCCAATGGAATTGTAACGGGCCACGATCGCAAAGCCTCCGCCGGTCCCACTCGACAAGCCGGCCACGACGATTCTTCCGGCTTGGTCGATCGCGATCGAGTCGATGGTGTCGGTGGCGGTGCTGACTGCCGACATCACTTTGCCGTCGCGCACCATGGGGTTGGCGGTAATGGTTCCGAAGGTTGTGTCGGGCGAGCCGTCCGCATTCAAGCGCGCCACGGCGAAATCCCGCGAGGTCGAAGTGACAATCTGCCCGGTGCCGCCTACCACGATCTTGCCATCGCTTTGAATGGCGACATCAAATGCCAGGTCATCTTTGCCAGGATTGAAGCCGATCGTAGCGATGCCATCTCCGTCGAAGGAAGAATCGAGTGCACCAGTGTCGGTGTAGCGAAGCACCAGAAAATCGTCATCGCCCACAAAAGGGCTAGTCCAGCCGGCGACGACGATGGAGTCATTCGCATCGATCGCCACCGCCTGCGGAAACCACTGCGCCGTGTCAGAGGAGGTCACCACAATGCCATCGCCATCGAAAGAAGTGTCGAGCGACCCGTCTGCCAATAGCCGCACCACGCCCACGTCCAGCCCGTTACCCACCCGACCCACCGCCACAATCCGGTTCTGCGAATCTACCGCCAGATCGAACGCAATATCCTCTTGCCCAGGAAAAACATCCACCAGCTTCAGGCCATCGATGCCGTCGGCATCGCCAGCGCTAAATGTCGTGTCGAGCGAACCATCCACGTTGTAACGAGCGATGGCAAACTGCCGATTGAAGGTCGCTCCATTGATTTGAAAGTGGCCCGCGACCGCAATTTTGCCGTCGTCAAGTTGCACCACCGCAAAGGCTTCGGTCTCGGTGGTCGCGCCACCGAAGTCGCTGATTACAATCCCCTGGCCCGACGAGAGTAGCGTGCCGGCCGGCAATGTTCCCGCCGGATTGAACGTGGTATCCAAGTCTCCCGCAGCGAGCATCCGTCGGTCTTCCAGCGACTCGATCCGCAAATCAACGCCCCGCCCTGCAGATTGCCGCGCGCGACGCACGCCTCGCTGGAGTTTGGTCTGCGAACGATCCTTGCCCAATAGCCGTGTGAAAAACTTACTCGCCATCTGTCACCTTTCTAATTACTGTTGCACGCCTGGCGAGCAACATTCGCAAAATCTCCCACTCTTGCAACCGTGTGTGGGCAGGGCGGATCAAACAGGAGATCGTCGCGCAGTGATTCGGCAATCGATCGAACACCATTTCAAATTTGCCGACCATTGGAGCTTGCGCTCGCCCGGAATCTCCACCTTCGCCACGTACCTCCGCCTGCCAGCGTCTTCGTCACCGGAACAGTCATAAAGAAAAACGCGATAAACTGCAATCTCCGTTTCGCAATGCGTGCTCGGAATTTATCCTACGCAGTTGCAATAGTCAACAAAATTCCTGCCCATTTCCACCCTGCCAATGGGCGGCTGGTGGCCCCTGTCGCCAAACCCACTTGCCATGTGAATTTCACACCGTGCGGCTCCCACTTCATCTTTTGTTCACCAATTTCTTGACACCCCCAACGTCAAGTGATACCGTACTAGCACGGTAATACAGTTAGCCGGTTTCCGGAGACACCACGTGTTCCTTCAGATCGACGCCCACAACGGACTCGCGGTCTACGACCAGATCGTCCGCCAGGTGAAATTCGCCGTTGCCGACGGGGCGCTCACCCCGGGCGAGCTGGTCCCCAGCGTCCGCGAGCTGGCCCGTGAGTTGGCGATCAATCCCAACACCGTGGCCCGCGCGTATCGTCAGCTGCAGGACGACGGCGTGCTCGTATCGGTCCGTGGCACCGGGCTGGCCGTCGCCGACGGAGCCCGCCGCCCGTGCCAAGCGGAACGCACCAAGCTGATCCGCGCCCGGCTGCGGATGGTCCTTGACGAAGCCGCCAACAGCGGCCTCGACCCCCAAGAAATCGAACAACTCGTCCGCACCGAGTCGCTCGCCGCACGGAAATCTAAGAAAAATTAAACCACTGAGACACTTCGAAAGCCCAGCCGTGGGACACCAAATTGAATTTTCGACAGGATAACAGGATGAGGAATGATCTACGGGATGGGAGCAAACAGAATCTGCAATCAATAACCCAATCCGGTGAATCACGATTGAATCCTGTAATCCGGTCAAAAAACGGAGTTGGCGTCTTTTCCAAGACGAACTCTATACCTTGATCAGGGAGAATTTTATGTCGCCCGTCATCGAACTCACCCATGTCACCAAGCGTTACGGCCTGAACACCGCGCTCGACGATGTTTCGCTCAGCGTTCCGCCGGGCGTCGTGTTCGCGCTCTTGGGCGAGAACGGCGCCGGGAAGACGACCGCCATCCGGCTGATGCTCGGCCTCACGGAACCAACTGCCGGCAGCGTCCGCGTGCTCGGCCTCGAGAGCGACCGCGCTGGCTTCGAAATTCGCCGCCGCGTCGGCTACCTGCCCGAGCGGCCCACGCTCTACGAATGGATGACCGCCGCCGAAATCGGCTGGTTCACCGCCGGCTTCTACCCCGACGGCTTCGAGTTCGAGTTCCGCCGCCTCGTCACCGCGTTTCGCGTCCCTCTCGATCGCAAACTCAGCCAGATGTCTAAGGGAATGCGGGCCAAGGTCGCCCTCTCGCTCGCCATGGCCCACCAGCCGGAGCTGCTGATCCTCGATGAACCCACCTCCGGCCTCGACACAATGGTCCGCCGCGAGTTCCTGGAAAGCATGGTCGACGTCGCCGCCGCCGGCCGCACCGTGCTCCTCTCCAGCCACCAAATCGGCGAAGTCGAACGCGTCGCCGACGTGGTGGCCATCGTCCACGCCGGCCGCGTGCTGCTCGTCGACCGCCTGGAAGAAATCAAACGCACCACGCGCCAGGTGACCGTCACGCTCGAAACGCCCCACGCCGCCCTGCCCGCGTTCGACGCGCAAGTGATCCACGAGCGTCACCGCGGCCGCCAATACGAACTCATCACCCGCGGCCTGGACGAGCAGACGATGGACCAACTCCGCTTCGCCCCCGGCGTCACCGCAATCGAATCGCGCACGCCGTCGCTGGAAGAAATTTTCGTCGCCTACATGACCGGTCAACCTGCTGCTTCAACTCCGACTACAGATATGTCGCTTCAACAACCGGTCTCCACGCCTCTCGATTCGCGGGAGTGCCCTAACCCATGAGCACCGTCGCCCCCACTACCCCCGCGCGATCGGCCCTTCTTACCCCCGTCACCAGGCGTTTCCTCTGGAAAGAGTATCGCACGCTCCGCAGCCTCTGGCTCGCCGTGCTCGCGCTTGGCATTTTGCTCCAAGCGGGCGGCGACCTTCTCAATCTCGACGCCAGCGCTCTTAGTTTGGGCACATTCAATTTCACGGTCGCCCTCGGCGCAGCCGCGCTTTACGCCTTCGGCGTTGCCGCCACCACGTTCTCGATGGAACATGAAGAGGCGACCTATTGCTACCTCGAAGGTCTGCCCACGAATTGGTTGCCAATCTTCGTTGGCAAACTCTGGTTCGCTGCCACCAGCGCACTTGCTTTAGTCGTTTCCTTGGCGTTTACAGGCTGGATCATTGCCGGCTTAGAACTGCCAGGCGCGGCGGATGCCCAGCAATCGCTCGGAATCCTCGGCTTCGCCATCGTCGAAGCGATCGCTTGGGGTACCCTCTTTTCATTGTTGCTGCGGCAACCTCTCCTCGCCGCGTTGCTGGCCATGGCGTCGCAATCGTTGTCGCTTACCTGGGCAACCAGCACTTTCGTTGAAGGCACGCTGCCCGCCCTCAATGTCAACTCCTACTACAGCATTTTGCCAATCCGCGCAGTGATCGTCGTCTGCGTGTTCGCGCTCGACTTGCTAATTGCCAGGCGCTGGCTCAATGCAGGGCAGCATTCAACTCACACCAGCGCCTCCACCGCCGGTTCCGCCAGCATGGCGATTTATGTCGCCAGCAGATTTACGTCGGCTTACAACAGTGCTCGCCGCGGCGCCTCCAATCTCATCAACACTCGCGTCCTCGCCTACCTCCTGTGGCAGAGTTGGCGCCAGTCGTGGCGGTTGATGCTCGCCATGCCGGCAATTGCCGCATTCTTGTGTTTTGCGATCGTCCTCATTATCGGTTTTGGCCCAAATTTCGGACGGGAAGATAGCGCTACCGCTCCCTTTGTGCCGTTCGTCGTGGTGCTAATCACCACCGCGCTCTATGCCTCGGCAGTCTTCCACGCGGATCAGCGTCGCCAAAGTTACCGATTCCTGGCCGAACATGCAGTCTGGCCCCGCTACATTTGGCTCAGCCGCCAGATGGTCTGGATGTTGCCCGTTGCCGTGGCACTTGTTCTTGCGATGGTCGCGTTGTGCATCAGCAGCTATTGGCTAGTCGGAGCCGAGCGCGATCGCTTCAGTCAGTTCGCCAGCTACGGAGTCGACTCCCAATCAATCGCCCGCAGTTGGCATGGACTCTATGCATCGATGCGTGGAGCCATCTTTGGTCTGTGGGCGATCGCCCTCGGCTTTGCCATCGGTCAGGCCTGCTCATTGCTATTTCGCCGAGCGCTCGTGGCCGGTTTCGTGGCGCTCGTTTGCGTCATTCCCTTTTCCCTGTGGGGCCTGCTCCTCTGGATGTGGGAACTGCCGACGACCACCTTTGTGTTGCCGATCGTCGCGGGGTTGTTCGCCGCTACCTGGCTTCGCATTTCCCATTGGATAGTCGACCGCAATCGCGTGGCTTCCTGGCTCAAAGTTGCTGCAGCCATCGCCATTCCGGTCCTGTTCGTCGCCTGGCGACTGCCGGCCGCTCGCTGGGTCCCCCCTGATCCTCCGCGCGAGGCCCTGTGGCAGATGTCGTGGGCGCTCGGCGTGAGCAACGTCGATTCGGCGGACACTTTCCAGATACCTCCCGTGGAAGCAATAGCCGAAAGTTGGATAGCCAATGACCAGCAATCGATCACCAAAGGGCAGCGTGCGACGGCCGACCGTTTGATTCGTTTGGCTGAAATGATGCAACCAACCGTCCGGCCAAAAATCTCCGATGAGGACGCAGGCAATTCAGAATTCATGTGGAAAAACTACCACCTGGTGCGTCTCAACGAGAATCGCCCAGTGGTCGAAGACGCCGTCCAACTCGCTCAGCAGGAATATCGCTTTCCGGCGTTTGACCGACCCCAACGCGATCTCGTTCGCACGACGTACGATCGACTACGTGATCTCGTCGACCTCCTGAGTGACGCTGGGACCGAAGCGCTGCGTCGCAAGGATCTCGACAAATCGCTCGAATACTTCCTGGCCGCGCTGTCACTGCAAGAACGGCTGAATTTCGGCCAGCCTTCGTATTTCGCGCCAATCAACTGGGAGCGCGAACGATTGCAATCAAAACTTGTCGATTGGGCGAACGCTCTCGGCCAGACAAGTGCCCGCATCAAACGGGCCATCGCCAACCTCGATACCATTTACCCGCCAGTGAAAGAGACACAACCGACGCGGGAAGACTTCGAGCGAATCCTTGATTGGACACCCTCGCCCACGATCGTCGCCGACTACTCACTGCTCAAGAGCGTGATCGATGGCCAGGTGTCTCCCCAATTCCTCAATGAATACGCAGGCATCCACGAGTACCTGGCTTTCCTTACCGGACAGCTCCCTTTTGAACGCGAGCGAGCCAACCGCGTGCTCGACTACTTGTTGATCAACGAGGGGGCCCAATGGCTGGGCATGACGTGGCGGCTCAACCAATCGCTGTTGCAGAACTGGTATCAGCAGGCGCTCCGCGAACGTGGCGAGGGGGGCGTGGACGACATGGGCCAACAACTTCGCTGGCGAATCCAACAAGCGCTCGATCACAGCCCGCGGCGCTATGGTGAGTTCTTTCTCAATGATCGCTATCCGCCCTACTCCTGGCTCCGCACCGCAACACTGCTGTGGCTTGAATTGCAGCAGCTGCGTTCAACGGGTGAATTACTGCAGAAATTTGCCGACACCGAAGTCGGATCATGGGGCCTGCGGCAGCAATTGGCGCTCGTCGCCTATCGCGTCGACCACGGAACCTACCCCGACCGACTCGCGGCCCTCTCTCCCGACTATCTCCCGTACGAGCCGATCGACGCCTACTCGGGCCGCCCGTTCGAGTATCGGCCGCAAGGGTTGCCGCTCGAGTTTCCCGGCGATCCCGGAAACTTCGTGCGACACGTCGCCCCAGGTACTCCGCTGTTGTGGAGCGTCGGAGCCCGCAACGCATCCATGACAGTCACAACTGTCTACGAAGCGATCGACTCACACGCCGAACCAACCGACGACACCAGCGAAGTTCGCCGCGAGGTCTATGTTCTCCGCCCCGACTCGCACCACTTCTACCACGCCGATCAACTCGTCTTCCCACTGCCCAAATCGTCGGCAGCGCAAGTCCATTCCGACCAGCCCATTCCCTAAATTGCCCCGCGGCAGATTGCAAGATGCCGCGAGTTCAACGAGCGGCATCGCCATCCCGGGTAAACTCCCAACGTATTTTTTGGGCAAAGCTCTGTCGTGCATGAACGCATGAGCACATATTGTGCCAGCGGCGCGAATTCTCAATCGCACGTGTCTGGCTCCCCCCGGGTGGGCCAAGTGTCGCCAACTGCGCACCATACAGGCGCGCGGTGCGCAGTTGGACGAAACCCGAGGAATTCGCGTCTTCCAACTGCGCAACTGCGCACGTAGGCGAGCTTCCGCCAGCGAGCCGGCCAACCGCGAGCGCCTAGGGGTTTGGTCCGTTCATTGTCGCGGGTGCATCAACTTGGAGCGCGCGTCACGTAACGGATTGTTCGTCGGTTGCGTTTGGAAAACGCGACACGGACACGCTACACGTCCGTGCGTCTCGCACTGAAGTCCCTTCGGCCATCACCATCTTAGGCGAATCCGTGATTTTCACCTTTCTTCCCTGCCCGCTGTAACACCCGCCCGGGCCCTCGTATGAGATGGCGCGAGGGAAACAAGTCGCACGCTTAACCAAAACCTTCCGCGTGCTGCTTTACCCTCCGAAACACGTCCAATCTTACACCCCTTCCCATAAGGACCCGATCGATGAAAGCTTCAAAGACAGCCCTGGTTGCAGTTCTTGCTCTTGGTTCACTCGGCCTCGCGGCCGGCAGCGTTTCCGCCTGCGGTGGCGGCGGTGGCGGCTATAAGCACGGCGGTGGTTACGGCGGATACAACAACTACCACAATAAGGTCTACGTCAAAAAAGTTTACGTCCGGCCCGTCCACGTCCACGTCGAACCGGTCTGCCATCCGTTCCATTGCTTTGCCATCGTCAACCCCGGCGACACCTGGTTCACACTCTCGCTGCGTGAATACGGCAAGCCGCACCTGTGGAAGAAGATCGCTATCTTCAATGGCCTGCCGCTCAGCGCCGGCCTTGTGCCCGGCATGCAGTTGAAACTTCCCGTGATTTATCCCAACGGCGCGCTATTGCCCTCGAGCGCTCCTGCCCCGATTGCCTTCGCCGGCCCGGCCCCTGGCGGATTGACTGCCCCTGGCGGAGTTCCTGCCGGTGGCTTTCCACAAGGTGCCCCGATCGGTCCGCAGGCGAATTTCTCCGCTCCCCAGGGTGCGACCAGGATTGCTCCCACGTTCGGTGCTCCCAGCCAAGGCGCCCCGAACGGTGCTCTGAGCTTGAATATGTCCCAGGGTAACGGCCTTATCATGCCGAACATGACCCAGCCGAAGCTCGCAGACGCGACCGCGAATTTCCCGACCGCGAACATCCGCACGGTAGCGCTCGAAACCGTGGCGACCGAGAAGCGGCTCCCTAGCGTGGCGATTGGCAGCATTCTCTCGCTCGACGTTATGTCTCAGGCGGGGCAGTCGCTCGGCACCAGCCGCGGCACGGTTCGCCTCAAGGTGAACGGCCTGGCCTTGCCGATCGAAGTCCTCGAGTGGAATGCGGAAGTCGTGAAGATCCAACTCCCGCAGATCGAGCTGGCCGGGGCCATGAAGGCCGAAATCGAAGTCCTCCGTGCCGACGGCAGCGTGGCTTCGAAGTCGGCGGTAGAACTCACCCCCGCAGCCACCCGCCTCGCCCTCGGAAACTAGTGCGAGCCGCACGACCACCCTATGCGACGCTGGCAACTGACCAACCCACCGGAGAATCTCAGCCTATGACGAAACCCTTTTGAGGATTCATTCCTCCACTCTTCTCTCCCTCTAACACCTCCGCGCCGCCTGCTCGATCTGCCCCGAGCAGGCGGTTTCTTTTGCTCTGACCAAGATGCCCAGGCTATCTAGCCAACCGATCAGGGATCAGCGGTTGCAAAGCCTATCCGCGGCGAGCGGTAGTTACGGCAGTTTCTCGATCGCCGCTGATATTGCCGCCAGACCGACCGCAGGCGCCTGGCACGTGAAGCGCTCGCAGACGAATAGCTGCGGCTGGCCGTCGGGTGACGATTTGCCCGCAAACAACTCTTCGAGCAGCGGCGAGCGATGCGGCGTAGCCTGTGCCTCGGCGAGCCGAACGGCAACGACCGAACGGGGCAAGAAACGACTCGCCAACGCCGCGAGAGCCGCTTGCGAGTCGGCATTCGCGGCGTCGCCAACCAACACCAATTCGTGACTCGGACCGAGCTGTCGCTCCAGCGCGAGCAGCATCTGCCCGGCCGCCGTCGGGGCCTGCTGCAGAAGTGGCGCCGCCGCCGCGAGCGTTGCCGACGCCGCAGCCAAATAATCGCCGCGACCCGAAAGTTTGCCCAGCCGCAACAGTGCCGTCGCCGCCAAGGCGTTGCCGCTCGGCAGGCTGCTGTCTGTGAGTTCTTTGGTCCGGGAGAGCAGTTGCTCGTGGTCGCTTGCCGTGTAGAAAAATCCTCCGCCGGCCGGGTCCGAAAATTTATCTAAGACGACGTCAATGAGTTGTGCCGCCTCGTCGACCCAGCGATCATCGCCGGTTACCTCGTAGAGTGTCACCAGTGCGTTGGCCAGCGCCGCGTAGTCGTCGAGATACGCGTCGAGCTTCGCCTTGCCGCCACGCCAGGTGTGTAGCAGTCGACCGTCCTCGCGGCGCATCTCGCCAAGGACAAACTCGGCCGCCCGTTCGGCCGCGGCAATGTAGCGGTGTTCGCCAAGCGCCGAGCCAGCCCGAGCCATGGCGTCGATCATCAGCCCGTTCCAGGCGACGATCACTTTGTCGTCCTTGCTCGGATGCACCCGCTTCTCGCGCACATGAAACAGTTCTTTCTTGGACTGCGTCAATTCTTTCGCCAAATCTTCCGGCGTCCGCTTCAAGAGCTTCGCCGATTGCTCGATCGACTTTGGCCGATTGAGAATGTTGCGGCCCTCGAAGTTGCCGGCGTTCGTCACGTCGTACACGCGGCCAAACGTCGCCCCGCGTTCCGCGCCGAGCACCGCTTCGATCTCGTCGGGCGTCCAGGTGTAGAACAGCCCCTCTTCGCCTTCGCTGTCGGCATCTTCGCTGCTATAGAAGCCTCCGGCAGGGTCAGTCATTTCGCTCAGCACGTAGTCGAGCGTCTCGCGAACCACACGGGCATAGCTGGCGTCGCCGGTGACGAGGTAGGCATCGGTATAGGCTTGGGCCAACAGCGCATTATCGTAGAGCATCTTCTCAAAGTGCGGTATCAGCCAGCGGGCGTCGACCGAGTACCGGGCGAAGCCGCCGCCCAAATGGTCGTAGATGCCTCCCGCCGCCATCCGATCAAGGGTCAGCCGGACCATGTCGAGCAGGTTTGGCTGAAGATTCCGCGAATGCACAGCCAGTAGTAACTGCAGATCCATCGGATGCGGAAACTTCGGTGCCTGTCCGAAGCCGCCGTAACTGCGATCGAACATCCGACTTAGTTGGGTCACTGCCCTGCTGATTAACTCGTGCGAAAGCGCGGCGGGTTCGCCGGCGTGCTCCATTGCGCCGACTTTGCGGATTTCCGCTGTAATGCTCTCAGCTGCGGCGATCGTCTGTTCACGGCGGTTCTTCCAGGCGTCGATCACAACAGCGAGAACCTGGTCGAAGCCGGGCATGCCCTGTCGGCCCGTCGGCGGCCAATAGGTACCGCCGTAGAATGGCTTCAATTCCGGTGTGAGGAACACACTCATCGGCCAGCCGCCACGGCCGGTAAGCATTTGTACGGCGTTCATGTAAATCTGGTCGAGGTCGGGCCGCTCCTCCCGATCGACCTTGATCGAGACGAAATGTTCGTTCAGCACGCGAGCAATCGCCTCGTTCTCGAAGCTCTCGTGCTCCATCACATGGCACCAATGACAGGCCGAGTACCCGATGGAGAGGAAAATCGGCTTCTCCTCGCGGCGAGCCTTCTCGATCGCCTCGTCGCCCCACGGATACCAATTCACGGGATTGTTCTGGTGCTGAAGAAGATAGGGGCTCGACTCGTTGGACAGATGATTTGGCATGTTCGTCGCCTTTCGGTTTAGTCGATCCACGCGCCACCGAGCACGCGCAAGTTGTTCGGCTCGTCGTAAATCACCACGGCTTGCCCGGGCGTGACCGCAAACTGCGGTTCGTCGAACACGACTTGGACGCGACGTTCCGGCAGCACGGTCATCGTCGCCGGTTGAGCGGCGGCGTTGTAGCGTATCTGGGCGTAACAACGCTGCGACGCAATATCGCTCACAAGCCAGTTCGTTTCCTGGGCGGTGAACTCCCGCAGATAGAGTTCACTCCGGTCCCCGATCACCACGCGCCGCGACTCGGGCTCGATCCGCACAACAAACTTCCGATCGCCGAGTGCGACACCAAGCCCTTTCCGTTGCCCCACGGTGAATCCCTCGATGCCACGATGCTGGCCAACCACCGTGCTGTCGGTTGTCACCATTTCGCCAGCCCGGTCATCGTCCTCAGAGTGCCGCCGCACAAATTCGTCGTAGCGATTTTGGGTTACGAAACAGATTTCCTGGCTGTCTTTTTTGTCGGCGACACGCAGGCCCAAGTCGGCCGCCATCGCCCGAATCGCCGACTTCTCGAAACCGCCCACCGGCAACATCATCCGCGGCAAAAACTCTGGGCGAATCCCAAACAGCACGTACGACTGATCCTTCGCCGCGTCGACACCGCGCACCAGCGCGACGCCACCATCGGCGTTCGTTTCAAGCTGTGCGTAATGTCCCGTCGCCACGAACTCGGCCCCGACGCTGTCGGCGTAGTCAAACAGCTTGCCGAACTTGATCCAGTTGTTGCACTGCACGCAGGGGTTCGGCGTCCGCCCGGCTGTGTACTCGGCGACGAAGTAGTCGATGATCTGGCCGAACTCCGCTTCGAGATTGAGCGCGTAGAATGGAATTCCCAGCTTGTCCGCCACCCGCCGAGCATCCTCCGCATCGGCCGCAGTGCAGCACCCTTGCTTGTGATGGAGCGGGGAGCGAGGAGCAGGGAGCAGGGAGTTGGAAGGAATAAATGCTTTCTCCCTGCTCCCTGCCCCCTGCTCGATGCTGCATCTTGCCGGCGACTGCTCGCCGTGGCGCATGAAGACCCCGATCACGTCGTGGCCCGCTGCAGTGAGCAAATGGGCCGCAACACTCGAATCGACTCCGCCACTCATGGCCAGCACAACGCGCGACATGCAATCGAGTTTAGAGTTGCCGCCAGAGCGCCACAAGCGGCCCTCGTCGCCACGGCGGACCCGCCGTATAATCAGGGCTGCACTTATTCGCTCGAATTCGTGCCCGCCCCAGGAGATCTCCGTTAATGGAAAAAGAACTTTTCGACCGTGCCAAAGCGATCCGCGAAGCTATCCTCCAGCTACGAGACTCTCTTTGACTACGCGGTCAAGAAAGACCGCATGGCCGCCATCGACGCCCGCATGGCCGAACCCGGTTTTTGGGGCAGCCAAGAAAAGGCCCAAGCCACGGTGGACGATCGCAAATCGCTCACGACGGTGATCGCGCCGCTGGATGATGCGATCAAGCGTAGCGACGACCTGACCGTGATGATCGAAATGGCTGGCGAGGATCCTTCGTTTGCCGCCGAAGTGCCGGGAGCTTTGGCGGAGCTTGAAACACTCGTCGAACAGCTCAAGCTGAAGGCCCTGCTCAATGGCCGGCACGACGCGGCCGGTGCGATCCTCACCATCAATGCCCGCGACGGCGGCACCGACGCCAACGATTGGGCCGAAATGCTGTTGCGTATGTATACGCACTGGGCGCAAAAAAGCGATTACTCGGTCGAGTTGCTTGAGAGGCAAGACAATGAAGAAGCCGGCATCACCCACGCGGCGCTCGCTATTCGTGGCCCGATGGCCTATGGCTATCTCCGTGGCGAAACCGGCATGCACCGGCTCGTGCGGATCAGTCCCTTCAATGCCGATGGGAAACGACAGACCAGTTTCGCGGCGGTCGATGTCTCTCCCGAAATCTCCGATTCGTTCGAAATCGACATCAACGAGGAAGATGTTCGTGAAGATGTGTTCCGCGCCAGCGGCGCCGGCGGGCAGCACGTCAATAAAACTTCAAGCGCCATCCGGCTTACCCACGCACCTTCTGGCATTGTAGTCCAATGCCAGAGCGAACGGTCGCAGCACAAAAACCGCGCCACCGCCTGGAAAATGCTCCGCGCGCGGTTAGCTCGGCAGGAGGAAGAAAAACGCGAAGCAGCCGAAGCGGCTAAGTACCAGCAGCAGGCCAAGACCGGCTTCGGTTCCCAGATTCGCAACTACTTCTTGCACCCCGACCAACGCGTGAAAGACGCCCGCACCAAGTACCAACAAGGCAACTTCAACGCAGTCCTCAACGGCGACATCCAAGGTTTTTTGGATGCCGTTCTCCGCTGGCGAGCCGGGCAACCGGTGGAGGAGGATGGTGACGAATAACGTGGCAGAATGCCGCGCCGTGACATTCCACAACTAGATAGCCCGGCCATTTTGGCCGGGCTTGGCCTGCAATCCACGGAGTTTATTTTGCCGGTGGTTCTTCGCCTTCGCTCACCAGCCACTCGCGGCCGGTGTCATGATCATGGAACTTCGGTTCGTGGACCTGCTTGCTATCGAGTGGCTTGAGCTCACGGATCCAAATGTTGCGATATCGAACCGGATGTCCGTGGTCCTGTAGCCGAATCGGTGCCGGCCCGTGCGCTTCGTATTGCGGTACGTCGGCCCAAGACGTGAGTCCCAGTAACGCAAAATGGTTGAGTATTAACACGCCATTGTGCAGCGCCGTGACGTAGGCTGGTGACTTTAGCGAACCATCTTCATTGAAGCGCGGTGCCGTCCAAGCGATGTCGTATACGTTCCACTCGCCCGGCGGCCGCATAGCATTGACCATCGGTGGCATCTGCTTGTAGATCGCTCCCGCCTGACCTTCGTGGTAGGTGTCGCTTTGGTAGGAATCGAGTACCTGTAGCTCATAGCGGTCCTGCAGGAAGACGCCACTATTGCCCCGGTGCTGGCCTTCGCCGCGGGCAGGGCTAGGCGACGCCCACTCGATATGGAGTTGGAAGTCCTCAAAGTTGGCTTTCGTCTTGATATCGCCCTGGGCTGCCACCAGCTCGCCGTCGTCAATCTTCCAGGAGCCCGGTTCCCAGGCCGAAAGATCATGCCCGTCGAACAATATAACTGCATCCGACGGCGGGCCGCCGTCTGTTCCCGGCGTGACGACCGGTGGTGCTTGCCATTCGATGCCAGGCAGGTACTCGCGATTCATCGCCACGACGGCAGCGACAATCGATAGTAGCCCAAGAACTGCATTAAACGCCGCATAAACTCCCCTGGATCGCATCGAGATAGGCTCCGGTGTGTAGCGAAATTCAAACCAGCTTGTCGAGGTGTAGGTTCCAATTATGAACACTGCCGCTGAACGGGGCAACTGGCGGGGCCGTCCTTGTCGACTGGCGTCGTTTGGGCGAGAATAGCTGTTTCAATCATCGACTTGCCAAGGCACGGGAGCGTTTTGCGCGATGGCCGACCAGATCGAAGAACTCAAGAATAAGTATACGGATAAGTACGTCGTCGTTGACCAGGGGCGGCCCGAGTTGGCCCGCTTCCGCGACACGTATGGCACGGTGAAAACTGTCAATATGAGCGGCCGGGCGCTGGTCGAGTTTGCCGATTATCACTTGAACATTGGCTGGTACGATATCGACCCGGCATTTTTGAAACTGATCGACCAGCCTTTACCTCCCAAGCCGAAGGAATCCCCGGCGAAGGCTCCCCCAGCGAAAAAGCCCGCGGGCGAACCCGCCTCGGCGGGTGGGGAAAAACCCGTCAGACTTTCGGCCAAACCCGCTGCCGGCAAACAATCTACCGCTGATATTCTCGCCGCCCTTCGTGGTGGGGCCACTGCGAAACCAGCCAGCAGGCCTGTTTCAGCAGGCGGTAGTAAACCAGTCAAACCTGCCCCCCCGAAACCCGCTGCAGTGCCTGCCGCAAAGGTTGACCGTTCCAAGATGAGTGTTGCCGATATGCTCGCCGCCGCTCGGGGAGCAAAAGCGGCAGGACTTGCTCCCGCGGCACCGGCACCTGCTCAACCGCAAGCGGAACCTGAGCCCGCCGAAGTAGCTGCCGCAGAAGAACCCGTAGCCAAAGACACCGGTCCCGCGTCGAAACCTGTTTCGACCGAAAAGGTCGATAAGAAATCCATGACCATCGATCAAATGGTCGCTTGGTGCCGCGCGCGCGATACCAAGTAGCGGTCTCGTACTTCACAGTTAGGCTACGTCAAGATTTCTTCGACGTCGCCGGGGCCGTCATCGGTTCCTCATCCGCCACCTGGCCATTTCCGGCCGGCGCACTGTCCTCGCCCGCCAGTTTCGCCAGGCTTTCAGGGATTTCTATCCCGCCGATGTCGCGCATCACCTGCAGCATCGGCGGCAGCGTACCAGACATCTTGTGCAAGAAATCAGCCGTGTTCGAGCGTCCGTTTTGACCACCGTTTTCCCAGACGACGACCTTGTCGAACTTGATGTTACTGATTGCCTTAGCCGAGCTCTCGGCGAGCGTATCGAGGTGTTCGAGCATCATCAACTGGAAGGCTTCCTTCGCCCCGCCGCACGCTTCGACGATTTGTTTGAGCCCCTCGCCTTTCTTAGCCAGAATTTCATACTGCCCGCGGGCCTCGGCTTCGAGCTTGGCATAGATTGCTGCCGCTTCGCCTTCGGCTTCCAAGCGTCTTTTCTGAGCCTCTGCCTCGGCATCGACCAGGATACGTGCCTTTTGGGCCTTGGCGGGGGCCTCGAATTTTGCCCGCTGCTCCGCCTCCACTCGCTCCGCCTCTGCCAGCGCCGCTTTGGCCATTGCCCGGTTCTGAATCTCGATCACGGCTGCTTCCGCTTCGCGCTTGCGCGCCTCGCCACGTTCGTAGGCTTCAGCCTTCTGAACCAATAAAGTGGCTTGAGATTTTGCGATCGAAGCATCCGCGATATTCTCTCCGTCGACCGCGAGTGCATTCGCATCGGCAATGGCAATCCGCTTGGCCTGTTCGGCTTGCTTGACTTCAATGTCGCGCTGGAAAGCTGCCGTTTGCTCGCCAACCGTTTGCTCCTTTTCGAGCGTGGCGATTCTCACGGCTTGCTCGCGTTGAGCTTCTCGTGTGCCGATCTCACGGAGCTTGGTGGCCGAGGCGACTTGTACGACTTTTTCACGTTCGGCATCGGCCACGCGAATTTCGCCCTGCTTTACCTCGTCAGCGACGTCGCCGCGGGCCTGCTGAATCGCTTGCGAGGCAGCTTTTTGGCCGATCGCATCGATGTAGCCACTCTCATCGGTGATGTCGGTGATGTTGACGTTAATCAGTACCAGGCCAATCTTCTTGAGTTCTGGCTCGACGGAGCCTTGGATGTGATCGAGAAACGTATCTCGGTCGCGATTGATATCTTCAATCTTCATCGAGGCGATCACCTGGCGAAGTTGTCCAAAGATAATTTCTTCGGCTTGCTTGCGGATCTCGTCCGTTGAAAGCTCGAGCAAGCGAATCGCCGCGTTGGTCATCACATCGGGTTGGGTGCCGATGGCTACCGTGAACACGCTGGGTACGTTGACCCGGATATTCTCCATCGACAGCGCACCACGAAGTGGTATTTCAATCTGGATTGGCTCCAGACTCAGATAGGAATGGCACTTGAACTTTCGTAAGTCGTTGTCTTGATGATTGATATGGACGAAATCGGCCTCACTTGGCATGAGGGTGTTGTGACACGCACCCACTCACGGCAAGGAGGCCAGGATGTTCGATTCGTTTCGCATCG
>JBGSUJ010000072.1:0-1527 GCA_041753435.1 Pirellulales bacterium | reverse complement strand
GGGGTCTGCAGCGCCGTGCCGTTTTTGAAATCCGCTGGGATTCCAACGGCGACGGCCAAGGCGGCTCCGCCGACGCGCGGCGCGCCGGCGTGTCCATCACCGTCGAATTCGCCGGGCAGACCTACTCGGGGACGACCGATGTCAACGGCCTCTTCCGCACCAGCTGGATCGGCAATCCCGGCAGCGGCACCTACGCCCAAGTCGTCGACATGGCGCTCGCTGATTACGTCTGGAATCCGCTCGCACTAGACCTTGAAGACGATACCGACGGCGACGGCCGGCCCGATGCCCAACTGTGATCGCGTCTGCAACGACATCCACGTCTATCAAGAATTTCGCAAGTTTTTTACAGCGGAATCATGGCAGATTCGGCAAATAGCGATGTAGCCTGACATGAAATCGTCCGCCGGTACTCAGCGCAAATAGCCGCGATCAAGCATCGAGCGGAAATCATTAGCGTAAATCGCAGTGCTCTTAAAACGAGCCTCTACGAAGCGACTCGCTACGCGTGGGTGATATCGATACCTAAGGCGAAGCGAGCTGAGATCGTTCTCGCTGTCAGGTTCGGCGTAATCGTAGATGTCTTCATCGCTATCGATTGGCTGCCTGCGACCGAGAAGAACTTTCCTGGTCGTCTGCCGGTTCCGCTCTGGTCGAGATCAAGCAACATTACGTTGGAAGACGGCTGCCGGACGAGTATCGAGTTCCCCGAGTCGCCGATGGATGGCAACTGTCCTGGCATTTCGGTATCAAGCGATATCTCTTCGGCTTGCTGGCGAATCGCCCCATTTGCCGCTGCGTACGTTTGCGCAGGCACGCGGCTGACTGTAGAGGAAACATATTTGCGCTTCGCCTAATTCGCTGAACCTACCCTACGCCTACGCATGTGAGCATCGTCGTCTTCTTTTTCTTCTTCCTCCTCGTCCCCGCCGAAGAACGCAAAGAAGCTGTCATGTGGAACCGCGGAAGAGCCAGTAGCCCCACCGCTTCCACCAAACGGAGCGGTGGGCTCCGTGAGACTACCCAGCTGCCGATTGAACGCTGCTGAAAAGATCCCTAGGTCGGCACCGTTGATGCGGTCATCGCCATTCCAATTGGCGCGCGAGTTATAGTTCGGCTGGGAAACTTGACTGTTAAACGCGGTGCTGAATGGTGTAAGGTCGGCTCCGTTCACCCGCCCGCTGCCATCGAAGTCACCGGCCAGTACATCAAAGCGGAGGTTGAACAAACCACCGGCAACTCCTGATGAATCGCCATCGAGAAAATTGCCCGCTGCATCTCGAACTGTATCCGCGACGGCCAACCGGAGTTTGCTGAACGCTAGCGGCGTGACCAGCGATACTTCTGCTCTAAAAGTCAACGGATCATAAGCAACCGTGATTGGCAGTGTAAACATTCGCCGAAGGTGTGGGCGCGACGATTTTGGTTGCTGGCTGGAATCGTTGCCAGCGGCAGGTTTTTCGTCTTGTTCGGCTTTGGTTTCGGCTAGGAACTATCGGGATTGGCGGCCAGAGTAGGACCGGATAG
>JBGSUJ010000071.1:0-4107 GCA_041753435.1 Pirellulales bacterium | reverse complement strand
ATCGTCGGAAATCGCCCCAATCGATTCGAGCCCCGACGTGTCAAACGGCGGCCCAAACCCCAGGCCCTACTCCTCAAACCACGTGCCGAGTACAAACGATATGCAGCGTAGGGACTTACGAAAGTTCAAGTGCCATTCGTGTTAGACAGCCCAGCACGAAGACGAAATGCCGCAATACCGCGCCCTGGTTTCGCTTGGCTGGAGCTGCTCTTGGCGCTGGCGGCGCTTGCGCTGTTGTTTCAGATCTTTCCGTCGTTGTGGGCTGGTACGTTGTGGGCGCTGGATATTCGCAACTGGCCGCGGACGGTCTGGTTCGCGGGGAACCTGGTGGTGGTCGTTCTGCTGGTGGCGATCCGCTTCGGTCCCGACCTGTATCAGGACTGGCGGCAGCGGAAGGAGCGGCGGGCGGCGGAGCGGGTCGAGATGCAAAAGCGGCAAGCACTCAAAGAGCAGCGGGAAACACTGGAACGGATGCAGCAGGCCCGCTCGCGGAGAATCTACTGATGGTGGTGTTCAGGAACGAAGAACCCCCTCACTCCGCCCTCTCCCACGAAGGGTGAAGGCTCTTGGCGATCACCTCGCCGCGGCGAGTTCCACTTCGTCAGCGATCTGTTTACCGGAAAGATGACAGGGGACGAGGGAGAGGGGAGGGGACAGACAGCCAGTCTCCGTGCCTCCGCAAAATGCTTTGGGGCCGTTTGCGGGGGGCAGGGTTGGATCATGCCGAACGCATACCTACTACGGCGAACCGCACCGCGTTATACTGGGTCTTAGCAGGATTCGCCCGTTCTTGCAGGATTCGCGATGCCTAATATGCCCCAAATCCCGTCGTCCGATCCGCCGTTCAAAGTTGAGCCGGCCCAGCGCGTCACGCGCCTGCCGCCCTACCTCTTTGGGCGGATCAACGCGCTGCTCTACAACAAGCGCCGTGCGGGGGACGATGTCATCGATCTGGGCATGGGCAATCCTTCGGATCCGCCCGAGGATTTTGTCATCCAAAAACTGGCCGAGGCGGCCGCCGACCCCGACAACCACGGCTACAGTAAGTCGAACGGCATCGTCAATTTGCGGCGCGAGGTCTGCTCGAAATATCTCAAGCGGTTCGGCGTGCGGCTCGATCCCGACGACGAAGTAATCGTCTGTCTGGGTTCGAAAGAAGGCTTCAGCCACATGTGCCTGGCGATGATGGGGCCGGGCGACACGGCGATCGTGCCGGCTCCCTATTTTCCGATTCATGTGTATTCGGTGGCCCTGGCGTCGGGGAATGTGATTGCGCTCGAGGTCCGGGATAGCGAGAAATTCCTGGCCAACGTGGCCTCCACTTGCGAGCATCTCTATCCGAAGCCCAAGCTGCTGATCATCAACTACCCGCACAACCCGTCGACCGCCTGCATCGAGCAGCCGTTCTACGACGAAGTGGTGCGGCTGGCGAAGCGGTATGGCTTTTTGGTGATCAGCGATTTCGCGTATGCGGACGTGGCCTTCGATGGTTACAAGCCGCCGAGCTTCCTGGCGTCGCCGGGTGCGGCGGACGTGGGCGTCGAGTTTACGACGATGAGCAAGGGCTACAACATGGCCGGCTGGCGCGTCGGCTTCTGCTCGGGCAACCGGGAGATGATCAAGGCGCTGGCGACGATCAAAGGCTACTACGACTACGGCATGTTCCAGGCCGTGCAGATCGCGGCGATCATGGCGCTGCGGCACGGCGACGCGGGCATGGAAAGCCAGGCCGCGATCTACGAAAGCCGCCGCGACGCGCTGTGCCAGAGCCTGACGCGGATCGGCTGGCCGGTCACGCCGCCCAAAGCCAGCATGTTTGCCTGGGTGCCGATTCCCGAGCCGTGGCGCTCGCGGATGAGCACGATGGATTTCGGCATGATGCTCTTGGAAAAGGGCAACGTGGCGGTCAGCCCCGGCAGCGGCTTCGGCCCGGCGGGTGAGGGATTTTTGAGGATGTCGCTCGTCGAGAATGAGGCCCGGCTACGACAAGCGGTGCGGCAAATCAAGCAATGTCTCCGCGAGGCGGAGGGGCAGTTTACGGTCGAAAAGGCGGCTGACGCTCCGCAACGCGCGCCCCTGGAGATATAATTGGGGAGTCGTCGACCCCTGGAGCCAGACCATGCAAGAATCCTTCCGCGCCGTCTATCGCGATGGAGCATTTGTGCCCGTCGTGCCTTGCAATCTTCCGGAAGAGACGGAGGTCCAAGTGGTCGTGCGCGCAGGATCGGAAGTTTTGCCGCCGCTTGAGGCGGACCCCGTAAAACGTGCTGAAATCAAGAAGCGACTCTTAGAGCGGATGAGCAATTCGCCGCTGCCGGCCGACGCCCCGAAACTGACTCGGGACCAGATTCATGAACGCCGTTGACACGAACGTCCTTGTCTATGTGCATGATCATCGCGAGCCCGTGAAGCAAGCGGCGGCCAAAAAGTTGATCGATCATCTCGATCAGGGCGTACTGCTCTGGCAGGTCGCCTGCGAATATGTCGCGGCGACTCGCAAGTTAGTGCCCCAGGGCTATTCGCCAGCGGATGCTCGCCGGGACGTCGACGATCTGCGGCAAATGTGGTTAACGGCGTTGCCAAGTTGGCGAGTTTTCGATCGTTCGTCCAGCGTGGCGAGTCGCTACAGTCTTTCTGTTTGGGATTGTTTTCTCGTGACGGCATGCCTCGAGGCAGGAGTCGAGACGCTCTATTCCGAGGATTTCAGCGGCTACCGCGAGATAGATGGGATGAAGATCGTCAATCCGTTCGTCACCGTCGCGTAGCCATCTGATTGCTGCTCGAAGCAGCTTGCGATTCGATCCTGATTTGGGAATTCACAACGTCACGCTGGCCGAATCCGCAATCTACCTGGTGATGTGGTGAACAGTGCGCCTGCTTCCAGCTCGGCCGCATGAGCGCCAAGTACAGCAAGACAAACGTCGCCATGTCGACGGGCGGAAAAGTTGACGATCCGCAAAATGCCGTGATGCGGCAGTCCACGATGGACAGCAAGTTCGCCGAAGTCTTTGTCAATCGTGACGAATATGCGCCCATCGGCACAAGCCGCGGCAAGGATTGCATCGTTGCCCGGATCATCTGTCCAATCGCCAACCCAGATGACGTCATGGCCGGCAGATCGCAGTTGTTCTGCGGCCTTGCCCCAGACGCAGGCGTCAATGAGAAGCTTCACTCACCGACTCCGGCGGCAATATCCAACGGCTCAATCGTCTCGTTGCCAACCCTGCGGAGGGCGTAAAGGAGGCAAGCCCGGATGTCTTCCCGTTCCAACCACGGGTAGCCCTCGAGAATCGTTTCGATCGAGTCGCCTGCCGCCAGCATGCCGAGAACATGCTCCACTGCCAGCCGACGCCCACGAACAATTGGCTTGCCGCCAAACACCTGCGGATTCACCGTAATGCGTTCGAGTAGCTGGAGTTCGGTCATATTGGCGAGCGTATTGTTCGAGTTTTCGCGTGGCTATTGGTCTTGTATCGCCCCTAAACCGGCGCGGGATTTAAAATTCGCTTGACGCCCCACCTGACTACTGTTACATTACTGTAGTCACTTGAAGTTTCTCGGCTGTTTTCGGCGGTTTTGGCGATGTTCCTGCGGATTGAAAAAGGCTCGGCGGTGGCGATTTCACGGCAGATTGCCGAGCAGATCGCCACGCTCTGTGCGTCGGCCTCGCTTAGCCCCGGCGAGCGGTTGCCGAGTGTGCGGGAGCTTGCGCGGGAGCTGGCGGTCAATCAAAACACGATCCTGCGGGTCTATGAGCGGCTGGTGGGCGAGGGGCTCCTTGAAATGCGGCACGGGCAGGGGACGTTCGTCTCCGCTCGGGCCAAGCGGGGCCAGCTTGCCGTCCACCGGGAGCGGCTGGTCGATGAGCTCCGGCAGATCGCCCGGCAGGCCGTCGGGCTGGGCCTTTCCACCGATGAACTGCACGAGCTGCTGGCCGAGGCGGCGGGTGGCATCGAACAACCGGTCTCAGGAACGAATGGCACTTGAACTTTCGTAAGTCGTTGTCTTGATGATTGATATGGACGAAATCGGCCTCACTTGGCATGAGGGTGTTGTGACACGCACCCACTCACGGCAAGGAGGCCAGGATGTTCGATTCGTTTCGCA
>JBGSUJ010000070.1:0-16555 GCA_041753435.1 Pirellulales bacterium | reverse complement strand
CGGCGATGCGAAACGAATCGAACATCCTGGCCTCCTTGCCGTGAGTGGGTGCGTGTCACAACACCCTCATGCCAAGTGAGGCCGATTTCGTCCATATCAATCATCAAGACAACGACTTACGAAAGTTCAAGTGCCATTCGCATCAGAGACGGCTCCCACACCGGGGCGAACATGGTTATGTACAGAGCCAGAATGTCTCCCTTTCCTCTTCGACTTACGCCGACGCCCCCTTGAACCAGGCCCCATCCCCCCTCATGCCCTCTGATTTCACCCAACTCGACTGGAACCCCACAATCGAAGACGATCTTCGTCAGCTCGTTCGTCTCTCGGTACGCGAGGACCTCGATCGGTTTCACGATTGGACGACGCTGGCGATCGTGGGGTCCGATCAACAAGGCACCGCGGCGGTGGTAGTGCGGAAGCCGGGGGTTGTGGCCGGTTTGCGAGCGGTGCCGATTGTGATCGACGAGATGCAGGCCGCGATCGATGTGGAGTTCAGAGCGGCCGATGGCGATGAAGTAGCCGCCGGCGGAATCGTCGCGGTACTGAGCGGCTCGGCGCGGGACCTGTTGGTTTGCGAGCGACCACTGTTAAATTTGTTGGGGCACCTCTCGGGCATCGCCACGCGGACGCGAGCGTTCGTCCGTCAGATTGCGGGCACGGAGGCCAAGATCTACGATACCCGCAAGACCACGCCCGGTTGGCGGCGACTCGAAAAATACGCGGTCCGTTGCGGGGGCGGGATGAACCATCGCACGGGGTTGTTTGATGCCGTACTCATCAAGGACAATCACTTGGCGCTCGCTGCTGACGAGCATCTTACCCCGGCCGACGCCGTCCGAAGGGCACGCAACTTTCTGACTCAGACGGCTGATCAACGGGACGATGCGGAACTCCTCGTTGAAATTGAAATCGACCAACTCGAACAGCTCGATGCCGTTCTTGAGGCTGGGCCGGACATCGTGCTCTTGGACAACATGCGGCCTGAGCAGCTCCGCGAAGCCGTTTCTCGCCGTGATCGGCAGACGCCGGTCATCCAACTGGAAGCTTCTGGCGGTGTGAACTTGAGCACGGTGCGTTCGATTGCCGAAAGCGGCGTGGAGCGGATTAGCGTTGGCGAGCTGACTCATTCCGCTCCGTCGTTGGATGTTGCCCTGGACTGGTTGTCGGTTTTTGGCAAGTAAATTATGTGAGGCGGTTGCGATACGCCGCCTAGGCCGTCGTTTACCGAGTGCCACATTGCAACTCGAACGCATGTGGCAAACCCGCCACATTGGTCGCGGGAGGACCGCAAATTCGTGGAGATTCTTCCGTTTCCCCGGGCAGACGGTCATGGCCGAGAACCGCGTATTTGACTGCTGAGCTGCGCATACTAAGTTTCACTTTGGATTGGCACCTTTGGGGAGGGGTGTTGGTCCGCGGCGCGGCGGGACGAGCTGGGAGCTTCGAGGGGACCCCGCCGCGCCATTATTTGTTCGTATTGCGGTTTTCAAGGAGGGCCGATCAATATTTCCAGCCGCAGAACTTTCCGGGTGGGTTGAGTTCTACGAGGACTATCCTGCGCTTGGGAGAACCGAACGACTCAAAAAAAGTGGGATAACTGATTGACAACAGGGGGGCTAGGGTTTATAAATGGAGATTGAGGACGGTGAATTTTTCTTCTGTCCTGTGTTGGGCAAGATTAGTTTCTGCCCTCTTGAGCGGTTTTTTAAGGTATTTGGAGCGACCTCATGAGTGTCAGATCGGCAGCGGCGAATTAATTCGCACGTTTGCTGGCCAGACATTCGAAAGCTGCTGGATTAGGTCCTCCGCTTCTCGCCGACTGTAGTTTTTCTACAGCTACGGGTTTTCACATGCCCCTTCGAAGGCTTGAAATCCGTCGGTCGGCATGGGCTAGGACTGATCTCCCGCTTTTCGAACCGCGCCCATAGCGCGCGTCGCTCGGCCCGCATTCCCATCCGGCACTGACGCAACTCGAGCCGCATGAACGACTGGCTCGTACTGCGCGCATGTCCGGCGCGAATTGCAACCTTCATTTGCCCGCGGGCCGGTCTTTCTGCTGCCGTTCCAGTCGCAACTATTTCTGCGGCTGATCCGAACGGCCATCACGCAATCTGTGTGATCCCCAAATTTACCTTTACCCAAAAGTTTTACGCAGCCTGAGCCAGGTGCCTTGCGAACGCTGCAATTCGCAGCATTCGCCACCGAAACTGGCCGCGATTATGCCCCAAGGATTTCACCTAATGTTAATCGTAAAAAGCTTTCAGAGTGTGCGAGTCGGCCCGCCGCTGGCGGTGGCTGCACTAATGTTATTTACAATTTCCGTTTGTCTTCGTGCTGCTCCCGCCCAGGCAGAGATCACCGACGCCGCATGGAGTCTGAAGATCAGCGAGCGCGAGATGGCTTTCCGCCCGGCGACCGACGTGATGGCGATGAAATCGCTGATGTGGGACCTGCCGTTTAGTCGGATGTTCGCCCGCAGCATGCCATTCATCAGTTTGACGAACGAGTCGGCGAGTGCGTCGATCACGGAGTTCCAAATGACGATTGGCGACGAACAGTTTCACTTCAAAAACGAGCTGATGGGCATGTATGCCAAGCTGGGGAAAGAATCTCCCACTTCGCTCGGTTTATCTTCGAGTGTATTAGAGGGCGGCGATAAGCTTGTAGTGAATTTCCTCAATGGTGGACTGGCCCCGGGGCAGACAATCCATTTTCAGTTCGATATTGGTGTCGACGCCGAGTTTGCCAATGTGTTCTTTCAACATCCCGACTATCGAACTGTGCTGTTTGATATGAACGGCGACAATTTGTATAACGTGGCTGGCATTGATAACGACTTGAGCAGCGACGACAACTCGCAAGTAACCTTGAAATTTGCGCAGTCGGGGATGCCCAGCGTGTCGATTGGACCCGTGGCATTTGACGATCCGTTTGTGGTGGATGGCTCGGCTAGTTTTGTGAATGCGAACCTCGCGCGTTACGGTCAAAGTGATCCAATTCGAACGTTTAATCTTTCCGGCAGCGGCGGGGTGATTCCTGAGCCGGGAAGTATCGCGCTCGCGGTGATTGGTCTCTTGGGCCTGACAGCGCCGTTCGCGCGCTCGCGCCGGAGGACCCCAGGCTTCCAGCAGGCTGTGTAGGCTCGCCTTTCCAGTAATGTCAGCGATTAAACGAAAATTGCCGTCGCGGTCGGGAACCTCCCGGCCGCCACAATGCCGGGCGCGAACCCGACAGCGCTCGTGCCGTGCGCGGCATCGGCGATGCCGTCGTCGTGCTTATCGGCCTTCGCGGCGTTCGCGGCGTCAGCTCAAGCCGCGTGAGGACTTAAGACGGTTGTTCGTCTATCGGCGGAATTGAAACGCCGCACGGAAGCCGACAGGCCATCTGCAGAGCGGATCAGCTTCGCCCGCCGACGATTTGGCACCATGTTAAACTTTGCGGGTTAGCAAAATTCTGCCGATTTTGCGGTGCGCACTCATTGTTCGGCTTCTTCGGATTATGACGAAAATGAGCAAAGTATCGATTCTGACGATACCGATGACTTGAACTGAACGCTCGGTCGGAGGGGGATTGGTGCCTCGCGGTCTTCTCCGCCAATAGGCTGAGCGCTCCCCTGCAGCAAGTCGGAACACTGGCTTGTGGCAGGCCCGCTTTCTGCAAGGTCCGTTTACGGGCCAGACCTAAGTCATTGGGGGGATTAACGATGAAATGCTCTGTCGTCATCACGGCTGCGCTGGTAGCCATGCTGGCATCTCTGACAACGATCGATCGCGCCTGGGGGCAAGTCCACTCGTATGCTTCGAGCGATGCTGGCTCGTTTGCTTCCAGCGGCTTCGCGCCAGGCCCAGGCGGTGAATTTTACACGGGCGATTTCAGCAGCGGCGAGTTTTGCTCCGACGGTAGCTGCGGCGGAACAAACGGAGGCTGTGCCGACTGCTGGGATGGCGGTGGTCCTGGCTACGGCGGGTCCTGGCTCGATTACGTCGGTTTGGGCGACGGGAACACCCCGCGCTGGTTTGTGACTGCCGACTATCTTTACGTGCGGGCCAGCTTTAGCGAAGCGATTGCGTACATCGAGCAAAACATCGACGATCCAGCTAATTCGTTCGATACATTTCACGAACTGAATTTCCAGCACGATTCCTCTTACCGCTTCGGTGGAGGTTACAAACTCGGTTGCTGTGACGAAGAAATTCGTTTCATGTTTACGCGGATGAACAGCTATGCCAGCGCTATTGCTCCGGTCGGCTCGTTTGTGGCGTACGAAACGACTTCGCCTGATGGCCCGACGTTGATCGACGCCGATGTCGATACCAAGTCGTTCGATCTCGATTACCGCAAGACGATTCCGCTTGGCGGCCCGGTATGCACTGATTGTGGCGATACTTGCAGCGACGCCTGCTGTGGGCCGGCTTGTCCGGCGTGGGACATTACGTGGTCAGGCGGTTTGCGTTTCGCAGAAGTGGATTGGAATCGAAACTACTTTGCCGTCGGCGACGCGTTCGAGCGTTTTCGCGAAACCAATTCGACCCTGAACTTCGACGGCGGCGGTCCGCGCGTCGGCTTGGAAGGGCGTCGCTACTTTGGCAAGCAGAACTGGTGCAGTGTGTTCCTCAAGGGCGACATCTCGGTGCTCTTGGGCCAAATGAGCCAGCAGGTCCAGCGTATCGACGAGAACAATTTTGTTACCACGCAAACTGCCCGCGGCCGCCGCATCATCCCGGTGACCGAGATTGAGGCGGGATTGTCGGCGAAGCTGACGAAGAGATCGCTGCTCTCGGCTGGCTACTTGTTCAGCGCGTGGCACGACCTGGGCTTCCGCGATCAGTTCAACTTTGCCACGCAGCTCGAGTCGAACTACGACGACGCCAATATTCTGGGCTTCGACGGGTTCTTCGCACGGCTGGAATTCGGCTATTGAAAGGAACACTCGACAGGCAGAGTGTTCGAGCGGCCAGGCGAATGGGCCGCTACGTAGAAACCGTTCGCATCGACTCCGAAGGGGCCGGCCTCAGTCTGGGGGCCGGCCTCTTTATTTGTTTGGCACGCTAAGAATTAGTGTGTGGCGACGAAGCGATCGCGACGGGCGCGGCGCTGAGCGCGGAGGCGGGCGCGGCGCTTGGTTTCGCTCGGCTTCTCATAGAATTCGCGGACCCGCATTTCTTTCTTGATACCGCTGCGCTCGACGAGCTTACGAAAGCGGCGGACTGCTTCTTGAGCCGACTCTTTATCACGTAACGTCAGTTTGACCACGCTTCCTCCGAGATAATGTTGCTGTTCACTTGCTGTTACGACCGGACGTAGAAGGGCTCGCAGCGTCGAAAATTCCGCCGCCGAGATTCCGTCGAGTACCACGTTCCACCGGGGTCTGGCCACCGAGGGCTTGGTAGAATTTGGTATTCTACCGCACGCAAGCGGAGCCGTCCACGCCAACGCGGAATTAGCGATTCAGCCGGCACAATCGGAATAGGGAGGCAACTTTCCGTGACTAGACTGGCCTTCGCCATCGGACGGGCGGGGACGAAATATCCGCTTAGTTCGCCACATCTTGCCAGATTGGCGGCCTAAGTTGCCCGGCGAAGTGCGAACTTCATCGCCTGGCTCTGGGGCGGCTGCCGATGGAACCATGCGGCGACTAGCCCCGGCCCCGAATTGTGTTGATCTGCGAACATGGAGGGAAAAGCGGCCCAAAGCCGGCACCTTTCGAGTTCCAATCAACAAGCATCCATCAACCCGCATCGACCCCTATGCCCACCCCCAGCGAATTGCTCGAGCGTCTCGAATCGCGTCACGATGAGTTGATCCGCAAGCTCGACGAACTCAACGCCCATATTGAGAAGGCGCTGGCTGACGTCTATCGAAAACGGGCCGCCACCACCCGCGAGTCGCAGCCAGGCGATGCGCCCTTGTTGGAACAGCCGTTGCGCCACGCGGCTTAGCGAGGTAGCAATTCGGCAAGCGTGTCGAATGCATTCTGTCCAGCGCGGCGACGACTCAACGGAACAAAAGGTTCTGCCGATAGGGTTTCTTCAACTTTTGTTTTCCCGCAGCGCCGGCGACGTGTCGTGACTCGTTGGCAGGGTGAGCGGAGGACGATTTAGCACGACTTTTGCTACTGCTCACCTCGCGCCTCAGGTGGTGAACAGTCGTGCGGAGAGCTCGCCGAGAGGCCCAACGCCCTGAGGATGGCAAACGGGGCCAATGGAGGCCAAAGGCACATTTTGGGGCTGGGTGCGGGAGGAGAATTGGGCGCAATATAGGCGGGCGGAATAGATCGGGAGAGTGCATGGACTGACCACGCTCCATATGCTACACTGTGTAACATTACACTCTGTAACAATCGACAACACCCTCACGTTTGAAAGGCTGGCCGGATGGCACGACGCGAGAAACCAGCCCTGAGCCCGCTCGAAAACGCCGTGATGCGAGTCCTTTGGCAGCGCCGCACGGCGACGGCCGACGACGTGCGGTCGGCGCTTGCCGCCCGGCAGCCGCTGAAAGACTCGACGGTCCGCACGATCCTGCGCCGGCTCGAAGCAAAGGGTTACGCCACGCATCAGGCCGATGGCCGCACGTACGTCTACTCGCCTCGGATGGAGTCGCGGAGTGTGGCTGCTAACGCAGTACGCGCGATCATCAATCAGTTCTGCGAGGGTTCGGTCGAGGACCTGCTAGTCGGCATGGTCGACGACGAACTGGTCTCGCCCGAAAAACTCAAACAGTTGGCCGACCGCATTGGCCGGGCCGAAGCCCAGAAAAAACGTCAACGGAGCACCCCACGTCGGTGAAGGACCATGATCACGTACGCAGGGTTTGTGGGCCTATTGGTAGATGCCTCGCTCAAGGCAATGTTGTTGGCCACTGTGGCGTCGGCGGGAATGTGGATCGTACGTGTGCGATCGACGAGTGTGCGGCACCGTGTGTGGACCGCGGTACTGGCCGGAATGATCGCCATGCCGCTGTTGGTGAGCTGGACGCCACATGTGCCGGCGCCAACCTGGACCTATCCGGACTTGCAGTTTGACGACGGTGATGCGGCGACTGCAATGTCGCAAGCCTCGCCTTTCAATACCACAACGAGTACCGACAATAGACTCGCACTTGAACCGACCGTGGTGGCACCCAAAGCGCAGCCGTCGGAGACCATAGATATTGCCGAAACGTCAACCGCACCGCCACCTGTCGTCGAAACACCAGCGCGAAGTTGGCATCTGCCTTGGTTGGAACTGGTGGTCGTATGTTATGCGTTTGGCGTCGTGTTTTTCGCCGCCCGATTGCTCGTGGGACTGGTTGCCGCCCACAGATTAGTCCACACGGCGTGGCCAGTCCAACTGTCACCGCAACACGCGGTCGAGGTCGGGCGGATTCGTGTGTTGGAGTCGTCGCGGGTGCGAGTGCCGTTGACGGTCGGCTGGCTGCGGCCGGTGATCGTGCTGCCCGGCGATTGGTCTTCCTGGAGCGCCGCGATGCTCGCCGCGGTGCTTGCGCACGAGCAGGCCCACGTCCGCCGCCGCGATCCGTGGGTTGCACTCGCAGCCCAGGCGAACCGGGCCGTCTATTGGTTCCATCCACTTTCTTGGTTCCTCGCGCGCCGACTGACCGCCCTGGCCGAACAGGCGTGCGACGATGCGGTGATCGAATCGCTCGGCGACCGCAGCGGCTATGCCCGGCACCTGCTCACGATCGCCGGCCGCCTTGCCGGTAAGCCGCGCCGCGTGCAACCGCTCGGTGTCTCGATGGCCGCCCGCCCGGCGGTCGAGCACCGGATCGAAGCGATCCTCGACACCGCCCGGCCATTGGCTCGGCGGGTTGGTTGGCTCTGTACGTCGATCGTGTTGACTGTGGTCGCGGCGCTGGCCGTCTTCACCGCCAGTATTGTCGCTGAAGATCAGAATAGTGCGGTCCCGTCTACGGAGCCGCCCGTCAGGTTGGCAAGCGACACGGGCACGTTGATTCTCACCGTGCTGGACGACAACGGCCAGCCGATTCCCAGTGCCGACGTTCGGATCCGCGTACGGCAGGCGTTTATGGGTTCGGACACTTGGGCCAACGAAAAAACTGATGACGCCGAACGATTGGTGATTAAAACGCCAGAACCCACACCACACTTATTCTCTGTCAAAGTGGTGAAGCCTGGCTACGCGCCGTTCCTGGGGGAGTGGGAGAACCGCGAGGCGCCGAATCCGATTCCCGCCGAGTACACAGTCTGGCTCGACCCCGCGCGGACGATCGGTGGCGTCGTTCATGATAGCGAGGGTAAGCCGATTGAAGGTGTCTCGGTCGCACCGTTCTTCAATATCAAGCTCCGTGAGGAACGGACTCATCAGATGGGGGCTGGCGTCAATGTCAAGACGGACGCTGCCGGCGAGTGGACGTATGCAAGTATGCCGGCCGACATACAGCAAGTGCCAATAACGTTCACGCACTCGGAATACGTCCCTGAACGAGTCACCGAGCCAGTCTCGAAGTTGACGGTGGCTTCCGGAGAGCATCCCACAGCGGTCACGGTGCTGAAGCGCGGCATTCACTTTGGCGGCAACGTGACAGACGGCGACGGCGCGCCGCTCGAGGGTGCAACGGTCACGTACTTCCGAGACGGCCAGTTCAGCAGCAGTTCTCCAACCGCGAAGACGGATCAACAGGGAGCTTTTCGATTCACGAGCGGACAAGTCGGCGATGCGCTTTTGACCGTATCGCGTTCAGGGTTCGCCCCTGAGATGCGGCGGGTGCCAATCGCGGAGGAAACGGAGCCGATCGACTTTCAGCTTACCAAGGGAAATCCGCTTCGTGTGCGTGTCGTCGGGCCGGACCAGAAGCCACTTGAAGGCGTGTACGTATCGCTCTGGAATTGGGACGATGAAGGTGTCTACGGAAGCGTGGCGGACAGCCGCGGAAAGACCGATGCCGATGGTAATTGGCGATGGTTGCACGCTCCCGCAGGTACTCTGCAGTTTGACATTTCATGCCAAGGTTTCAGTTACGTCCGCGGACGGCCATTGACGCCGGGCGAAGACAATGTGGTCGTCATGTCGCCCGAAACGATTGTCGAATCACGCGTGCTCAAGGTGTCGGGCCGAGTGGTCGACAGCGCGACGGGGGCTCCCATCGCCCGATTCCGCTCAACCCCAGGCTATCTGCTGCGAAGGGGCGAGACGCCACGCTGGCTCCACGACGCGCAGTCTGGAGGGCGCGACGGGCTCTATCGTCG
The DNA here is from genome assembly GCA_041753435.1 of Pirellulales bacterium. Lineage (GTDB taxonomy): Bacteria > Planctomycetota > Planctomycetia > Pirellulales > Lacipirellulaceae > DASYDU01. Next base: position 7,344 of record JBGSUJ010000070.1, on the reverse strand, counting down.
CGAATTCACTCCGAACGACCTCGCGCGCGATATGTATGCGCTGGCGTTGCGGATCGAAGCGGAGGGCTATGCACCGGCAACAGAGCAGTTCGTCCTGGGCGACGAAGATACGTTCGCGGCCGACTTCCGTCTCGACAAAGCTGCCGACGAGGGTTTTCGCGTGCTGATGTCCGACGGCAAGCCGGCGGCCGGGGCGACCGTTGCTGTATGCACTCCGACGTTGGGCCCTACCGTCCAGGACGGAATCTTGGCGGATTATTCTCCGTGTGAACGGGCCACCTGCGGCAGCGACGGGCGAGTGAACATTTCGCCCCAGCAAGGTCTGTTCGGTCTGATGGTCGTCCACGAATCGGGAGCCGCTTATGCATCGCCAGGACTGCTGGCTCAGTCGCGCACGATCACGCTCCAGCCCTGGGCCCGCGTCGAAGGGACTCTGCGGATGCGCGGCAAGCCCGCGGCCAACGAGCATGTGACGCTTAGTCGCGATGAGGCCTTCCAAAGCGGCATGCCGCAGGTCCATTACGATTACAAGTCGATGACCGACGAGAACGGCAAATTCGCGTTCGAGCGCGTTGTGCCGGGCCGTGGTCAGGTGGCCCGTGTCGCGGTCAGCCAGCAGGGCGGTGGGATGACGAGTTGGACACCGACGCACGTCACCAATGCAGAATTCCTTCCCGGAAAGACCACGCACGTTGACGTTGGCCGCGCCGGTCGAAAGATCGTGGGGAAACTCTTGTTGCCGACGGATGCCAAGCCGGGCAACGACTGGCGGTTGGCGAGAGTGACGCTCCAATGGAATTCTCCCGACAAGCCTAAGCCGCCGAAAGTGCCCTATCCGCTCGGCATGGATCCGCAGAAAGACCAAGACGCCGCCAGGATCTGGTGGGAACAATGGCGCTACACGGACCAAGGTAAGCAGTTCCAGCAGGAGTTCAAACGCTTTGCGGAAGCCAGCAGTGCATTCAAGCCCGTTCACTATATGGCCCGCGTCGAGCGGGACGGCACTTTTTCCTTCGACGACATGCCCAGCGGCGACTACCGGCTGACCGTTCGCGCAAGCGCCGCGACGGTGACCGTCCTGGGCGGCCCGAACGAAGAAACTGCGACGCTGGAGCACACCTTTTCGATTCCGGAAGCGGAACCCGGTCGAGCGGATGCGAAGGGACCGATCGACCTGGGCGAGCTGACGCTCAAGGCGATCGAGCCGCCGAAGCCGCAAACCGAAGCAAAACTAGCGGACAAGGTCGGCGCCACCAAGGCGGATTCCAAACAAGGCGTTCGCGGTCGCGTCGTGATGGAGTCGGACGGCCAACCGGTCGCGAATGCCGACGTGCGGCTGGTAACGTGGAACAAGGACCGCACGCGCTACGACACGCAGAAGACTCGCAGCGACATAAAAGGTGAGTTCGCCTTTGAAAAAGTGCCGCCCGGCGAGAACGAATTGGCTGCGTTTTTTGACGTCTTCGCGTCGCGCAAATCGCTCTACAAGGGCGAGGCCGTGCGACCGACGGCCGACGGAAGTTATGCGCCGGTGACGCTCAAGCTGGCGCAGATGCCGGAAATCGTGGTTCGCGTGGTTGACAAGGCGAACGGCCAACCGATCGCCGGGGCAAATGCCCGACTCGTATGGTGCGACACGGAGCGGGATCACAAGACCAGCGAGCGTGGCGAAACGACTCTGCAACGGCTCACGCACGAAGTCTGGCACGTCGAAGTCAAGGCGGCCGGATTCGCTCAACAGGTCCAGGCCATTAACCTGGCGGAGACGGACGCGGCCAACGTCACCTTTGAATTGGTGCCGGGCGGCAAGGTGTTCGGCGCGGTGCGCGACGAGGCGGGCAAGCCGATCGCCGGCGCTGGGATCAGCGTGTTTCCCGCCGATTTTCGCGGCGGGCAGATCGAGTATCTGAAGACTGACTCGGCCGGAAAATATGAGTTTGGAAATCTGCCTGTCGACGTGGACATGGTATTCATGGTGTCGCACGACGGCTTTCTAGAAACGCGGCCCAATGTTTCTTTGGCTTCCGCATCGAATCGCGAGCAGCAGCTCGACTTGGTGCTAAAACGTCGGCCCGACGGCGGCTCGGTGCGGGGGACAATTACCGACGGCGACGGCCGACCAATTGCCGGCGCGGAGATCAGCAATTCGGGCCGGTCGTCGCGCGACGTCCGCCGAGCCAGCTCCGACGAGCGCGGCGTGTTCGTTCTCCATGACGTCTTCGAGGGCTCAGTCGGTCATGAGCTGGTCGTCAAAGCCAAGGACTACGCGCCGCAGCGTCTCGCATTCACGCCGGGCGCGCGGGCAGAGTCGGCCGAACTCGAAATCAAGATGGAGCCGGGCCACCGCATCCGCGGCCGCGTGGTCGACGAAGGCGGAGAGCCGGTTGCCGGCGTTCGTGTCTATTCTTCGCATGGCAACGAGGGCGGCAACATGGAATTCGGCCAGAGCGTGACGACGGATGCAGCCGGACGGTTCGCGTTCGATTCGCTTCCCGACCACGCCCCGCTGAGTTTCATTGCGGACGGCTACTCGGAGATCGCGGAAACATCGCTGCCGCTCGACGGCGACGAGGACGCTGTGGTGACGATGCTGAGCGCAGGGATAATTCGTGGTCGGGTCGTCGACGCGGTGGACGGCAAGCCGATTTCCTCATTCAGTGTGATGATCACCTTCTCGCCCGACCGTCGGCCGGGCGAACCCGGTCATCACCTGGTCGGCGCGCGGGCCACGTCGCCCGATGGCGAACGCTTCTCGGTGTCCGATGGAACGTTTGTGCTGAACGATCTGGTGCGCGACATGCCACTGCAATTGACGGTTGTATCCGCAGGCTTCGATCGGCAAACGCTGCGGCGCGTGCTGGCCAAATCGGCGAAAGAAGCGGAGACTGCCGAGTTCCGACTCACGCCCATTGACCAATCCAAGTTGATCGAGATTGGCGGCCAGATCGTCGATGAACAATTGCGGCCGATCCCCGCCGCGGAACTGCGGTTGATCGTGGCTCGCAAGCGATCGTTCCCGCGCGATGCTTTTCCGTTCAACTGGCAAATGATTCGCCGCGGCAACTTGGAACGAGTCGACGGGGTGCTGCAGTACCTGGCGACGACCAGTGACGGCGACGGTCGGTTCGCGTTCCGCGAAGTCCAGCCGGGGCCGGACCTCGAAATTGCGTACTGGGGCGAAGGCGCGTCTCAGGGTCGCCTCGAACACGTCGAACGCCTCACTTCGCGCGAGCGCGAAAACCTTTCAATCCACGCCGTGACGCCGGGCATCGTCCGTGGCGGCATCGATCGGCAGGCCGTTCCGAACGTCACGTCGGTGATTTTGACCGGCAGACAGCCGGCAAATGCCGGAGAATACTATCAGACCGAAGTGCCGTCGAATCAGACGGAGTATGAGATTCGCAACATTCCGCCCGGCAACTATCAGCTTCAAGTGAACGGAGCGCGGGTTCGTACCGGCGTTGATGGGTTTGACGATAAGCCACTCCAGCGACGTCAAGTGACAGTCGCCAGCGGCGAAACGGTGACGGTAGACATCGGCACCGTGCCGCCCGCGAGCGTAGGATCATCTCCGACCGCTCCCAAGAAGAATGCTGTGCGAACGGCAGCGACGCGCGACACGCGTCCACCGGACAAGGTTGTGTCGACGGCGACGCCAACTTCAACGGCTGCATCAGTAACAGTCTCCGGTCGAGTCGTCGACGAATCCGAGCGGCCGATCGTGAGTGCCCGGCTGTGGTTGCCAGTAAAATACGAAGCCGGGTCGAATGATCCGCTGACGGCCGAGGCAGCGACCGATCGGAATGGAGCGTTTTCGTTCTCGGTGAGTAAGGAGTGGCTCAAACCGGGGAATTTCACGCCGTTGTGGACGATCTGGTGCTACGCGCCGGGAAAGCAAATCGCGGCCGCGTCCGCCTATCGAGCCCTGAAGGGGGACGGCGACCAGCCGATCATCATTACCTTGAAAAATGCGACCGACACGGCATTTACTGTCACGGGTCCCGATGATCTGCCAATTGCCGGCGCGCGGGTAGAGCCGTGGCACTACCTGACGCCCACGGCCTACCAAATCGTCCCGCTTGCGCTCCGCCAAATCATCGGCGGCGAGACCGACGTCAAGGGCCACGTCGCCATGCCCGGCATGCCGCGCGAAGGCTTCAGCACGGTACAAGTATCGGCTGACGGATTCGGTATTCAGCAAATGGGACTCAATCCTTCGGCCAACGAGCCTACGGTGCGCAACATTGCGCTTCGGGCAACGGGTCGTATCGAGGGCCGCCTGACCTCCGACCTCCCCGATGCCATCGCCAACGTAAGACTTTACGTCTATCAAGAAGACTTTTCGGGCCAATACACGTCCGGCACGGCGACGCTTCGCAGCGACGCGTCGGGTCATTTCTCGGTCGAGCATTTTGCCGAGGGCCCGATCGAGATTGTTATTTGGGGCAACGAACATTTCCCGCTGCGGCCAATGATTCCCGCCAATCTCGAGGTGTTCGCCGGCGAAACGACCGACGTGACGATTCCATACGTGCCGGCTATCCGAGTACGAGGAATGGTTCGCGCCAAGGATGGGCATCAGCCAGTACCGGGTGCTCTCGTGAGCGTTATGTACGGATCGTTTTATCAGGGAGACCGCGTGCGCACGGATCAATCCGGAGCATTTGAGACATTGGTGCCGCCAGGGCCTGTGCGGCAACAGCTCATCATGCGGCCCGACAAATTCGGTCATTGGACGGAAAGTGAATTGATTTGGTCCCAGCCGTCCGAAGTTCCGGCCGAATTGTCCACGTTCGATTTGCCGCCCATCGAGCTAGTCGAAACATTCGAACATTTTGGCCGACTAATCGACAAGGCGGGAGAACCAGTGCCCGGCGCGAGGCTTTCGGCAGTCGTGGGAAATCGCAATCTCGCCATGGCAGAAACCGAGGCTGACGGATCTTTTCGCATCTGGCTGCCAGAGGAGCCGGCGATCGATTCGTATAACGTCCATATTTCACGCGACGAGCCGCGATTCGACGCGACGATCGTTGGAGAGAATCCATTCGTGCTGCGGGTCGACCGCTAAGCGTCACACCTCGATCCGCTGCCAGTAGCTGTGGAAGAAGCGCGATAGGAGAGCGGAGGGTCGAGAGCCGGCGCTGGCGAACACGCTTGTGCGGCGTCGTGGCCGACGCCGCGAACAGCCGCGGCTTACCAATCTTGCTACACGTCAGATCAATCTTAGCTATAAATCAGATCGCGTGAAACGAACCTAGAAACTGCCCTAGGCTTTCGCTGGGTCAGTGCCACCGGTCCAGGGGCCGGCGAGTTTTTGGTAGGGCTTCGGCACGAGCAGGCTACCGGTGTCGTCGGCGCGCCAGTTGGGGACGTGCTTAGGCTTGGCGCCGGAATGAGACATTTGCTCCCAACCCTTCGCCCAACTGTTGTTACCATCGCTGTAGGTCATCGTGTCGCGATCGAAATGGAAGACTTTGCCTTCGCGATAGCTGCTGGCGCCGAGCTTGACGATGACCATCGCCGCGGCACCGAGTTCGGGCGAGCAATTGACCGCTTCGGGCTTGCCGTTGCGGGCGGCATCGACGAAGTTGCGGAAGTGAGCCAGCGAGGTGTTCTCCACTTTGCCGACTTCGACGTGCTCGTCTTTAAAGGAGCGATCGTGGGTGACTTCCGGCCGTTCGGCGACGATATCGTAACCAGAAAATTCCTCGCCGTTGCCAAGCACCACCGAGCCGTAGTGGCCACGGATGAGCTGTTTGATCGGCGTGTTGCCGCAGCACATGGTGGCGGTGACCAAACCCTGGACGCCTTCGGGGAAGTCGGCGATGACGGTGGCCACATCGGGCACATCGCGGCCGTCGTACTCGAGAAAGATGCCGCCCGCACCGACGACGCGGCCAGGGAAGCGGAGCCCCGTGGCTAACAGCATCGACGTGGTGCGGTGGACGAAGAGATCGGTAAACATGCCGGCACCGAAGGGCCAGTAGCAGCGCCATTGGCCGAAGACGGCGCGGTCGAAGGGCATCTCGGGGGCGAGGTTGTACTCGGTGCCGAGGAACATCTTCCAGTCGATGTTTTTGGGGGCCATGTCCTGAGTGAGTTGGTAATAGCGCCACTGACCGCAGTCGGAGTTGCGAAAATACTCGGTTTGATACTGGAGCACTTTGCCGAGTTTGCCGTTGGTGATGCGTTGGTTGATGTCTCGCCAGACGGGCAGGGCGGTTGACTGGACGCCGACTTGCATCACGCGGCCGGAATCTTTCCAAGCTTTGTGGACGGCGAGGGCTTCGTCGATGGTGTGGGTCATGGGCTTTTCGCAGTAGACGTGCTTGCCGGTGGCCAGCGCATCGAGTGTTTGGCGGGCGTGCCAATGGTCGGGGGTCGAGATGACGACTGCATCGATGCTCGGGTCGTTAAGGATGTCGCGGTAGTCGCCGGTGGCCTTGGGTTCGTAACCGACGCGCTCGCGGACGTTGGCAACGGCCCGGTCGCGGTAGCGATTGAAAACGTCGCACACGGAACCGATTTCGACAGACTTGTCATCCTGGTGGATTCGGCAAGCAGAGTCGAGGTGCGCTTGGGCACGTCCGCCGACGCCGATGAAACCGAGACGGAGCCGGCCGTTGGGGCTGGTAGTAGATGTAGCGGCGAACGAAGGCACGGCGGCGAGCGCGGCACCGGCGGCAGAGGCGGTGAGGAAGTCGCGGCGGGAAAGCGGCAAGTTGGGCATCGATGATCTCCAAAAAATATGTGCGATTTACCGTATTGAAGCGTTTTTGAAGAATGTGAATGAGTTGGTCGTTGGCAGGGATGGATCGAGATTTCGGTAAGGCTGTTTTCGTGAGGCGATTGAGGTTATTCAATCCAATATAATCAGGGCTGAAATGCCAAGGGCATGGACAATGACAAGTTTCCCCTCAATCGGAAGGCCTGGAACGAACCGAGCGTTTTAGCCCGAGCGTCGCGTTTTTTCGGGAAGGAAATGCAGGGCAAAAGCTGTGACCTAATACCGATATGCAAAATGAGCCCGGCGGGACTTGAACCCACGACCCACGGATTAAAAGTCCGTTGCTCTACCAACTGAGCTACGGGCTCATTCTTAGAAGGGGGAAGGCGGAGGGCGGAAGGGGGAAAGAAAGTTGCATTTTGCCTTCCACCGTCCCCCTTCCGCCTTCCCCTTTTCTTCAAGTAGGGATGACAGGAGTTGAACCTGCACTCCCGAAGGAACTGGAACCTAAATCCAGCGCGTCTGCCAATTCCGCCACATCCCCGCTACAATAATTACTTGACGTAATAATATGCAGTCACAAAGTATAGTCGTCCCTTGGCGTCGCGACTAGGTGG
>JBGSUJ010000069.1:0-17739 GCA_041753435.1 Pirellulales bacterium | reverse complement strand
GTGCCTCCTGCGTCGAGGCCTACCCTCCGCACGCACACCCTCCGCCCATCGTCGCCTCCATCGCTCTTGGACAACCTGCCCCCGTCCCCCCGTGACTCATTCACTCCGCGCCCCTTCTCCACCCCCTCCCGCCTTTCCCCTCCACTTACCACCGACAACCAACAACAAACCACTGACAACCAACAAGGGCCCCCAATTTTCCCCTGTCATCTTCGAAGGTGTCACCGAAGATGTCACCAAACGCGCGAAAATGCGCTCCTTCCGCGCCCCCGCTGCGCCCGCACCACACTCCTGCTGACCAATTCACCCGATTTGAGGTAAGATCGGGCCATTCGGTGCGACCGCTCCTTTCGCTTGGCACAGGTGATTCATGGCCCACATCCTGGCGCTCGACCAAGGCACGACTTCCTCGCGGGCGATTGTCTTCGACTCCAGCGGCGAGATCGTCGCTGTGGCCCAACGCGAGTTCCAGCAGTATTTTCCTCAGCCCGGCTGGGTTGAGCACGATGCCGACGAGATCTGGCAAACCCAGTTGGCCGTCGCTGCCGAAGCTCTCGTCACCGCCAGGCTCAAGCCCAGCGACATTGCGGCACTGGGCATTACCAACCAGCGCGAAACTGTCGTCGTTTGGGATCGAAAGTCCGGTCAGCCGATTCACCGCGCGATTGTCTGGCAAGACCGCCGCACCGCCAGCGTTTGCGACGAACTTCGCGCCGACGACAACGAGCCGATGGTCCGTGACAAAACCGGCCTGCGACTCGATCCCTATTTCAGCGCGACAAAACTCGCTTGGATCCTCGACCATGTCGACGGCGCCCGCGAAGCTGCTGCCGCCGGCGATCTAGCCTGCGGCACGATCGACTCCTGGCTGGTCTACCATCTCACCGGTGGCCGGCTCCACCTCACCGATGTCTCCAACGCCTCACGCACCCTGTTAATGGATATCCACACTGGCGATTGGGACGACGAACTACTCGAATGCTTCGGTGTGCCGCGAAATATTTTGCCCGAGATCCGCTCTTCGAGCGAAATCTACGGCGAAGTCAGCGGCCTGCCCGAACTCAACGGCATCAAGCTTGCCGGCATCGCAGGCGATCAGCAATCCGCCCTGTTCGGCCAGGCCTGCTACACCAGCGGCATGGCCAAGAACACCTACGGCACTGGCTGCTTCATGCTGATCAACACCGCCGCTTGTGCTGTCGCCTCGCAGCACCAATTACTGACGACCATCGCCTGGCGGCTTGGCGAGAAGATCGAGTACGCGCTCGAAGGCAGCGTCTTCGTCGGGGGTGCCGTCGTCTCCTGGCTCCGTGACGGGCTGGGCATCATCAAGTCGTCGGCTGACGTGCAGCCGCTGGCCGATACGGTTCCCGACAGCGGCGATGTGTACCTCGTCCCCGCTTTTACCGGCCTGGGCGCACCCCATTGGGATCCTTACGCCCGCGGCGCAATGGTCGGCATCACCCGCGGCACCACCGCCGCCCACATCGCCCGTGCTGCGCTCGATAGCATCGCGTTTCAAGTTGCCGATCTGGCCGATGCCATGCGCAACGATGCCGCTACCGACCTGGTCGAAATGCGGGTCGACGGCGGCGCCTGCGTCAACGACACACTGCTCCAGCTTCAAGCCGACTTCCTGCAACTGCCCGTCGTCCGACCGCAGGTCACGGAGACAACCGCACTCGGTGCCGCTTACCTGGCCGGCCTTGCTGTCGGCGTGTGGCAGAGTCGTGAAGAGGTATCCAAACACTGGTCGATCGACCGCCGATTCGAGCCCCGCATGCCTGCCAACCAGGCCTCCGCCTTGCGAGCGCGCTGGCACGCAGCGGTGGAACGCTCGAAACATTGGGCCCAATAGGACTAATCGTACCCTATGGAACCACGCAGCATCTTCAGTCGCGACCGCCAGCTCGAACGCTTGATGGGCAACGATGGCATCTGGGACCTCGTCGTCATCGGTGGCGGGGCAACCGGCGTCGGCGTCGCCGTCGACGCTGCGACACGCAACTACCGCGTGGCATTATTGGAGCAGCATGATTTCGGCAAAGGCACCTCTAGCCGCAGCACGAAACTGGTCCACGGCGGTGTTCGCTATTTGCAGCAAGGGAATATCGGCTTGGTCCGCGAGGCGCTTCATGAACGGGGCCTGCTTTGTCAAAACGCTCCCCATCTCGCTCACTCGCTGCCCACGATTGTCCCGCTCCACTCGCGCTGGGAGGCCTTCTACTATGGAATCGGCATGAAGGTCTACGACCTGCTCTCCGGCCGACTTCGCCTTGGGCCCTCGCAACGATTGAGCCTGGCCGAAACGCTCGCCGAAATTCCCACCCTCGAAACGAACGGTCTCTACGGTGGCGTGCGCTATTTCGACGGAGCGTTTGACGACGCACGGCTGCTGATAAATCTGATGCAAACCGCCATCGAATCGGGAGCCGTCTGCCTCAATTACGCGCCGATTCTCGAGCTGGTGCATGAATCGGGACGCGTTGCTGGCGTGGTTGCCCGAGACGCTGAGTCGGGCAGGTACCTTCACATCAAGGCCCGTGTGGTCGTGAATGCCACCGGTCCGTTTAGCGATCGGGTCCGCCGGCTCGACGATCCGAAGGCCGCCGCCGCGATTGTCCCCAGCCAGGGTATACACCTGGTATTCGACCGTGCGTTCATGCCCGGCAACACCGCGCTGGTTGTGCCCAAAACCCGCGATGGCCGAGTCGTGTTTGCCATCCCCTGGCACGAACACGCAATCGTCGGCACGACCGATACCCCGCTGGGCGAGGTTTCGCTCGAGCCGCGCCCCCTGCCTGCCGAAATCGAATTTTTGCTGGAAACAATCGCCCCCTATTGGTCGCTCAAGCCGCAGCCCGCCGACATCCGTTCGATCTTCGCCGGCATCCGTCCACTGGTACGCAGCGGCGACTCGCGTAAGACCTCGAAGCTCGCTCGCAATCATCGTATTGAGGTTTCGCCCGGGGGACTGGTCTCGATCATGGGCGGAAAGTGGACGACCTACCGTCGTATGGCCCAGGACTGCGTCGATCGCGCGATCGTGGTTGGTGGACTCTTGTCTCACCCCTGTCGAACCAAGACGCTGTCGATTCACGGAGCAGAAGGACAGTCTTCGACCGGCCGACTTGCCGGGTACGGTTCCGACGGCCCGGCAATCGAGCAGCTTGCTTCCACGCGCCCCGAGTGGAGCGAGCGGCTTACAGATCGCCTTCCCGATATTGTCGCCCAAGCGATCTGGGCCGCCCGCTACGAAATGGCCCGCTCGGTCGAAGACGTACTCGCCCGTCGTATCCGCACGCTTTTCCTCGATGCCGACGCCGCCATCGCTGCCGCTCCGAAAGTTGCCGAACTCCTCGCCGCCGAACTTGGCTGCGATGCCGCGTGGCCAGCGAATCAAGTGGCCCAATTTAATGCCGTTGCCGCTGCGTATCGCTACCACAAGGAGGCCTGAGAACTTGGCCCATATTGATCGAGATACCGATCGACATGCAGTTTGCGCGCCGTGTTGTCGCTGCTCATGTAACGAATCTTGCCGAAGATGGGCCGTTCCGGTCCCCAAGCTCGGTCGTACCGGCCGAGTATCCAAAAAATGCCGCTGTAGCTGTTGGGATCGCGGCCATCCAGCGCGTACTTGTTATTTAGCTCCACCATCACCTCGAGCGCCGCTTCTGGCGATGGAGACCATTCGAGAATTTTCTTGCCCCACAGCATCCGCAGATAGTTGTGAATCTTTCCTTCCCTCACAAGTTGTCGCTGGGCGGCATTCCATAGCGGATCATGCGTTTGAGCTTGTTCGAATTGGGAAAACGAATAGACGAATGGCCGCGGATCGCTGGCATGTTTCTCGAGTGTTGTCCGAGCCCAATCAGGCAAACTCGAATAGCGTTTGTAGTCTCTCCGCTGAGAGCACATGTTAAAACCAAGTTCCCGCCACGTGATTAATTGGTCGAGAAAGCCCTCCGCCGAAGGATTCACTCCCCACCAACCGCGCGAGCTGCCTGTCACTTTGCTGGCCAACTTTCCCAGCGACCACTGCTCCAGCCGCATAATATCGGCAAACACCTTGTGCGCAGCAAGGTGACCAAAGTGCAAGTAGTGCGAAAGCCCGCTCGTCGCAGCTTCGTCCGGATCACTGTGCAATTCGTCATAGCTGGAAAGTCGGCCAGCGAGAAAAGTTTGCAGTCGTTTTTCTGCTGCGACCGCCCCACCAGAAATTGCTGCCACAGGTACACGGTGGTCGATCGGAAACTCGCTCATAGTTGTTGCGTTTGCGGCGCACCTGACTATGTCCGCTGCCGGCCAGCGTCTGCGAATTTCAGTCGGCAGCGTTTCGAGCATTGGCAGTCGTACGCCTTGCAGAGGATCTTCCTGTGGAAAGTCGACCAAGTGTTCTCGCAGCTCCTTCTGCAAGAATCGTCGAAAGTCGAATGCACGCGCAAACGCTTTGTTCGCAGAGTGCATCGGCAGGATGCCATTCGAGTCGATCAACTCAAACTTTACTGGGATTTGTCGCGCGGCCGCTGCCATCATCTGCGGCAGGAAGAAGCACGGGAAGTCGTCGCTGATTACGACGCACGCCCGCTGCGAAAGCGCAGCGATCAATCCACTGCCATCGCCAGCCTTCCGTTCGAGATACGGGTAGTAAGTCGCCGCCTGGCCCTCCAGCCATTGAGCGTTGTCAGCCATTCCCTGGATGACAAAGTAATGAAATCGATCGCTCGCCCAGCGATAACCAGTTCGCAGCGCCTCTAGCACCAACAGCGGCTTCTTTAGCGATCGCGACCAGTCTACGGCACGCTGCAAACTGTAATTCCAACGCGTGCGGCGATTGGCCGTCATCCAATACAGTACGAATTCTCCATCGGTCCGCACCGCCGCAGCGTTTGTGGCTCGCACTCGCAGCAGAGGAATATCGCTCACAACAAAAAAATTGCTCATGGGAGCAGGCTAGCCGATGACAAGTCGATGGTAAACAATGGATTCAGTCTAGGAGCAGAATTCATGAACACTACGATGTCCACCCCCGTCTACTGTCGGCCGCAAGCTTTTGCCGCCTTCGCGCGGGAGTGCCCACAACTCGAAACCACCCAGGGCTTGTTCCGGGCTGCCTTTGCCATCGCGCTACACGATCGAAGTGAGGCCCTACTCTGCGAGACCGAAGCCATCTTGGTGAATCTTGCAGAAACGATTCGCCGCCGCGTTCATTCCCCGAGCGTGGAAGCCAAGCTGGCCCATTTGCACGACGTGCTCTTCGACATCGTTGGCCTCCACGGCAATGTGGAGGACTACTACAACCCCGCAAACAGCTATCTGCCTGATGTTCTCCGCGCCCGTCGCGGCTTGCCGATCACGCTCGTGCTGATTTACAAGTGTGTTGCCGAAGCAATCGGGTTGACGGTGTACGGCATTAATGCCCCTGGTCATTTTCTCGCGGCCGTGGAATCGAGCGACCCACCGCATTCAACTAAATCAAGTAAGCCATGGATGTACGTCGACCCCTTCTACGGAGGCGAGTTGCTTGACGAGCACGAAGTGTACCGTCGCATTGCTGATACCACTGGACAACCAGTACTTCATTTATCCACGTGTCTTGCTCGAGCCACAAATCGACAATGGCTGACCCGAATGTTGGTCAACTTGCAGGCCACTTTCGCTTCCGTCGGACGGGAACGCGATGTCCTGGCCATGCAAGAATTGCAATTACTGTTGGACAAATAGGCGAATTCGCCGCTCAACCGTGTACAATCAAGTCATGCAGCCCACGTGCCAAATCACGCTATTGCTCGCGTGTACAGCCGCGCTCTTCGTGCAGCCCGCCGGGGCCGATGTTATCGTCTTGGCGAATCGAGCTCCGGTAGCTGTGCAGGCGGAAGTCAAGGCATTGGCTGGCTCGGCACAACGAGTTTTATTAGCTTCCGGCGATGTTGTTCCATTTTTCGTAGATGGCCGCGCTCATGTCTCGTTTCTTTCGCGCGATGAAACCAAACGTTATTGGCTCCATGCGAACTCTGCTCACTTCTTCGGCCAGTCTGCCGATGGCCGACTCGACTTGCAGCAAATCGGTCTCGGCGATGACCAAACAACGGCTAATGGGCGCACGCTCCCTGGCCACTCGGCGACGGCTCCGCTGGCGACCATTCCCTTAAAACTTCTCGTCGACGAAGAGGAACCGGCCCGCCAGCAGATATGGGAGCGGCGACTTCGCGCACGGATTGAAGCAGCCTCAGAAGTGCTCGAAAAGCACGCCCGTGTGAGGCTAAAAGTGGTGGCAGTCGAAACTTGGCAATCCGATAACGCCACGACCGAGTTCTTCGACTCCCTCAGTGAGTTCGAAAGCAAAGTGAGACCCTTTCCCGCGCAGCTGGCGATCGGTTTCACCAGTCAGTATCAAGTCATGAAGGGGCGTACCCATATGGCTGGCACGCGCGGGTCGCTTCACTCGCACATCCTCGTGCGGGAATGGTCGAAACACATGTCGGAGCCCGAACGGCTTGAACTGTTGGTCCATGAACTGGGGCACTTCCTGGGTGCCGCGCACAGCCCAGAATCGACCAGCGTGATGCGGCCGGTGCTCGGAGACCGTCAGGCCGTTCGCACGGGGTTCCGCGTTCGTATTGATCCTGTGAATACACTAATCATGGCTATGGTGGGTGAAGAAATCGGGCGCCGCCGCATCCAAAGAATTTCAGAACTATCGAACGGTTCCAAGTTGCGGCTGCGACAGATTTATCAGTCGCTTTCGCCCACGATGCCAGACGATTTGTCGGCTGGCCACTTTGCGCAGCGAATGAACTCGAACTCCGCGACACCACTTGTACTCGGCACCAGGCAAGTTCTCTCGCATTTGAGAAGCGCCGCTCAGGCGAATCGGAAATTGCCAGCCTCTAGCGTTGGCGGGCAGAGTCAAGTACGCCGTGAGGGCGATGAACTTACGGCCTACTATGTGCAACAGGCGGCCGGCATTGCTCGCTTCTTGCCCGACAGCATTGCCGCAAATTCGTTTCTCGTGGGGCTTGGCATTGCGCTCGACGACTCGAATCTGCTGCGTAACCATGCCACGTACGGCAATCTTGTCCGAACGGTCGAGGCAGATCAGGAACGGGCCTTGCGACTGGCGTCCTTAGGCGAGCCGACGATGTACGGACGTCACGACTTGACAAAACACTTCTTCGTTTCTGCCTATCTATCCGCGATTGCGGGTTCGCGGGTCGCGGCCGCAAACGGTCTGGCCAAGGAACTTGCCGACTCCGTTGGCGGAACCGGTTTTAGCTTTGTCGATCTAGCCGCCAATCAAGCCGGCATGCTCTTTGCCGATAGTCTGGCCAACAAGCGGTTCACGCTTGCAGAACTTTCCGAAGATTTCAATGTAGACGACTATCTGCCGCCAATCACAGGCCTTCCCGAAGGGCTCACCGCTGCCGAGCTGGCAAGTCAATTCGGAATCCAATCCGACAATCGCTTCCAACAACAGCTCCAGCATATTGACGGGCTGCTGCGGCAATTGCCGCCCTATCGCCAGTCAGAAGTTGCGTTGGATCCGTAGGGCCGGCCAAATCGCGACCCTCGACCACGCGGGCTGACGTCGTTACAATCGCTGTTTTCAACTTACTGCGGTTACTGCGGCTTCTGCTGGAACGGGTTGTTCAGTAGATCGTTCATGTTTTCCATCTCACCACATCATGAGTTTTTGGTTGGCATCGACTCGGACGGTTGTGTATTCGATTCGATGGAATTGAAGCACAAAGAGTGCTTCATTCCGAATTTTATTAATTACTACGAGCTTCAGGGCGTGAGCAAATACGCCCGTGAGGCGGCAGAATTTGTCAATCTGTACTCAAAAAGCCGCGGTGTGAATCGCTTCCCGGGGCTTGTCGAACAACTCGATTTGTTGCGCCGCCGGCCTGAAGTCCGGGCTCGGGGCGTCCATGTGCCAAGACCCGCAGGGCTCATTCAATGGATGACCGCAGAGACCAAACTGGGCAATTCGGCGCTCGAAAAAGCCGTCGCTCAGACTGGAGATCCAGACTTAAAGCAGGCGCTCGAATGGTCGCTTGTGGTCAACCAGGCTATCGCCAAAATGGTCCGTGGCGTACCGCCCTTTCCGAATGTCCGCGCTTGCCTCGATCGACTCTCCGAGCATGCCGACATGCTCGTCTGTTCGCAAACTCCGAATACAGCTTTGGAGGCGGAATGGAATGAGCACGGAATCGCTCCCTATGTGCAAGCGATCTGCGGCCAGGAAATCGGCAGCAAAAAGGAAACACTCGCCGCCTGCAAAGATAAGTACTCGGTCGCGAACATGCTCATGATCGGCGATGCCCCTGGTGATTACAAAGCCGCTCAAGCAAACGACGCGCTGTTCTTTCCTATCAATCCCGGTCACGAAGAAGAAAGTTGGACACGCCTCTTGGAAGAAGGCATCGAGCGGTTCCTCACCGGTACGTTTGCGGGTGTTTATCAGCAGCGCTTGCTCGAAGAGTTTGATAGCTACTTGCCCGAGCATCCCCCGTGGCCCGTCCATGACTGACCACTTGATTTCTCCCGGACCATCCGCCTCCCGAAATGCACATAATCGTCACCACTACCTTCGGATAACCACTGGCCCAATACAACGGATCCCAAAACATGCCTGCAAATTCTGACATTGGCATCATCGGTTTGGCGGTGATGGGTGAAAATCTGGCCCTCAATATCGAGAGCCGTGGCTACCGCGTCGCCGTTTACAATCGCACGACAAGCAAAGTCGACGAATTTATCGAGTGCCGCGCGAAGGGCAAAAATTTCGCCCCCTGCCACACGATCGAAGATCTCGTCGCCAATCTTGCTGCGCCGCGTAAGGTGATGCTGATGGTCAAGGCCGGCCCGGCGGTCGACGACTTGATAGAAACACTCATCCCGCTGCTGTCGAAAGGCGACATCATCATTGAGGGGGGAAATACTTTCTATGCCGACACGGAACGGCGTACTAAGTACGTTGACGACAAGGGCCTGCTTTACATCGGCACGGGTGTTTCCGGTGGCGAAGAGGGCGCGCTCAAAGGGCCGAGCTTGATGCCAGGTGGCAGTCTCGATGCCTGGCCGGACGTCAAGGCAATCTTCCAAGCCATCGCGGCCAAAGTCGGTCCCAATCACGATATTCCTTGCTGCGAGTGGGTTGGCCCACGCGGCGCCGGCCACTACGTTAAAATGGTCCACAATGGCATCGAATACGGTGACATGCAACTCATTTGTGAGGCCTACTTTTTGATGAAAGAAGCCCTCGGTCTGACGAACGACGAACTTTACGATGTCTTCGACGAGTGGAACCGTGGCGAACTTGATAGTTATTTGATCGAGATTACCCGCGACATCTTCAGCGTGAAAGACGCGGAAACGAGTGGTTTTCTCCTTGATTTCATCATGGACAAAGCCGGTTCCAAGGGCACTGGAAAGTGGATGAGCCAACTCGCGCTGGATCTAGGCGTGCCCAGTACGCTCGTCACCGAGGCTGTTTACGCCCGCTGTTTATCGGCCTTGAAGGACGCCCGCGTCCGTGCCAGTAAAGTGTTGCATGGTCCCTCGGCCAAGTACGACGGCGACCGTAAGCAGTTCATCGCTCAAATTCGCCATGCGCTATTCGCCTCGAAGATATGCAGCTACGCCCAAGGATTTGTTCAATTGCAACTTGCCGCGCTCGAGCACGAATGGCCACTCAACTACGGAGATTGCGCCTTATTGTGGCGTGGCGGCTGCATAATTCGAGCAGTGTTCCTTGACCGTATCAAAGAGGCGTTCGATGCGAATCCGAAGTTGGAAAACTTGCTGCTCGCACCATATTTTAGCCAAGCAGTGCAAGAGGTGCAGGACTCCTGGCGGAATGTGGTAGCAACTGCTGCCCGACTGGGCATCCCTGTACCGGCATTCTCCGCAGCACTTTCGTACTACGACGGTTATCGCCGCGAGCGACTGCCCGCAAATTTGCTTCAGGCGCAACGCGACTACTTTGGCGCACACACCTACGAGCGACTCGACAAAGCAGGTTCATTCCACACCGATTGGATCCGCGAACGCCGCTCGCCAAAAGCGTAGTGATTAGCCGATTTACTGTTCGCTCATTCTTTCTCTATCGAACCGCCTATGTCAGCCGATTATCTGAAGAAGTTATTCGGTTTTGACGGCCAAGTGGCCGTTGTGATTGGTGGCACAGGCGCGATTGGCGGAACGCTGTGCGAAGGCTTGGCCCAAGCAGGGGCGCATGTTGTCGTGGCTGGCCGCAGCGAAGGACGCGGATCCGAACGGGTCGAGGTAATCAGGAAGCTTGGGGGCACCGCAAATTTCGCCGCGGTTGATGCTACTGATCGTGCGTCGGTTCAATCCCTGCTCGACACAGCAGTTGAGCAACACGGACGCGTTCATGTAGCCCTCAACTGTGCCGGCGTGAATTCGCCGACGCCTTTCTTGGAGATCACCGACGAAGAGTTCCACCGCATCATGAACGGCAATCTGCTTTCAACGCAGATCGGTTGCCAAATCTTTGGCAAGCATATGATCGAGACGGGCGGCGGTTCCATACTGAATATCGGCAGCGTGACGAGTTATAGGCCACTATCACGCGTCTTCGTTTATTCGGCGTCGAAGGCGGCTGTGCTTAGCCTCACGCAGAACGTAGCTCGTGAATTTGCCCCCCACAATGTTCGCGTGAATTGCCTCTGCCCCGGTTTTTTCCCTGCGGAACAAAACCGCAAAATTCTCGATCAAGGCCGCATTGAATCAATCATCCGTCACACTCCCATGGGCCGGCTTGGCAAGGCTCCCGAGTTGATCGGGGCAACGCTCTTGCTCCTGTCGCCTACCGCCGGTAGTTTCATTACAGGCGAAGCGGTGTACGTGGATGGTGGATTCACTGCGATGACAATTTAGCTGATGGTTCGCCTCGCACCACCGCTGGTTTTACACCTTTCCAGAGAATTCTCGCGGTAACCTCCATGGCCCACACTTTCGTAATCTTTGGCGCTTCGGGTGACCTCACTAGCCGCAAACTCGCGCCGGCGTTGTATCAGCTGTTTCGCAAGAAGCGATTGCCGGTCGATACACGGGTGGTCGGTTTTTCTCGCACACCCTACACTCACGATGAGTGGCGTGCCGAATTGAAGGACTCCACTGCCGATTGGGCAGGCGACGAATTTGACCAACAGTTGTGGTACCAGTTTGCAAAGCAGGTTTTCTATCACACGGGTGACATCGGCCATCCCGATGATTTCGACCAACTGGCCAGCTTGCTGGACGACCTAGAGAAAGATCCCGGGAGCACGCGGATCTACTATCTGGCCACCGCTCCGCAGTTCTACAAACCGGCGATCGAGCAGTTGGGGCGTTCCGGCCTCGCCAAGGAGAACTCATGCCGACGGCGGGTTATCATTGAAAAGCCTTTCGGTACGGATCTTCAATCGGCCGAAAGTCTCAATGAAGCAGTTCACGCGGTATTCAACGAGCGACAAGTTTATCGCATCGATCACTATCTCGGCAAAGAGACAGTTCAAAACTTACTCGTGTTGCGATTTGCCAACACAATCTTCGAGCCAATTTGGAATCGCAATTACATCGACCACATCCAGATTACAGTGGCTGAAGAAGTCGATGTCGCCAGCCGCGCCGCTTACTACGACAAAGCGGGTGTGTTGCGTGATATGTTCCAGAACCATCTCTTGCAGCTCTTGATGATCACCGCGATGGAAGCTCCGTCTCGTTACGAGGCTGACGCCATCCGCGACGAAAAAGTGAAAGTCTTGCGTGCTATTCGCCCGATGGATTGCCCTCAAGTTCAACAGGGCACGCTCCGCGGCCAGTATCGCGGTTACACCACACATCAAGGGGTGGCACCTGGCAGCCGCACCGCCACTTTTGCTGCGATCAAGCTGGCGGTCGACAATTGGCGTTGGCAGGGTGTGCCGTTTTTCCTGCGGAGTGGTAAAGCGATGTCTTGCCGTACGACGCAGATCGTCGTGCAATTCCGCGAGCCGCCGCACATGCTCTTTTCCGATGGGCCGCGGAGCGTCGCCGAAGCAAATCGATTAGTTATCCAAGTGCAGCCGGCTGAAGGGATTCAGCTCCACTTTGAGACGAAAGTGCCCGATGCGGGTATGAAGTTGCGGCAGACCGATCTGGAGTTCAGCTACCAACGCGAGTTTCGAGGCGCGATTCCGGAGGCTTACGAACGATTGTTGCTCGATGCGCTGGAAGGCGACGCCAGCCTGTTCGCGCGGGCCGACGAAGCCGAAGCGGCCTGGTCGATCTGCGATCCGATCCTTACCGAATGGCAAGCCAGCGTCAAACCGGATCTTCATATCTACGAGCCCGGTTACTGGGGGCCGTTTGAATGTAATGAATGGATGGTCCACCAAGGCCGCGAGTGGTTCGACACCTGCCCCGTTTTAGGATAATCATGCCTTAACTCGCGGCTTAACGTATGCACTCTTCCAACCATAATGACACCGCACCCTTAAAGTCGTCGCAAGGCCCCGCTTGGATACCATTTGCTCCGTGGGGCTTGTGGGAATTAAACCTGCTTGGTTGGCCGCTGCTGGTGGTGACTGTCTTCTTATGCCGGCTTGGCGGCCTTTGGCAGTGGCTCGCCGTTGGGCCGGCCGTGTTGTTGTTTCTGATCGCCTATTTCTTCCGCGATCCGGCTCGACGTATTTCACAAGAGCCTGGTACGATTGTGGCCCCGGCCGATGGCACGATAGTCGATGTAACACTACTCGATCATTACGAATTCATCGGCGGTCCAGCCGTGCGGATCGGTATCTTTCTGTCGATCTTCAACGTGCATATCAACCGTGCCCCTTGCGATGGCAAAGTGATTGAAACCTTCTACAAACCAGGCGAGTTCCTCAATGCCCTGCGCGCCGATAGCGTCGAGCGCAACGAGTCGATGTGGATTGGCTTCCAAACACTCGAATCGCCCCCCCGTCGCTTCGCCGTGCGACAGATTTCGGGCATGTTTGCCAAGCGAATTGTTTGCATGCTGGACCCGGGGCAGACGGTGACCCGAGGGGCCAAGTTTGGTATGATTAAACTCGGCTCGCGGACCGAGCTAATTCTGCCCGCAAGCGTAGAAGTCTTGGTACGGTCCGGCGACAAGATCAACGCGGGCAGCACCATTGTCGCTCGCTGGTCGTAGCTCTCTTGCAGGGAGCAAGTTCTGAGCATTTCAGTAATCTGTGCGAGAAGCTATTCTGGTGTGAAAGTCGTATGAAACCAATTCGCGCGGTCGCCGTTTTACCGACGCTCTTTACGCTCGGCAATCTTGTCTGTGGTTTCTTCGCCATCGTCGTGTTGGCCCGGATCGAAAAGCCGATCGGCATTGAGGCGGTGCCGGCGCCGAAGATCGAGTCGGCCCGCGAGTTGTTTAGCATGATCGGCAGCAGTGATCCGACCCACAATTTAATGCTTTCCGGAGCGCTCATCTTGCTGGCGATGTTCTTCGATTCGGTTGACGGCCAAGTCGCGCGGCTGACACGCCGCACCAGCGATTTTGGTGCCCAACTCGACAGCCTCTGTGATCTGGTTTCGTTCGGAATTGCCCCGGCGATTTTGCTGGTGAAGATGTGCCCGCAATTCACGAGCCTACACAGCGAAGCCGTGTGGACCATTGCCGCGTTGTTCGTCTGCTGTGCGGCCTTGAGATTGGCTCGCTTTAACGTTGAAACCGATGACAACGACGACCACATGGCGTTCGCGGGTTTGCCGACGCCGGCCGCTGCGGCGGCTATCGCCAGTTTCGCAATCCTTTCGTACACACTCCGCAACGAAGTGAACATCGCCTTGCATGAAAAATTTCCAATCTACGACTGGTGGATGCAGCGACTGCTGCCACTCTTTGCGATTGTAATTGCAATCTTGATGGTGTCGCGTATTCCATACCCGCACCCGCTCACGCAGTTGCTCCGTGGCCAACGCAGCTTTGCTCATATTGTCGCGATTGTGTTTGCGGTTGTGGCGGTTCTGACTGTGCGTGGCTACGCGGTGCCTTTGCTATGCGTATTATTCGTGCTCGTGCCGCCGCTGCGGTTCGCGTGGGAGTTGGCCCGTGATCGTCGCACTCGCGAAGAGCCGCTCTTCTAGGGGGCATTGTGTTTACTGGCCTTGTGGAAAGTCTGGCCATGGTGGTGGACGTAATCGCGGAGCCTCCGGGCGTACGGTTGCTGGTCTGCGAACCACGCATCGCCGTAGAGTCTGTCCTTGGAGACAGCATCGCAATCAATGGTTGCTGTCTCACGGTCGTCTCGAGTGACGGCGATACTCTCGCCTTCCAAGCCGGCGAAGAAACACTCTCGCGGACCAACCTTGGCGAACTAAAAGTCGGAGACGTAGTGAACATCGAGCGATCACTCAAGATGGGCGATGCCATTGGCGGCCACTTCGTGAGCGGCCATATCGACGCCGTGGGTATTGTCGAGCGTCGCCTCGATGATACCGATTGGTGTACCATCTGGTTCCGTGTGCCGCCCGCGCTCACCCGCCAAATGGCCAGCAAAGGCTCCATCGCCGTCGACGGCATTAGCCTCACATTGGTCGACGTCGAGGGCGATCGTTTTAACGTCGCCCTGATCCCTCATACGCTTGCCGTCACAACACTGGGCCGCCGCCAAATCGGCGACCGCGTGAATCTCGAAACCGACATCCTTGCCAAATATGTCGAAAGGCAGCTTGCAAGACCTGATTCCTCTCGTTGAAAGCAGTCGTTCGTTCAATGTCCCGCCAAACCAAGTCCTTTCTGATCGAGCGTTTCCGCGAAATGGGCATTGCGCCTGCGACTCGGCATGGTCAGAATTTTCTGATCGACCTCAATCTGGTCGATTTGCTGGTTAACTCAGCCGATTTGGGTTCCAGTGACGTCGTGCTTGAAATTGGCACTGGCACAGGTTCGCTCACGGCGATGATGGCCCGGCGGGCGGCGGCGGTGACTACGGTCGAGATCGACGCCCATCTATTTGAACTCGCCAGCGAGCTGCTCCTCGATTTCGAAAACGTTACGATGTTGCGGCTCGACGCGCTGCGGAATAAGAACAATTTCGACGACCAGGTACTGGAAGCAGTGGGGACACAGCTTACGGCGGCACCAAACCGGAGGTTGAAGCTGGTTGCAAACTTACCGTACAACATTGCCACACCTGTGATCTCGAATATGCTACTAGCGCCACATGTGCCTCATTCAATGGTGATTACAATTCAGAAAGAACTGGCCGACCGGATGATGGCCGCCCCTTCGACGAAAGATTACAGTGCACTGAGCGTGTGGATGCAGAGTCAGTGCTTGGTGGAAACTGTCCGTGTGCTGCCGCCGTCGGTGTTTTGGCCGATTCCGAAGGTGACCTCGGCGATTATTCGTGTCACCATTGCCCCAGAGAAGCGATCTCGCATTCCGGACCTCAAGTACTTCCATCAGTTCATCAAGGCGCTGTTTATTCATCGCCGCAAGTTCTTGCGAGCTAACATTCAGCCGGCACTCAAGCGACATCTTTCGCGTAATGAGGTCGACGCCATTCTCGACGCAATGGGTTTTTCGGCCGACACGCGAACCGAACAGCTCGACGTCGATACGCTGCTGGCGCTGACGGAAAAAGTGCGTGTAGCAGCTCCGAGTTGGAGTCTTTAGCAACTGAATAAAGCTTGACAAAGTACCGCCTCGCATGACAAGTTCACCGCGATTCGCTAGAATCAAGGCGTGGCCGATTCGGTTCGCTGTAATATTCTCGAGGTCGCGATGTCCTTTATTGAAATGACCGGTTCCACGCTGGAACGCATTGTTGCCGAGGACGAGTTGCATCATGGCGATCTCGCGGAAGCGGGGGTTGGCGATGCCACCATAGTTCGCGTCAATCGGCAGGGCGATATCGAAGTCCGTCGCCCGGCGGGCTGGGATGTCATTGGTGGCTTGTTGGGAGAATTCGACCAGCGTGTCCGTCGCGAAACCGGCCTCGACTGGGCCTAGTTCTTGTTGAGCCAGTGTCGGCTTATCTTCCGGCCGGTAATGGCAACCGGTTGTAGCAGATAGCACGACTAGTCGAGCTAGTTCGCTGGCCCGATAGCGGCAGCAATCCTATCCCTCCCTGAGGCCGGCTGCTACGATTAAATAGCATCAGTTTGACTCTTTGCTATCGAGAAGTTCATGTCCCGCAACGCTACTATTTCGCGCCAAACCGCCGAGACGAAAGTCGAACTCGCGCTCAACCTAGACGGCACGGGGCAGTCGAAAATCCAGACCGGTGTTGGTTTCTTCGACCACATGCTCACTCTCCTGGCGAAGCATGCGGTGATCGACCTTACGATCGACGCTCAGGGAGATCTCGAAGTCGATCAGCACCACACGGTAGAAGATGTCGGCATCTGCTTGGGGCAGGCCTTGCGTCAAGCACTGGGCGACAAAGCGGGCATCCGCCGCTACGGCTTCTTCACTTTGCCGATGGAAGAGACAATCTGTACTACGGCACTCGACTTAAGCGGTCGTTACTACCTAGTGTTTAACGCTGAGTTCCCTGTCGCCAAAATCGGCGACTTCGACAGTGAGCTCGTAGAAGATTTCTGGCAATCGACCGCCGCCAACTTATTGTGCAATTTGCACATCAATGTCCCCTATGGTCGAAACAGCCACCACATTGCCGAGGCGATCTTCAAGTCGACCGCCCGTGCGCTGCGAATGGCCGTCGAATCCGACCCGCGAATGCCGGGCGTGCCGAGCACCAAAGGCACACTGTAGCGGCGGCCAGACTGGCAGACTTGGTCGACTGGGCAAAGAGGGCCGACTCTCAGGCGGCAATTTGTAGCCACGCGCGGCGAGTGTCGCCTTCACAAAACCCCCATGTTTTTCCGAAGAGGACAAGTTGTTGCGCCCTCTGTTGGTGGGACAGGCAAAAAAACGCGATCAGCGCGCAGGGGTAGCACAGCCGCCCGCAGCATCGCAACGGCAAACGTCGATCGACCGCCAACGAAATTGGCGTTCGCGGCGCACGATCGTTCAGGATGTCAAAGAGCAACGCACCTTTGCGGCCCGCGGCGGGATCGCAAAGAACGCGCGAAAGACCAGTCTGCTATTGCCGGCTCTCGACTCTCGGCCCTCCGCTGACCACGTGTACCTATGTATCAGATTGCGGACCGCTGCATAGCATCTGTTTTCGGCCACCTGTGCGTTTGGCCGAAGGCGTTGGGCGGCTAGAGGTTAGCCAGACGTCAAACCGCGGTTTGACAGCGCAGACGGAGCCCTTCCGGGATGGAGATCCCGCGCCGGACGCTCTGGAGAAAGCCGGCTGTCCTCCGCGGCGGGTTCGCTGACTGTGGCTTGTGGGACGCTGTGGCCGCTGCAACGCCGCCCGTGCCCCGTGCAACCGTGACCGTGACGGGCGGGCCGGTAAGATGGTTGTTGGACGTTGGTATACTGAGAAACGCTGCAGTTCTGACCCGCAATGGACATAATCATTTCATTTATCGGTGGTCCCCTTGACGGCGACACGATGGCAAGCGGATATAATGCCGGCATTCGGAGCGACCCGGAGTACCGACAGTGAACGTGAGTTTCCCAACAGATGCCGATGGCTGAGGTGGACTCCAAAAACTGGACAGCCTCAATCCTGTTCGGCACGGGATTTGCGCGTTGCGGAGTGAGTAATTTACGCAGTTTAGTTGGAGTTGCGCCCTCGATCGATATCGCGCATATTGCTGCGTATGGCCGGCAAGAAGCGCGACAAAGTGAGAGAG
>JBGSUJ010000068.1:0-14831 GCA_041753435.1 Pirellulales bacterium | reverse complement strand
CGCCAAGGCCACCTTCACCTTGAACGCCGAACCAAAACTCCGTCGCTTCCTCGACATCCTCCAGACCTCCTGATCGCCCCCTGCCAACGGGGGAAACGTCCATCTTATCAGGCTGTCCAGTTTTTGGGGTCCACCTCAGAGTGTCCAACTGGTCCGGCAGTATGAACTAGCCGCACTTCCTCCTCTTCGCTGAAGCCGGCATTCTTGCAGAACGGTGCGAGCAACCCCCACGCCATCTCTGTGTTGACCGCAATGGACGTAATCTGGTCTTCGTGAAATGGGTATTGCGAGTTTGCAAGCTTATTGATTGCTTGATCAATATCACGCTTTAGGTCTGCGAAGTCATTTTCAGTGCGATACTTAACATCTGCTAGTTGTGTAATATGGCCCAGAGCGAAGGATTCTAAGTATTGCCGATTAAAGCCGATAGCCACCCCTTTCCCGTCGCTAGCATAAGCTCTCCATTGGCCGAGTGAATCACCGTTCTTCGAGAAACACGAACAATAGAAATGCGGAAAAAACGTATCGTCCAAAAACAGATTGTCGCAGTGATCGATCAATTGTTGACAGAGCTTTACTTCGTTTTCAGCTCGGGTCCGTCCCATTTCGCCGCGAAGCACATGCTTTGCCAGCTCATAAAGCCAACTGATTTCCTTATCTGTCATTCATGTATCGAATGTTAGTTAACCGCAGCGCTTTCGACGTTAGAATGCCGTGGAGCGCTTCCACTGAGCAATAATGATAGAGGACGTCATCACACTTTGTGTAAGTCTTCATTCTTGTCTTAGTGCCTTTCTGATCGAAAAAACCCCGTGAGTGCTAACGCACACACGGGGTTTTATATGACAGCGCAGTGCGCTGATGTTTCGCAGGGATTGGAAGGCACCCTCGCCCTGCCTTCTCCCGAAGGGAGAGGGTTTTTCGGTTAATACATATCATCCATGCCGCCGTGGCCGGCGCCACCGCCGCCCTTTTTGTCCTTCTTCGGGGCTTCGGCGATCAGGGCATCGGACGTCAACAGCAGCGTCGCGACGCTCGAGGCGTTTTGCAGGGCGGTGCGGGTGACTTTGGTGGGGTCGATCACGCCGGCTTTCACCAGGTCTTCGTACACGTCGGTCGCGGCGTTGTAGCCGTGGTTGCCGTTCTTCTCGGCGACGCGCTCACAAACGATGCCGCCGTCTTGGCCGGCGTTGTGGGCGATGGCCGTGAGCGGGGCGCGGCAGGCACGGGTGATGATGTTGTAGCCGACCGTCTGGTCATGTGGGGCGTCGGCTGCCGGCTTGACCTTGGTGCTGGCCCGCAAGAGAGCCACACCGCCGCCGGGGAGAATGCCCTCTTCGACGGCCGCCCGGGTCGCATGCAGGGCGTCTTCGACACGGGCCTTCTTTTCCTTCATTTCACTTTCGGTCGCGGCACCGACGTTGATCTTCGCCACGCCGCCGGCCAGCTTGGCGAGGCGTTCTTCGAGCTTCTCGCGATCGTAGTCGCTCGAAGTGTTCTCGATCTCGCGGCGGATCTGGTCGATGCGGCCCTTGATGTCGCCGCTCTTGCCGGCACCTTCGATGATCGTCGTGTTGTCCTTGTCGATGATGATCTTCTTGGCACGGCCAAGTTCCTTGAGGCCGAGGCTTTCGAGCTTGATGCCGAGGTCTTCGAAGACGGCCTGGCCACCGGTGAGGATGCCAATGTCTTCGAGCATGGCCTTGCGGCGATCGCCGAATCCGGGGGCCTTGACGGCCGCGACATTGAACGTGCCGCGGAGCTTGTTGATGACCAAAGTCGCCAGGGCTTCACCGTCAATGTCTTCGGCGACGATCAGCAGCGGCTTGCCGGCGTTGACCACGGCCTCGAGCACGGGGACAAGGTCTTTGACGGTGGAGATCTTCTTTTCGTGGACCAGGATGTAGGCGTCTTCGAGAACGCAGGTCATGGTTTGCGGATCGGTGACGAAATACGGCGAGAGGTAGCCGCGATCGAATTGCATGCCCTCGACCCATTCGACTTCGGTGGCGAGGCTCTTGCCTTCGTCGACGGTGATCACGCCGTCTTTGCCGACCTTTTCCATAGCCTTGGCGAGCATGTCGCCAATTTCGCGGTCGCCGTTGGAGGCGATGGTGGCGACTTGGGCCATTTCTTCGGTGCTCTTGATTTTGATGGACATTTTCTTGAGTTCGGCCGTAATGTTTTCGACGGCTTGCTCCATGCCCTGCTTCATTTGCAGTGGGTTAACGCCGGCCGCGACGCTCTTGAGGCCTTCATTGAAGATGGCCTCGGCGAGCACGGTGGCGGTGGTGGTGCCATCGCCGGCGACGTCGGAAGTCTTGCTGGCGACTTCCTTGACCATTTGGGCGCCCATGTTTTCGTAGGTGTCTTCGAGTTCGACTTCCTTGGCGACGGTGACGCCGTCCTTGGTGACAGTGGGCGAGCCGAAGGATTTTTGGAGGATCACGTTGCGGCCTTTGGGACCGAGCGTGACTTTGACGGCGCGGGCGAGTTTTTGGACGCCGCGACGCATTGCTTCGCGGGCTTCTTGATCGAAGGCAATCATTTTTGCCATGGGACAGGTTCCTTGTTTGGATGTGTCTGTGAGTTGGATTGAATGCGTTGCGTTCGCGTCGGCGGCAACGTCAAATCTAGTTGTGTGTGTGGGCCCGCCCGCGACGACGCAAGCGTTGGGGCGGCGGTCGTTGGCGGTAAGTTCAGCGTTGCCGCCGACGCCAACACCCCGCTACTCGATGACCGCCAGGATGTCGGTCTCGCTCATCAGCAGCAGTTCTTCGTCGTCGAGCTTGATGGTTTCGGGGGCGTAGCTGGTGAAGAGCACGCGGTCGCCCTTCTTGACTTGCATCGTGCCGCGGGTGCCATCATCGAGCAGTTTGCCGGTGCCGACGGCGATAATTGTGCCTCGGGAGGGCTTGTCTTTGGCGGCATCGGGGATGTAAATGCCACCGGCGGTCTTGTCTTCGACGGTGTCGCGTTCGACGACGACTTTGTCGCCGAGTGGTTGGAGCGTGACTTTGGTCTTGGTCTTAGGCTTCGTAGCGGTTGCGGGCATGGATACCTCCTGTGGAACTAGTTTTGACGGAGCGCGAGGTTCGCGCTTTGGCTTTGTTAATTTGATGTGGGTGCTATAGGCAGTCAGCTATCAGCTTTCGGCCAGAATGGGCAGATGCCCGCTTCTGATCGAGATCTGACAGCCAAAAGCCGACAGCCAAACTAGTAGCCCTCATTGGGGCGCAGATTCAAACAGTTGACAAGAGGGCAGTGAGCAATCCGCGCGCCAAAGCTATCGGTGGCTTTAACTTATTACTTGGCAGCGAGTTGCGCGAAACACGAGCTTTGACCGTTGATGGGTGTTTCTGCCAATGTGGCAGGAGGTCGTGGTCGGGCTCGTCGAATGACTGAATTCCGCTGTCAGTATGGCAGTCATGTTGGGCGTTACAGTCTGTTGATAAAGGGGACTGGCACGTCGTGGCAACGCGAGATACTTGAGGGAAACGATATGTTGCTCCGCGCCAGCCCCTATTTCAACAGGCTGGGCGTGGGGAACCGAATGATGGTAACGGGTGGTGGAGGCGCCGTTCATACTAGGGTCGCCGAGGGCATCGAGCGATTGGCGCTAAGTGCCGATGGTCGGGCGCGATTTTGAAAAACCTGGGGATTAGCTCGTAGGCGACCAAAATTCCTCCCCGTAATTTTGGACATCTACGGGGAACTATTTCGTGGCGATTTTGCGTAGGGATCTTTGAACTGGGAGTCCTACGCTAAGGCGCTAAGGGTTGCCTAACCCCTACAATCCAACAGATCTTAAGTAAGAATCTAATGGACGTAGGGTGAATAGCAAAGTGTTGTTGTGCGCCGCGTGGGTTATAATTCTCCGAGGGCTCCTTCGGCCGATCCGCGGGGGGAGTCTGTGGTCGGACTAAGTTTTCCGATTGCCATTCGCGCTCTTCCCCCGAGCTTTATTTTGGTCCTGAGGTTTGATGCCATGGTTGCTCCCCTGCGTTTTTCTGGCCGTGTAGTGGTACTCGTCTTCTTGTCGCTGGCTGCGGCATTGTTGTGGGCCAACGGCTCAAAGGCTCAAGATCTGTTTGGTTCCGACCCAGTTACGGAGCCGGTGGCGGGTGAAGGGGATGTCGCGCCGCAACAACAACAGCAGCTCACTACCGAAGACGTACAACGGATGCTCAAGGAAGGCGAAGAAGCCCTCAAGACGGGCGACTTCGAAACCGCGTTGGCGCGCTACGATCTGCTGGTGCGCGTCTTCAAGCAGCAGCTTCAAACGCAGGTTTTCTTGCCCATTGTGTATACCGGCCGTGGTATGGCATACGTCGGACTCGAAGACACTGAGGCCGCACTGGCCGATTTCCGCGAAGCACTGAACCAGGAACCGAACCACATGCCCGCCTTGGTTGCGCGCGGCAAGCTATACCTCGATAACGGTGCGTCCGATCTGGCGATGGCCGATTTTCAGTTAGCACTCGAACAAGATCGCCGCAGCGTCGAGGCCCAATTCGGGCTCGGCAAAGCCCTCGTGGCGTTGGGCGGTCCGCAGCAAGCTATCAAGCCACTCACGGCTGCCCTTGCCGCCGACGATAACAACGCCGAAGCATACCGGCTACGTGCCCAGGCCTACTCGGGCATTGGCAAGAATAAAGAAGCCAATGAGGACATCGAAAAATCGCTGAGCATCGACCCAGATAATTACGAGAGCTATTTCGCCCTGGCCACGATCCTGCTGCGGGAGGAGAAATACGACGAAGCCGCCCAGGCACTCGAGGACGCGATCCAGCGCTACAAGCCGAAAGTAGAGGGTTCCGAGGAGCCATTCTCCCAAGGTTACTTGACCAAGGCTGCCGTGCTGCTTGAAGCTGCCAAGAAAAGCACCGATCTGGAAGCCAAAGCGGTCGCCTACGAAGGGGCGCTCGCCGAGTGCGATAAACTGCTGGCGCTCATCGACGATTCGCCGATTTACGCGCAGATTCGAGCCGCGGTCGAGTTTCGTCGAGGCGTGGCGTTGCGCCTGATGGGCCGCTACGGCGATGCAATCACCGCTTTTACCGAGGCGATCAACCTCAACCCCGATCTGGCTGAGGCTTACTTCCGCCGCGGTATTTGCTTCTACTACATGAATGAAGACGCGCTCGCCGTTGCCGACTTCAAACATGCCGGCAACATCGAATACCTCGACCCGCGGACCCGCCTATGGGAAGGCTTTGCCTACGCCAAAATGGGCGAGTATAATGAGGCGATCCGCAGCTACGGCCTGGCTCTGGCCGAAAGCGATCGCTACGTGCCAGCCTATGTCAACCGTGGCCTGGCTTACCTGATGCTGGGCGAGAACAAAAAGGCGCTGGCCGATTTCAATGCCGCAATTCGGCTCGAACCCTCCGAATGGACCCACTATTTCAAGCGCGGGGAAGTTTACAAACGGTTGGGGGAGCAGCAAAAAGCGGCCGACTCGTTCATTAATGCCATTCGCCTCGACGGCCATTATCCGCCAGCCTATCGCCACGCTGCCGATGCGCTCGACTCCCTTGGCCGCAGAGACCTTGCCGCCGAATACCGTAACAAGGCAGACGAACTCGAAGCTGAGCAGCGGAAAGCGACACAATAACTCCCCTCTGATCGCCTCTCTCCGAGACGCTTCGCCGCAAATGCGAGTCTCGGAGAGACTCGCCCACGGGGATCCCTTGTCACTTCTGGCCGGCGGCCTCTATACTGGTCTGCGTCGCCGATGGCTGCTTAGCTAACGGCTCATAGCTCTCGGCTAACAGCTAATTTGGGAGTCTTCGGACGTGGATGGTCCTCCGCAGTCGTTTCTTGCCCGTCATGAGTTCGCAATTCGCCGTCTGCACTCGCTGAGCGGACTCATCCCAGTTGGCGCCTACATGACGATCCACCTGGCGACCAATGCCAGCATACTCGATGGTGCAGGCACATTTCAGAAAAACGTTTACACCATCCACAGCCTCGGCAAGCTCTTGCCGCTGGTAGAGTGGACCTTCATTTTTATCCCGATCTTGTTCCATGCCCTCGTCGGCATTGCCATCGCGACGGGCATGATTCCAAACACGCGAGACTACCCCTACGGCGCCAACCGCCGCTACACTTGGCAGCGCTGGACTGGCCTGATCGCGTTTGTGTTTATCATGTACCACGTGTTTCACATGCATGGCTGGTTCCACTTCGATGCGTGGCTCGAAAAGGTCGCCGGGCCTTATGGTGGAGCGCGCTTTAAACCATACAATGCGGCCTCCACGGCCGGCGAGGCGCTGCAAAGCCCCGTCATGTTGATCTTTTACGCGGTCGGCGCGTTGGCCTGCGTCTTTCATTTTGCCAATGGCCTATGGACCATGGGCATTACTTGGGGCGTGTGGATCAGTCCTGCCGCCCAAAAACGCGCCCTCCGTGTCTGCATGACATTCGGCGTACTGCTGGCCCTGGTGAGCCTAGGCGCGATCTACGGCATGTACCAAACCGGCCATGGCGCCGGTCTTGAAAAAGCCGTCGAAGCCGAAGACCACATGTACAAAAACAGAATCGAATCCGGTGAAATCGAACCCAACGAACACAAACGCGCCCACGCCGAAACGGGCGCCTCGGCAGAAACCAATTAAAATGTCTCTCGCAGAGACGCAGAGAATACAAAAGAGATAAGACGTCGTTTCGATAGGACAGATCCTTCTCTCTTTGCCTGACTCCAAGTCTCTGCGTCTCTGCGAGAGAGTTAAGACTTATTTAAAGCTAGGAAATCGTGTGGCAAAGCAGCGTGTACTAGTGGTGGGCGGCGGGCTGGCGGGCCTCTCCGCGTCGATGAAGCTCGCCGAGCTAGACGTGAGAGTCGATCTGATGAGCCTCACCACCGTGAAGCGCTCCCATAGCGTCTGCGCCCAGGGTGGCATCAACTCCGTTAACGACCTCACCCGCCAACAGGGGGACAGCGAGTGGCTCCACCTGGACGACACCGTCTACGGCGGAGACTTTCTACAACACCAGCCGCCTGTTAAGGAGATGGTTTACCACGGGCCGAAAATCATCGACTTGATGGACCGGTTGGGCGTCACCTTCAACCGGACCCAGGAAGGCTTCCGCGACCAGCGACGATTTGGCGGCACACTCTTCAAGCGGACCGCCTTCGCCGGCGCCACTACGGGTCAGCAACTGCTCTACGCCCTCGACGAGCAAGTCCGGCGTTGGAGCGCCAGCGGGCTCGTCACGATGTACGAAGGCTGGGACTTCCTGGCTCCCATCCTCGATGACACCGGACGCTGCCGGGGCGCGGTCGCCCAGAATCTCATCACGATGGAGATTCGCGCTTTTGCGGCCGATGCGGTGGTCGTCGCCAGCGGCGGCTGCGGACTGATCTACGGCCGCAGCACGATGAGCATGGCCTGCAACGGCAGCGCCGCTAGCCGCAGCGTCCGCGCTGGTGCAAAGTATGCCAATGGAGAGTTTATCCAAGTCCACCCGACGGCGATCCCCGGCTCCGATAAGCTCCGCCTGATGAGCGAGTCGGCCCGCGGCGAGGGAGGCCGAGTATGGGTTCCACGCACGCCGCAGGATCCCCGAGCAACCAAGAGCATTCCCGAGGCCGAGCGGTATTACTTCCTCGAAGAGCGCTATCCGAAGTATGGCAATCTCGTGCCGCGCGATATCGCCACCCGCGAGATCTTCAACGTCTGTATCAACGAGGGCTTGAGCGTCGAACGCGAACGCCCCTGCGTTTATCTCGACCTCACGCACATCCCCCGCGAAGAACTCGACCGCAAGCTGGGCGGCATCCTCAGCATCTACGAGAAATTCCAGGGCGTCGACCCGCGCGACGTGCCCATGAAAATTTTCCCCGCCGTCCACTATTCGATGGGCGGCCTGTGGGCCGACTACGAACGTTCCGCCGAAGGGGGCATGGTCGCCGGCTCGCCCCGCAACCACCAAACCAACATCCCCGGCCTCTACGCCATCGGCGAGTGCGACTATCAATACCACGGCGCCAATCGCCTCGGCGCGAACTCGCTGCTCTCCTGCATCTTCACCGGCCTGTGGATTGCCCCCGGCATCAAGAACCTCCTGGGCTCGCTCAAGGAATCCGCCGGCGACGAAAAATTCGCCAGCCTCATTCGCACCGCCCGCGACCGTGCCCAAGCCGACCACGACACCTTGCTGCATCGTCCCGGCGGCAATGAGAATCCGTACCAGGTCCACCAGGAGCTCGGCGAGCACATGACCCGCGCCGCCACGGTCGTCCGCAAGAATCAGCAACTCGAAGAAGCGATCGAAGCCGTCTCGAAGCTGGAAGAGCGCGCCAGCCGCTGTTCGCTTTCCGATACCGGCGCGTGGACGAACCAGAACGTTGTTTACACCAAGGCCCTTCGCGATATGTTCCCGATCGCCAAAGCAATCCTCAAAGGCGCACAGGCCCGCGACGAATGCCGCGGTGCCCACTACAAACCCGACTTCGACATGCCCGGCATCCAGGCCGACGACCCCGCCGAACGCCACCGCCAAGCCGAAGCCTGGTGCGACAAGTTCGAAGAAAAAAACCGTAAGTGGCTCAAAACCACCCTCGCCACTGTCGACGCGGCCGGCGAACCCCAACTCACCTACGAAGACGTCGACACATCGCTCATCCCGCCCCGCCCGCGGCTGTACGGTTTAGTCGGCGCTGAGGTAATCGAAGAAGTTTGGAAGTCGCGGCAGAAGAAGTAGCGCTGGCTAGAACACTCCGCCAGACCATTCACTGAGTGGAGTTGTCAAACTTCAAGTGCAACACTCGTAGGAGTAAGCTTGGCGATGGCTCGCTGGGGGTGTGATTGTCCTTAGGACGAGAACATTTGCCCCGATATGCTTTGCGAGGACGCCCAAAAGTCGTAGCTATCAAGAGGAACTGAAAACAACTATGGATTTTCAAGACGCTATTCGTTCGTCGCTGAGTGTGGCCGATTACATGGTTTATGGCTACTTGGCGGATATTGCAGTTGAAGAAATGCTCGAGCGGCCTGTGCCTGGCGCGAATCACATCGCCTGGCAGTTAGGCCACCTGATTTCCGCAGAGCGGCATCTTGCCGAGGCTGCCGCGCCCGGCTCGATGCCCGATTTGCCAGCCGGATTTGCAGAGCGCTATGGACGCAGCAAGAAGATGTCCGACGATCCGGACGATTTTCTTACCAAAGAAGAGTACATGCGGCTGGCCAAAGAGATTCGATCCGCGACGCTCGCAGCGCTCGAAAAACTTAGCCCCGCCGACTTCGACCAACCGATCACTGCCCGTGTGCCGCCGTTTGTGAAGACCGTCGGCGACGCTTTCGTCACCATCGGCAACCACTGGACTCTGCACGCCGGCCAATGGGTCGTGCTGCGGCGGAAACTGGGGCGACAGGTGATGTTCTAGAGCTGATTTGGAGTTTCTGTTCCGGGTTGGGGTCGATCGACAGCGAGCCCCCACCCCTCGAACTGTGGACTCTGCCAAACCTCGACCCCGACCACCCAACCAGAATGGCAACCACAAATGCGCTCTGATGTCCCCATTGGCACACCCCTTGCATCTACTTTCGCCATCGCTTGTAACGACAAGCCGCTTGCGTTCGGAACAAACGCTCGGGGCCGGAACAGATTTGAGGGGTCGGTCAGGCGAAGAGGCAATTTGATCGTGATCCGAATCGCATATCAGGAAAGAAGTTAGCGAGATCTGCCCACCTCCCACAGTAGCTCGCAAACCAGGCGCGATTCGACACGTCACGGGCGAATCTGGGTTCACCGAGAGGCTGAGCCCAGGTTCGCCCTTCTTTTTTGTTTTGTTGCAAAATAGAACACATGTATTGTTTTGATACAACTTTTCGAAACAATTCGATCGATCAGCCGACACCCGGCCGCGGCCATCTATCGCTTTTGCAAATTTTTTTCTGGAATTCTGAATTGCCTACGGCTACGCGTATTGGCCCAAGCGCTTGAGTTGATCTCGGTTCCATTTTCCGCATTACTTGCCAACTCGCGAGGCGTTAAGCAAGGATGAGGCGAAAGGCGATATTGCAGCCATAATGGTTAAGAGCGGAAACCGCCGCTCGACAGGAAGCAAAAGTAATCCGGTCGCAATTCTGCGGAGAAGTGGGTCGATGCGAATCGAGTTGCTGCGAATCGTGGTGCTGGTGGCAATCGGGTTCGTTTCGTTGACAAGCTCAGCAAGTTCGGCCGAACCCTTGGTGGCCAGCGCGGCGACAAGCGCGAAGCCGTCAAGCAACTCCGAACTGCCGGAAGTGCTGCTGATCAACAATCACATCCGACGGGGTTGGGAAGACAGCAAGCTGGCCCCCTCGGAAGCAGCCAGCGATGGCGAATGGTGCCGTCGGGTGCATCTTGATTTAATTGGCCGCGTACCCACGGTCGCCGAGGTGCGCGACTATTTTTCCGATCGCAAACACGATCAGCGCCGCCGTCTGGTCGACCGACTACTCGGTCCCGAATACCGCGACGAGTACATACGGCATTGGACCACGGTCTGGACCAACCTCTTAATCGGTCGAACGGGCGGCACCGAGCGCCGTTCGCTCGCTAATCGCGACGGCATGCAGCAGTATCTGCGCGAAGCCTTCGCTTACAATAAGCCTTACGACGAGTTGGTACGCGACCTGGTCACCGCTACGGGCAGTTGCCGGCCGGGTGCCGAAGATTTCAACGGCGCCGCGAATTTTCTGGTCGATAAGATGCAGGAAAACGGTGTCCAGGCCACGGCCAAAACAGCCCAACTTTTCCTCGGCATGGCTGTCGAATGCACGCAATGCCACAACCACCCCTTCAACGAGCACCAACAGAACCAGTTCTGGGAGCTTAGCGCGTTCTTTCGACAGACACGGGTTCAGCGGATTCAGTTGGACGATCAACGTCAGCGGTTTGTGGGCAGGATCGTTGACCGCGACTTCCGCGGCGAGACGGGCGACATTGAAAAGGCCGACTTGTTCTACGAGCTTCGAAACGGACAATTGAAGGTGGCGTATCCAGTGTTTGTGGATGGCACGTCGCTGGCCGCTCTCTATCGCGAGCAGGGCGAAAACTTTGGCGACCGGGGCAAACTCGCCGATATCAACCGTCGCGAGGAACTGGCCAAGTTGATCTTGGCGTCGCGAGAGTTCGATCGGGCAATCGTCAATCGACTGTGGGCCCACTTTCTGGGCCACGGCTTCACCAAGCCGGTGGACGACATTGGTCCGCATAGTGTGCCATCACATCCCGAGCTACTCGACCAACTTGGATTGGCATTTCGCAATTCCGGATTCGACCTCAAACAACTGATGCGTTGGATCGCACTTTCCGAGCCTTACAGCCTTTCGAGCCGAACGACTAAGCGCAATGAAGCCGACGACCCAACCCTTGGTGCCCGTCCGATGTTCAGCCGCTTCTACCTCCGGCAGATGGAGGCCGAGCAACTTTACGAATCGCTGCTGGTGGCGACTGCGGCTGACGCCACAGTAAAGGACGAAGCCCAGCGCGACTTGGTCCGCCAACGGTGGTTGCAGCAGTTTAACACTGCCTTTGGCACTGACGACGGCGGCGAAGCAACGAGCTTCAACGGCTCGATTCCGCAAGCTCTCACGCTGATGAACGGCCCGCTGGTCAAGCGAGCGACCGGTAATCAGCGTGGTAGCATGTTACAGCGTGTGGCCAGCGACGCGAACATGAAAAACCACCAGAAAATCCGTTATCTCTACTTGGCGGCGTTCTCGCGACGGCCAACCAAGCCAGAGATCGCGCTCTCGAACGAATTACTCGCGGCTCGCGGAGGGGATGTCGAAACTGCGCTGCAGGATATTTGGTGGGCGCTACTCAACAGCAACGAGTTTATCCTTAATCATTGATCGAGGTGCATACCATGAGTTGTTGCCCTACGCCCGTTGGCATGTCGCGTCGCCATTTTCTGCGCCATTTAGCGGGGGCATCGGCGTTGGCTTGGCCAGCGTTTGCATTCACGCGTACCCTCCGGGCTCATGCGCCTGCGCTGAGCCGGGCGAATAAGTCGGCGATCCTGATTTGGCTCAATGGCGGGCCGCCGACGATCGACATGTGGGATCTCAAGCCGGGTGCCGCAACTGCCGGGCCGCTCAAACCTATCGCAACTACCGGCGACCTGCAGATCTGCGAGAAACTACCGAAGCTTGCCGGGCAGATGAAGCACCTTTCGATCGTCCGCTCGATGAGCACGCGCGAGGCCGACCACGAGCGCGGACGCTATTACATGCATACTGGCTACGTGCCCAACCCCAGCGTCGAGCACCCCAGCTACGGATCGGTGATCGCACACGAACTGGAAGATAGGGTCCCGCACCTAGAGATTCCGCCGTTCGTCTCGATTGGTTCTCCCAGCGAAGGGCCTGGCTTTTTGGGCATGGCCTACGCGCCATTTCAGGTCGACCCCAACGGCACCATCCGCGATACGCAAATGAGCGTTCCCGAGCACCGACTGGCCGATCGTCTGAAGTTGCTTGAAGCCGTGGAAACCCGTTTCATCAACCAGCGGCGAGGCAGTGCGGCGGCCGAGCATGCCAAAGTGCAGGCCAAGACGCAAGAGCTGCTCACCAGCGACCAGATGCAGGCCTTCCAGGTCCGCAGCGAATCACAAAACGTCCAGGCACAATACGGTAATACCAACGTCGGCCGCGGTTGCCTGATGGCGAGGCGACTGGTGGAAGTCGGTGTGCCCTTTGTTGAGGTCGACTTTGGCGGCTGGGACTTACATCAAAACTGTTTCACAACCCTCGACACCAAACTCCCCGAGCTCGATCAGGCGTTCAGCGCGCTCCTCGCTGATCTCGCTCAGCGAGGTCTGCTGTCGAGCACGGTGGTTATGTGCATGGGCGAGTTCGGTCGCACCCCGCGGATCAACGGCGAGGCAGGCCGCGATCATTATGCGCGTGCGTGGAGCGCGGTGCTCGGTGGCGCCGGCATTCAGGGAGGCCGAGCGATCGGTAAGACGAACGCCGATGGCACAACAGTTGACAGTGAGCCCTATTCGTCCGAGGATTTGATGGCGTCGGTTTGCCACGCGCTCGGAATTTCGCTGGAAACGACGTTCACGACGCCCAGCGGCCGACCAATGAAAATCGTCAATAGTGGCCGTGTGATTGGCGAGCTATTCGCGTAAACTATAATTGAGTGCTACCAAATCATCGCCAGAAGGGAAGTTCGCAGTCCTTTTGCCCCAGAGAGTCAATCGATGGCCAATCATCCGGAACATCCTGAACACGTCGTGGTCGCCGCTTCCGCCGAGAATGAGATGGAAGCGGGCGTGATCGTTGCCGCGCTCGAGGAGGCGGGTATTAAAGCGACGATGGCGGGTGCCGCGACGGCCGATTTCCGCGTGGGTGTACCGGGCGAAGTTCAAGTGCTGGTTGCTCAAGAGGACCTGGCCCGCGCGCAGGAAGTCGTCCGCGAAGGAGAAGATGACGAAGAAGACGTCGACTGGTCGCAAGTCGACGTAGGCGAACCGGAAGACGAATAGTCGCCCTTTCTCGACGTGATAGCCCGCCATCTGGCGCTCCCGCTCTGGTGGCGCTCATGCCAACACGGGCTGCCTATTTTCATTTCGCTGGGCATTCCGCGGAAGTTTTCCGCCAAGATCGCCCCATCGTCAGCGAAAAGCTACCAAATCAAGAGCGTTTGCCTTCGCTCTGTGTGCTTGTTGCAGAGATGGAGTGGGCTACAATAATGGCGACTCGTCATGAACTTCGGCAGCTGGAGGGAGGTGCCGAAACCATGTTAGACACGATCTTTCTGATCGCCGCGGTGGTAGGTGGCACCGT
Organism: Pirellulales bacterium; assembly: GCA_041753435.1. GTDB lineage: Bacteria > Planctomycetota > Planctomycetia > Pirellulales > Lacipirellulaceae > DASYDU01. The sequence goes on along the minus strand of JBGSUJ010000068.1, from coordinate 1,041 downwards.
GCTTGTTTGCCAGTTTCTGTTGACGCTGGCTGGGCTTGGTGGCGAGGGTATCGACGGCGGGTTGGAGAGCGCCGATGTGCCGGATGACTTCTCGACCAGCCACTCCCCGTCGTTGGGCGAAGCTGCCGAAGGTGAGTTCGCGCATCACGACAGCAGTTGGTTGTTTGGCGTGCTGTCATTTCGCACGTTGATTGCGGCCGCGGCTTTTTTTGGCGTAGCCGGCAAGGCGGCACTGAGCGCCGGCTTCGAACAATCGACTTCGTTGGTGCTGGCGGTGCTGGTCGGATTGTCAGCGATGTACGGGATGTATTGGTTGATGCGGCTCGTCAGCCAACTGACCTCGAGTGGAAACGAACGAATTATCAATGCCCTTGGTCAAATCGCCACGGTCTATATCCCGATCCCTGCCGCGGGCAAAGGTGCTGGAAAAGTACAACTTTCAATGCAGAACCGTATCGTAGAATTTCGAGCGGTGACCAACGACGATGCGCCGCTTAAAACGGGCGAGTCGGTCGAGGTCGTCGACATTGCCGGAAGCGACGTGCTTTGTGTGCGTCGTACGGATGAAACCGTTGGCGTTTGATCTTCCATGGGCCTCATTGATTGCCGAAAATCGCTTAACACCTAGTGCGAACCCTGCAAGTTTACCTTCTGAGGAGTCACCATGCCTGACCAACTTCCGATCTCTGCTGCCACGCTGTTTTGGCTGATTGTGTTGGGCACGTTCGTCGCGTTTGTTTTCTTCTCGACGATCATTTTGCTCAAGTCAAACTACAAGCGCTGTTCGAGCAACCAAGTGCTCGTGATCTTTGGCAAGACGACCGTAGGGCATGCGGCAAAAACGGTCCACGGTGGGGCAGCCTTTGTTTGGCCACTGTTCCAGGATTACCGCTATCTGAGTCGAATGGCACTTGAACTTTCGTAAGTCCCTACGCTGCATATCGTTTGTACTCGGCACGTGGTTTGAGGAGTAGGGCCTGGGGTTTGGGCCGCCGTTTGACACGTCGGGGCTCGAATCGATTGGGGCGATTTCCGACGATG
>JBGSUJ010000067.1:0-12442 GCA_041753435.1 Pirellulales bacterium | reverse complement strand
GATGCGAAACGAATCGAACATCCTGGCCTCCTTGCCGTGAGTGGGTGCGTGTCACAACACCCTCATGCCAAGTGAGGCCGATTTCGTCCATATCAATCATCAAGACAACGACTTACGAAAGTTCAAGTGCCATTCGTATCTTACCGTAATCAGGCTTGCCGACTTGTCGACTGAAACCAGTTCGACCTGTGCCGCAACGCTATGCGAATAGAATACGAGCGAGAGTTCCGTATTTGCGGGCAATATCTCCGATCTTGGTTTATCTTTTTTGAAAACCGCCAACGCACTCAGTAGCGCGGTTTTGCCCTCGCCTTCCACTACAAAGACCGGTTTGGCCTTCTCGCCTTTCGGGAGTAAACCTAATCCACCGAATACATCGTGGAGAACTGGATGTTCCGTAACGCCGCGGGTTTTCACTGCATCGAACGTTCCAACGTCCTTCGTACCAGGGATTCTCCACGCCCAGATGTGATCGATCGGGATCTGCTGCGTCACCTGTTCGTCTGCTGGTTCAGCAGTAGCGACGGCGTTCAATAGCAAACCGATCGTGATTCCGCAGGTAATGGAGAAGCGACTCATCTTTCACCCCAATCCCCAGCAGGGAATTCCAAGAGGGCCTGGAACTCGGCCATCAAATGCACCTGGCTGCCGCACTGATAGGAATTTTAATCTGCCAGCCGGCTTGGATCGTAGTCTAGCTGGGGCGTAATGGGCAAGTTTTTGCTGGGTTGGACCGGCTTTCACTGTGCTTGAGGTTCAGGCTGAGGCGTCCGGTGGAGCGGGCCGACGTGGTTGGCCGGTTTTTTGTCGGCAGCGGGAATCGGCGGGGCAAGATTCGCACCCTGGCGTGCAGACCATCCCCAGCGTCCGCCCACATCGACAGAAAACCTACCGAGACTCCGGATCGAGCACCAACTGCAACTCGCGCGACTCGTCAGAGTCTTGATTCGCGGTCTTGTCGGGCGGCGCACCAGCGCTGGCCAGCGTCCGGAGCGGTCCCTCCCACAGGCCGATCAGTGTTCCGCAGGAGGCTACGGCTGGCACGCCCAGAGGCTCGGCGATGGGCTTGGTATTCTCGGAGACTCGCGCCAGCCACGCCCTTCGAGGACTCAGAGTGTGCCACCCAATTTGAATATTGGATCGGGCCTGGGTCTTTCTCAAAGGCCGCAGAACAGAAGGGGGCAGAACTATCTCATCGATGGTTCCGACCCTTGGTATGTCCCAAGAAAGCAGGTCCCTCGCGCGCGCTCGACTTCGCAACATGCCGATGGAGCTAGCGGCTGTCAATCGTCTGCATGTGATCGCTATCGGGTCGCGATGCCGACTGCGAAACGAGCGACGACTGCGATTGCCCGCGTTCATGGCGGCCCCACCAGGCATCGGCCTCGTCAATCGACCAGGCGGATGCTTCCGCACAGCGGGCGATCCGCACCGCCAATTCCCGCGCCGTCTGCGGTCGCTTCGCCCGCGATTTCTCCAAGCAGGCCATCATGGCGCCTTCCAACTCGTCGGAAATCTTTGTGGGAACCCGCTGCGATGGCGGAATCGGCGTGGCCGACACATGCATCTGGCACAGTTCGACGACATTCTCCGCGCTAAACACGCTTTGCCCGGTGAGCAAAAAATAGCCCACCGCACCGACCGCGTAGAGATCGCTGCGAGGGTCCACCGAGCTGGGCAGTTGAATCGCTTCGGGCGACATGTAGAGGGGCGTGCCGGTGAGCGAGTTTTGCTGCGTCAGTCCGGCCCGCTTCTCCTCGTCCTGCGCCTTGACCAGGCCAAAGTCGAGCACCTTTACCACATCGGGCTCTCCGCCGCGGCGGGTGAGCATGATGTTCGCCGGCTTGATGTCGCGATGGACCAGCCCCAGCGAATGGGCCTCGTAGAGCGAGCCGCAAATCTGCTCCAGAATGCGAATCACCCGCGGCACCGGCTGCGGGCCGTAATTCTCCACGAGCGTTTGCAGATCAATACCGTCCAGGTACTCCATCGCGTAATAGAACACGCCCTCCGGCGTCCGGCCATAGTCGTAAATCGCTACCGTGTTGGGGTGATTGAGTTGGCTGGTGATTTGAACTTCGCGTTCGAACCGCTCCATCGACGCCTCATTCACTTTGTCGACATCGAGCATCTTGATCGCGGTCGGTCGGCGGAGCATCGCGTGGTGCCCCTTGTACACCACGCCCATGCCGCCCGCGCCGAGCTTCCGCTCGAGTTTGTACTGACCGATCTGTTGGGCCTCGATCGCCGCCTTCTGCGCTTCGCGCCGCAGCCGTGTAACCATGATCGTGAAGACAAAAATGGCGATCGCCGCCAGCGCGAGCAAGGTATAGAGCCCCCAAAACGTCCGCCTGAGAATCGTGAGCGGCCGAAAGGCCTCGGCGTAATCGACTTTTGTGGCCACTCCAACATTCGCCTCGGGCAGCCAGGTCCAGGCCCCCACGACGCTCACACCGCGATAGTCGCGGTAACCGTCGACATCGACCCCGCTCCCCCCCGCGATTGCCTCAGCTACCATCTTCGTGAGCGGCAGCTCGTACCGCCGCACCTGAGGGCGGTAGCCGGCCGTCATGTCGCCGCCCGGATCGCGAATCAGCAACTGCAGGATCGAGCGCGCTCCCGCTTGGTCAGGCAACAGCCCCAGAAGGATCAACTCGTCATTAAACCGGCTATCCGAAACCAGCAAGCCATCATTATCGAAGGCATACGTTTCGCCTGTTTTCCCAAATTGCCCGAGTGCCATCGTTCTCGTGAATTCGAGTTCCGGCCGCATCCTCAATCCAAGCGCACCCACGACTTGAAAACTCTCATCGCGGATCGGCGCGACGACAAACATCGTCGGCACCCCTGTCCGCACTTTGCCCGTTTCGTCTTTCAGTGGCACCATGCTCGCAAAGGGCGGCGACACAGAGACTTCGCCCTCCAGAGCGCGCGTGACGAATTCAAAATTCTTCGGCAACTCCTGCCCGATAAGCTGCCGCGTGTGCGCGGCGATGACGCGCTTCTCCTTGTCTACCACGACAAAGCCTGCGTACTCGTGCGCAGTAAGGGCCGGGCCGAGGGCTTTTTCCAATTGCCGGTTCAGTTCTTCGACAGACTCTTCGACAGACGACGGATCGAGCAACTTGTAAATGATGCGGCGGATATCGAGGTCGTTCGCCAGCGACTCGGCATTATTTTCCTGCACTTCGAAATACGTCTGCAGCATCGCCGCTTCCACGCCCACAAGCGTTTGCAGTTCCGAGCGCAAGCTGTCCTTCATCGTCAATTCCATCGACCGTCGCACAAAAAACCCGATCGCGGAAAGCAGCACCACTGCGATGAGCGGCCAGATCCAAATCTGCTTTTTGAAAAACAAGCCGGTCCGCGAGATCGATCGCCCCATGCTGGATTTAGCCCAGGTCATGTGAGGGCCCGCAGGCCGGGCGGTCGATGGCGACTTTCGAAACGCGGAAAGCAATTTCATGGTAGCTAGTCTCAGAGCGATCCATGGGAAACACAGCCAAACCCTCAGTATAGTTTGCGGAAGGAAAACTGGCGAAGAATAGCCGAGATAGGCAGTTTGAAGCCTTTCAGGCCGATCGGATGGCCGCTTCGACGCGGCGAATCGCCTCTTCCACGCCACAGGTTTCGTGGCTGACCCCGATTACCGCCCGCGAGCGGATTAGTTTTTCCACCCGATGGTGGGCCGAAATGACCGTGCTATGGCTGCGGCGACCGAAGAATTCGCCGATCTCGCTCCAGGGGGCCCGCGTATATTTACGGGCCAGCCACATGGCGAGCATCCGCGGCTCGTGAATCGAGCGGCTCTTGCGGTCGGAGCGAAGCTGGACCGCCTCCACGCCAAAAACATTGCAAATGGCCTGCTCGACGTCGGCGAGCCGCACATGCTGCGTGCATTGTTGCGCCAGGTCTGACAAGGCATTGAACGCCATTTGCTGTGAAATGGGCTCGTCATAGGCGAGAGTCGTGGCTTGCAAGCGATGGAGCGCGCCACGCAGTTCGCGGGCACCGGCACTAATCTGTGTGGCCACCAGCCCGATTACCTCAGCGTCTAATGCCAGCCCCAACTCCCGCGACAGCCGACCGACGATTTCGAGTCGCATGGCGAAGTCGGGCGGCTGAATATTGCAGACAAGCCCACTGGCGACCCGCGAAACCAGTTCCTTGCCCAGCGATTGCAACTCGGCGAGCGAACGGTCGCTCCCCAGCACAATCTGACGTCCTTCAGCTAATAGAACATCGAACGTGTGCAGCAGTTCGTCGAGCGACGCCCGCTTACCAGCGAAGAATTGAATATCGTCCAGGATTAGCAGGTCTGCCCCGCGGCATTTTTGCCGGAAGCTAGGCAAGCCCGACCCGCGCAGCGCTTCGACAAAGCTCGTAATGAATTGCTCAGCGGTGAGATAAACAGCCCGCGCCCGGGGATGGGAATGACGATATTCGGCGCGGATCGCTCGCAACAGATGTGTCTTGCCGACGCCCGTCGGACCGCAGAACACTACCGGCGAAGCCTGTTGCAATCCGCGCGCTGTAACTTCAGCGGCACGCATCGCATATTCATTGCCTGTGCCAACCACAAGCTCGGCCAATTTCGGCTCAGTACGGCCCACTAGCGGTTCCGCTTTTCGCCCGTTGCGACCGGCCCCGCCCAATCTCCCAATCGCGGCAGGCTGAGGGCTTTGTGCAGTCTCGCCAGCCAGCAATTTACTCACCGCCTTCGGTACTTCAGCCGGTTTCGGCAGGGGAGGTTTGACATTCGACGGAGCCGGCACCGAAAGCTTCTCGTCAATTCCAAAGTCGATACTAAGCTCGCAACCCATGACCGCCCGACAAACCGCCCGCAGTTCTCCTGAGAAATTCCGCCGCAGCCAATCGCGCGTGAAATTGTTGGAGACGACGATGGTCAGCGATTTCTGGTCGAGACGCCACTGCGTACCGGCCCCAAACCAGAGTTCGAAGCGCTCCTGGCCGATTGTCTCGGCCAGGCGAATCCGCAATTCCGCCGCGACCTGATTATCTTCCATGACCACTTCCTGTGTGCTCCTTCGGCGCGTACCCCGAACGCTCAGGCCTTGCCATCGTGACAAAGCCCAGGTGATGTCGAGCATCACCAAACGCTTAGAGAATCTTGCGCGACCCAAAGAAAAGGCCGGCGCGACCGCCGAGCCGTCAGTGCTAAAACTTGGTTCGAGCGACACGATCACAGCTGCGTCGAATCCCCCGAGCCGACGATTCTACGCCTGCTAGCACTGATGTCAAAGGGGTAGCTACAGTCGAGTGGAAAAAGATGTCGACTGCTTTCGTTCCATGCGGCGGAACCGCGGAAATCGTTGCTGTCGATGCGATTCACGCATCGCAAAAATATTTTTCCGCCGATCGTGCCAGAAGCCGCAAGCAAGTATCACTTGGTACTAGCCGCTTGAGAGTCTGCGTTTCCAGTGATTTTTTGTAATCCCGGGTTTCTAACTTCGAAAGCGCACAAACACCGTCCGCTGATCCCACGCCATGAACCCTGTTGCATTGTACATCTTGATTGCCGGAAAGTTTTCGGCATCCACGGCAAGTACAACGCGCTCGGCACGTGCAGCATGTGCTAATCGCTGTGCATGCTGCACCACACGGTTACCGAACCCGCGTCCGCGCGCGTGCGGCACCACGCCCATGTACATCAACTCCCAGTGCCGCGCCGTACGATGTTCGGCAAGCAAGAGCACGCCTATATCAGCGTCACCCGTTCGCACAATTAGCCAATTCTCAGCGAGGTAAACACCTGTGGCGCGATAGCCTGCAAGAACTTCGTCCATCGGCCGCTGACCGTTCATAGCGGCACAGTCTTGCGTTGCCTCGTATGTTTTTTCGAGCAGTGCGACCATTCGCTCACGCTTCGACTCGTCGTATGGCTCAAATTCAAGTTCATGGGTATATTTAGCGTCGACACTGCTCGCATCACACGCTCTGCTCGCATCCCAAGTCAGATACAACAAGTCAGCGAGAAAAGTGAAGCCCGTCGATTCGAGCGTCGGCACAATGTTCGCACAGCGGTCTGACAGCAGCGACTGGCTCATGCGAATGCCCACTTGATCGACTGCCGCTGCGACCGCACAAGCTAGGCGAACTGCGGTATCGCTGCTTACCGGGGCAATCAGTTTTGGCGGCCAGAAGATCGCCGTATTGCCGAGCTGGCGCTGTCCCCATGCCGCTCCGCAAAGCTCGCCCCCAGCGAGGGCGACATACAACCCCTCAACAGCCTCCCCAATCTGAAAGGGAGCGATTTCCCGCCTCTGTTCGGGCGTCAGTTCCGAAAGCACCGCCGCCAAAGCTTCCAGGTTCAGATCTACAGGACAGGGGACAATCTCTACAATTGGGCCGCTCATGTAAACAGAATAGCGAAGGGTCGCTTTGCTCGGCAGAGCAACCATCCGCCATGCTCAATTTGGCCAGCGGCGAAATACCTGCTGGCTTTCTTCAGCCGCTGTCGGTGGTCGAGGGGGGCCGAAAAATGCGGCCGATTCGGCAGCGCTATCGCTCGCACCGGTGCCAGTCGCACCTGCAGCCGCCTTGTCCGCTGGCGTTGCTGAGACCACTTCCGGTATTTGCAGTGCGGGCACAGACGGTTTCAGCGGCCGATTCGAGCCTGGGCGGCCTAATTCCAGCACGACACCAAAACTGCCATGCGGCGCTGATTCGATGAGTACCGACTCGGGGCGGGAGCGCAACTCGCTATACACATTCTGACCACTGCGAACTTGATAAAGCTGGTCGCCCGCAGCAGGTTCCATCCGCTGAAACTGGTAGGTTTGTGTCAAGAATTGCACGAGCGGTGTGGTATCGGCTGTGCGGCCGCGGAATGAAATGTGCCGGACCTGTCCCTGCGAATCAAACAGATAGGTCAGCGCCCCCGCGAGGTCCGTCATTTTGGTGCCCGTGACGAGCGCCACACGGATCCCGAACAGTTCGGGGTCGCCTAGGCCAGTCGACTTACGGTCCCAATTCTGGTAAACCCATTCCTTCGACACGTCAAAACGAAACACCTCTTGGATTGTGTGATACCGCATCCCCGGATTCGCCGCAAGGTTCTCGAAGCCTGACCCAGCAGGCGTTGCGGTTGTCGGATACGAAATAGTCCGAGCAACAGGTGAGCGCGCTTCGAATGTGCCTGGTGACATGAGCGGAGGCGGCGGACTAGTTTCTCCACTGGAATGAATGCTGGGCCAAGAACTGGCTGGAGCCGGTGTTGCCGCCGCTGGCTGCGGATTTCCGACTGATGGGCCTTGCGTCGTGTTCGAGACGACATAGGGCACACCTATCGAGGCGCCAAGCAAACTCGCTAACATCAGGGGACGGCCGGTCATTGCTTCGCTATCTCCAGCGGTTGCCAGGCTCGCAGGCTGCACTGGAATGACCGACGAGCCCGACACCAACCTGATTTTCGTCTGGCAACGGTCACCCACTTTGCCATTGCCAATCGGCCCGCAACAAGCACCGTAGCTAGATCATCCGGACCCAATACAACATGTCCAGTTACGCTGAACTTGCCGATTATGAATGGTTAGTCGGCCCTGAGGCGGCAAAATGGCTCCGGGATATCGCTGGCCTTGATCAGCCGCTGCACACCATGACAGCACGACTGCGCAGGCAGCTCACAGCTTCCCAAGCTCATCTTCTCTTGGAATTGGCAGAATTGCGCCAACGCGCCGTTGCCAAGTTTGATCGTGCGGGCGAAATGTTCTTCACACGGCTGGGACTTGAGCAGGCCACCGATCAATGGGTGGCAGCCTATAAGGCGTTGCGATTTGCGGAAGTGAGCGGGCCCACCGCTGATCTCTGCTGTGGCATCGGCGGCGATTTAATTGGCCTCGCCAGCGCAGGTTTCGTCACGGGTATTGACCGAGATCCGATTTCCGCTTGTCTGGCCACGGCTAACGCGCGAGTACACGGGTTAAACGACCAACTGACGCTACAGATCGGCGAAATCGAGAGGGTCGACCTGTCAAATTACGCCGCTTGGCATGTCGATCCCGATCGTCGACCAACCGGCAAACGTACTACCTCTCTCGATTGGAGCAATCCTTGTCGCGAGCAGATTGACAAGCTGCTTGCCAAGTCGCCACATGCAGCGATGAAGCTGGCACCCGCCGCCGATGCCCCCGCCAATTGGGCCGATCGCTGCGAACTGGAGTGGATCAGCCGCGATCGCCAATGCCGGCAACTGATCGCCTGGCACGGTTCGCTGGCGAAATCGCCTGGTCAGTGGCGCGCGACCGTCCTCTCCAACGCCGGAATACTATTGAGAAGCCTAACGGGAGTTGCGAATCTGCCGATTCCTATCGCAGCAAAAATCGATCAATACCTGTTTGAGCCCGATCCAGCCGTATTGGCCGCACACCTGGGCGGCGTCTTGGCTGCCGAACATGGGCTCTCGATGGTCTCAACGGGTGTCGCTTATTACACTGGGCCTCGTCCGGTTGCCGACCCGGCATTGGTTTGTTTCGACGTCGAGGTAGTCATGCCATTGGAGATGCGGCAACTCGCTGGTTATCTGCGGAAGCATGACCTGGGGCAACTCGAAATTAAGAAACGTGGTGTCGACCACGATCCGTCATTGATTCGCAAACAACTGAAATTAACCGGCAACCATGCGGCTACGCTCTTCCTGACCAAGTTTAACGGCAAGCATGTCGCGATCCTGGCTTGCCGAATGGTGCCACCTCAACATTTGCCGTCCCTGTCGCCCGTCTCCAATACTTTTGTAACCTGACCGGCCATGCACCTAGCCTTCAGTTCCAACGCCTACCTCCGTTACCCGATCGACGAGACCATCGCCCGCATCGCCGCGCTCGGCTACCGAGGCATTGAGATCACCGCCGACGTGCCGCATGCCTGGCCGGCCGGCCTGCTGGAGTCGCAAAAGCAGGCGATCCGCGACTCGCTGGCTAAATACGGCTTGGCGATCTCGAACGTCAACGCCTTCATGATGAACGCGATCGCCGATCCGCGGCAGCCGTATTGGCACCCCAGTTGGATCGACCCCGACCGGCACTACCGCGCGATCCGCCGCGAACATACGAAGCGGGCGCTGCAATTGGCCGTCGATTTGGGGGCCCCGCACATCACGACCGAGCCCGGCGGGCCGCTCGCCGAGGGGCAATCCTGGTCCGACGGTGCCGCCATCTTCTATCAAGAGCTGATGCCGTGCATCGAGCTGGCCGAATCGCTCCAGATGCCGCTCTTGATCGAGCCGGAGCCGGGCCTGTTGATCGAGCGATTCGAGCAATATCTCGAGTTCGTCGACCGCATCGACTCGCCGATGGTGGGCCTCAACTTCGACGTCGGCCACGCCTATTGCGTCGGCGAGGATCCGCAAGTATGGATCGCCAAAATGGCGGAGCACACTTACCACTATCACTTGGAAGACATCGCCGCGACGCGGGTGCATGAGCACTTGGTGCCTGGCCGCGGCGCGATCGACTTCGCCGCCACACTCTTGGAAATCAAGAAAACAGGTTATGACGGCTGGCTGACGGTGGAGCTTTATCCCTATTTGGACGATCCGGATGGGGCGGCCCGGGAGGCACGCGAGATTTTGTCGCAGACCTTGGCCCGATTGGTCAGCTAAACCGCAAGCGGAGGGTGTAGTCGCGTGAGCGGAAAGTGGCGGGCATATTTTGAGCTGCTGCGGTTCCCGGCGGTGTTCACGGCCGTGGCGGACGTGATGATGGGATACCTCGTCACGCAGGGCGATCTGCGGCCGGCATCCGTGTTTGCCCTGCTCGTCGCGGCGTCGAGTAGTCTCTATTTGTCGGGCATGGTGCTCAACGACGTGTTCGACGTGGAACTCGACACCCGCGAGCGGCCGAAGCGGCCGATTCCCTCGGGGAGAGTCTCCAGCATTTCGGCCGCAAGACTAGGTTGGCGTCTACTGGTTAGCGGAGTCTGTGTAGCGTGGGTCACGAGTATCAACAGCGGTAATTGGCTGCCAGGGATCGTCGGCAGTCTATTAGCTGGCTGCATCGTGATTTATAATGGCGTCTTGAAACAGACGTTGGCAGCTCCTCTTGCAATGGGCAGTTGCCGTCTACTTAACGTCTTACTCGGAATGAGTCTGGCTACCGCCTCGCGCTGGCCGTTTCATACCAGCTGGAGCCCGACCGAATTGGTGATCGCACTGGGGATCGGCATTTACATCACAGGACTCACCTGGTTTGCTCGTACCGAAGTTGGAGCGCCACGCCGCCCGCAACTCCTGGGGGGCATTCTAGTGATCGCACTCGGCTTGCTCATCCTCGAAATTTCAGGGCGCGTGGAATTGCGCTCTGCTCACGTTCTTACGGAGAGCGAGAATTGGCCGCTGCTTTGGCTTTCGCTCGGAGCGATCATTGTTGGTCGTTGCCTGTGGGCGGTGTGGCGACTTGAGACTCGTGCTATTCAAATCGCCGTACGAAATTCGCTGCGTGCAATCATCGTGATCGACGCCGCGATTGTGCTCGGCTTTTGTGGGCCCTATTGGGGCGGCGCCGTATTGGCGCTACTCGCACCCATGCTGCTCTTGGAACGCTGGGCGAGCACCACGTGATGCTGCTGTGTGCTTACTTGTCGGTCGGCTTTTCGCGCATCTGCTCGTTGATCCACGCTTCGAGCTCTTCCCAATTCACAGGCGGGAGATTCGACAGGTCGGGACGCAGCCGCACGGCGTCGCGGATGTAGATGTGCTCGATTTCGCTCTGGGTGCGGTCGGTGTTCCAATGCACGAGCACGCGGATGCAGCGCGGCAGTGATCCTGGCACGCTCAGCTCGTGGCTGCACAAGAGCGGCACGTCAAGCCAACCGAGTTGTCGAGCGGCGATCGCCGGAAACTCCGCGTCGAGATCGGGCGTCGTGGTGAAAATCGCGCTGGCGACATCCTGCTTATCGATACCATTGCGACGTACCATCAGCGCTACGAGTTGCCGTGTGGCCGTCAATATTGGCTCACGGTCGTTCGCTTCAACTGTGGTCGCCCCACGTACACCGCGACATGCCATGTCAAATTGGCCCGATTCTAAGGAGCAGGAAAATCGTGAAATCGTCAGCACCTATTAAAAGTTTATTGTGCACCCATTCTCAAGCCGTTGACAGCCAGCAGCCGATGCGTACAATTACGCTCTCAACTGGAAATTGAGCCGCGGTCAACCGCCGGCGAGATTTCTTGTTGGGATTCTTGTTTTCTGGCCTTGCCATTGAGAGATGGCGGGCTAGAATACGGGGCTTGCTCTTTGACAATTTGGTAAGTGACCTCCAATTTTTTTGTCAGCTAAAGACTGTACAGGAAGAGGCTTGCCGTACGGAATCGCGTAAGAAATTGCGTGCTTTTCGTTCGGTAGGTCTCTGACAACAATCGCTTCAGATGGCTCGTTAATTAGCTCTTGGGCAAGCGTGCTTCGGTGCGCGGACCTGAGGGTTTAAGCAATAACCAATTGAAGGGTTTGATCCTGGCTCAGAATGAACGTTGGCGGCGTGGATTAGGCATGCAAGTCGAGCGGGTATAGCAATATATCAGCGGCGAAAGGGAGAGTAACGCGTAGCTACGTACCCCGGAGACCGGAATAGCCAGCCGAAAGGCTGGGTAATGCCGGATGATGTCTCTGGACTAAAGGGTGTGATTCCGCTTTGGGAGCGGGCTGCGTTGTACTAGCTTGTTGGTGGGGTAATGGCCTACCAAGGCGATGATGCATACCGGGCGTGAGAGCGTGGCCCGGCTCACTGGGACTGAGACACTGCCCAGACACCTACGGGTGGCTGCAGTCGAGAATCTTCGGCAATGAGCGCAAGCTTGACCGAGCGACGCCGCGTGCGGGATGAAGGCCTTCGGGTTGTAAACCGCTTTCGGTAGGGAGGAAATTGCTAGGGGTTCTCCCCTAGTATTGACCTATCTTCGGAAGAAGGACGGGCTAAGTTCGTGCCAGCAGCCGCGGTAATACGAACCGTCCAAACGTTATTCGGATTTATTGGGCTTAAAGGGTATGTAGGCGGCGCCATCAGTCGGGTGTGAAAGCCCTCGGCTCAACCGAGGAACTGCGCCCGATACTGTGGTGCTTGAGGGAGACAGAGGTAAGCGGAACTGATGGTGGAGCGGTGAAATGCGTTGATATCATCAGGAACACCAGTGGCGAAAGCGGCTTACTGGGTCTCTTCTGACGCTGAGATACGAAAGCTAGGGGAGCGAACGGGATTAGATACCCCGGTAGTCCTAGCTGTAAACGATGAGCACTTGATCGAGGGGCCCCCCATAGCCTCTCGGTCGAAGCGAAAGTGATAAGTGCTCCGCCTGGGGAGTATGGTCGCAAGGCTGAAACTCAAAGGAATTGACGGGGGCTCACACAAGCGGTGGAGGATGTGGCTTAATTCGAGGCTACGCGAAAAACCTTATCCTGGTCTTGACATGCTTTAGAACCTTTCTGAA
>JBGSUJ010000066.1:0-7809 GCA_041753435.1 Pirellulales bacterium | reverse complement strand
TTTAGCACGATTGGAGCGGCTGGTAGCGCTACTGAACTTCCCAACGCCCCTCCAACGCCGTCTGCTGAGTCGGTAATCGACAGGAGCATGTCGACGGAATTTACCCCGACTCAGCCGAAAGAGGATTTATCAGGGACGACTACGTAGCTTGGCGTCGTCGCAAGCAATGTGCCGTTGGAAAGCGCCAACCCGCGCCCAAAAGCGCTGCCGCCCGGAGAGAAAACGCCATGAATCGGTGGATTCGTAACAGACCACACGAGACTACCAGTGCCGAGATCGAAAGCATAGATCGATTCGTCCAGTCCTGGTGCGCCGACGAACAGTTTGCCGTCGCCCATCGCCATCCCGCCACCACCCACCGCCTCAACTACCACCAGCCGATTGCTGTCCTCAGCGTCCAACCACCTTCAAGCAGACCACGTGCCGAACAGGATTGGGTCTGTCCCGTTTTTCTGTCCAAATACCAGTCTGGGCCCCGGATAATTCGCACGATTTGGACAGCGGGGGTTTATGTCGGGCCCGCCGGCTACGACGCAACCTTCCATCGCTTCACGGCGCACTTGTCGCAAAGTTGTGTGCCGTCTTGCTTTGGGGAGGCTTGGCGCACCCAACGGTCACAATCGTCGCAGAAGTTGCGCGATGCGTTGAACTTAATGTGCTTCGCCTTCTTCGGATTTTCAGCGTTGATTACAAACCCGGCGGCGATTAGTTCCGGGGTCGTCATTGGTCCTTGTTTTAGCGATGAAGCCATAGATAGATTCCTTGGGGGTTAGCAATCTGGACTCCAAAGTATACGCGATCCGGCAAGGCCCGTCCTTATTGGCGCGATTCGCCACTCAAAAAGTCCGCCGCGTCCTTCTGCGCCGCGTCTCCTGTAATAACGCCGCGAAACCTAATTTTGTCGGTCGGCGCGTAGCCCGTCACGGCATAGTTGCTCTTCAAAAAGAACACGCGGTCTTCGTATCCTACGCGGTCGAACCCTTCGTCCACTTCGTATTCAACACGGACACCAAACTTGCATGTCGCGTCGCAGAAACCGCCAGTGCCGGGATTGTAGTTATCGTTGACTGCGATGCCCGCGTACTCGCCAAGCAGTTCGAACCAGATATGTTCTTCACTCATGTATATGCTGGAGTTCTGCAGCGGCTCTGGCCGATATATTTTCTTCACGGACAAAAGCGGTTCCCGGGCCTTGATATAGTCGACCACCGCTCGCTGCCACGCGGGTTGCGCCGCGGAGGGAACAATCGTCCGACCTTCCGGCGTCCGCAGCCGGGTTACGGCAATAGCCACCACACCGCAAACGCCGAGAACGATCCAGAGAGGAATCAGCCGAACTAAGACGCTTGGCCGCGGGCGACGGGCGTAGCTTGGCGGTAAAGGCGACGCTGACGGTCCCGCGGACAGGCTCGTGAGAAATTGGTCGAGTTTTGGATCGGCCATCGGTAGACCCCGTATTTACCCTACAACCAAGTGTATGATGGCGGGACGCAATCCGCTAGATTGGGGACATGGGAACCTGCTTCGTCATCCAGCCCTTCGACGGTGGGAAATTCGACAAACGCTACAAGGATGTGTTCGCGCCGGCAATCCGCGTAACGGACCTTGGGCCATACCGCGCTGACCATGACCCGAGCGTCAGCATCCCGATAGAAGATATTCAGCGCGGGATCGAAAACGCACCGCCTGCTTGGCTGATATTACGACCGACAATCCGAATGTCACTGATAACTGATAGGAATTTTAATCCCCGGCGAGGCCTGATTTTGGGCTTCGCTTGGTCCAGTTGTCAAGTGTTTTTGGTCACATTTGACCCGATTCAGGTCATCGGCGGGCCGTGAGTTGCGTTTTTCGAGCGGGCGGTTCTTCGGCCGTCACCGATAGTGCCGGTTCTCTGCATCCGCTCCGGGACGGCCGGCGCAGAATTGCCGTTGGCGGCGCAGGCTCTCCACGCAGTCTGCCCACGCCGGCAGAGAGCCTACAGAAATTCCGGATCGAGCACCAACTGCAGTTCGCGCGAATGGACCGGCTGAATCTTGAGCCGACGCTCACGCCACTGCGAATCCTGCACACCTTCATGAATTGCCGGCGATTGTGTGGTTGAATGGACCAGCCCGTCCTCTTGTAATTGGCCGCGCGATTTTATATATACATACGTACATACACCTCTAAACCACGCGCCTCCTTCCCCGATTGGCTTCCCGGCCTGTCGGCCTGCGACGCTGCGCTACCGCTTCGCGGACCGGCGACCGACCAACTCCTTATTGCTCCTTATTGAGACTGAAATGCCCCCCAACCACCCCGAAAAAACCTGTCCTCTTGTCCCCTCTCGAGAAATACGCACGTCGTAAGACACGCTTGTTGAGACAGACCGTCCTCTCGCCGATCTTCACTCGCAGCGTACAAAAAACAAAATGGATCAAAATCCACCTCCCGATTGGTCGCTTCCCATCCATGATAGGTCCGATGGCCGGAGTGAATTTTGGAACTTCCCGTGAAAGCGCGAATTCGACCGTTTTTGGCACGGGCTGTTCGCGAATCCATCGGGTTTTCCAGGACGCGGAGAGATGCCCATGTGACAAAAGAAGTGATTTGTGGAACGGTGAATCGAGTTTGCGGAGGTGTTCCAAAAATCCAAAAATCCCCTCCCCAACCCGCCGCCGCGTTCGCCATCCGGTTCGGCCACCCCACCCTTCTCGGGCCGACAGCCGATAGCCGACAGCCTTTCTGCTCAACCCTTTCCCTGCGTGTGGGCCACGAGGATCAACCAACCGAGAAATAAATGTCCCCGATTTCCCGATGGATCGGCGATTCGATACCAGTGTTAGCCTGCAGTAAATGTCCGTTCAACGAACGTGGTGTCGATCCGTCCTTCTACGAACGCGGAATGACCGAGGATTTCCTGGTGTAGCGGCACAGTTGTCTTGATGCCCTCGACACGGAGTTCGGCCAGCGCACGCTGCATACAGGCGATCGCTTCAGCGCGGGTAGCCTGGTGGACGATCAGTTTGCCGATCATCGAATCGTAGAACGGGGGAACTATGTAACCGCTATGGGCGTGCGAATCGAATCGCACTCCGAATCCACCCGGCGCGATTAGCCGGTCGATTTTGCCGGGCGAGGGTTGAAAGTTTCGTTTCGGATCCTCGGCATTGATGCGGCACTCGATCGCCCACCCTTGGTGTTGAATATCAGCCTGATTCCACGGCAGTCGTTCGCCCGCCGCGACGCGAATCTGCCACTTGATGAGATCAATACCGGTGACCATTTCGGTCACAGGATGTTCGACTTGAATACGGGCGTTGACTTCGATGAAGTAATAGTTTCCGTCTTGATCGACGATAAACTCGACGGTGGCGGCATTGGTATAATCGGCCGCGAGGATCAGTCGCCGGGCAGCGTCGCACATCGCGGCACGGGTATCGGGCGTGATGCTGTTGCTGGGACTTTCTTCGATTAGTTTTTGGTGTCGCCGCTGAACACTGCAATCGCGTTCCCAGAGGTGAATCGCATTGCCATGATGATCGGCGAGGACTTGCACTTCGACATGTCGAGGGCGCTCGATGTATTTTTCTAGATAGACGGCGCCGTTGCCAAAGGCAGCCTCGGCTTCTGCCCGCGCTTGCTGCAACGCGGACTTGAGCGCCAGATCATTCGAAGCAACTCGCATCCCCCGTCCGCCGCCCCCCGCCACCGCTTTAATTAGTACAGGAAAGCCTACCAAATGAGCGAAGCTGAGAGCGTCTTTCTCATTTTCGATGACGCCGTCGCTACCGGGTACCACGGGCACATTGGCTTCTCGGGCGAGTGAGCGGGCCTCGTTCTTATCGCCCAACCGCGACATGGCCTGCGGGCTGGGGCCGATGAAATCGATGTTGCAACTGCGACAGATTTCATTGAAGTGAGCGTTTTCGGCAAGAAAGCCATAGCCCGGATGTATGGCCTGCACGTTGCCGACCTCAGCAGCGCTGATCACACTCGAGATTTTGAGATAACTGTCGGCAGCTTTTGCAGGGCCGACGCAATAAGCTTCGTTCGCTAATTCCAGATACTGCGCTCCACGGTCGCCCTCGCTAAAGATGGCCACGGTCTCAACGCCCAGTTCGCGACAGGCCCGGATGATTCGCAACGCGATTTCGCCCCGGTTCGCAACAAGAATCCTCTGGTACATGGATGTCAGTCGCCGGTTGTTCTAGGCCAGTTGTTGGGAGTTAAGCGTCAATCGTCCGTCAATTCATTGTTGACAACCGAAGATTTCAAGCTGACATCGCTCAAGCGTTGGGCGAAATGCGGAACAAGGGCTGTCCGTACTCCACGGAGGCGCCGTTGGTAACAAGCACTGCTGCAATTTTACCGGAACATTCGGCCGGGATTTCGTTAAACACCTTCATGGCTTCGACCACGCAGACGGTTGTTTCGGGCCCGACCTGATCGCCGACTTTGACGAACGGCGGGGTGTCGGGACTGGCCGCTGTATAGAACGTGCCGATCATGGGGCTGCGGACAAAGATCGCGTTTGCATCTTCGCTTGCTGCTGGTAACGGGGCTGCTGCGGTTCCGGCTCCGGCCGGACGCGGCGGTTCAGGGGCCGAGGCAGCTATCGTCGGGTTCGCGCCGGCGACAGTGACGCACTCAGGGCCGCGACGCAATCGAATTCTTTGGTCGGCCTGGCGGAGGTCGATTTCCGAGAGGTCATGCTCGTTCATCAACTCGATAAAGCGGCGAACTTTGCGAACGTCAAATACGTCGCTGGCGGTGGAGCCTGTTCCTGTCTCCTTAGATTCACTCAAAATTAAACTCCCTTCACCGTCGATGAGGATTCCGACGTTGCCTGTCGTCGCTTACCTTACCCAATTAATCTGGGCTATGACTCACGACGCGAACACACAATCTTCCAATTGTTTGGGCACGTCGGAGAGCACCTCATGCCCGGTCCGAGTGACCAAAATGTCGTCTTCGAGTCTCACGCCCCCCCAACCCGGCAAATAGATGCCCGGTTCGACGGTCACAATCATTCCCGGCCGCAGTTTAGTCTTTTGACCGGCAGCGAGCCGCGGCGCTTCATGAATTTCCAGCCCCGTACCGTGACCCAAGCCATGCCCAAAGGCTCGACCGAAGCCTGCCTTGGCGATCATCTTGCGGGCCACGCGATCGACGTATTCGCAGGTGACGCCGGGGCGAATCGCGTCGATTGCGGCGAGCTGGGCCGTGAGCACAACTCCATATACCTTACGGAGTTTGGGCGAAATCTTACCGGACACTAAGATCCGCGTCAAGTCGCTCATGTAGAGGCCTGAATTGGCTCCCCAGTCGATGAGTACGAAGTCACTCGACTTGAGTTTAGCGGCAGTTGGCGTGGCGTGAGGCAGAGCAGCACGAGGGCCCACCGCCACAATTGCCGGAAAGCTGAGCGCTCGCGCACCAAAACGGCGGGCTTGGTATTCGAGCTCAGCTGCCACATCAAGTTCGGTCATTTCCGGGGTGAGTAACGCTCGCACGACTTCGAACGCTCTCTCAGCTTGACGACAAGCGCGGCGGGTGTGCTCTATTTCGCCCTTATCTTTCACGATTCGCAGCCGCTCGACGAGGCTCTCAGTGGCAACAAGCTCTGCCTTCGGCAAATCTTTTGCCAGGGACCGTTCGAGCGTAACCGTTGCCGAATCGGCCTCAATGCCCAGACGCTTCACACCGGTTCGCTGAATAACGCCTAAGGTCATTGGCAATATTCGATCTCCCGGACCGCGAATCTCCAGCTTCAATTCAGGGCACTCTTCACCGAGCTGGGTCGTGTAGCGTTTGTCACTGATGAGCGTTTCGCCATCCTCCGTTATCAACAGATAACTATCGTCGCCCGTGAAACCTGTAAGATAGGTGACATTCTTGAAGTTGGTCACCAACAGCGCATCGGCTTTGGCTTGATGTACGAGCTTGCGAAGTCGATTGCGGCGGGATGCGAATGCAGTCATAGGATTCCGTAGCCAACAGGGAGCAGCAGGCAATACGTCAGATCCGGCCCCATGATACTCGACCGGGGTGGCTGGGCAAGATGGATTGGATAAACAAGCCCAAGCAGATCAGATTTTGCAACCGTCGGCTGCGACCTAAAGGCGGCTGTGCCGAAATCTATATCGAAATGCAAGTCCGGCACCTGCCAACGCAAGTAGCAAGCTTGAAGGCTCAGGCACGCCAACCAAGCCAAAGAGCGAATTGAGCGTCAAGCTCCCACCTCCGCCACTCGTGCCATTGAGCGCATTTCGCAAAATCACGAAATCGGCGACATCCACCTTGCCGTCGCGGTTGAGGTCGCCTTTCTTCCAAGTATTGATGTCGCCCACGCCCAAGCCGTTGTCGTAGCCCCAGCCAGCAACAAAGGCCGCCACGTCGCCAGTGGGGGTGCCGCCGGACGTCCCACCGCTCAGTACACCATCCAAATTAATGTCGCCCGTGACGAGCGAGTAATTTGCATTTGCTTCCATCAAATCCAAGATGACATCTCGATAGAACGAAAGATCGGCGATCGTCGTCGCGTTTCCGTCGAGAACTGAATTGGAAGGCTGGTCGTTATACCGGAAAGCAGCATTGACGATACCGGCTAGTTCCCACTCGCCTGTTGTTGAATTCTTGGAAAAGACCGAAGAACCGGAGTCTCCAGGGACGGCTTGGGCCTCTTCGGGGAGGCTCGCCGAGCCGGAGTGGTCATACCGGGTGATCATAGAAATAACATCGCGGGTGATGCCGTCCG
This sequence comes from Pirellulales bacterium, assembly GCA_041753435.1. Taxonomy (GTDB): domain Bacteria; phylum Planctomycetota; class Planctomycetia; order Pirellulales; family Lacipirellulaceae; genus DASYDU01. The sequence continues at coordinate 1,067 of JBGSUJ010000066.1, read as the reverse complement.
GAGTCTTAAGCGGCAATATGCCGGTGGTCGACGAGAGCACCTGTGTAAAGAGGCCGGGACTGGGCGATTGAAAGTCGTTGACGTTAGAGAGTTGGTTTGTCCCCCAGCGTTTCACATTGTTAATTGTAAAAGTGAAGCCTGTATGGCCATTCCATGTCGTCACGGTATCTGTGCGACTGGGGCCCGTACCGATGAAAGTGACTTCGGCACCAAGCGATGGCGAAGAGGTTGCGATCGCACAGTTCGACCGCGATGAGCAGATATCTGTTAAATCCGGGTCGCCGTTAATCCGCACCAATCGCAGGTCGGTTTGGCCAGTGAGAGAAAGATTGATCGTTTGCCCAGACGAATTTACATAGGACGTTGGATTGGAGACAACGTGATTTTGCCCCGGAATCAAACTGTAGGTGCCAGTCGAAAACGTCAACGTTTCGCCCGCCGTGCCGGTCGGGCCGATGTGCCGGGCCGTAAGCGCCCAGCCGTCGCCCAAATACACATAATCTCTACTTCCCGGGACGGTGTGATTCGCCCAGCCCGGGTCGTCTGCTGGTGCCGAGGTCGTCGCATTCGAGTTGACGATTAGGGCGTGAGCGGTAGGTGCCCAGAAAGTCGCACAGGCGACAATCATCGTGCCGAACCTAAATAAACGGAGCGTCATCATAGCTGCATATCGAGGTAAGCTGAGTGACAACGACCAACCCCGAATTCGCAATTGACATCAACCTTTGGGCCGGTTGAAAATCGAATTGGGAGTGGAATGAGTTTCTCTGTCCCGTCTTAACTTAAGGTCTTCCCATCTGGCCAGTTTTCATGATCTGGTGGAAACACCAAGTTAATTGTACCCACTGAAAGTAGATCGGGCACGTGAATTTTCTGCGACGAAGCCAATTTGGGTAGGAGAACGGTGGCATGATCAGCAGCCTGATGGGTAACCGTTCACGGGTCGGGAACCTACAAAACAAGGGTATTGTGAATTCTGGGCTCGCTTGCCACGTGGCAAAACGAGCCAGCGGGATGATCGCCCTTTCGCTCGTACACCGATAGCATGCAAAATCTCCGAGAATTTC
>JBGSUJ010000065.1:0-5505 GCA_041753435.1 Pirellulales bacterium | reverse complement strand
CTTGACCGCTTGGGGCTCGAACTCCCACCTCACCTCTTGCAGTTCGAAGCAAACGACGTGCCGATGTAGTGAAGACTTCGCCCTTCCTCACGTTGCGGCGCAAGAACTTACGACGACAGTTGGGGAAGTTGGGTTAGCGCTAGGGCCCAAGGATCGCCGGACAATCCGCAGAACCGGTCAGCTTTGCTAGCAGACGTCGCTTGATGCCATCAAAGTTCACGGAATCTATTGATTTTCACCAGATTACTTGAATTGCTTAACCCATCTGCTATCTTATTAAAACGGTGCTCGCGCATGCGGGCTCTGACTTGGGGACTGTTCAATTCATGTCTCGCGAAAGTTTTTTGGAGGATGACAACGATGGGTTTACGTAAGATTTTGCTAGGCTTACTCGTCGCGATGAGCGCGGTCGCCATGGCGACAGAGGATGCGCAGGCTTTCTGGGGCTCGCGCGGAAGCTGGGGTTCGTACGGTGGTAGTTGGGGTAGCAACGGCAGCTATGGCTCCTCGGGCAGCTATGGCTCCTCGGGAAGTTGGGGTAGCCGAAACTCTCACGGTGGGCTCTTCCGTCGTCATTGGGCCCGCAAGCATGGTTCATCCGGCAGCTCGGGAAGCTGGGGCAGCAATGGCTCGTCTGGCAGCTACGGGAGCTCGGGTAGCTATGGTTCGTCCGGCAGCCACGGCAGCGCTGGCTCAGCCGGCGGTTATGCCAGCTACGGTTACGAAGGCGAAGTGGAAGCGAGCGAACCGACCCCGTCGGCCGCCATGTCGGCCGCCAAGACCACGCTCACCGTCCACGTTCCGGCCGACGCCAAGATCACCTTGGCCGGTGTTCCGACGAAGCAGTCTGGTGAAACCCGCGAGTTCGCCACCACGAAGCTCGCCCCCGGTCAAACTTGGAATAACTACACCGTCCGAGTCGAAGTGACCCGCAATGGCAAGACGCTTGCCCAAGATCGCACGATCATGCTCACTGGCGGCGAGTCGCAGGAGCTATCGTTCGACGTCGGCGGCATGCAGCTCGCTGCGAAGAACTAGCTAGCGCTCGTGCGGCACAACGCACGCCATTTGAAAATCACATCCCTCGCATCGGCGTCACGGCCGATGCGGGGGTTTTGCGTTTGGTCCCAGGCCAATTTGCTCTGGGCCGATGGGCGAATTCTCGCTAGCATTTGCTCCTTGACTGAGGATGATTTTCGTTCCGCCTGTGGGAGGCGTCTCCGACGCCGATTGAGGCTTCCCACAACGCGGTCACTATTCGGATGGAGCCGTTCGGCCGATGTCGTTCAAAGCCCCTGCCACGCCGCCGCAGATGAAGCCGAATCGCCCGAATCCGACTGGCACAGAACGCGACACGTCTGCCTCGCCACAGCGACAACGCACAGCCAAGCCCGGCCAGATGCACATCGCCGTGAAGCTGTTCATCAGCTTGCTTTTGGCGTGGCACGTAACCGCTGTGTTTCTTGCGCCGCTCTCGATATCACCCAGCTCGCCGCTGGTGGTCGAGGTCGCACAAGGCTCGTTTATGCAGTGGTATCTCGACGCGCTATATCTCAACCATGGTTACCACTTTTTTGCCCCAGAACCAAGCAACGGCCACCTGATTCGTTACACTCTCACTGACGACCGCGGCGAAATCGTCGCGGAGGGGGAGTTTCCCAGCAAGCGAGACTATTGGCCGCGGCTCAGGTATCACCGCTACTTTATGCTCGCAGACCAATGCCAGGTCGCCGCCGCCAACGAGGCCGAAGCCAATCAGTGGCAGCAGCGGTATCTCAAAGCCTACGCCCAAGAGTTGCTCCGCGAACACGAGGGAGCGACGACCGCCCGCGTTAAGCGGGTTGTCCACTACCCGGCCTACCGCAAGCATGTCCTCAACAATATGCCGCTCACCGATCCACAGACATATAAACAAGAGGCCGAAGTCATCCAACGTCGGCAAGATCTCGACATCCCGCCACCCAACCAAAACGGTGCATTCAACAGCCGCTGGCGACAAGATGTCGCCAGCGGCTGGCAGGGAGGTATACGATGAGTGTTTACAGTGACGCTCGCGACTACGTTGCCGATGTGTGGGATGCCTGGAGCGAGTTCTGGTTTACCCCTACCAATCCGGCCACCCTTTCAGCCATTCGTGTCTTCGCCGGCGCGATGCTTTTCTACACCCATGCGGTGTGGACGTTGGACCTCACGGCTTTCTTAGGTCCCAACGGCTTCTTGCCCTCGCAACTCATGGTCGACCTACATCAATATATGAACGGTGCCGGCCCCGACGACTTGGCCCGCGCCAACTGGAGCTACTTCTACCACATCAATTCCCCGACCGTGCTGTGGATCGTCCACATCCTCGCACTGCTTGTGTTTTTCCTGCTGATGATCGGCTTTTTTAGTCGCACGATGGCCGTGTTGGCCTATCTGATGGCGGTCTCGTATGCCAACCGCGTTACCCCCGGGGCGTACTTCGGCCTCGACAAAATCAATTGTCTGTTGGCGATGTACCTCATGCTCGGACCCTGCGGTGCCCGCTACTCTCTCGACCGCATTCTGCGGCTTCGCCGCGGTGCTCCACGCGAGGTGCCACCAAGCGTCAGCGCTAACCTTGCCATTCGCCTGATCCAAATTCACATGTGCATCATCTACCTCTTCTCGGGACTGGGAAAACTGCAAGGCGAGAGTTGGTGGAACGGCGAGGCGGTTTGGTTCTCGTCGGCCAACCTCGAGTACCAGTTCTTGATTGATATGACTTGGCTGGCGGCCTATCCGATGCTCGTCAACTTCCTCACCCATGCGACCGTCTATTGGGAACTCTCCTACTGCGCACTGGTTTGGCCACGGCTCACACGACCTTGGGTACTGCTGATGGCTGTCATCGTCCATCTGGGCATCGTCGTCGCCTATGGTATGCCGACTTTTGGCCTGGTAATGCTGATCGGCAATCTGGCATTCATCTCGCCCGAAACAGTTCGCCGCTGGCTCGACCCGGTCGCCAACCGTGTCGCACTGGTCTTCGCCGGCGGCGGGGCAGGGCAGGGCAGGGCGGCCGCCTCGGCGTGAACCCAACCCTGACCCACAATGGGTCGGCTATATAGCCCAGCCATCCTGGCCGGTCTCCTGGACATTGCACCTCACCGCATTGTCCGCCACTCCCTTCATATCTATACTGGTTTCGACGAACCTAAACGTCCCCGGCTACGTCCCCAGATAGCGGCGTCGCTTGCAACGCGTGTTCTTCGCACATTGCTACTGTTTCCGTCCAGGAGGACCCCATTCGTGTTCGAATCGATCGCCATCGTGGGCGCCACTGGTGCCGTCGGCCAACTCATCCGCACCATGCTCGAGGAACGTGATTTCCCGTTCGAGAACATCACGTTCCTCGCCTCGAAGCGGTCCGCTGGCAGCACGATCAAATTCAAGGGCAAAGAGTATACGGTGAAGGAGCTCACGCCCGAGGCCTTCCAAGGCATCGACCTGGCGATCGGCAGCACGCCCGACCCCGTCGCCAAGGATTTTGTGCCCTGGGCGAAAGCAGCCGGCTGCGTCGTCGTCGACGAGAGCGGCTACTGGCGGATGGACTCCTGCGTGCCGCTCGTGGTGCCGGAAGTGAATCCCGACGCCGCGTTCACGCACCAAGGCGTTATCGCCAGCCCCAATTGTTCGACCACGCAGATGGTCGTCGCCATGAAGCCGATCTACGACGCCAGTCGTATCCGCCGCGTCGTGGTCAGCACCTACCAGGCCACCAGTGGCGCGGGCGTCGCCGGTCAGCGTGACCTGATCGCTGGCAGCAAGGCCTCGCTCGCCGGCCAAGAGCACAAGTACGAAACCTTCGCCCATCCGATCGCATTCAATCTGATCCCGCAAATCGGCTCGCCCAACTACCAGGGCTACACTTCCGAAGAAATGAAGATGGTCTACGAGACCCGCAAAATCTTCGGCGATGAACAAATCCAGGTCTGCCCAACCTGCGTCCGTGTGCCGGTCTCCAACTGCCACAGCGAGAGCATTTTGGTTGAGACCGAGCGGAAGATCACCGCTGACGAAGCCCGCGAGCTATTTGCCAATGCCCCCGGCATCAAGCTCATCGACGACCTCGCCAGCGGCAAGTATCCGATGCCCAAAGACTGCGAAGGCGACGATGCCACGTTTGTCGGCCGCATCCGCGAGGACATTTCCTGCAAGAACGGTCTCGCGTTCTGGTGCGTCAGCGACAACCTCCGCAAAGGCGCCGCCACCAACGCCGTCCAAATCGCCGAACTCCTCGTCCGCGCCCAAGCCACGGTGTAGAAGTTGGCGTCGTCGGCCACGACGAATCAACCCTGGGTTGATTTGAAGCTGTCACCATGCCCACCCGCTCGCTCAAGCTGACCGTGGCCTATGACGGCACAGCCTATGCCGGCTGGCAGGTTCAACCTACCGAGCCCACCGTTCAGGCCGCCATCGAAACCACCTGGCACGAGATCACACGCGAACAACTCCGCGTCACCGCTGCCGGCCGCACCGACGCCGGTGTCCACGCGCTCGGCCAAGTCGTCGGACTCACTACGGAATCGATGCTTTCCACCACCGACCTCCACCGCGGTCTCAACGCCGTACTCCCGGAGGACGTCGTCGTCATCACCGTCGAAGAAGCCCCCGAAAACTTCCACGCCACCTACGACGCGAGGCGGAAAACCTACCGCTACCAGATTCACAATGGCCGCACGCCGGATGTGTTCAATCGACGCTACGTCTGGCATTATCCCCAGCCGCTCGATGCCGATAAAATGCACGCCGCCGCCCAAGCTCTCCTCGGCAAGCACGACTTTGCCAGCTTCGAATCTGCCGGCTCTCTGCGCCCCGACTCCATCCGCACGCTTTTCGCGGTCCATATCCAACGCGTCGATGAACGCATCACCATCGAAGTCACCGGCGACGGCTTCTTGTACAAGATGGTCCGTGCGATCGTCGGCACGCTCGTCGAAGTCGGGAAGGGCACCCGTGACATCGCCTGGCCCGCTAATGTCCTCGCCGCCCGCGACCGCCGCTCCGCCGGCCAAACCGCTCCGCCCCACGGACTCTTCCTCGACCGCGTGGAGTACTAACCTTAGCCGCATCGCTCACCACGCGCGAATTTCGATCGCGACGATTACTGCCACCCCGCACCTCCCGCCACATCGCACTTTCACCAGGCGTAAATCATGGGTAAACTGATCAGAGAAGGAAGATTCACCTCGGAAACACTGAGGACACAGAGCCGAGACAAAGAAGCGAACAGCCAAAGATCCCTGAAGGCCGCTAAAGTTCTCAATGAGAATTAGCGTTTCTCCGGCGAGAATTAGCGGCTCCCCCGATGCTTTTCTTCACTTCTGCGGGTCTCTGTGGATCGTAACCGTTCACGGGTCGGGAACCTACAAAACAAGGGTATTGTGAATTCTGGGCTCGCTTGCCACGTGGCAAAACGAGCCAGCGGGATGATCGCACTTTCGCTCGTACACCGATAGCATGCAAAATCTCCGAGAATTTCGA
>JBGSUJ010000064.1:0-24461 GCA_041753435.1 Pirellulales bacterium | reverse complement strand
ACGCCCGGCAGACGAGCCGTCCCCGGGAAGCCGGCCAAGCGGGACCTCCCTGGCAACGGGGGCAGATAAAACCGTCCGGCCAGCGAAGCTGCCACAAATACTCGCGACAGGAATCTTCGCTTGCGAACCGCCGCTCCCATTCCAGGATCGTCCTCGGAAAATCCTCCACCATTTCCGAAATCTAGGGGTCGTGTAGTGGAGTCAAGTGGATAGCCCTTACGTTTGGCCATCATTTAATCACTACTGATAATAAGTATCAACAATATGCATGGCCTGTTCTCAACAGTTGCTTTCTTGATAGCTGGGACGCCTAATTCACACAATATACAGTGAAAATAATTTTTGAAAGAACCACTTGTGAAAAATAACTCTCCTGGCTACATTCTTGATATTAAGTCTAAATCTCAATAAAATCGCTGAGCCAGCCCGCCTCCGTGCCGGTCGCCAGCCAGGTTCCCGCCCACAACCTTTATCGCAGATCAGGACCGAGGAGGCCGAAAGAAACATGAATGCCAGGACAAAGCTCGCACAGGCCACCGCGTTTCGTCAGGCGCATCCGTACGCGTTTACCCTTGTTGAGCTGCTGGTCGTGATCGCGATCATCGGCATCCTGGTGGCACTGTTGCTGCCGGCGATCCAGGCGGCCCGCGAGGTGGCGCGGCGGATGGCGTGTCAGAATAACGTGAAGCAGATCGCGCTGGCGACGCATAGCTTTGAGTCGGCCAAAAAGGCGTTTCCGCCGTCGCTCCTTTACTATGGTCCGGGCGACACTCGCAACAGCGGTTGGTCGGCCCAGGCACGAATTCTACCCTACCTGGAAGAGGCCGCTCTCGAATCGGCAGTCAGCTACGACGTGTCTTACGATCAAATCGAGATTGCTGGAGAACTGCTCAGCTCGATGCGGATTGCGCCCTACTTGTGCCCCACCGAGGAGCGAGACCAGGTTCGCCTTAGCGGCGACGTGCCAACGCACTACCCGCTTAATTACGGTTTCAACTACGGCGTTTGGCTCGTATTCGATCCGGTAACGATGCGAGGAGGCGAGGGGGCATTTTTTCCCAACGCTCGATTGCAGTTTAAGAATTTCACGGATGGCACGAGCAAGACGTTGCTGGTGGCCGAGGTGAAGGCCTATCAGCAGTACGACCGTGATGGCGCCAGCGGCAGTGAGACGCCTGTGGATGAGGTCGGCGCGCTATGTGGGCTGACATCGTCATTTCGCGATAGCGGGCATACGGAATGGGTGGACGGGCGCGTGCATCAGACCGGCTTTACCGCCGCCTTCCCGCCAAACAGCCAGGTCGTTTGCAGCAGCCTCGACGTCGATTGGACGCACAGTCGCGAAGGTCTCAACAATACGCAGCCGACTTATGCGGCAGTGACGTCGCGCAGTTACCACGGCGGCGGCGTGGTGAACGTCGCCATGCTCGATGGCTCGGTCCACGGCGTAACGGACGCCATCGACATGCAAGTCTGGCGAGCCATGGCGACGCGGGCCGGGCAGGAAGTCGTCGAGGCGACGCTACCTTGATTCCGCGCGAACGACCGTGAGCGATGTCATCGTCACAGAATCGGGTTTTTCGAGTTTCCATTTTTTGGGTTCGCATCATTTGAACCAGGTGGGAGTACCAATGAGATCTGTTTTGTTTGCAGCGGTTTCGTTCTTATTGTCAGGGATAGTGTTGAGTACAGCGGCACATGCACTAACGGTGCCTTTTATCGAGGACTTTACGACCGGCAGCGCGAACTGGGCGGACAATTCCGATGCGCCTGCGACCCATATCGCAACAGGTGGCCCGGATAACGACGCCTACATCTCGGCGGAGGCGACGTTTTCCAGCACGCCGCCGGATATGAATGGCATCGCCATTTTTCGCGCTCAAGATGCTTTCGATTCGAGCGGCGATGCCTTCGTGGGCAATTGGTTGACGGCGGGAGTAGGTCAGGTTTCTGCGTATTTTCGCTACCAGGAAACTGAGCCTGGGCTCGAACTCACTCCGTTCGTGCGAATCGCCACATCCTTTAATTTCCCGGGCTTTGTGATCGAGGCAAGCAGACCGATACCGGCGAACCAATGGACGAAGGTCGTTTTCGACTTCGATCCCACGAATCCACTGTTGACCGTCGAAGGTCCGCCGAGCTTCTTCGGCCAGGCGATGAGCAGCGTCGGAAATATTCAATTTGGCTTCTCGTTTCCGGAATCCTTTGCAGGGAATGAATTGTTGAGGACGTTCGATCTGGACCGAGTCACGTTTCGAGTACCGGAACCAACGTCGGTGAGCCTGATGTTGACCATCCTTGCGGCGCTCGCGGTCGGTTCGCGGAGACGCTGGCGATAATCGGATGAGGGTAATCAGTAACATGGAATTGTTGTGGAAGACGAAACGTGCAGCGTCCGGCGCTTGCGCCGGACGCTGCTGCGTACTATTGATGCTGTGCCTACTCGGGGGCAATTTGATACCTCCCGCATTTGCCGAAACGCCTGATTGGATGATGCCAAACTTGGATACCGCGTCTTACGTGATGATGGGTTCGCCGGGTACGCGGGCCTTGGGATCCAGCTTCGCGGGCGGGCTGTCAGTGAACGAAACGACCGGCGAATTCGAGCCGATGATGTCGCTATCGTCTCCGGCCCGCGCGGGTTCGTCGATGTTTGCGTTCGACACTTCGCTGCACATTCCGCCGATGCTTGCCACGTCGCAGTATCAGGTTAACTCGGTTTCGTTTCAGGTCACGATGAACGATGCCGCAGGCGGAACCATCAACTACATGGACGCGCCAATTTCCAATGCCACGGTTCGAGCGGAGGTCGCCAGCGGTGCGATCACCCAGCGGCCGATGGAGTTGCGGGGAGTGGGCATGCGCGCCGGCTTCACGGGCTACGAATTCACGGGTCCAAGTGCGACACTAGGCCCGCCGCTGATGGACGAGAAGACGCACCCGTACACCGCGCCGGATGGCGGTTACGTGGTCTTCCCCATCGTGGACGTTGAGGGCGAACCCGGCGAATATGCCGACGTGTCGAACAACGTCACCGGCGGTTTCAGCGCGACCGAGCCCGAGTCCGATCCGTTTACGGAGGCGTTCGAGGCCACGCCGTGGGCGATCGGCACGGCGCCGCTTTCGCCCGGCGACGCAGTGTCCAATCGCACGACGTTCACCTTTAATCTCGATTTAAGCCGACCCGGCATTGTGCAGTATGTCCAGCAGTCGTTGGCGAACGGGGCGCTGGGCTTTTTCGTGTCGTCGTTGCACAGCGTTGAGGCGTTCGGTACTGGCGGAGGTTTTCCGCATTGGCAATTCAAGGAGGCGACTTTGCTGAATGGCATCCCAGCGAAACTCTTCATCGACTACGAGATTGTCACAACGTTTCCGCCGGGAGATTACGATCGCAATGGCTTCGTCGAAGCTGCCGACTACTTGAAGTGGAAGATGGACTACGGCAGCGTGGTGACGACGGCGGGCGATGGCGCAGACGGCAACGGCGATGGTATCGTCGATGCGGCAGACTACACGTTCTGGCGAAATAATTTTACCGGGGGCGGCAGCGGCGGCCTCGCCGCCGAGCGAGCCGGGTTGTCCGCTCGGCTGAGCTCGCCGCAGGCCTCAACCCCGGTCTTTACGGTCCCCGAGCCTGCGTCGTTCGCACTTTTCGGTTTCGCTTGCACTATGCTCGGCGCTGGCGAAATGAGAAAACACAGACTTCCGACCCAGCAACAGGCCGTCCCCACGTGCGGCCTCCGCCACGCCGGGCTAGATAGCCGATCCATCTTGGATAGGCGAAGTCCGGCCAAGATGACCGGGCTATCTAACCGCGGTTTTACGCTGATCGAACTGCTCGTCGTGATTGCGATCATTGGCATTCTAGTGGCGTTGTTGCTGCCGGCGATTCAGGCGGCCCGCGAATCGGCGCGTCGTTGCCAATGCCAAAACAACCTCAAGCAAATCGGCATCGCAACGCTGAACTTCCACGACGTGTATGGTCATTTGCCTCCGCCGAAGGTTATCGCGCCGGGAGTCATCAGCAAGAACGTGTCTGCTGTTCGCGATTTGGGCAGCACATTCGTTTTACTGCTTCCTTTCTTGGAGGAAGCGTCTCGATATGCCAACATATGACATGCTAAAGCCGGTGGACGATCCTCAAAATCTTTTGACCACGGGAAATCCAATCGACGTCTATACTTGCCCATCAATGCAATTGCCGCGCACCGTTCCTCAGTCACCGTGCGAAAAGTTGGGTGTTGGTAGCTATATTATCTCCTCCGGTACGGATGATATGCGTTACGCGCCGCTCAATGGAGCGTTCGCAATTCCACGTTCGGTGGAAGTTTCCAACCATAAGTACGTAGATAGTCCATACATGCTGGGGCTCAACGACATCACCGATGGGACTTCAAAAACCTTTTTGGTCGGCGAAAACAATTATCGGCTTGAGCAGTATGAATGGGACAAGTGTTCCGAACTCAATGGAACGACACGTTGGGGCGACCAAACCTGGGCCAATGGCTATTGGTATTATGCATGGGGACACATTGCCTGGGATCTGCATGAGATGAAAGGTCGGACCATTTATAACCGTTTTCGGTTCGAAAGCGACGAGTTATCGGTGTTTCACGACCTTTCACTGAGTCGCGTGTTTCGCAGCGATCATCCGGGCGGCGCACAATTTGTACTCCTGGATGGATCGGTTTGCTTTGTGCCGGAGACAATTGAATACCCCGTACTGCGGGCGCTCGTGACCCGTGCCGGCGAAGAGCCGAGCTATGCATTCCAGTAGTTCCTGCAATGCGAAATCCAAAATGAACAGGATCGATATGAAATCTCTGTTGCGTCATTCGTTGATCGTCGCTTTCACGATTGTTACTGCGCTCGCATTTGCTGGACGCGCCAACGCCCACTTCCTCTGGCTCAAGACCGATAGTGCTGACGGCCAGCCGCAGGCGGTGTTGATCTTTGGCGAGAGTTCGGCCGATGAGGCGTACCATCTGCCGGAGAGCCTGGCAGACACCAAGATCTGGTGCCGCACGCTGTCGGGCAAGCGAATTGAACTTGAGAGTGAGTACGTCGAAACGGATGACCGCGTCGGGCTGGTCGCGGCGGTCGACAAGAGTAAGTTGCCGGTGGGCGAGCCGTGTGTGTTGGAGACGGTGCGCGAGTACGGCGTCTATGGCGATTTCCTGCTCACCTACTATGCCAAGCACGTTCATGCCGATTCAAACGATGCGATCGGCACGGCCGGGGCGTCGAAAGAGTTGCGGCTCGACATCGTGCCGCGGGCAACCGCCGACGGACTTCAAGTCACCATGCTCTGGGACGGCAAACCGCGCGGCGACGTGTCGGTCAGCTTTGCCGTCGGCGAGGGCGAGCCAACAAAAACGCGAACCAACGACGCAGGGAATGCGACCTATCAGCCCAAAAAATCTGGCCTTGTCGCCGTGCTTGCCAATTGCACGGAAGCCGACAAGAAAGGCAGCCTCAACGGCAAGGAATACTCGAGCGCGATGCACTATTCGTCGCTGACCGTGCCGTGGAATGTAGTAGAAACATTTCCGACGCCATCGAAGAAGGGTCAAGAGTCGAGAGTCAAGAGTCAAGAGCCGGAAAAGGCAAGTGCAACGTCGGCGCTTACGCCGCTGCCCGAGGCGGTTTCGAGCTTCGGGGCGGCGGTGTGTGATGGTTGGCTCTACGTCTACAGTGGGCACACCGGCACCGAGCACGATCATTCGGCGGCGAACCTCTCGCAGAAGTTCCTGCGGATCAAGCTCGACGGCACGAGCGATTGGGAGTCGCTGCCGATGCAGACGCCGCTGCAGGGCCTGGCGGTCGTCGACCACGACGGCAAGGTTTACCGTATCGGCGGCATGAACGCCCGCAACGCCACGACCGATGATGAGGAAGACCTGCACTCGACGACCGAGTTCGCCGAGTTCGATCCGGCCACCAACAAGTGGACCGCCCTCGCGCCGCTGCCGGCGCCGCGGTCGTCGCACAAGGCCGTGGTGATTGGCGACAAACTGTACGTCACCGGCGGTTGGACGCTCTCCGGCCCGCGCAAAGTTGAATGGCTCGCCGATTCGTTGGTCTACGACTTCGCGAATCCGTCGGTCGGCTGGCAGCAATTGCCCGCGCAATCATTCCAACGCCGCGCGCTGGCTGCCGGCGAGTGGCAAGGCAAGCTGTTCGCCATGGGCGGCATGGACGAAAAGGCGAAGATCTCCCGCAGGGTGGACATCTTCGATCCGCAAACCGGCACGTGGTCGGAAGGGCCCAAGCTACCGGGCGCCGGCATGTCGGGATTCGGCATCTCGGCGTGGAACTTGGACGGCAAGCTGTATGTGAGCGGATTTCGGGGCCAGGTGTATCGGCTATCGGACGATGGGTCGGAATGGGAAGAGGTAGCCCGACTCGCCACGCCCCGCTTTTTCCATCAGTTGGTGCCGGCCGGCGCCGCCGACGCACTGCTGGCCGTCGGCGGCGCGTCTCGCGAAGGGCACCTTGTCGATCTTGAATTGATCGACGTAAGTGCAGACGCGTCGTCGAACGACGCATCCAAGGACCAAGCTGCCAGAGATTGTTGCAGTAGTAGTCGACCGGGTTAGCGCCACCAATGGGATCACGTACAATCCGCCGCCCCAGGCCGTCGTATTCATTGGGCGTCTGGACGGTTCCTCTGTCCTTGACCTCGATCAGCCGGTTCCAGGCGTCGTAGGTGTGGTCAAAATGGGCTGACCAGCTAGTCGGCTGCGGCACCGTCGTCATGTTGCCGGCTGCGTCGTGGACCGGGTCGACGCATTCCAAATAGTCAAGCTGAAGGAGAATCGCTTCACGCCGAGGGCGCGGAAGAAGCGGAGCAGGTGACGGAGTTTTCTCCGCGACCCCTGCGCCTCTGCGTGAGATCGAATTGTTTGGTTGCGCCTTGGATTGGCCCTTTGATTTCTTTCTTTGTATTCCCAATCGCTGGGAAAAGTATTTGCTACTCGTCGAGAAACTTGGGTGTTCCCGGGTTGTACTTCCAGAATGCGGAGGGTCGAGATACCGCTGCGCTCAACAGGAACCAAGATGGCAAGGGTGGCAATTTGCCGCAGCTAAGGCGCAGTACGAGGGCGAGTGTGTTCAACATTTGCAAACTCTGAACACGCTTTGCCGAAAATTCACGATTGCGATTCGCGGTAGCCAACCTTTTGGGAAGGCATTGGCTGTCCGAGGTCACAGACCTCGGCTACAGAAGAGAGAATTGATTCATGTATCGTGCGGCGACTTCCCACCTAGCAGCTTTGCGAACCGCTCGGCGGCCGTCTCGCCGCTGTGAATGCACTGCGGGATACCGACGCCGTGATAGGCGTTGCCGGCCAATTCGAGGCCGCGTAGCCTGGCGACACGGTCTTCGATTTTCGCCACCCGCAGCAGATGGCCGACATGGTACTGCGGCATCGAGACCGGCCAGCGGACGATATCCACCCACAGCGGCTGCCCGCTGATTTGCAGTAAAGCGGTCAACTCCTCTTGAGCGATACGGCGCAGCTCGTCGTCGGGTAAGTCGGCGAGTTCCGGCGCCAGCGCCCCGCCGATGAAAACGCGAAGGTAGCTTTGCCCTGCGGGAGCCCGGCCGGCAAACTTCTCGCTGGCAAAGCTCCCCGCGATGATCTTCCGCTGTTCGATTCGCGGCACGACAAACCCAAAGCCGTCGAGCGGCCGGGCGAATTGATCGTTGCGATAAGCGAGACACACCACCGAGCAACTTGCATAGCCAATCCCAGCGAGTGCATCCGCCAGCTCGGCATCGGTCGGAGCGAGCAATTCGGCTGCGACTGGGGCGGGCAGTGCGACGACCACCGCGTCGAATTTCTCCGGCACTTTTCCCGCGTCGCCAGCAACGACCAGGCGCCATGCTCCGCCTTCTGCCTGAGCTAGTTCAAGCACCGTGTGATTCAGCCGCACCACACCGGCCGGCAAACGCGCAGCCAGCGCCGCCACCAGCCGGCCCATCCCGTCGCGCGGCGCCACGAACATGCCGTAGCGGGCGCCGCTTTCAGAGTGATTCCTGGGGTTGCGCTGAATCCGCCCATGAAACTGTTCTTGAGCCACGTATTCGGGCATGGTGGCCGCCATACTAAGTTGGTCGGCATCGGCGGTGTGAATGCCGCCCAGTAGCGGCTGGACCAAGCGTTCAAATGCCTCGCGTCCTAGGCGGCGCGTGGCAAACGAGCCGACGCTTTCATCTCCACAGGAAGTAACTTTGCGTCGCGGCACGAATGGCTCCGCCAGCAGCCTCAGCTTGCCAGGCCAACTCAGCAGGGGTGTCGTCAGAATGGGCCCCACCCGATTCGCGGTCATGAGCACAAAGCCAGCCGGCACGCGCCGTAGCTTGCCGCCGCTCACCACCAGCGCGCGGCGTTTGGTTTCGTCGGTAGGGAGCAGTTCGCCGTCGATGTTCAAGCGGCGGCACAGCTCGAGCCCCCAGGGAAACTTGGTGATGAAATTGTCGGCCGATCGCTCGACGAGGAAACCGTCCCGCACAACCGTTTCCAACACACCGCCCAGCCGGCTAGCTGACTCGAACAATGAGAGTTCCACCTGCGGCAACAACTCGGTAATCCGATGCGCGGCGGCCAATCCGCTGATGCCACCACCAATGACGGCGATCTGTGATGGGCGCGAAGATTGATCGCTCGCAGTCATCACGACGGAATCGAAAACCAATTGTTGATTTCGGAATGTGGAAAGCTGAATATTCCATCATCAATCATCGCCTCTCGATCAACAATCCCCACTACCAGATATGGCGGCTAGGATTCCAGGGCCAATAGGCCTTTCGTTTCCCGCCGAAGCGGCTTTCGAGGCCGAAACTGAGGGTCAGATTGTGCTGCGAGGCAACGCCCTGGGATCCCCACGAGTATTGATCGGTAAACTCGATCCGAGCCGCCAGCCACCGTCGGAGCGAGTATTTCAGGCCGACGCCAAAGGGCGTGGTGAACAGCCATTCGTCGCGGCGCAGACCGTCGTCGGTGGGGAAGTCGAACTTGGTGTCGCCCACGCCGAGTCGCCAATACGGCCGCAGGTTGGAATCGCCCCACGGGTAATACATAAAACTGTAGTTCCAGCTCACCAGTCGCGCACTGATCGGCGAATCGGGCGGCGCGGCCGTGTTGACCAGTTCCGGTGTGGCGTAGGCGTATTGAATTTCGCTGCCCCAGTAATAGTCCCAGTCCCAACCGAAGAACAGGCTCCCCATCAGATCAACATCGCGTGGCACGTTTTCGGCCGGCCGATTGGTGAGCAACATCGGCCCCAGGGTCGCCCCATAGTAATAAGGTCGGTTGAGACAACTGCTGCCCACGAGCGGCTGGCCCCAGCCGACATTGCGTCCATGGGTGTAGGAATGGCGAAAGCCCAGCCTGGTCATCATGGGCCAATAGGTCGAGGGGGGCGGCGGCGTGCCCAGCGGATCGTAAAACTCGCCCGCTTGAGCAGCCACTCCTTCTTGCTGCATTATGTACGGCAGGCCTTGGTCTTCGACATAGTTGTACGCCGCACCACCGGACTGCGGACCGGCTTGCGGGCCGAAGCCAAGCGGTCGGCTGTCGTCGGGGAATCCCCCGTCCGTGATGTTCACTCCCTCGTCGGAAATGATCGATGTTCCATCGGGGGTGAACTGCATTTCCCGCGGCGGATCCATCCCAGGCGGCGGCCCATCGAATGCCGCGTCCTGCGCATTAGTGACTGGCGCAAACGCAATCAGCAGGCACCACGCAGCAACCGCGCGGCCGTAGTTACAGACAATTCGAATCGTGATACACATCACTCGTAGCTCCGGCGAGGCCGAGTGCAATCGAACCTGGAGAAGATACAAAAGGGGCCAAGCGACTGCCTGGCAGCGGAGAAAAGCGGCGGGATTATGGCGAGCGATTCACGCGGTGTCAATGCAAGCTGCGCGGCGCCGCGCGGCTTGGCAAAGAGCAGTCCAAAGCGTAAGAGCGGCCAGCTACTGCACGGCAATGTGTTTGGCCGGATCGCTAGCGTTGATGGCACCTTGATCGTCGGTTGACGTCACATCCGCAGCTTCCGCCGCCGGAACCGGCTCTGCCGCCGCAGGCTGAACTGTGGCGTAGACCATAACATTGGCGTCAAAAGTTTCGCCAAGGTCGGTGGAAATGTGGATCGTCTCTTTCACGGGACCCGGTGTCTCGGTACCGGAGAAAATTACTTCCACAATGTGCCGGGTACTCGACTGGTCGTCTGTCTTGAATTGGAACGCACCCGAGGGACTTTCAACGGCCATAATCTTGAAGGGCGACTTGCCGCGAACCAACACTTTCATAGGCACGGCTGCCCCGACCGCGACGTCGCCAAATCGTAAGGCTTCCGGGGCCACTGAAATCTGGGGCACCACGCGGCCCTGAACATGCAACGGAATTCGAGGATTGCTGCCATCGTTGGTCACCAGGACCAATTGTTCGTTGAAATAACCAGCCGGCGTGGTGTCTTTCAACCGTACCAACAAATCGTAAGCGACCCGGCCCGCTTGTCGCTGAACTTCTGTGAGCTCGACCTCTAAATCCTCACTGGCCCCGCGGACGTCGGTAATCTGCCAGTCCGATCGGCCAGCGTAGGTGACGCGAACTTGCTGCTCCGACTTTGAGCCTTGGTCGACGCCGTCGTACTTGATCGCACCGGGGGTAAACACCACATCGCTGCGGACATTGCCATGCACTCGAAGCTGCGCCTCACCGTAGCGTGTGATGCCATTGTCGTTCCATTGAACGCCGACCGTGAGGGTCGCGCTATGCACACCGTCGAAGGTTCGGGTATTGAACGTGGCAACGACATAACCGGTCTCGCCCGTTTTCAAAAGCTTGTGCTCGAGCGTTGGCGAAGTACAGCCACAACTCGAACGCACATTCGTGAGCTCGATGTCTTGCTTGTAGATATTCTTGACGGGAAACTTAAAGACCGTATCCGCGCCGCGGGCCACAGTGCCAAAATTATGTTCTTTCTCTGCGAACATCTTTGCGACCCAGTCTTGGGCAGCAGCCTGCTCGGCCATACACAGCGCAACAACGACTGCCAGGACACTCGACACTCGCGAACACATCGAACTGACTCCAACTTGAGCCCCGACCCTGAGGCAACTCTCTTGACTGGATAATATACATCGGGCAGCGATTAGAGCTACTTATCGACGCCCAGCATGAAATAATTATAGGCCTTAGTTTTTGCCCGGAGCGACCGCAATGCAATGATTCACGGTGAAAATTGATTCCATCGGCGCGCCGCAGGATTCAGCCCCAAAAGTGCTGATTCGCCAACGGGCAACGACCAGTGTAAAATAGCACGGGACAAGAGATTTTCCGGCGGAAATTGGGCAAGACAGTGAGGCTGCGGTCGATCTATCGGTCTCGCCACGTTGCCGAACCGTTACAATCCGCAATGTAGACAAATCATGGCCAAGCTGGCGAAGAGCTGCTTGACATCGCTACGGCTCGCCGTAGGGCTGTTTCTGCTCGCATACCCCGTTGTCCCGGCCACAGCCCAAGCTGCCGACTCATCGTTAGGTGGTGACACATCGGTAGGCGACCATCCCTTCCCGCGCCGGGTTCCTGCCCCGGTTCTTGACGGAGATTTCGAGTGGATCAACACCAACAAGGCACCGACGCTCCAAGAATTACGCGGCAAGTTTGTGCTGCTCGATTTTTGGACATATTGCTGCATCAACTGCATCCACATTCTGCCCGAATTAAAACAACTGGAGCGGGCTTTCCCCAACGAACTCGTGGTGATTGGCGTGCATTCTGCGAAGTTCAAGGGAGAACAGGATGCAAACAACATCCGGGAAGCAGTCGCACGGTACGAAATCGAGCATCCGGTCGTCAACGATAAGAAACTGACAATTTGGAATCGCTACGGCATCAACACCTGGCCAACCTTAGTCTTGATCGACCCTGCCGGCAAGGCAGTTTGGGTGGGGCGAGGCGAAAAGAAGTTTGCAGAACTTAAAGCGCTGCTCGATCGGGGACTGCCCTACTATCGCCAACAAGGGCTGCTCAATTCCACCCCCGTCACGTTCATCGCTAAACCTAAGCCGTGGACGACGCCACTTCGTTTTCCCGGCAAGGTGCTCGCCCAGGAGTCGAGCGGGCAGCTGTTCATCTCGGATAGCAACCATCACCGAATTATCGTCGCAGGACTTGATGGCAAGCTGCAAGAAGTCATTGGTTCAGGCAACAGGGGCCGCTCGAACGGCAGCTTCCCCGACGCAAGTTTCAATCAGCCTCAGGGGCTTGCGTTGGTCGACAACATGCTTTATGTGGCCGATACAGAAAACCACATGTTGCGGAAAATTGACCTCTCAACTAAACAGGTATCGACCGTCGCAGGCAGCGGGCAGCAAGGCAATGCCTGGCCACCGAAACACGGCCATCGCTTTGTCGGCCCGCCGCTTTCGACCAAACTCAACAGCCCCTGGGCTTTATGGGCACATGGTTCCGATCTCTACATCGCCATGGCGGGGTTGCACCAAATTTGGAAGATGCCACTTGAGGGTCGCGAAATTGGTTCTTACGCCGGCAACGGCCGCGAAGACATCATCGATGGCCCGCTATTGCCGCCCACCCCGTACCAATTGGGCTATTCCTCATTTGCACAACCCAGTGGCCTGGCTTCCGATGGAACGCGGCTCTTTGTTGCCGATAGCGAAGGCAGCGCGATCCGCGCCGTGCCCTTCGATTCCGACGGTCGGGTAGAAACGCTGATTGGTACGATGGGTTCGCTCTTCGATTTCGGCGACCTGGATGGGGTGGGCGAAGCCGTGCGATTACAGCACGCCCTTGGCGTCGTTTCCTGCGAAGGCAGGCTGTACATCGCCGACACCTACAACAACAAGATTAAGCGACTCGATCTCGCTTCGGGCAGTTGCGAAACGATTGCCGGCTCGGGGCAAGTCGGCCGGCAAGACGCTGAAAAAGGCCGACAAGCCTCCTTGAATGAACCAGCCGGCCTCTCGGTCGCAGGCGACCAGTTATATGTGGCCGACACGAACAATCATTTGATTCGGATGATCGAGATTGCCCCTCCGCATTGCGTCAAGACGCTGGCGATTGAAGGACTGGCAAGGCCATGAAAATGGTGAAGCGGCGAGATTCTTAAGGGATTCGGGGTGGCGCTTGACGCCACTCCCCACTCCCCCAATCGCCCTTTCGCATTTACAATGCCCTCATGGCTGAATTTGAAACCGTCGCGATTGTTGGCGTGGGGCTGATCGGCGGCTCGATTGGGCTGGCCATGCGCGAGCGAAAGTTGGCTCGGCAAATCATCGGCATTGGTCGGAGCGAGGAGAAACTCGCCACGGCCCGTCGCCTGGGAGCAATTGACGCGGGGACTACCGTCTTAGCCCATGGCGTGGAAGACGCCAAGCTGGTGATCGTCTGCACACCTGTCGACACGATTGCCAACTTTGTCAGCCAGGCCGAGGCGGCTTTGGGAAATCGGTCTCTGATCACGGATGCCGGCAGCACCAAAGCGGAGGTCGTCCAAGCAGTTGAGGCGAATCTCATCGATCGCCGCGATGGGCCACGTTTTGTCGGCAGTCATCCCCTGGCAGGCGATCACCGCACAGGAGTTGATGCGGCCCGCAGCGATTTGTTGGAAGGCCGCAAGGTCGTGGTCACGCCCACCGCACGAACTCATCGCGCCGCGGCGTTGGAAATCAGTGCCTTTTGGCAAGACTTGGGTGCCACGGTCGTGACGATGTCGCCGGCGGAACATGATCATGCACTCGCCGCGACAAGCCACTTGCCGCACTTAATTGCCTCGGCACTGGCCTTAGCCACCCCCAAGGAATTGCTCCCCTTGGCGGCCAGCGGTTGGCGAGATACAACCCGTGTTGCCAGTGGCGACCCCGAAATGTGGCGCGCGATCTTCGCCACCAATCGGCAGGAAGTGCTCGATGCCCTGAAACGATTTGAACAATGGACAGGCGAAATCCGCGAGAATCTCGCGCTCGGCAACGACGAACGATTATTGCGGCTACTAGAAAGAGCGAAATGGATGAAAGCGAAACGTGACACTCTGGGAGATTGATATCCATCCGGCGGCTGGCGAAGAAGATCGTGCGGCCCTGCGCATCGCCGCGGCGGCACACGAACTTGGTCTTGCCGAGAACTTACGCGTTGCCGCCGCACGCGGTTTTTTGCTGCAGGGCGCTCAGCTCGAGGCAACTCAAGCAGAAAAGCTCGCAGTCGAGCTGATGGCTGATCGCGTCGTCGAGTCATTCGTAGCTGCGGCTCTTAGCGACGAAAAGCTGACGGCTCCCCCACCACGCCTCGCCCGAAACCATGCGGACTCGATTTTCTGCGTGACAGTGCATCCGAAGCCAGGTGTGATGGACCCCGTCGCTCAAAGCGCCCTTGCCGCGGCAGCTGATTTGGGCGTGCCTCTCGAAGCTGTCATGACCTTGCGGAAGTATTGGTTCGGCGGCGCAAGCGAAGCGGATATCAACGCTTTGAGTGATCGCCTGCTAGCGAACGAAGCCATTGAACAGGCCGTGATTGGGTCGCTTTCCATTCAGCAGCTCGACGCAAGCCGTACCTACCAGGTCGCTTTGCGGCATGTGCCGATTCGCCAGCTGGACGACGAAGGCTTGCTGCGCCTTAGCCGTGAGGGACAACTCTATTTGCAACTGGTAGAGATGCAGACGATTCGCAGTTACTTTCGCGAACTGGCTCGCGATCCAACCGATGTGGAACTTGAAACTATCGCTCAAACCTGGAGCGAGCACTGCAGCCACAAAACTCTCGCAGGCCGGATCGCTTACCAGGACGAACATGGCGAGCGGCGTTTCGAAAACATGCTCAAGGAAACGATCTTCGCGGCAACGCAAGAAATACGCAAACAGCTCGGCAGCGAAGATTGGTGCGTCAGCGTGTTTGAAGACAACGCCGGCATCGTGCGCTTCGACGACCACTTCAATGTGGCGTTCAAGGTGGAAACCCACAATCACCCTTCCGCGCTTGAGCCGTATGGTGGAGCGAACACCGGAGTGGGAGGTGTGATCCGCGATATTATGGGTACTGGCTTGGGTGCGAAGCCGATTTGCAACACCGACGTGTTCTGTTTTGCACCACCGGATGCACCGGCCTACTCGCTCCCACCTGGGGTGCTGCATCCGCGTCGGGTGATGCGAGGCGTTGTCGAAGGGGTGCGCGATTACGGCAATCGAATGGGCATCCCCACCGTCAACGGCGCCGTTTTTTTCGATGAGCGATACTTGGGCAATCCGCTCGTCTATTGCGGCAACGTCGGCCTCTTGCCGCACGATAAATCGTTCAAACAGACGCAGCCGGACGACCTCATCGTGTCGATCGGCGGCCGCACTGGCCGCGACGGCATTCATGGAGCCACCTTCTCAAGTGCCGAGCTTACCAGCCACAGCGAGATGCTTTCGGGCGGGGCTGTCCAAATCGGCAACGCGATTGAAGAAAAAAAAGTGCTGGACGTCCTGCTCGCAGCCCGCGATCGAGGCCTGTTCCATGCGGTGACGGATTGTGGCGCCGGCGGCTTTAGTTCGGCCGTCGGTGAGATGGGCGAGAAAATCGGGGCCGAAGTGCATCTCGAGCGGGCGCCGCTTAAATACGCGGGCTTGTCGTATACCGAAATCTGGATCTCCGAAGCGCAAGAGCGCATGGTCGTCGCGGTGAGCGAGGAGAAGTGGCCGCAACTGCGACAGCTCTGCGAGTCGGAAGGCGTGGAAGCGACCGCCATTGGCCGATTTGTGCTAACAGGCCGATTGCAGCTCACTTATGCTGGTATCGAAGTCGCCAACCTCGACATGAAATTCCTGCACAAAGGCCGACCGCCCGTCGTGCGGCAGGCAACCTTCTCACCCTCACCTCTTCTGCCTCTCGCACCACCACACAAGCTTGACTACACAGACGATCTGCTGAAGATTCTCGCTTCCCCGAACGTTGCCAGCAAAGAATGGATCATCCGCCAATACGACCACGAGGTACAAGGCGGCAGCGTGATCAAGCCGCTGGTGGGTGCCGAACGCGATGGTCCGAGCGATGCCGCTGTACTCAGGCCAGTGCTCACGTCGCGACGTGGCGTGGTGATCGCTTGCGGCATGAATCCGCGATTCGGCGACTTCGATCCTTACCACATGGCAGCCAGCGCGATCGACGAAGCAGTACGGAATTGCATTGCGGTTGGGGCCGACCCGCGGCAAATTGCAATTCTTGATAACTTCTGCTGGGGCGATTGCGAGAAGCCCGAGACACTCGGCAGCCTGGTGCGAGCCGCCCTAGCCTGCCACGATTTGTCGCTCGCCTGGGGCACACCGTTCATCAGTGGCAAGGACAGTCTCAACAACGAATTCAGCTACACCGACGCGGCCGGCGCGCGTCAGACAATCGCCATTCCCGCGACGCTATTGATCAGCGCGATCGGTCAAATTGAAGATATCGCCAAATGCGTCACGATGGATCTCAAGTTGCCGGGTAATCTGCTGTATCTGGTTGGCGAAACAAAAGATGAGTTGGGGGGGTCGCATTTCGCACTGGTGAACGGGCTTGCTGGCGGACAAGTGCCGACGGTCGATGCTGAGACTGCTCGCCGCACATTTGCGGCGATGCACGATGTGATTCATGCAGGGCTCGTGCGATCGTGCCATGACTTGAGCGAAGGCGGATTGGCGGTAGCGGCGGCCGAGATGGCCTTCGCAGGGGGCTGCGGGATCAGCATCGAATTGGGAACTGCCACGGACGTGGCGGTAGTGCTGTTTAGCGAATCGAACACGCGTTTTGTTTGTGAAGTCACACCCGAGAGTGCCGCCAATTTTGAATTGTCTCTTGCCGGTGTGCCGCTGACGAAATTGGGTAAAGTAATTGAATGCGATCGACTTACCATCTCGGTCAATGGCAAGCTGGCCATCGACGCCGACATTCGCACCTTGAAAGAAGCCTGGCAAGCACCGCTGCGATGGTAAAACACTGATGGCACCAAAAGTCCTAATTCTGCGAGCCCCCGGCACCAACTGCGACGAGGAAACTGCGCATGCTTTCACGCTTGCAGGCGCCACGACAGCGCGCTGGCATGTGAATCGTCTCTTGGAGCAGCCGCAGCAAGCAGCCGAATTTCAAATCCTGTGCTTTCCCGGCGGCTTCAGTTATGGCGACGACATTGCGGCCGGGCGCATCCTCGGCAACCAGATCGAGCATCACCTCGCCGACACACTCCGCGAGTTCCGCGACGCCGGCAAGCTGATTCTCGGCATCTGCAACGGCTTCCAGATTCTTCTCAAGACGGACCTCTTGCTGCCCAAAGACGCAACTGGCCCACAAGCAACGCTCGCCGCGAATGACAGCGGCAAATTCGAAGATCGCTGGGTGTGGCTCACCGTGACGGGCAACAAGTGCGTGTTTCTCTCTGGCCTCGAAGCGTTAGAGCTTCCCGTGGCCCATGGCGAAGGCAAGTTCGTGCCGCGGGATGCACTGGTGCTCGAAGCGCTGCGGGCGAATGGCCAGTTGGTTTTGAAGTATGCACCTTTGCAGCGAACCGAGACATCTCCGTATGCAGCAATTGTAAGCGGGGGCGGGGACGCCCCGGCTCGCGAGCAAGCGGTTCCCTACCCTGCTAACCCCAATGGTGCAATTGACGACGTGGCTGGCCTCTGCGACTTGACGGGCCGCGTGTTCGGATTAATGCCACATCCCGAGCGGTTCGTCGACCCCACGCAGCACCCGAACTGGACCCGCGGCCCTCACCGCGATGTGGGCGCGGGCTTGCGCATCTTCCGAAACGCCATACAGTATTTCTTGTAGTCGGCTGAACGCCACGCCAAGCCATCTGCTCCCTTACTTGGCAATCGGCAGTTCGCGTCGAAGCTGAAAGCATTGCTCGACATCTACCCGGAGCCGGCACACTTCCTTGAACCAGAACGTGCCATTCGGATCAAGGTGGTCTCTCGCTGCCGTGATAGAGCCGGTGCTAGATCGCAATCGCTCAGCCAGGCCCGTACGCGCCCGATGGTAGCCGGCATCGTAGACAGCGTAAGGCCCGCCGCAACAGCTCGATCGTTATTGACTTGCATCAGGCTGCTGCGAGGGCCGCCTGTGGGGCGATAGAGCGGTAACTCAAACTCCGACACCTTCGCGGCGGCGATGATCTCTTTCGGAACCCAAACGAAGTTCCTGGCCTTGAGCAGGGCTACAAAATCGTTCCATTTGATCTGCGGGCCGGCGAGATTGTAGATGCCGTCGAGTCCATGTTCGCACACGCGTCGCGTAAATCGGGCCACATCACCGGCATCAATGACCTGCAGAAAATCGGAGCCGTCACCTGGCGCAAGCATCTCTCCAACTTCCGCAGATCGACGGACCCAATAGGAGAAGCGGTCGAAGGGGTCGTACGGGCCAGCTACGATTTGTGGGCGAAGCAGTGTGGAATGATCGGCGAACAGGTCTTGGACGATGTTTTCGCTGCACACTTTCAGTCGGCCATACGTTTCTGAGCTGACCTCTGTAACATCCTCTGTGCAGGGCGGCAGACGTCGAAACGTTTCATCGACGGGGCCGCTCTTCGGATCGCCATACACGCTTACTGCGCTCACAAATACGTACCGTCCCACCCTTTCTCGAAGCTTTTCAGCGCTAGCGCGTACCTGACGCGCTGTAAGGCCACTCACATCGATGCAAACGTCCCAAGGTCGGTCTGCAAGCGCCTCCAGGCCTGCCGGTCCCTGGTCGCGGTCGCCCCGAAGCCGCTCGACTTCGCTGGGAAGCATGTCGGGTGTTTGCCGCCGATTAAGTACGCTGATGGCATGTCCACCGCGAAGCAACTCCTCGACGATATGCCGGCCGACGAACTGCGTTCCGCCAAGAACCAGTATTTTCATCGTCAATACCTCTACTTCGGCCCCAGCCGCTCCGCTTTCGCAGGGCGGTCAACGCCCCTCAGCCACTTGGTCTTCGCCTGACGGCATCGTCTCGGCCAACTTCCATGCCAAGCGGCCGAGGATGCGCGCGGCGAGGATCATCGCCCCGACATACAGCGGTATAAGCACCAGGCTGAGGTAGGGAAATTGCTTGGCCGCGATGGTCACACCCACGCACAAGGTCACCAGCACCGCGATCTCGAAGTAAAACAGCAGCCACGAGCCAGGAAGCCGCACTACGCTCGCAATTACTCGCGACGAGGCAACGCCAAACATCGATCCCACGTCGAGTTGCGAAAGCACTACAATCGGTAAACAGACCACAGCACTTCCCAGGGATAACGAGACTCGGACCACAGGATCTTGCGTAAGCACTTGCCCTGCTAGCCAGCCGATAATGGGGCTCACCAACAACGCCACGAGCAGCGTGAACATCTCAACGAACCAGTCAGTGAATACCGCCGACGGCCACTGCTGCACTGTGTCGTTGCCCGCCGAACTCTCCGTGATAATGGTCAGCAGTGTCGCAGCGAAGCTGGCGAACCAGATGAGCATGAAGATGAGACTGATCGCTACGAAACACATGCCGCCAATTGCTCCGAAGCCGCCCATCATCGAGATCGACAATCCGTAAAGCCCGATACCCAGGCCGCAGAAAGCTCCGAATGAGTAGACTATCCAGCGGATCGGCACGCCTGGCGAAATCAGAAATGGCAAAATTCGCGTCGCCATTGGCCAGCGCGGCATGACCGGCCGCCCGGTAGTGTCGTATCGGGGACCACGCGTCTCGCCGCGGGCGGCTTTTTCCTCCTGACGTTTGCGCTCGGCTTCCGCTTCCTCTTCGTAGAGCATCGGCCGGCGGGGTGGGATCAGCACGGGGCGCTCGCCAGGGTCAAGTGCGGCGTCGATGAAAATGTCGTCTTCGTCGCGCGAGAGTACGGAGCGGGCGGGTTTTGCAGGCGCCGGACGGGGAACGACGTTCGCCGTACCGCAGTCGGGACACTTTAGCTGCTTGTCGACCTGGTCCTCGGTGGCGTACATCAATGTTTGACACATCCGGCACTCGACCGGAATGTACTTCGGCTGGGCCGCCAGCATCTCGGCCACTGACGGTGCTTCGTCAACGCCCCACAGTTCATACGGGTCCTCGTCGTCGATGGCGGTCCGCTGCTGCTTTGGCTTCACTTTCTCCGGCTTGGGAACGACGGTTTGAGCACCGCAATCGGGACACTTGATCGTGTGGCCCACCTCATCCGGCCGCCCGTACATCATGGTCTGACAGACGCGGCAATAGACGCGGATGTTCTGAGGCGAGGAATCATCGGGCGACTCGGATTGGGTCGCTTTGACTTTCGCCACTACCTTCGCCGCTTGCGGTTTGGCGGCAGCCGCCTCCGGCACCCGGAACACGGCCCCACACTTTGCACAGCGACCCCTCTTGCCGGCCAGTTCCACGCCGACCAGGAATTGCGCATTGCAGCCGGGGCAAGAAACTGGCAAAGTTTGCGGGGGAGGGGTTGCCATGGTGGCGCGCCTACTAGGTGTTTTCGTGGATTCAGTGTACCACGCCTGCCACAGCAACTACCACGCGATTCATCCAGCCTCTACAATCGCAGTTCTGGCCCTCCCCCCTCAACATGCGACCCTCAACTCTCGATGTGGCAAGGTATTCTTGGACACGACGATCAGGCCGAGCGATTTCGCGCGACCTTGCGGCGCGGACGGTTAGCGAGTACTTATCTATTCGTTGGGCCGTCAGGCATCGGCAAGAAGCGGTTCGCGTTGGCACTCGCCAAATCGTTGCTATGTCAAAACATATCGAAGGACGATCCACTTGAACCGTGCAACCATTGCGAGTCTTGCCGGATGTTCGAAGCTGGCAATCATCCAGATTTGGAGCGCGTAAGCCTCGAACTTTTGCCCTTGCTCCTCCCGAGAGTTAAAAAAAAGGACTACACGAAATTGCCAATTGATGTTTTCCTTGGCGATCAGGGCCATCGCAATCAAGAGGGGCTATGCCATAGAATTGCGCTCAAGCCGTTCCTCGGCGGTCGGAAAATTGCAGTCATAGATGATGCCGATCTGATCACTTCGGACAGCGCCAATTGCTTGCTCAAAACGCTCGAAGAGCCGCCGCCACGTTCGGTGGTGATTCTCATCGGCACCTCGCCGAGCAAGCAATTGCCAACCATCCGCTCGCGGTCGCAAGTGGTACGATTTCAACCCCTCTCCGCAGAACATATCGCTGAGATTTTGCTCTCGATTGGCGCACTCACCGACCGCGATCAATCCATTCGCTGGGCAACCTATGGCGAAGGGAGCGTCGAACGAGCCCGCAGCATTGCCGATCCCGCGCTCTGGCAATTCCGCGCCCAATTACTCAACGATTTGGCCCTGCCCGACACCACCGTGGTCCGCATGGCAAAATCGGTGCAAACGTTCGTCGATGAAGCCGGCAAAGAGGCCTCCGACCGCCGCGACCGGCTCCGCACGATTATTGGTTTTGCGCAGGAATTCTATCGTGCGCGACTTCGAGAGTCGGTCGGCAGCCACCTTGGCGGCGACGAACTGCTGCTTTCTTCACTCCGCCGCAGCGCAAACAACGGGTGTGACGTAACCGCACAGAATGTGACAAATTGGCTCGATCGCTGCCTCGAATCCCTGGAGCAAATCGACCGCAATGCAAACCTCGGCTTGGTGATTCAAAATTGGTGCGAACGCCTGTGCGAGCGGCCCCGTTAGCGTGCCTCGGCTTCGCATTTTCACTCGGCGAACGGCCTCTTGCGCGATGCGAAGAATCTCGGCATCAAAACTGCTTGTTTCGGGCATGGTCGAGGGTCCCGAAGATGTGCTACAGTTGACATACCGATGCAGCGTCCACTAGACTCCGCCACTTCATAAGTTACTAATTTTCAAGGATTTACGAACGTCTCACGATCGCTACCATGCAAGTAAAAATAGTCGCCGTCAAATCGCAGTTCGTATCTTGGGGTAGTAGTTCAGTTGCTCACGCACCTCACAATCTCAAGCTATTCCTGTTCTCGGTCTTCTCGACGCTCATGGTCGCCAGTGCGGCCTCGGCCAGCGAAGCACAAATGGTGCTGCCCGACGTCGGTTCGGTCGAATTCCTGGGCTACAGCGGACGTCAGTTGTTGTTGGCAGGACTTGGCGTGTGCGCGTTCGGCGCAGCGTTCGGTCTGACAATGTTTGTGCATCTGCGGAATCTACCCGTGCATCAATCGATGCGCGACGTCTCCGAACTAATCTACCAAACCTGCAAGACGTATCTCGTCACGCAAGGAAAGTTTATTTTGCTCTTGGAGGTGTTCATCGGCGCGGTGATGATCATCTATTTTGGCTGGCTCCGCGGTGCGGAATTCACACCGCTCAAGACCGCGATCATAGTTCTGTTCAGCCTGGTCGGTATTGCCGGTAGCTACGGCGTGGCGTGGTTCGGTATCCGCATCAATACTTATGCCAACTCGCGAGCCGCATTTGCCAGTCTGGCGGGCAAACCCTATCCGATTTATGCGATTCCGCTCCAGGCCGGTATTAGCATCGGCACCCTGCTGATAAGCGTTGAGCTGGCAATCATGCTCTCGATTTTACTGTTCGTGCCAGGCGAGTTTGCGGGACCCTGCTTCATCGGTTTCGCAATTGGCGAATCGTTGGGGGCAGCCGCGCTCCGCATCGCCGGCGGCATCTTCACCAAAATCGCCGACATCGGTGCCGACCTGATGAAAATCGTTTTCAATATCGACGAAGACGATGCCCGCAACCCCGGCGTCATTGCCGACTGCACGGGCGACAACGCTGGCGATTCGGTGGGCCCCACGGCCGACGGCTTCGAAACCTATGGCGTCACCGGCGTCGCGCTGATCGTGTTCATCCTGCTGGCCGTTCAGCCCGCGATCCAGGTGCAGCTCCTGGTGTGGATTTTCGTGATGCGGATCATGATGGTGCTCACGAGCATTCTGGCCTACGCGATCAATCAAGCCGTCGCTCGGGCCAAGTACGCCGATGCCGCTCACATGGATTTCGAACGGCCGCTCACCGTGCTGGTTTGGCTCACTTCGCTGATTTCGGTCGCAGTCACGTTTGCCGTCTCTTACTTGCTGATTAAAGACATGGGCGACGGCAGCATGTGGTGGAAGCTTTCGGCGATTATCACCTGTGGCACGCTTGCCGGGGCGATTATTCCAGAATGCGTAAAAGTCTTCACTTCGACCAGTTCCGGCCACGTGAAGGAAATTGTCACCTCGTCGCGCGAAGGCGGGGCGTCGCTCAATATCCTCTCCGGCTTTGTCGCCGGCAATTTCAGCGCCTACTGGATGGGCCTGGCCATCGTCGCCTTGATGGCCATTGGTTACGGCGTCAGCGAACAAGGACTCGACCAGTTGATGCTCGCTCCGTCGGTGTTCGCGTTCGGGCTGGTGGCTTTCGGCTTTCTGGGCATGGGACCGGTGACGATTGCGGTCGATTCCTACGGACCGGTGGCGGACAATGCCCAATCGGTGTTCGAACTTTCGACGATTCAGCGGCTGCCCAATGTAACGTCCGAAATCCAACGCGACTACGGCTTCACGCCTAACTTTGAAAAGGCCAAACACTATCTCGAAGACAACGACGGCGCTGGCAACACGTTCAAAGCCACTGCCAAGCCAGTGCTCATCGGCACTGCCGTCGTTGGTGCGACCACGCTCATTTTCTCGATCATCCTCACGCTTACTGAAGGCCTCACCAAAAACACCGATAATCTTTCACTTCTGCATGCCCCGTTCCTGCTGGGGCTGATCTCGGGCGGTGCGATCATCTATTGGTTCACCGGTGCATCCACCCAGGCAGTGCTCGCCGGTGCGTACCGGGCCGTCGAGTTTATCAAAGCCAACATCAAGCTAGGCAGCGATGCGTCGAAAGCTTCACTCGAAGACAGCAAGCGGGTTGTCGCCATCTGCACCCAGTATGCCCAGAAGGGCATGTTCAATATCTTTCTCGCTGTGTTCTTTACGACGCTCGCTTTCGCTTGCCTCGATTCGTACTTCTTCATCGGTTACCTGATTTCGATCGCAATTTTCGGCCTGTACCAAGCCATTTTCATGGCCAACGCCGGCGGGGCGTGGGACAACGCAAAGAAGATTGTCGAGGTCGAGCTCCGCGAAAAGGGCACCCCGCTCCACGCCGCCGCTGTCGTCGGTGACACCGTTGGCGATCCGTTTAAGGACACCTCTTCGGTCGCCATGAACCCAATCATCAAGTTCACCACGCTCTTTGGCCTGTTGGCCGTAGAATTGGCGATCGAGATGCCTGACCAACGGGTTTGGGTCGGGATCGTGCTCTTTGCGGTTTCGCTGGTATTCGTATGGCGCTCGTTTTACTGCATGCGAATTACCACGAAGTCCTAGTGTCCTGAGTTGTTAATCCGTTTACAAACCTTCTTGACTCGGGAGAGGATCAAGTCGGCGTTGGCGGTCGAGGCGAACGGCCGGGCGTTTTGGTTGTGATCTTCGAGGTATTGTTCGATCGCCGTGCGGAGCGC
>JBGSUJ010000063.1:0-15285 GCA_041753435.1 Pirellulales bacterium | reverse complement strand
GTGCCTCCTGCGTCGAGGCCTACCCTCCGCACGCACACCCTCCGCCCATCGTCGCCTCCATCGCTCTTGGACAACCTGCCCCCGTCCCCCCGTGACTCATTCACTCCGCGCCCCTTCTCCACCCCCTCCCGCCTTTCCCCTACACTTACCACCGACAACCAACCACAACCCACTGACAACCAACAAGGGCCCCCAATCTTCCCCTGTCATCTTCGAAGGTGTCACGTGACGCCTGCCAAATTCTAAGGACTTACGACTTCTCAACCCTGAACCTGCTCCCGCTGACGCGGCCGAACCACTCCGGTTACAATGGGTCCTTTTCGACACCTTCTCGATTATCCAAAGATACTCATACCCAAAGTTACCCAAGGAGTTTCCAGGTGCCCCAGCCATCCAAAGACCAGGCCCTCAACAAATTCAGCCGCCACATCACCCAGCCCGAGGAGCAAGGCTCCTCGCAGGCGATGCTCTACGCCGCCGGCCTCACCGAAGGCGACATGACGAAGGCCCAGGTCGGCATCGCCAGCATGTGGTTCGAGGGGAACCCCTGCAACATGCACCTCTTGGACCTCGCCCGCGAAGTGAAGCAGGGCGTCGTCGCGGCCGGGCTCGTTGGTTGGCAGTTCAACACCATCGGCGTTTCCGACGGCATCTCGATGGGCACCGACGGTATGAGCTACTCGCTCCAGTCGCGCGACATCATTGCCGACTCGATCGAAACGCTCTGCAGCGCCCAGTGGCACGACGGCTGCATCGTGCTCCCCGGGTGCGACAAGAACATGCCCGGCGCGATCATGGCCCTCGGCCGGCTGAACCGCCCCGGCTTCATGGTCTACGGCGGCACGATCCGCGCCGGCCACACTTCCACCGGCGAACCGATCGACATCGTCTCCGCCTTCACGTGTTACGGCGCGCAGCTCGCCGGCAAGATGACCGACGCCCAGCGCCGCGAAGTCGTCCGTCACGCCTGCCCCGGCGCGGGCGCGTGCGGCGGCATGTACACCGCCAACACGATGGCCTCGGCGATCGAAGCCCTCGGCATGTCGCTCCCCTACAGTTCGTCGATCCCCGCGACCGACCCCGACAAGATCAAGGAATGCCACCAGGCGGGCGCGGTCATCAAAAACTGCCTTGAAAAGGACATCAAGCCGCGGGATGTGATGACCCGCGAGGCCTTCGAGAACGCGATGGCCGTCGTGATGGCGGTTGGCGGCTCGACCAACGCCGTGATGCATCTCATTGCGATGGCTAAGAGCGTCGGCGTGAAGCTCACGATCGACGACTTCCAGACGACGAGCGATCGCGTGCCGTATCTTGCCGACCTCCGGCCCAGCGGCAAGTATGTGCAGGAAGATCTGCACAAGGTGGGCGGCACGCCCGCCGTGATGAAGCTGCTCCTCGAGAACGGCCTCTTGGTCGGCGATTGCCTCACGATCACCGGCAAAACAATCGCCGAGAACTTGAAAGCACTTCCTGGCCTCACCGCGGGGCAAGACGTCGTCCGGCCGCTGTCGAACCCGCTCAAATCGACGGGCCATATCCGTATCATGCGCGGCAACTTCTGCCCCGACGGCGCGGTGGCCAAGATCACCGGCAAAGAAGGCCTCAAGTTCACCGGCACCGCCAACTGCTTCGACTCGGAAGAAGACATGCTCCACGCCATGCAGCAACAGAAGATCAAGAAGGGCGACGTGGTGGTCATCCGCTTCGAAGGCCCGCAAGGCGGGCCCGGCATGCCCGAGATGCTCTCGCCGACCGGCGCGATCATGGGCGCCGGGCTCGCCAAGGACGTCGCGCTGATCACCGACGGCCGCTTCTCCGGCGGCTCGGCAGGCTTCATCGTCGGCCATGTGACCCCCGAAGCCCAGCTCGGCGGCCCGATCGCGCTCGTGAAGAACGGCGACAAGATCACGATCGACGCCGAAGCCAACACGATCGAGATCGACCTCCCCGACGCCGAACTCTCGGAGCGCCGCAAAGCCTGGAAAGCCCCGCCCTACAAGAGCACTCGCGGCACGCTCTACAAGTACATCAAAAACGTCAAAACCGCGAGCGAAGGCTGCGTGACCGACGAGTGACGGCGGATACCATGCCAAACGGTTCTGATCTTACTCGTGAAGAGTTTGAGACACTTGAACGGCCCTTGCGGCGGCTTGACCTCGCGATTGACGAATTCGCGCGGCAAAGAAGTGTCAAAGTGATTCGGAATTATCACGCCACTCCGAACCGCCATCTCGAATGGCTTGACGACGGCCTGGCAAGGACGATTCTGATTTCGCCCGTTTTTTTGCAACTCTCGCCGACCGGATATGTGCGGCGGCCCACCACTTACGTTTTCAATGTCGTGGCCCACAAGGATTACACGCAAGCGGAATGGCCAGTTCCCATTGTTCCCCCGACGCCTCCCATGCGTCGAAAGTGGTGGCACGCGACAATTATCGAATTAGAAGAGTTGCCGGTCGATGAACGCGAATTCACGCAGTTGCTGGAAAATGCCTATGACGCAGTACGTGCGATTCGCGACGTCCAATTGAAACCAGCCTGAGGGACCGGTGTCTGCGTGGTGGGCAGGAACCTGGGGCCAGTGCGCCTCAAAGGTACTACGTGAAAGCGATTCCTGGCGGACCTGCCCCGCCCGACGCCATCGCGCTATAATCTTTAGATACAGAACCAGCTTCCGAGTCTCCCACCCTGGCGCGTGCAGCGATGGCCCTTTCCACGACGACACGACCCCAAACCTTGGCCGAACTCCGCTCCAGCGGCTGGCAGTCCAAGACCGTCAAGCAGGAGATTCACGACAACTTTCTTGCCAAACTGCAAAACGGCGACGAACTCTATCCCGGCATCGTCGGCTACGACGACACGGTAATCCCGGAACTCAACATCGCCATTCTCGCGCAGCACGACATGCTCTTCCTCGGCGAAAAAGGCCAGGCGAAAAGCCGCCTGATGAGGCTGATGGCGTCCTTTTTGGACGATGCGATTCCCTACATCGACGACGCCCATATCCCGGTGCACGACGATCCCTACCGCCCGATCACCAAGCGCGGCCGACAACTCGTCAACAGTGTACCGGCCGACGAAGTGCCCATCGCCTGGTGGAAACGCGAGGATCGCTACGCTGAGCGGCTTGCGCCCGGCACCAAGTTCGCCGACATCATCGGCGAGATCGATCCGGCGAAGCTCGCCGGCGGCGTAAGCATGGGAGCGGAAGATGCCCTCCACTTCGGCCTGATCCCGCGGCTGCACCGCGGCATTTTCGCCATGAACGAACTGCCCGAACTCGACGAGCTGGTGCAGGTCGGGCTGTTCAACATTCTCGAGGAGCGCGACGTGCAAATCCGCGGTTATCCCATCAAGTTCGATATCGATGTGCTAATTCTCTTTAGCGCGAATCCTGCCACGTACAATCGCTCGGGCAAGGTCATCCCGCAACTCAAGGATCGGATCGGCTCGGTCATCCACACGCACTATCCGCTGGAGCGCGACCTGGGGATTCAGATCGTCGAGCAGGAAGTGGGAGAGCGAGAAACGAGGAGCGAGGAACGAGATGATGGAGAGGCAGACGTGGCTCGCGCCTCGCAACTCGATCCGCGCTCCTCCCCCGTCGTCGTGCCGTACTTCATGAAAGAACTGATCGAAGAAATCAGCCGCTGCGCGCGGAAGTCGAAGTATATTGACCAGGAATCGGGGGTGAGCGCGCGGCTGTCGATTGCCAATTATCGCACGATGGTTGCCTCGGCCCGGCAGCGGGCGGCTGTGCTCGGCGAGCAGCCTGCCGTGCCGCGGATTAGCGACCTCGGGCATCTTTATGCTTCGTCGCTCGGCAAGCTGGAACTCGACATGATGGGCTCGCACCAGATGAGCGAGCGGCAAGTGCTCGATGCGGTGCTAGCCGAAGCGATTGGCAAGGTCTTCGCTGAGTATGTCGACAAGCACGGCCTGGGGAAAATTGCCGAGATTTTTTCGCAGGGGGTCAAGATCGAAGTCGGCGATATGTTACCATCGTCCCACTACGCCGCCCTCATCCAGCGGGTGCCACCGATTTGGGATAAGGCTTTTGAAGTGAACGCGAGCGATAACAATGCCGTTCGCGCCAGTTGCATCGAGTTCGTACTTGCCGGCCTTTACGCCACCGACCAAATCAGCCGCAGCCAACACCGGGGCCGGATTGTGTATGAAATATAATGTTTCCGCCACGAGGCGTTACCGACTTCCAACTCAAGTTCTCGTATACTGCTATCGTCAATTTCAAGGCCGCATCGAATATTTGTTGCTCCGACGCACGCCCAAGCTCGGCGGATTCTGGCAGGGCGTAACCGGGGCACCAGAGGGCACAGAATCTCTGCTCGCCGCGGCGAAACGCGAACTTTTCGAAGAAACACAGTTCCTTCCCTCCACCATTCGGCGAGTGGATTTCGACTATTCATTCCTTGTGAATGACGATTGGAAATGGGCATATCATCCGGATGTAACTTCGATTCAAGAATACATCTTTCTCGCCGCAATCCCTGGCAACGCCGATCCCGTTTTATCGTTTGAGCATGACTCGTCTACTTGGGTGTGTTTCGAGCGAGCCTTGGATTTGTTACGATGGCCCAACAATCGCAAAGCGCTCGAGCATTGCGATCAACTTGCCCAGGCGAGTGCTGTGCTTGGCAATGCGCTGACGGATTGATGGAGTAGATTGCCCGACGATGATCACGATTGCTATCCCAAAGTTCTCTGTATTTTTGTTGGCGCTCTGCTGCGCAGGCGCAATATCCGGAGGTCACTCGATGGGGCAGCAAATCATCGACCTCACCCACCCCTTCGACTCCAAGACCATTTACTGGCCAACCGAAGAAGACTTCAAACTAATCCCCGAATCGGCCGGCGTCACTGACCAAGGATACTATTATGCCGCCAACCGCTTCATGTGTGCTGAGCATGGCGGCACGCATATCGATGCCCCGCGCCATTTTGCTGAAGAAGGAGAGACGGTCGACCAGCTCCCGCTGAGTCGCCTCTACGGCCCGGCCGTTTGTGTCGACGTTTCGGAAAAATGTCTCGCCGACCCCAATTATCAAGTGACCGTCGAAGACTTCGACGCCTGGGAGCTTTTCAGCGGCGTGTCACTCCAGGACAGCATCGTGCTGATCTATACTGGTTTCGGCAAGTTTTGGCCAAACCGTGAGAAGTACCTTGGCACTGCGGAAATGGGCCGGGCGGCAATTCCAAATTTACACTTCCCAGGCCTCGATCCGACAGCTGCCGACTGGCTCGTCCGCAAACGCAACGTCCGCCTTGTCGGTATCGACACCGCCAGCATCGACCATGGCCAAACCCGCGACTATCCCACGCATGTCCGCCTCTTCCGCAACAACGTACCTGCCCTCGAGAACGTCGCCAACCTCGATAAGCTACCTGCATACGGGTTTAAAGTCGCCGCACTACCAATGAAGATCGCCGGAGGCAGTGGCGCCCCCTGTCGCATCGTCGCCATCCTCGACGAGTAACGACTATTGATTATTGAATGTAGATTTACAGACCGAGTCGCGCTGTCCGATCTACGATCATCAATCCGATATTGCCTCATGGTTCCAAGTCGCTCCGCACTGTAAAGCTGATGCCATGGAAACCGGTGTCAGTGTCGTACAATACGCCAACCGCCGGCTGCATGTACGGCGTGAGCACGTCGAACGGCGGCAATTCGTTCGCGGAGAGCGAATCGAGCAAGGCCGCAAAAAACGGATTTCTTTCCGCATGCTCTTCGAGATACGCTTTAGTCTTTTCAGAGGTAAGTAGGTCGTACCACTGCCGCACCGATTCTTCCGGCCGGTTATATAGCCAGACTGCGGGAGTCACGCCAGGCGCTTCTTGCTGGACCTCAGCTGCCAAGAGCGCATAGGTTGGTATGTCTGCCAAGCGTTCGACCGTGCCATCGCGAGCCTCGACAGCCCGCTCGAACAATTGGCAAGAACCGCCAAATAGAAAGTAACCGTCCAGCACCGCTAGGAAAGGCGTACTCGGCGGATCGCCTTTAAATCGCTCCGGCCACTCGATCACAAATGCCTGGTAGGTGACGTCGCCGAACTGCCGCTCCTCGAACTGGTCCGGATACCTCTCCACAAATTTTCTCATCGTCTTGCGGGCCTGCTCCTCGTCGACCACCTTAATGCCAATCGTGCTTTGCCCACCGCGAAATCGAGCGGGCTTTTCGAAGCCCGTGATCCAACTAAAGCGACGGTCGACGTTATCGATAATCTCGGCCTCGAAATCGATTCCTAACTGCTCAGAAAATTTCTCCGCGACAAATTTGTCGGTAGCACCTTCGTATTGAAATCGGTCAATGAGTGAGCGAACTACGTTAAACGACGTTCGCACGTTCCAGTTCCAGGTGATGTAGTTCTCCAGGTCAGCAAAAACCCACGGCTCCGGCGTCGTATCGCCCGGCTCAAAGGCAATCACCTGCATCACACCTGAGCGAGGATTCTCCAGCAACACGTGTAAATGCGATAGACCATCGAATCGACCAGTTGACAAACTTACTGTCGCGCCAATGCCCGAGAGCCCATCGACGCCCAGCGCCGGAAAAGTGGCCATCGCCACAGCCATGCCGGCATTATCGCGATTGAATTGCCGGACTAATCCGATCGGGTCGACATATACAATCACGTTTGGCGGCGGATCGTGCTGACGACGGCAATGGCGGAGAATCGTCACAAACCGATTGTTCTCCGCGAGCGTGCGGCCGCTGTATTGCGATATCTTCTTCGACGATTCAACTTCATCTGCTTGACTTGCAGGGACTTCATCACCTTTCTTCCAATGCTGTAATAACTCCCGCAGCAAACCTGGATCAGTTGCCGCGACAATCGTGTGCTCTTTCTCGAAAACGCCGACCGTGCGATCTTGATTGTCGCCGTCGCGGAGAACGGTGACTTCGACGCCTTCGATCGTTTCAGTCGTCGTCTCATTGCCTTCCTCTTTGATCTGCTCGAGCGCCCTTTCGAGCACGCGCTTGGCCACGGTATCCGTCTCTCCTTGATCGATCAACAATACAAAAGCCGGCTTGAAGTCGCGGCGGGCGACGATCGCAAACGCAACTTCCGCCTCCGGCAGATTCTGCAGTTCCTTCCAAGAGACGCCGAACCACTCGGCCACCTTTTCGGTGTAGAGATCGCCTGCACTGCCATAGAGCCGCTCAACGAACGGCGCGAGTTGAGGATCGCAGACCATCCTGCCGGTCGCGGTTTCCCGTAGCCGGGTGAACAGCTCACCTGCGTTGGGTGTCCGAACTAGCAGCAACGTCTCCTCGGGAAAGAGCTTCATCGCCGATGGCCGGGCCTGGCACGTCGAGAACCCAGTCAGCATCAAGGCCAGGCAGCTACCAATTACCGAGAACGCAAGGCGAATTGGACAGTTACGGCTCGGTACGAATTGTCGCATCGGGATTCTCCGCAAGGGCTTGTGTTCAGCAGCGACCATTGAGAGCGTAACCACTATTCGCCGCCGGGGTTCAATTCTTGGCCCTATTCTACGCTATAATCCAGATTGAGGAATCTTGAGGAATCAAGCGACTTAGCTTTCTGTAGTTCCCATTGCCACATCGTTTTTTCGGAGCATCGACCGATGTCAGCTTTTAAGACCCTCGCTTTTGGAATCGTCATGTTTTTAGTTACTGCTTCCTCGGCGTATGCACAGCGAGGTGGAAGCGGCGGGCAATCGGGGTTGGGTAACACTGGGTTGGGAGCCGGCGGTACTGGGGCCTTTGGCTCTGCCGGCTTGGGCAGCAGTGGATTTGGTTCTTCTGGTTTTGGTGGAGGTGGCGGGCTCAATAGCGGAGCGGGCGGCTTTGGCACATCGGGGTTTGGCGGCGGAGGCTTTGGCACGGGCAGTGGCTTTGGCACCTCTGGCCTGGGTGGCACTGGCTTCGGCCAATCGACCACTGGAATTCAAGGCAACCAGGGTTTCATCGGTCGCGATAGTGCCGACATGACCAGCGTCTTCAATCAGCTCGGCCGCAACTCGAACCAGTTCTTCCAACAGATGAATCGTTCGATGCAGCGCGGCAACCGCGACCGACGTAGCGCGGCGCAGGAAGAAAACTCCGTAATGCCAGTCCGGGTGCGCCTCGAGGTCACTTTTGACAGGCCACCAACACCACTGCCCGCGGTGGCGACGGCCGTCCGCGGCCGCTTAGATAAGCTCTTCACCCGCCGCAGTATCGTGGCTCCCGACGTTGAACTCGTCGGTGAAACCATCGTGCTGCGCGGTGAAGCTGCAAGTGAAAGCCAGCGACTCGTTATCGAAAAGCTGGTGTCGATGGAGCCAGGAGTTTTTGCTGTTGAGAACCAGATGACGGTCCGTGAGTCGTCGCCCCCTGAACCACCGGCGCCACCTGTCCAACCGACGGTGAATAACTAGCCGTCGTCCAACCCGATGCCGTCGTGAGCGGCGGCTGCCCCGGCATAATCGGCGCGGCCGGTGCCGGACCAATCTGTCCCACGGTCGCCGGTGGAGCAAAATTTGGTTGCCCTAGTGGTGCCACAAAACCGTTTCCAAACTGCGAATGTTGCGGCGTCTTATAGGTTGGATAAGCCGTGTGGATTTGTTGCAAGGGCTGTAGTGCGGGTAGTGCATTCGATATTGCTGTTGCTTGCGGCACACTAATCGGTGCGGCCACACCCTGCAAACTCGCCGGTGGGACCTGCGGCACCGCCACCACGTTGCCCACAGGCAACGTTGAATTGATTGTTGAAACGCCGCCTCGCATTCGAAAATTCTCTGGTAGCGAGATGGAGGTTGTCGTCATCCTCCGCTCGGGACTTGCTATCTGTGACGGTTCGGCAGCAACTGCTTGTACGGTTGCGGGCAAATCGTAGCTTGCCAACTCGATATGGCGCTGAGCGGCAATCGCTTTCGCACGTTCCTCGAGCGAAGCCAATTGAGGCGCTGCCGGCCGCGTGGGAATGCCTTCCGGCAATTTCGACGGTATTTCAGCCCCGGGGACTTTGGTGGCCAACATTTCGCCCGGCAACAGGTGCCGCGTTTGTTCGCCGATCACAATCGTACCACCCACCGGCTCAAACCGTGCAATCAGACTTATTTCCGTCCGTGGACCACCTACTTCGTCCCATGGCAACCAGAAGCTATACGACGGCCCCATTTCCGATTCGCTCATCCGTCGCGCGACCTGGTCAGGCGGGAACACATAGCGCCGCGTTGGTTTGTTGTCTGTCGGCTCGCGGTTCGTTTCGTCAAACGCATACACCACCAATTGCCCATCGATGAGCACTGGCTTGTCA
This sequence comes from Pirellulales bacterium, assembly GCA_041753435.1. Taxonomy (GTDB): domain Bacteria; phylum Planctomycetota; class Planctomycetia; order Pirellulales; family Lacipirellulaceae; genus DASYDU01. The sequence goes on along the minus strand of JBGSUJ010000063.1, from coordinate 5,995 downwards.
TTGTCTTTGCCATAGAAGATCAACCGTCCGCCAAAGCCGCGTTGCGGCTTCTTACCACTTTGGTGCAGCACTGTATCGGCCCAGGTACCCACCAGTCGTCGTGGCACCTCGGGCACTTGTTCCTCGTCGCCCCAGCCAGTCATCTTCTTTGGGCTGAGCATATCAGAATATTTCCAATTCTTTGACCACGGCCCGCGACAGCCCGTCGCTAGCAGCACTCCAGCTGCCAGGGCAACGGGCATCCAAAACGAGCCGGACTTTCGCATTGTGTTCATCATTTTGTAAACAGCATAGCTTTAGAACATAGGCCTGCCAGGCCATTGCACATCGTCGGCTAGGGCCGAATCGCCCTGGTCGGTTCGAACGCCGGGCCATCCAATGATTGCAGTTCGAGAGGCGGAGCCGCGGACGGTGTTGGCAAAAGTTCCTCAGCCGACGGAATCGTCACCTGGTCTTCACTCGGCACATACGTTGGATACACTGCTTCCGTCTCGCCGTCGTACCACTCATCGCAACGGCTGCGTAAACCGGCATCGCCGTGCAAATTGATGACGTCGGAAAGTATCCAGCTCATTCGCGACGACTCGGTCTGTTTGATCAAGTCCGCCTCAAGTTTGTTATGCACAATCTGAGGTGTCATTACGATTAGCAGCTCGGTACGTTGCTGAGCCACACGATCGTAGCGGAACAAATCGCCAATCAGCGGAATGTCGGCGATCAACGGCACACGACGATGTACATCTTCACGCCGTGTGGTGAGCAGCCCGCTCAACACAACCGTTTGCCCGCTCAACGCACTAACGGTCGTCACCGCGGTGGTGGCGTTAATCCGTGGTGCCCGCACAATTTGTCCACCCGCCGAAACCGAGATTGGGATGCCCTCCGCTTCCGGCCCGACTTCCGATTTCTCTGTTGTGAGTTGCATTACAACCAAGCCATCGGGACTAATTCGTGGCACCACTTGCATGATGATGCCAACTTGTTGATACAAAATATTATTCGTCTGCCCAAACTGATCAAGCGTCACACCGGTGATCGTCGGAACGCGCTGGCCCACTAGTATGTAGCCTGGCTGGCCGTCGAGCGCCATGATCTGCGGTCGACTGAGCACTTCGAGCCGCCGCTTTTCCTGCAACGCCCGCAGCAGCACATTCACGCCGTTGCTCGAGGCCGAGAAGATGAAACCACCAAAACCCAAGTCGGGGCTCGCCCGACCCATCGCAAAGTTTGTCAGCCCCTGTGCTGCCACCGCTGTAGCTGTGGCCAAGGCAGCCGTGCTGCCATTGTTGCCCAAAGGCTGCGTATTGTTAAAGTTGAAACCGGGGTTGAGCGGCGCGTTGATGATGTTTTGAGTTGTATCGGTAACGATACCGTCCGCGGTACTAGTTTGTGTCGTCGTGGTTGTCGTCTGAATCGTATCCACTAACGAACGATCGAACAGCAGCGAGTCCTGCAGACCCAATTCGAGGCCAAATTCATCAGTGTCGTTGAGCCGCACCTCGGCGATGAGCACTTGGATCATCACCATCGGCGGCCGCTCGTCGAGCTCGGTGATGATGCCTTTGACCGTCTCGAAATAGCGTGGTGTGGCACTCACAACCAAGCTATTGGTGGCGATTTCTGGCACGATGATCACTTCTCGTTCGATTTGCTCGAAAGGACTCAGCGCCACTTGCGCATCGGCTTCGGCTGTCCGTTGAGTTTGCAACCAGGCATTGAGGGTTTCCGAAACATTTTGCGCCGACGCATTGTTCAGGCGGTACACCACATTCGTGCGCTCGCGAACATCGCCCGTATCGAGCCGCAGCAAAATCGCCTCGACCACGGCCAAATCTTCCCGCGTACCGGCCGCGATGATGCTATTGGTCCGCTCGTCGACTGAGAACTGCATTCGTACCAGCCCGCCTGCTCCCACACCACCAATGGCTTGTTGATCGGCGTTTTCGCCACCGCCAAACAAAGCTTGCAGCATCGTCATCAGGCTGGCTGCGTCGCCATTCTCCATCGTGAACACTTTCAACTCGGCCGATACGTTCGGCGACTTGTCGAGCTGTTGGATCAAAGCCGCGATCAAATCCATGCTGTCGGCCGGGGCGGTTACGATGATCGAATTGGCGCGGGCGTCGGCAGAAATTCGCGCACCCGTTAGTACGCCAGATTTGAGCGCTCGCTCGGCATCGTCGCCAATGTAAGTAAATTCCAAGGCCGAAGGACGATTACCCGGAGCCGTCGACGCGCCGCCATCACGGCCTCCCTCACCGGTCAGCGTCTGACCTTGAATTGCGCTCCGCAAGACGATTGCCATTTCCGTGGCGACCGCATTCCGCAACGGAAAAACCCGCACTTGGTCTACCGCACTGCCACTCGCCATGTCGATCCGCGCGACCAAGGTTCCGATTTCGAGCATGTCGCGCGGTGCGGCACTTACAATCAGCGAATTAGTTCTCACGTCGGCCACCACCAGCGCTCGCGGAGCCAGTGTTGGCGTATCTTGGGCACTAGCCTCTTGCTGTTGCTGATCCTCCGCTTCTTCCTGCTCGAGGAACTGGTCAATCATTGTCTTCGCTTCGGCGGCAGCCGCATTCCGCAGTGAAAAAACTTCGAACCGGGTGGCAGGTGCTACCGGTTGGTCGAGTCGTTCGACCAATTCGATCGCCATTCGCACATTTTCTGGCCGACCAACCAAAAGCAGTGCATTTGGTTTTACAAGCGGCGTGATGCTCACATCACCAATCCGCGGTCCGAGCACTTGCTGATACAGCCGCGACAGCAGCGCGCCCATCGCCCGGCTGTCGACGTGTTTGAGCGTGTACACTTCCACTGTCGGAGTGGTAACTTGGCTAAGTTGTTCGATCTGCTCGATGATTTGCATCACGCGCTCGACATCGCGATCGGCACCCCGCAGCACAATCACGTCGAGCCCTTCGACAAACTCGATCTGCACAGGGCCTAGCAACTCGCCGGCGGCCTGGGCAAGGTTTGCGGCATCCATCGCAGTTTGAGCTTGGGCAGCTGTTGAGGGCGTTGGCACGGCAGTAGGAGTAGTGCCGCCCCCAGGTGGCGGCGCAGCTGGCTGTTGCTGCTGCATGAGTGCCGCCAGCAGCGTGGGCGCAGCGTTAGACTGCACACCACCTTGAGCCTGAACTGCTTGCAGTAATTGGCGAACCCGTGTGTGATTCGCCGGTTTGGTCGCAACGAGCTGAGTAACCGTTCCCTCACTTTGCGATGAGCTGTCGAGCGCCACGATCACTTGGCGCCAGGCATTGGTTCGATCCGCTGGACCCGATAGATGTAGTTCTCCAGTGGTTGGGTTGACAGTCGCCATTACGCCAGCCCCCGCCACCGCTTCGATCACAAAAGTCTGCCACTGTCCGCTCGAATCGCTGCTCGCTGGCAAAGGACGCGCAAGTAGCCGCTCGAGACGCACTCGTAAATCATCTGCCTGCATATTCCGCAATTTCAGCGGCTCGTTCACCACTCCGGGTTGATAAGCAGACTGCTGAAATGCATTTGGTTGCGGCTGAGCCGAGCCTGTCACGGATGCCGCCAGCGGCTGACTTGGCAAACGGACTGGGGCCGCCTGCGAAGTTTGCATGCCCGCAGCTTGCAACAACTTCTCACGAATCTGGGCATGAATCGAATCTGGAGCTAACACCAGCACTTGCGATGTCCGCTCATCGACCGCGACGCGCACGTCTGGCCGGCCCGCAGCTTGTTTTTCGAGCGCGCCAAGAATCGTCTGCGAAGCGGGCGTGAGCGGATACGCCTCGAGCTGCTGGATTGGCGGTTGCTCGACCAGCGTCGGCTGTGCCGCCACAACGGGCACTGCGGTAGGTGCCACCACCGGGGGATCCAGTTTCGCCATCAATTCGCTGGCTTGTCGCAACACATCGGGCGTGCCGCGCACCAACACGCGATTCCGCGGCGCGTCGGCCACTATCTCGATGCCCGGCGTCGCGGCAAAGAATTGCGAGAGCTGCCGATCGGCTAATTCGGCACTAATTTGATTCAGTGGAAACGCTCGAAATCGCGCGCCATCTTCCGACGGCGTTTCCTGATAAACAGCTTGCTGCGAGTTAGCCAACGATCGCTGTGGCCAAGCTAGCGATTGACTAAAGGCATCCGACGGTAACGCAACCACAGCCAACAGCATGAGCGCAGTCCGAATCGACCGGAAGCGTCGGAATTCGTGTTGGTGCTCGGTTGGTCGCATTCTATTTCCTGTGTTTCACACGCATTGCGAGCGCAGGGCGCTAGCCAATATAATCCGGACCATTGGAATAATCGGCAAACTCTTCCCCAAGCCCCAGCTTTTCCAGCCGGGGGTTGAGAGGAATATTTAAATCAACACGTTGCGACTGAGAAATTCGCAACGTCGCTAGCGGTGCTAGCCCGCCAAATAGTGCGACGTGCCTGCACTGATCGAGCCAAAAAACTTAGGACCGGTCCGAGGGAAGCGGCGGCAGCAGCACTGGTAGCGGTCGATCATTCTTGACTGCAGGCGCCGCCAAAGGCGGATTATCGCCTACTTCACGTCGTTGACGCGGTCGCCGCCGCTCTCGCGGAGGCTGTGAGGTTTCAGAACTCACATCCCATGCATCCGTGTCGGCAGACTCAGTTTCGTCCTCGCTCAAGCCACTTCGCGGTTTTTGTGCCAGCGCAGGGTCTGCCGACGGTATGCCACCACGCCCTTCAATTTCATCCTTGCCATCATCTTTCTCCGTTTGCAGCTGTTTCATTTCGTTCGCGGCGGTGCTGACCTTTTCTGTCAGCACGCTGATTTGTCGGACCCGCGATTGGCAGGTCTTGCTCAGCTTAGCGGTCGGGATCGTCACGTCTTTGACCACGCGCTGTTCGCCCGTACCCTGGATGATGCGCAGCTTGACCCATGCCAAGTCCGGATCGTGATCAAGGTACTTGGCTGTCGCCGTGAACTGGCCCGTACCGTTCGTCCACTCCTGCAATTTGATGACGTTGTACCAGCGTTCGGCCAACAGCTTCGTTTTCACATTATCCGCATCATGCAAGTCCCGATAGCAGCGCTCTGCATCGGTAGAGATTTCCTCTGCAAAGAGCGGGCTAATTTCTGAACACCAAGCGCCACTAAGCATGAGCGCCACAAAAGCGAACCATCGCATGAGCATGGTAACAATCCTCTTGCCCTTGTATTCCAATTCCGTTGGCCACCTATCCGGGCCGATAAGTCTCGATGATCCGTCAAGCTTCGGGCAAGAACCCGCTCGAAGCCGTTTAGCGCGGTTTTCGATCTGCTGTATTACGATTTCGAGCACGTTTCTGCAGCGTCGTTGCCGACGCCGCCAATGTCCTTTGTTCACCAATCTACTTGTTTATCCAGTCGCATGACACAAACTTGCAACTGCTCTAGCTCAGCGAAATTGTAACCGTCTTCGACTCGGTGTAGTTGTCGAGGCCGGCTTCTCCTAGCTCGCGGCCGAGGCCGCTCTCCTTGAAGCCGCCGAAGGGGGCTGCTGCATCGAATACGTCGTAGCAGTTGACCCACACCGTGCCGGCCCGCACTTCTCTCGCATAGCGGTGGGCTTTGGCCACGTCGCGGGTCCAAACGGCAGCGGCCAAGCCGAAGTTCGTGTCGTTCGAACGATGAATAATTTCGTCGACGCCCTTGAACTTGAGCGCACTCATCACCGGGCCAAAGATTTCTTCGCGAGCGATCCGCATGTCGTCAGTCACGTTGGCGAACAGCGTCGGCTCGACAAAGTAGCCCTTGTTGCCGACGCGCTTGCCGCCGGTGACGCACTTTGCTCCGTCTTCCTTGCCGTACTCGACATACTGCAAAATCTTGTCGAACTGATTCCTGTCGACCTGTGGACCTTGCTGCGTCTCGGGGTCGAACGGATCGCCGACCTTCGTGGTCTTGTTCTTTTCGGCAATCCGGTCGACCACTTCATCGTAAACCTTGTCTTCCACATAGAGCCGGCTGCCGGCGCAGCAGCACTGGCCCTGATTGAAGTAGAGG
>JBGSUJ010000062.1:0-37255 GCA_041753435.1 Pirellulales bacterium | reverse complement strand
TTCCACGCCAGGCCTGGCCGGACAAAAGAACTCGACGAACCCGCACCCCATCCCCATCGCATCACGACTGACGCCCAAAAATTGTCTGAAAAAATCGCTACCTAACGGATTGCGTCGAAATGCTGGGCAAGTTGGGATCGTCGACGGCTCCATGGTGAGTCCAGCTTGTCTTTCGGGAGCAATTATTTCTTCGGAAAAAGCGGCCCGCCGTATTGGGCGGTGTCACCGAGTTGCTCTTCGATTCGCAGCAACTGGTTGTACTTTGCCATGCGGTCACTGCGGGAGGCACTGCCGGTCTTGATCTGGCCGGTGTTCATGGCGACGGCCAAATCGGCGATCGTGCTGTCCTCCGTCTCGCCACTGCGGTGGCTCATGACGTTGGTGTAGCTATGGCGATTGGCGAGGCGGATCGCTTCGATCGTCTCGGTGAGAGTGCCGATCTGGTTCACCTTGATGAGGATGCTATTGGCGATGCCTTCGTCGATACCTCGCTGGAGCCGATCGGTGTTGGTAACGAACAGGTCGTCGCCCACGATCTGCACCTTGTTGCCCAGCTGTTTGGTGAGAAGCTTCCAGCCTCCCCAGTCGTCTTCGGCGCAGCCGTCTTCGATCGAGCAGATAGGATACTTGGCAACCCAACTGGAAAGTAGTTCGACCATACCGGCCGAGTCGAGTTCTTTGCCGTCGATCTTGTAGACCTTTTTGGTGGCGTCGTAGAACTCGGTCGAAGCCGGGTCCATGGCGATCCAAACCTGCTCGCCTGGCTTGTAGCCAGCCTTTTCGATCGCGGTGAGGATTACGTCGATCGCGGCCGCGTTGTTGGGCAGATCGGGCGCGAAACCACCTTCGTCGCCGACGGCGGTGCTGAGCCCTTTGTCGTGGAGCACTTTCTTGAGGTGGTGGAAGATTTCACAGCCGCAGCGGATGGCGTCGCTGAACCGCTCGACCCCTAGCGGCATGACCATGAACTCTTGCACGTCGACAGAGTTGTCAGCGTGCGAGCCGCCGTTAATGATGTTCATCATCGGGGCGGGCAGCAGGCGAGCGTTGGATCCGCCAAGGTAGCGGTAGAGCGGCAGACCGACGTACTTGGCCGCCGCGTGGGCCGTGGCCAGCGACACACCGAGAATTGCGTTCGCGCCGAGTTCTTTCTTGTTCGGCGTGCCGTCAAGCTCGATCATCAAATTGTCGATGCCGGTCTGATTGAGAGCATCGGAGCCGACCAGCTCGTCGGCGATCTTTTCGTTGATGTTGGTGATGGCCTGGGTAACGCCCTTGCCGAGGTACACATTTTTGTCGCCGTCGCGTAGTTCCCAGGCTTCGTGGACGCCAGTGCTGGCGCCGCTAGGTACGGCGGCGGTGCCGACGGTGCCGTCGTCGAGCGTGACATCGACCTCGACGGTGGGATTGCCGCGGCTATCGAGAATCTGGCGACCGTGAATGTCAACTATCATACTCATGGCGAGTTAGCCTTTCGTAACCTGGGAAAATCTAAGGACGGGTTTTCAAACCCGATTCTGTCACATCGAACCCTCGTCAAGCTGGTAAACCAGAGGTAAACCAGACAAGTCTCGGCGAACCGCTATTTTAGGCGGCAGCGGGTACTTGTCGAGCGGGTGCTAGCAGTTGGCTGAACGAGCGGGACAATGTTAAACTAGAGACTGTGCCGCGACCCGCTTAGATTTCTGCTGCTGATGCGCAAAGCTCGAATAATCTGCATGCTCCTGTTGGTCGCGGTGGCTATCCGCCAGGTGAGCCCTGCAGAGGCGGTAACGGTCCGTATCGACTACCTGTACGATACCAGCCATTTCTTTGGGAGTGGAAACCCGCAAGGAGAAGCTGCGGGCCTGCAAGCGAGAGCCACACTGGACGCCGCGGCTGCGTTTTACTCCGGGATACTCGCAGATACGTTTTCCGCGATCCAAACGCCGCCCCCCTTCGCAGGCGCCTTTGGCGGCAAGGTTCATTGGGACTGGGAGATGTATTTTCCGAATCCTTCAACGGGCAATGCCGCGGATGCCCCGCCGAATCAATACATTCCGACCGATGAGTATGTCGTTTTTGTAGGGGCCCGCGATTTACCAGGCACTGCGTTGGGAAACGGCATTCCCGGCACCAGTGGCGTAAGTCAGAGCCAACAGGGCACACTAACCACCGCCGAGCAAGCCCAAGTTGCTCAAATTCACATCGCCTTTGATGAGAGCGTGCGTCACCGAGGTGAATCGAGCGGTTTCGCAAATTGGGGCGGAGCGCTGGCAATCGATAGTGCCGCGAACTGGCAGCTCGACCATACGATGCCTCCTGCGATTGGCCAGTCGGATTTGTCTACCGTAGCCATGCACGAACTTGCTCATGTACTTGGCTTCGGAGCCAGTGCCGCTTGGGATGCCTGGCGGAGCGGCACGACGTTTGTCGGGCCGGCAGCCATGTCCACCTTCCACCAAAACGGCCCCGTTCCGCTCGCGTCGGCTCTCGATCGGAGCCATTGGAATCTAAGCGATACCGGTAGCGTAGTGTACGGCGGCAAGACGTCGCAACAAGCCTTGATGAGCCCCGCGCTGCCACCCGGAAATCGGCGTTTTCTGACTAAGTTAGATGCGGCAGCGCTCGTAGACATTGGATGGGAGATCGACCTCACGGATCTATTGCCCGGCGACTACAACCACAATGGCTTGGTGGACTCGGCTGATTACACGATTTGGCGGAGCACGATGGGTTCAATGAGCGACTTGCGTGCGGATGGCGACAAGACTGGGGCGAGCGCCTACCTCATCGATCAGGCCGACTACGTTGTTTGGAAGACCGCCTTCGGACAGTCATCCAGCGGTGGCATCGCTGCGGCGAATGGGGTTTCTGCTAATGTGCCAGAACCAGCCGGGCGATTGCCGTTAGTGGCCGGAATGCTCGCGTTCTCGTTCAGCTGGCGGCGGAATCGATAGGGTAGAGCGAACCCTGGCGAGCCACGCATCGCTGGGCGGGCCGTAAGGGCGGAATTTTTCCTGGGTGCCCAGATCGTCGCAGTAGAACAGGCCACGGTGTTGATGCAGCCGGCTAGCGGCTGGGGTATCGAGCAAATTCGTGGAATCGGCGGCGCTCATCTGAAAAACAACCCGCAGTTCAAACTCTCGGAGAGTTTGCCGGTCGACAAGGCGGTTGACGTCGTTGTAGGAATCGCACCAAACGAGTGAATGCACACCCCAGGCCGGGCCGTTGCGGAGGATCTCGGCCCACTGGCGATCGGGGCGGGGCGGCTTGTCGCGGTCCATCGAGAAGCTGAAGTCGTCGTCGTTGCGGCGGAGATCGCGGAAGCGACCAGCATCGTAAATCACCAGATACCAGGGCGGAGCAATTTCCTCGCCAGAGTGTTCGCGCCGGGCCACTTCTGCGGTGACCTCAGCCATGACACGAGCCGTATCGCGCGGACCAGCCACGATGGCAGATGGAGACAACGCATCGGCCAGTCGCTGCCAGGCACCAGCCAGCGGCGAATCGGGCCGTGTGCCGTCCAGGATAAAAAATCGGGGCGTACCCTGCGTGGCCAAGGCGACCAGAGAGTTCGAAAGCACACCGAATACCGATTCCTCTTCGCTGCCGACGACCAACAAATTACTGCCCGCCTGCCGAGCAAAATTGACAAACGTCGGCTCCTTGATCGCGACGGCTGCGCCAAGCCAGGCTTTCGCACCTGCCGCGGGAATGGCAGCGGCCCTTTCCGACAACAGCTGGGTGAGTTCATGGTTTTCCGCCGGATCGGCTGCCTGATCGCCCTCGAACACAATGGCCGCCGGGCCAGCCAATTCCTGCGCGGCACTGAGAATCTCGATCTTGCGGAGATATTCGCCTCGCTTCGACTCCGAGAGCCACACCACCTGAAACGGCTGATTGCCGGCAAGCAGGCCGTTTTGGTCGTTGTAGATTGCCTCGCCAGGGCGGTTGAGATACCGAGCTGCCAGATTGCGTTCGTCGCTAAGAATCACGTGGGCGTCGGCCTCGCTGCACTGGAGTGCCACGCGGATTGCCATTTGACCCATCGTGCTGCGGGCGAGCGAGTAGGCGCCACTGAGTGTTTGTGAGCCCAGCAGAATGTGGATGCCGAACGCACGGCCTTGGCGCACCAAGCGATCGAGCAAGAGCGCTGAATCTTGAGCGAGCTTGTCGTCCTCCACAAACAGTTCCTGGAATTCGTCGATCACTAGCAGCACGCGTGGCATCACGTGGTCGCGTCTCTCCGAGACGAGTCGGCTACCTATCGAGTCTTGGAGAGACTCGGCCACGTGGGCACGATAGCTGGGGAGATCTTGCACGCCGCAATCGCGGAATAATTCGCCGCGGCGGCGCAGCTCGAGGTCGAGCCGTTCGAGCACGCTGAGGCCGAATTCGCGTTCGCTCTCGATGGCGATCACGCGGGCATGCGGCAGGCGATGCGAGGCATAGGTTTTGAATTCGACGCCCTTCTTGAAGTCGATCAGATAGAATTCGACCTCGTCTGGCGAGTAGTGAAGTGCGGTGTTGGTAATCAATGCGTGCAGAAACGTCGATTTTCCCGAACCGGTCTTACCGGCAACGAGCAAATGTTGCGATGTACCACGGCCGAGCCGTACCGATTGCAGCCGCATCGCCCCGGCCCGACCGATAGGAACCACCAATTCTTGGCTGCAATCCCCGGTCCAGGTTGCATCGTTTTGTGGAGCGACAATTTCAAACGGCACCTCCACGCGCATTGCACTTTTAGCCGCTGCGCCGGCGGCACGGACCACGTCGTTGAAGCGGTCAGCCGACGGGGGTCGGTCGAGTGTGAGCGGCAAATGCTCGAATGCCGGATACCGCCAGCGAAATCGCTTTTCGCTCGACTGCCAGTCGAGATGCACGGCGGTCGCCAATAAGTCGTCCAGTTGCGTGTCGTTTGGCAGCCGCTGTTTGCGGTCGACACTCACGAGCGTGTAGACACCGCACCTTGGGCCGCTGGCGACGATGCTAATCAGCTTCCGGGCGGCGGATTCCGTAAAACTGGCTGGATAGTTGGCGATCACAAGCACATGGAACGGCTCAGCCACTTCGCCCGCTCGCGCGTTGTATTCGTCGATCGTGGCAAACTCGTTACGCAGATACTTCTGCAGCACGGTTTCCATGTGGGCCGTGAGCCGGGTCAACTGCTCTTCAATTTGGCGAGGCTCAGTCCAGATTCGGCTGGATATGAGCAACTCGTCGAAGTCCGCCAGATGCATGAACGAGCCAAAGCTCTCGCCTAGGCCGACAGGATCAATAATCGTGAACCGCACTTTCCCCGGTGGCATGGCGGTGAGGAACCGCAGCATAGTCGTTTGTAGCAACTCGACTGCCGCCCGGCGGCCTTCTTCTTCAGTAGTGAGCACCATCACGGGATGTTCTTTGAGCGTCAATAGAGCGGGTAACAAGGCTTCCGTAACTGATGGCCGCAATCGCTCGTCGGGCGAAAGGCCGTTTTTGATATGGCTTAGATTGAGGCCGACGCTGCCGAAGCGGATGGCAGTTGGTGAATCAGCTGGCCGGGGCCGGGTTCTTTCGTCCACCGTATCCCAATTGGGAAACAACCGCTCACATTGGGTTGCGAGATTGTTCCAGGCATTGCAAATGGTTTGGTAACCTTCGAACCAACTCGCGGCGAGCGATTCCCAATTGCGGTCGTAGGCCGCACGAAGTTCTTGCGTGCGCTGGCGATGCTGCTGCTCGTTTTCGCGGGTTCGTTGGTCGCGCACGTCGGCAAGGCTAGCGAGAGTTTCGCTGTACTTCGCTTCGGCGGAAGTGAGAGCCAGTTCGAGCTGTTGCCGTAACTCCGCGAGACGTGAGGGGAAATGGCTGCCGGCCGCACTCATTTCCAATTCCTTCCAGCGATTTGTTTCTTCGAGCGTGGCGTGAATCTTCCCCTGGACAGCGGAAAGCTCCTGATTGCGCTGCACGATCAAATCTTGTGCCTCTCGGCGGGCCCGTTGCTGCGCTAAAAGCATGGCAGACTCGATGGCTCTCCGCGCTTCCGCCAACCGCTGTTGTATGATGCGAAACTGAGCGCCGCTGTGCCGACGAGCACGCGGAAACAACCACAGCGCCAAAGCGGTTGTGGCCAGCGCGGCGGCACCAGCACTTGAAGGCAGCCAAAGCCACCACGACTGCCAGCCCAAGGCGACTCCGCAAGGAACGACAGCCAGAAGCCACAGCACAATGGGTGGCCACAAGATGTTCGTATCTTCAAAAAGTCGTGGCAGTCTTTGGTCGAAGAGTGCTTGCCCCGCCGCTCGGACCGCTGCCGTCCGTCTGTCGACCTCGGAGAGGGCCGCCTCGACAGGATCGAGTAATTGGTCGGCTCGGTCGCTAAGCGATGCAACCGATGGCGGAATCTCCACTGCGTTGGCTGGAGGGAATTCCTGCCATTGGCGGCGCATCTTCATGATCGCCGTAGCCTCGCGCTCGAGCACTGAAATCTCATCGCTATGGGCTCGAATGCGCCGCGCCGCTTCCAACATTCGTTCGCGCGGACGACCTTTGATGGCATCGAATACGGTCAGTGTTTCCCAACTCGATTCCTGCAGTTCGGCTTGGGCAGTCTGCAAGCCATGAGCGTGGGCAGACTCCACATTCTGACGCAGCCCCTTGTACTGCCGCTGGGCTTGATCGCGCTCGCTTTCGTACTGGTGCTCTGTGCTGGTGCGAGTTTCGTCATATTCCAAACGGGCAGCATGCCGAGCCGAATCGTAATGTGACTCGATCATTTGCCGGTTCGCTGCGAACTTTTCTTCGGCAGCATGTAAGCCCTGCTCCAGCGTTGCGCGAGCATGCAATTCGGCTTGCGCGCGCTCATTCGCCAGCCGCTGCAGGTCGCGCATCAACTCGAGCTGCCGGATGATCGACAGCGGCTCGTCACTGTTCGCAGTCACGCTGTACCTCGCTCATCAGTTGGTGCATTCGGCCGACCGCATCCAGGGCGACCTTCAGCTTGGGGAGCATGGGGGCGAGCTGATGTTCGCCAAATCGTCGGCTGACCGCGTCGTCCCATTCGTCGCCGCTGCGCTGCCAGACTTCCTCCAAATGCTTCAATGCATGGCGGAGGCGGCTGGCCGGCGTGAGGAGATCGCATTTCTTCATGAGGGCTCCTCCACGGGGGCTGGCGGTGTCTCGGCGGCGAGTTGCGACATTTCTGGCGTGGCTGTTTGTGGCTCAGCGGGGATGCGTGAGGGCATCAGTTCTGCCGCGAGGGATGGACTGCTCGGGGGATCGACCATCCGTCCTGTTTGGCTGCGGATGGCCTGGTATTCATGCAGCCGTGCCAGCAAACGGCTCAGTACCGCCATGGCTTGGGGTACGTCGATTTCGGCCAGATCTCTCAATTGACTAATTCGGCCTTCGTATTCGAACATCTCATGTCGCACTTCGCGGATCCAATGCCGAAGTTTTTCCGCTTTTTCATTGCAGTAGGCCAGCTTCGCCTCGGCCTGCTTGAGTGCCGCCCGTTCTTCGCGGCAGGAGGGCCGCTCGTCGGCCACCGGATACATCAGGCAGACGTGCAAGGCAGATCGAGCCTCGGTCACACCATCCTGCGCTTTACGAAGCTGGGTGCGCCAGAATGGCGGACGATCGTGTTCGAGCCAATCGAGCAAGCGGCGCATTTCGATGTCGATCATGGAGAGCGAATGTTCGAGTTCATCGCGGAACGAGGCCAGAGCCGTGCGGACGGCCTCGATCGCTTCGAGGGAGCGGACATTAGCGGTCATGGGAGAGAAGAGGTCGGAGGTCGGAGGGTTGGCGGCAGAACCCGTTTCGCAGGCTACCGCTGCTGCAAGTATTCTTCGATACGTTCCGCCTTGCGGAGCAGGAACGGCGCGTGTTCGTTCGTCGTTTCAATGAATTTGGCGATCACCTGCATGTGGTGCTCAAAATCGTCGGTGAATTTCTTATGCTCCTGGTCACGCCAAGTGGTGCCGAGTGCCTGTAGCTGGCTGCGCAGCGCCGTCATGCGTTCTTCCAGGTCTTGGTTGAACTTTTTGAGATTATTGGCGAAACGCCGCAATTCTGCCGGGTCGACGATGGCTTGAGACATGGCGAGCGGCTCCGCAGCTCGAAGTTGTGAAAAAGGGGCCCTTGCATCGGGCCCACTCATATTTCACTATAGTCGTTTAGCGATTGCTGTAAAGCTTTTCCACCCTAAGAGTTGCGCTTGTTACGTGCTGAGGTGTTAAGACGCTGAGGTGTTAAGACGACGAAGCCAAGGGCCAGCACAGAGGCAAGGGTATATCCGCTGGGTTCACCTCGCCAGCGGCATGCCTGACAAATGGTCGTGCCGATTAGGAGGGTGGCAACGTTGTTGCCAGCGGGAGTTCGTCGCCGGCATCTCTCTGAGCGGTCGTCCGCCTGCATCACTATTTGCTTTGCAGCCCCAGGCGGAACTCGCTAGAATGACTAGAAGGTTATCAAGGTTCTGTCATCGTATCAATCCTAAAAGGAGCCCCCCATTGTTAACCGAGAACGAGGTCTCGCGTAGTTGGAGTCGGATGTTTTGTGGCAGCGAGATAGAATTGGCCACTTTCGATCGAGCAGAGCAGTTGCTCGACGAATTGCGGCCGGAGAGCCCGCTGCGTCACCGCTTGACAATGGAACTGGAAGAGTTGCGCACTCGCCATGCGGACCGCCACTCCGTCACCGTCGAGTAAGAATGGTAGTTCCGTAGAACGCAGAACTCTGACTGGCCGGTCATCGGCAATAAGAAACGAACAAGGTGCCAGGTATTTGGTCGCGGCGTGGGATTCCGCTGGGGAGATCCGAAGTTGCGACCAGTTTCCTGGCGCCTTCTTGTTGCGCTTGGCGTTACTAAGGGCGCTAGTATACGAAGTCGATACCAAAGTCTACGCCGTTGGAAATCAAGTCTTGCGTACCGGAGTCGCGAAAACCCATATCCGGGAGAAAGTAGCGAACGGAAGTGGCGGCCCGACGGATATTTCCGATGTACATCCCCGTGTAGCCGACTTTGAGTGCTACAGACTGCGTCAAATAATATGCTGCATCGAGCCGCAGTTCGCCGACTGGCGAGAAGTCGTCGCGTGTTAGTCCGTGCTGGGAAAAGGTTGGCTGGGCAAACAAGAGCCGATTGGTGGCTCCCGGTACTAGCTCGGCGCCGATGCCATTTTCCTGACTCCAGTTCTGCGTATTGTAGCCGAACAGGAAGCTGGCCGTGCCGGAGAGCCGCCAGCGTTGGCGTTGATTGATCCATTTAGCGCGAACTTGTGGCCCGACGATGTTGTTATCGAGCCAGGTATCAGACGAGGTGCGTCCGAGGATGCCACCGTCCGCGAGAAAGCTGAAGTAGTCTTCAAACTGCAGGTAGCGGGCCCCGACGCCCAACTCGAAGAAGTTGTTCTGGTGCTTGGCCTGCATGTGACGATTGGTGAGTTCGTGGGTCCACATGGCTTCGACACCATTGATCTTGGCCCGCGTCCGCACGATGACTTGGTCGAAGGCGATGTTGAATTGATGCAGATCGTCGAAGTCGGTGAGTGTCGTAAGGCCGCCCGTGACTGGATCAATAATGATGACTGCGCCCGGGATACCGTCTTCGTCGATGTCGTCCGTCAGCCGGATAAAATCAAACGTCCCATCGTCATCATCGATGTCTGGTTCTGTGAGTCCACCAAAATTTCCGACAAAGGCGACAGGCCCGACTTGGGTACCGATCGCAGCACCGGCCAGGAAATTCAAGTAGTCGCGAAAGCCCAGCAGGTAGCCGGCCGGGGTGTCGAAATTCACGTGAACGTTTCCAAAGCCAAGCGCGAAGAAACCACCGAGCGTACCTGGAGTTTGGGCGTTGGGATCGGTGTTTCCACCCCCTGTACTGCCGGGTGGGAACAAGGGCTGTCCGCGGAAATCTAAATCAACCGGCGGCAACGTTGTGCCGGAGAGCGTGGGCGTCATGCCATAGACCTTGTTTTGCACCTGCTCGGGACCGTCCAGGATACTGATCAACCAGCCATTGCCGCGATCGCGGTAACCGATTTCATAGCGATCTCCCCAGCCAAACCCCGCATCAGGAAGGGCGTCTTGCAGGCCATTTTGAACTTGGTACGGTGCCGGGCGAATGCCTTCATCTTGAGGATTTTGCCGAAAGATTTCTTCGGCAAACACGACGACGTCCGGATCGCCGATCGTGACGTGTTCACCGCTGAACGACCATGCCAGCTTGCTGTAGTTAAACAGGTAGCCGTGGTCGTCGACGTAGGGTTCATTGTCCAGATCGATTTCGACTGGCGCAAATAGTTGGAAGTCGTGTGAGTAGTTCTCGGGGCCGAACGGCAGATCCAACTGCGCGTACGCGTCAGCAGCAAATGCCGCCATCAGGATGCCGAGAGCCGCGAAACATGGATTTGTTTTGAATCTCATCGTAACCTACTACCCCTCTTTGACGCGGGGAACGTCAACCAGCCGCCGCGCCTCGCGCAGCAGTCCGTAACAACAGGTGTGGGTAGTATCGGATGCGCCGTCGGTGCCAGTTGAGTAAGATCGGTAAAGAGAAGCGAAAATCGGGGTTGTGCCGGATGTACCGGCCCGTTCCCTGGTGGCAAGCAGCGATAGCAGGCCCATGAGAAGCCGGAAAACGGCATCCACACGAGAGTCATTCACTCAGAAGCAATCCGGAAAGGACCTGTTTTGGGGCGGACGATGCCCCTGTTGAGCCAGAATCGCTGTGTATTTCATGAGGACAGTGGCTCGGCGGGAGCCTCGCCCTCCCTGTTCGGAAAGACTCTAAGGCATATACTTCGGATACCCCCTCGATGCTTGCGCCGAACGCAGGCTCTCAGGCGGCGAAATGATTCCAATGGCCTATTTGAAACAGCAATCAGAGAGGAGCGACAGTGCTTTTTCAATTTCTACTGCTTCGTGCCAACTGGGGACCGCTTTGTCGCCAGCTGCGGCTGACCTGTCGAAGTGTTGTGGTGATGCTGCAGATTGCGGTCGCCTGGTGGGCACTTCGAGCCGGTGTTTCCGCTGCTCAGTCGGCTGCGCCGGTAACAATCGAAAAGCATGGTCACGGGACTGCTGAAGCTGAATCTGAGGAACTGGGCAAAGACTGGGTGCGGCTGCGCTACGACACCAAACGGCGACCGCTAGCAATGGAATCAGCCATCGTGCGGTACGAACCGGCTGAGCCTGACCAAAACTCGGCCAATCCGCCTCTGTCGGTCGATTTGGTGGGAGCTGTGCATATCGGCGACCAAGCCTATTACGAAACACTCAATCGTCGCTTTAAACAGTATGATGCCTTGCTGTATGAGTTGGTGGCAGCAGAGGGTACGGTCGTCGAACGGGGCCGTGGCACTTCGAACACCCATCCGCTCGGTGCGCTGCAGAACGGCATGAAAACGATGTTGGCCCTCGAGCACCAATTGGAGCAGGTGGACTATACGAAAGAGAACTTTGTCCACGCCGACATGTCGCCGGACCAATTCCTGCAAGCGATGAAGGATCGCAACGAAGGGTTTATGCAAATGTACATGCGTCTGCTCGGCCAGACGATGGCACAGCAAAGCCAACTGGCAACCAAGGGGGCTTCGCCGGATCTGGCGATTATGGCCGCCTTGTTTGCGGAGGATCGGCCGCGCCGGCTGAAAATGGTACTGGCCGAGCAACTGGCAAATACCGAAGATTTGCTCACTAGCTTTGGCGGCGAAGAAGGATCGGTGCTGATCAGCGAGCGAAACAAAATCGCCCTCCGCGTGCTCAAGGAACAAATTGCGGCAGGAAAATCTAAGATCGGCATCTTCTATGGAGCCGGCCATCTGGCAGATATGGACCAGCGAATGCGCGAAGATTTCGGCCTCAGGCCGGTTGAAATCACTTGGCTCACGGCTTGGGATCTTGCTCCCAAACCGTAATTTCCCTAGGACATTTTCCTGGCGAGGTCCCGGCGCTTGGGCCGTTGCCTCGGCTTTCGGGCACGTTCGCCGTTTGGTACACTCAAGGGTCTCGATTGTTCGCCGAACTGGCCAAACTGGTAGTGGAGTCGGTTCGTTATCAAATCAAGTTAGTTTTTTGTGTGAGGAGATTTTGTCATGGCAAAGCCAGGTCGCAAGGTCAAAAAAGCGAATCACGGTGCTCGCCCGGCGTGCAGTCGTCCCCGCAAGCAGCGGCGTCACAAGGTCAAGACTTAAGCGAGTCTGGCCCTGCCGCGTTCATCGAATCGCTTGAATAGTATTTGATGCGTAAAAGGCTGATTGATAGTAGGGAACAATTTGTGGCTGGCAAAGACTTAATCCTCGATCCCTCCGAATACGATCTTGAACATGTGGTTGCGGACATCGAAGTTATCCGCCGATACAATCCGCAGCGTTTTGAGATGGAGCAATTGACGGCTGTCGTGCTGGATGATGCCGAGCGCGGAATTTGCGTAGGCTATAAGGATTTGACGGCGAACGAATTCTGGGTTCGCGGCCACATGCCGGGCATGCCACTGATGCCCGGGGTTCTGATGTGCGAGGCCGCTGCGCAGCTTTGCAGCTACCATGTGCAGAAACACAATTTGCTGGGCATGGAAATGGTAGGTTTCGGCGGGCTGGATGAAGTCAAGTTCCGTGGCACCGTGACCCCTGACAATCGGCTGGTGATCGTTTGTGAAAAGTTACAAATTCGGCTAGGCCAAATGATCCGGTGCCGCTTCCAGTGTTTTGTGGCGGAGAATCTTGTCTGCGAGGGAAAGATTCGTGGCATCCCGCTCCCCGTCGGTGCCCTCACTGGCCGCGGCTGAGTGTATCATGGCTTGAGTCATTTACTTTTCGCCAAGCTGCTGGCAATTCTCAGCTGCTAATCGCCATGTTTCCGCTCTACGATCTGATTCCGCATCATCGCTTCCCCTGGGTCACGGTGCTCATCATCGCGCTAAATGTTGCGGTGATGGGAAAGCTGGCCACCTTAGATCCTGCCACGACCGAACAGGTCGTCTATGATTACGGCTTCATCCCTAAGCGAGTATCTGCGTTGAGCACCGGAAAACCGGTGGTTGTTCGCACTTGGCAGGCGGGCAATGCGGGCGAACCGATTCCGGGGCCAGTGAGGAAGCTTCCGAACGACCCCTCACAAGTCTATGCGACCTTCTTTACCGCAATGTTTCTGCACGGTGGCTGGATTCACCTCGCCATGAATATGTGGATGTTGTGGGTTTTCGGCAACAATATCGAGGATCGACTGGGGCGTTTCTTATATTTGAGTTACTACGTTGCCGGCGGGCTCGTAGGCACGCTTTGCCAATTTATGTCGGACCCGCAGAGCGATCTTCCGATGATCGGCGCTAGTGGCGCGGTGGCCGCTGTGCTTGGCGGGTACGCGATTACTTATCCTAAGGCGATGGTCAAGACGCTGATCTTTTTCGGGCTGATCTTGATCATCGATTTGCCAGCTCTGTTCGTGCTGGGGATTTGGTTCCTGTTGCAGATGGCAGCAGGACTCAACATTATGCGTGAGCTAATGGGCGGCGAGCAGGTGGCTTTTTGGGCACATATCGGTGGTTTTGTCGCGGGAGTGATCTTGATGCCAGTCCTCTCGCTAGGCGCCTCGCCCGCTGACGCCGATTGGAAACGCGAAGTGCAAGACCTGTTTCGCTTCGACGACCCTCGCCAAAAGAAAGGCGAATAGGTAGCGCAATTCTCATGGGCCGACGCGCTTTGCCAAAACTCGATCCTCAGCTTGATTTGTCGCAGCATTTGCGGACCGTCGAAGAGTTGCCTCTGCCCTGGGATTCTGCCCAACTCTTTGCTATGCTTGGACCACTGGAAGTGGAAGTCGGTAGTGGCAAAGGGCTCTTTCTTCAAGCAGCTGCGACGGCCATGCCAGACCGGAATTTTCTTGGGATCGAAGTGGCCCACAAATACGCCCACCACACCGCAGCTAGACTGGCGAAGCGGAGCCTGCAAAATGCGATGATTGTTGAAGGCGATGCACAGCGTGTGTTCCGCGAGTTTCTGCCCGACCGTTCGCTCGCAGGTGTGCATGTTTACTTCCCCGATCCTTGGTGGAAGAAGCGGCATCGCAAGCGGCGAGTGATCAATGAACGATTCCTGCACGATGTCGTGCGCGCGCTCATGCCCGGCGGAAAGTTCCATTTCTGGACCGATGTCGAAGAGTACTTTACTACTGGCATAGCCCTTGTTGCCGAGTGTACACCCTTAGCTGGTCCACTGGCGGTGGCCGAACGCCAGGCCGAGCATGATCTCGATTTTCGTACTCACTTCGAGCGGCGGATGCGATTGGCAAAGTTACCAGTCTACCGTAGCGAATTTCTTAAACAGAACTAGTCCGCGCGGGATGGGTGCTGGTATTCGAACGCTGGCGAATCGGTCGTGCAGATGGGCCCGCCCAGCCCCCCGACAACTTGTCGACCTATTGGAGTCAAGCCCGCCACTGCCGCAGAATTCGACTTTATGTCGCTGGCTCCTCGCGGGCGGGATTATGCGGCCTAACCCAGCCGTACCTATTATGGCGTCGCTATTTACAACTTTATGTTGGCTGCCGTTAAGGCATCTTTGCGGCGGCTCGACAAACCATCGGCACCCGCTTAAAATCTTAGCAGTCGGACAAAAAAACCGGAGAAGGTAAATTGCCTCGCTCTCCATCGTAGAGCGATGCTCCGCACGCCAGAAGCAGTAATATTCAGTATACAGCGTTTCAGAAAGTGAGTCGGTCGGAGATCGCTTGCCAGGCGCATGTTGGCTCAAGTCCGTGCAAAACATATTCCAGCGACAATTTTTGTCCCGACGCACGCTCCACGTGGTAATTTCGCTTTGCTTCGTACATGATCGCTCCCACCTATTGGTTTTTCTCCTGTCGTGATACCGGCAGTGCTATTGCGCCGTAACGGTTCGCGAATAATGCATCCATCCCCGGTTGCGCGTTCGAACATGAATCTGCACGTAGACAGTGAGCGCTTAATTGCTGCGTATGATACGATCTGCTCCGAACTGTTGGGCAATCGGACCGTGGGCGGCCACTGGGTGGGCGAGTTGGCGAGTTCTCCCTTGGCGACTGCGACTGCAGTGAGCGCGTTGGTCTTGGCGCACAGCAATGGCCGGACCGAAGCTGCCCTCGGTAGCACCAGCATCGCGGATATGCTTCAGGGCGACTTGAGCGAACTGATCGTCGAAAGCGTCCATTGGTTGGCTCAACGACAAAATGAAGACGGCGGTTGGGGCGAAACAGAACAGGGCCGATCGAACGTGGCTGCTACGGTCCTGGTGCAAAGTGCCTTTCGCATGACGTGTGTGCCGGCAAAGTATGAGGGCTTGATCGACCGGGCCGACGAGTATCTGGAGGCTCAAGGCGGTTCCGCATCACTCAAGAAGCGCTCTGGCCGTGATAAGAGCCTCGCCGCTCCGATTCTAGCAAACGCTGCTCTTGCCGGTTTGGTGCCGTGGCGACAGGTGCCTGCCCTACCCTTCGAGTACACCGGCTTGCCGCAAAGCTGGTACAGCCATTTGCATCTACCGGTCGTGAGCTACACGATTCCTGTCCTGGCCGCAGTCGGGCAGGCGAAATTCTACTATGATCGCCCACGCAATCCCTTCACCCGCTTGATGCGGCTCGTTTCGCGGAAACGGAGTCTTGCGGTCCTCGAACAGATGCAACCGGACAACGGTGGTTTTTTTGAGTCGACGCCGCTGACCGCGTTTGTGGTGATGAGCCTCGCCAGCATGGGGCTAGCGCAGCATCGGGTTGTACGGCGGGGAGTCGAATTTTTGCTCGCATCAGTCCGGAGTGATGCGAGTTGGCCAATTGTTACCAATTTAGCCACTTGGAATACGACGCTGGCACTTAACGCGTTGAGCGATCACTCCGCGGCTGAGGTGAATTCTCACCGAGTTAGTGCGGACGAGAGGATGACTGTCAGTTCGTCGTGGCAAGGTACGGCACACACGACACCGCCGCACAATAGGTCGCATGCCGATTCGTTGGACGAGAACTGTCTCGATTGGCTGCTCGACTGTCAACGCAATGCGACCAACGGTTACTCGGGTGCTAACGAGGGCGGCTGGGCATGGACCGATCTGCCTGGTGGCGTGCCCGAAACCGATGATACGGCCGGCGCGCTGATCGCGCTCGTCCGCTCACGGCATCGTTACCCGCCTTTGAAGCAACACCGCTTGCATCTCGCTGCCCTGCATGGTGTTGAGTGGCTGCTCGACATTCAAAATAGCGATGGCGGTTGGCCGACGTTCAATCGCGGCTGGAACATGCTTCCGTTCGACCGTAGTGCGAGCGACCTCACCGCCCATGCGGTGAGGTCCCTAGGAGTCTGGCAACGTGCGTGGCATTCGGATGCCCGCTACGTCAATCTGCCGGCTACTCTCGACGAACGGCTTACAGCCGCCATCGGGCAGGGGCTGCGATTCCTCGAAAATGAACAACGCAACGATGGTAGCTTCGTACCTTTGTGGTTTGGGAACCAGTTCCACCCCGAGGGGCATAATCTCGTCTATGGGACGGCTCGAGTGCTCATAGCCGCTACGGAACTTGGCCAGATGGACGGCGATATGGCCCAGCGGGCAGCGCGCTGGCTGCTAGGAGTTCAACATGCGAACGGTGGTTGGGGCCCGCCCCGGACCTCGCCTGCCACGTCGCTTTCTAACATTTATCGTTCGGGCACTTCCCGGGCCGAAGATGCCCTCGCCAGCTTCTGTAGTGTGGAAGAGACGTCGCTGGCGATTGAGGCACTTTTGCCTCTCGCCGATTCGAACCAACTCTACTCTCGAGCCGTAAAGAACGGATTGAGATGGCTTGTAGAGGCTGTGGAGCAAGGCCGCTTGCGGCAGCCAGCGCCGATCGGTTTTTATTTTGCGAAGCTGTGGTATCACGAACGGTTGTATCCGCTCGTATTTGCAGCTAGTGCAATGAAACTAGCTGTTCGAAGTGCTGCTCCGGAGCAAGTGGTAGTTGCACCGGTCGCCTGATACGTGCGTTACGCCCCTTTCACACCTGCCTGCGGCACCATCGCAGCGCCCTCCTGGGAGCAGAGCATTCCCGGTGAATCGTTCCTCGAATCATCTAACCGACGCCAAGCTGTACACGAGCAGCGCCGCTCGTCTCGCATCGCTGTTTTACGATAATCTCGCTGAGTTGGGAGAATTCGCGCCCGTTTCGGCCGATGATCTTCCCGAGGCCTTTCGACGGTTGCTCGCCCACAACGAGCATATGACCGTTACGCTCGAATCGGCGTATGATAGTCTGGTCGATGTCGCTGTGCTTGCGGAGTGGCGGGATGAAGCTTCTTACGCTCGCAACAGCTTGCTGGCTCGCATGACGGATGGCGCGATCTTACAATTCGGGATCATGCGGATTTGGCTCGCCGATTTACCGGTTAATGCTAGCGAGGAGATTACGGACAAGAAGCTGCCGTTGGGCCGGGTGCTGATCCAACACAACGTACTCCGAGAAGTGGAGCTGATCATGCTCTGGCGGATCAGACCAGGACCGGCGCTGCGGCGGCATTTGAATGTATCTAAGGAGCAGCTAATCTTTGGCAGGTCGGCCCAGATTTTGGTGGACGATCGCCCGACAGTACAGATCTTGGAAATTGTGGCACCGATGAAATGATATGACACCACAATCAGAGGAATACGATTGCATCGTCATCGGTGGCGGGCCAAGCGGGGCGACTACTGCCTCGCTGGTAGCGGACGCCGGTTTCCGTACGTTATTGCTTGAACGTGACGTCGAGCCGCGACGCAAAGTGGGGGAATCACTGATGCCGGAGACGTATTGGGTCTTCGAGCGATTGGGCGTTCTCGACAAGCTGACGAAGAGCCCGTTCGTCCGCAAAGTGGGCGTGCAATTTGTCAGCAGCAACCAGCGAGAATCGTCGCCGTTCCTCTTTACCCGCCACGATCCGCGCGAGTGCGGGCGCACTTGGCACGTCGAGCGGGAGCAATTCGATCCGTTGTTGCTGTCACACGCCGCGGAGAAAGGTGCCGAGGTTCATCGCGGCATGCGCGTCAGGGACGTTGTTTTTGAAGGCGATCGGGCGGTGGGCGTTCGCCTGATGCAAGACAACCTGGCCACGAATGACATCAACGACAACGGAACCGATCGCGTGATCCGCGCGCATGTAATCGTCGATGCGGCCGGTCAGCAAGGCTTGCTTTCGGGTCGGGCGGCTTCCCGCAAGCCGAGTCTCGACATGCGCAAGGCGGCCATCTGGGGCCACTTCCGCGGCGCGCGGCGTGAAATTGTCGACGAGGGTGTGATGACGCTTGTCCTCCGCACACAGTCGAATAAGTGTTGGTTTTGGCATATTCCGCTCTCGAACAATGTGGTCAGCATCGGTGTCGTGGGTGACGCAGCGCATTTGTTGCAAGGCCGCGGCACTTCTGAGCAATTGTTTGCCGAGGAAGTCGCCGATTGCCCGTCCATCGCCGAGCGCCTCGCAGGTTCGGAGCGAATCGCAGGATTGGACGTTGTGAGAGAGTATTCGTACACAACCGAGCAACCAGCCGGGAACGGCTGGGTGTTCGTGGGCGATGCGTGGGGATTCATCGATCCGCTCTACTCTTCCGGTGTCTATTTTGCCTTGAAATCTGGGCAGCTTGCCGCCGATTGCATCATCGAAGGATTGCAGAAGAGTGATCTTTCCGCCGCTCAACTCGGCAAATGGGTGCCCGAATTTAATGTGGCGACGAACTGGGTCCGCAAATTGGTTGTGGCCTTTTATACAGGTAAATTTCGCGTCGGCCAGTTTATTCGCGAGTATCCCCAGCATCAAAGCAACTTTACCGATATCCTCATTGGTCGTATTTTTTATCCCGAAGCGGGCCGCATCTTCGATGATCTCGACCCGTGGATTGCCCGCATGAAAGAGCGAGGAGCCACGGCATAGATCGATATCGAAGCCACGCATTCTTGCGCGTCTCTGGCCTTTGACCCCCGAAACTCTGGCCTCTCATGAAGATCGCCTATATCACGGCCGGAGCAGCAGGTATGTACTGCGGCAGTTGTCTGCACGACAACACGCTGGCCGCGGCGCTATTGGATCTGGGAGAAGACGTTCTCTTAGTGCCCACCTACACGCCGCTCCGCACCGACGAGCCCGACGTCAGCATTCGTCGCGTGTTCTTCGGCGGGATCAATGTTTATCTGCAGCAGAAATTTGCAATTTTCCGACGAACGCCCTGGTGGATGGATCGCCTGTTAGACCATCCGGGGCTCTTGGAGAAGGTGTCGCAACGTGGCGTGAGCATCCAGCCAGCAGAACTCGGCGACATGACCGTTTCGATGCTCCGCGGCGAGGCAGGCAACCAGCGGAAAGAAATTGAGAAACTAGTCGATTGGCTGCTCACTGACGTGCGGCCGGATGTGGTGCATCTTTCGAATTCGATGATGATCGGCATGGCACGAATGCTCAAGGAGCACTGCGGCCCGCCGGTAGTTTGCCAACTCTCAGGCGAAGATCTCTTTCTCGAAAAGCTGGTGCCGCCGCATTACCAGCAGGCTCGGGCTCTTTTGCATGAGCGGGCCGTCGCGGTCGACGCCTTCGTCGCACTCAACCGCTACTACGCTGATTTTATGGCCGAATACCTAGCGGTGGACCACAGCAAGGTGCATGTTATTCCGCATGGGCTCCAACTCGCTGGCCACGGTAAGCGCACCGAGAAGCGGCCGGATCAACCGCGCGTCATTGGCTACCTGGCCCGCATCTGCGAAGACAAAGGGCTGCATCTGTTGCTTGATGCATGTGAGCAACTTGCCGAGCGCGACGATGTTCCGAGATTCATAGTACGTGCGGCTGGCTATCTCAGCACCGTCGACCGGCCCTATTTCGAATCGCTTGAGAAACAAATTGCCGCCGGACCGCTCGCCGGGAGGTTCGCATACCTCGGAGAATTAGACCGGCCTCAGAAAATCGCTTTCCTGAAGTCGCTCGACGTGTTCAGCACACCGACCGTCTACCGCGAGTCGAAGGGACTACCGGCGCTTGAAGCGATGGCGAACGCTGTTCCGGTGGTGCTGCCCGACCACGGAAGTTTCTCGGAGATGGTCGCCAACACCGGCGGCGGCTTACTCTTCCGACCACACGACATTACAGATCTGGCCGAGAAACTGTCTGAACTGCTGCGCGACCCGATTCGTTCCTCCCAACTTGGACTCGCTGGACAGCAGGCCATCGAAGCCTGTTATCATGCCGAGGAGATGGCCCGCCAAACGCAGGAAATGTATCGCAAACTTTGTTCAAATCACAAGCGGGGTGAACTCGAATTTTGCTCCATCAAATAGCCCGCGGTCGCTGAGTTTCAGCGCGGGAATCACAAGTAGCGCCATGAAGGAGAGCGTCATGTAGGGGGCCCGCAGCGGTGAGCCCCATTCTTTGACCAGCTTGTCGAGCTTGCCGTACGCGGCACCGACTTCTTCGCAGGTACCGGTCGCCATTAAACCAGCGACGGGCAACGGCAATATTTCGCTCACCTTGTCGGCAACGCATGCGGCAGAGAGTCCGCCGTGGGCTTCCATGACAAGATTCACGGCTGCAACGATGTCGGCATCATCGACGCCCACCACTATCACGTTATGCGAATCGTGGGCGACGCTCGAGGCCATCGCACCGCGCTCGAGACCGAAGTTCTTGATGTACGCCACGGCCGGCGGTGCCTGGTAGTAACGGTTCACGACCACCAGCTTGAGTACGTCCATGTCGAGGTTGTAATGGATCGCCTCGTGCAAGATTTGCACTGGCACCTCCAGGCGATTAGTGATGAGCTGTCCATCGAGGGCTTCGATGACCTGCAATTTTTCTGTGTCGTCGGCCGGAGCGGAGACCGCGATGTCTTCCTGAGTGAGCGGCGTCGACACAAATTTATTAACGAACTGCACCTCGACGCTGGGGATCTTCGTTTTGCCCCCTTCAGCCACGAGACCTCCGTTAATCCAGGTCCGCACGACGTTAAACGTGGTGAGTGAATCAACCTCGATAAAATCCGCTGGGTCGCCCACGTGGAGTTGGCCGACATCCAGTTTGTAGTGTTCGACGGGTACGATGCAAGCGGCCCGCAGCGCATCATAAACGTCGATGTCCCTTTCAACCGCTCGCCGCACCAGTACGTTAATGTGCCCGACGAGTAGCTCGTCCGGATGCTTGTCGTCGCTACAGAGCATCGTTTGGCCGGGGAATTCGCCGAGCAGCGTGTAGAGCGCATCGAAATTACGGGCGGCCGATCCTTCGCGGATGGAAATTTTGCAGCCTGCGGCCAACTTGTCGAGTGCTTCCTCCTTGGTAAAGCATTCGTGGTCGGTGGTGATTCCGGCAGCGATGTACTGGGCAGCCTGTTCGCCGCGGAGCCCGGGTGCGTGGCCATCGACGGGCTTGCCACGCTCGTGGGCCGCTTTCACCTTGGCCAGGCAGACAGAGTCGCCAGAGAGGATGCCAGGAAAGTTCATCATCTCGCTGAGATAAAGAATTCGCGGGTCGTCGAGAAGTTGCTCGACTTCGGCGACCGTGATTTCCGAGCCGGCCGTTTCGAACGTTGTGGCCGGCACACAGGAGGGTGCCCCAAAATAGAACTTCAGCGGTACCTGCGCCGCATTCTTAAGCATGTACTCAACGCCTGCCACTCCCAGCACATTGCCGATCTCGTGCGGGTCGCTCACCGTCGCTACCGTGCCATAGATCACCGCCTTGCGGGCAAACTCGCTCGGCACCAGCAACGAACTTTCGATGTGGACATGGGCGTCGATGAACCCCGGCAGCAGATAAGTTGTCGGCTGAGCGGTCGCTGGCTTGATAGCAGCGATGCGGCCAGAATCGACGACGACTTCCGCCGGGTAGCAGCTCCGACCCAGGATATCTACCAAGTTCGCCACGACGCTGAACCTACTTGTCGTTGTCATTTCGATCACTCCATAACGCTGCTGATTTCGACTCTGGAACCGCGCACGAAGCATTCTACCTGCGCTGCCAAGCTGTCAATGCTACCGACAGCCAGTTGCTCAAGTCTAACGGTTGCGCAAAGTTTTCCGAAAGTCTGTGACTGGGCCGGTCGATATTTCCCGTCAGGTGTTGATCCAAGGGGGGATCTGGGCGGTCGCTGGGCCTTTTCGTGACGAGACGGCAGCCGACACGCCCAATTTGCAACAGCCACGCTCTCCCGGAAGGATCGATCGATGTTACGCACCAGCACCCTGGCCATCTGGCGCATTACCCTTCTGGCCGCACTGATGGCCTGGAGTTGTAATGTTCTCGCTCAAAGCTCAACCCATTCGTCGAGCGATCGTAGTACGACCTACCGACGCGACACAGCCTCCGGCTCGACATGGCAGCCCACTAGGCCGGTCAACGAGCCGTCGCGCGCTAGCACGTCGGCTCAAGGTGTCGCGTCGCCCAAGAAATGGCTCATGCCTACACAAGCTTCTGGCCGGGCCAAAATTGCAGCCCAACAGGAAGCTTCGAACAGCAAGGTGATCACCGTCCCGACCACGGCACGGACACGAACTCCGAAGCCGTTTGTGCCACCCGTCGATGCTCAGGAACTCTCGCCAGCAGACACTGAACTCGACGATGCGAATGAGGTTGCCCCCACCGTTGCCCGTCAGCAACCACGATCCAGCAAAAAACAGCCAGCAAATTCGGCCGAGCAAGCTGTGGCACTCAGTAATCCGCAGCCAAGGCAAACCGACATGGCGGCAAAACATGCAGCCCGGCCAAATCCGCAGCCGAATCGCAATTCGCAGCGTCCACGCTCCGCGACGACTGCCGGCCGCGTTTTTGATGATAGCTGGATTCGTCCGCTTCGCCAGGTGGCCTATCAAGATGGCGCACCGGAAGAGCTATCCGCTCCGCCAGGCCAACCGTCGTTAAAACGGATGCGTAGCAGTACTTCCATGATCGGCCCGGAGATCCATACCGACGGTGAATGGATCGGGTCGCCGGATGGTAGCCCCTTTGGTGGTTCGTGCGGCCCCGATGGATGCGGGCCCGATGGATGCGGGCCCGATTGTGAGTGCGGTCCGCTGTGCGGCGATGGCGTCATGTGCGGTGATACTTGCGGTTGCCATCCGCAGGAAGACCTATGGTGTGTTGGTCCGCATGATGATGAGTCGTGCCACACGATTCGCATTCGCGTGCCAAAATTCCAGGAAGTAATGATCTATGCCGGTGTGCATGGCTTTAAAGGTCCTTACGATCAGGACCGCAACAGCGGGAATTTTGGCTTTCAAGAAGGATTCAACATCGGCGCCAAATTACCGTTCTTCGATTACGGCTATCAGTTCGGATACCAAGCGGTGCAAAGCCAACTCAGCGGCGACGAGAATACCGGCATCGGAGATTCCTTCGCTCAGCACTTCTTCACGACCGGCGTTTTCCAACGCGCCCACGATGGCTTGCAAGGCGGCATCGCCTGGGATCTGTTGCTCGACGAGCGAGATACAAGCGTCTCTTTCTCGCAACTTCGCGCCGAGTTCGGCTTTGTCGATAGCGGTATGCACGAAATTGGCATCAGCATCGCCGTTCATCTCGACGACAATGTCTTCGTCGATGTCCAACAGCAAACAACAACCGCTTTTCAGACAGTCGATCAATACCTGCTGTACTATCGCATGCATGGTCCCCGTGGCGGCGAAGGCCGTGCCTACGGTGGTCTCACCGACGATGCCGACGGAATCATTGGTGCTGACTTCATGGTACCGCTGACGGATTCATGGAGCCTGCAGCCAGGTTTTACTTACTTGATTCCAAGTAGTAGCGGGAACAGTATTGCCGCCAGCGAAGAAGCCTGGAACATCGGCATCAACTTGGTCTGGCACTGGAAAGGCCACGCCCGCTCTTCCCATTCAAACCCCTACCGGCCGCTGTTTAATGTGGCCGACAACGGTTACATGATCGTCGACGACCGGCCGTAAGCCTTATTTCCACGCCGCTGCTTCCTCACCATCCAGCCGCAGCGTGAGGCACTTCGCGCTGCCGCCCGCTTTGACAAATTCGCTGAGCGGTGTGGCGATGGGTTCGAAACCTACCGCACTAAGCGCCGCATGCAGGTGCTCGCAGCCAGTGTTCGTGATCACCGTGCGGCCGATGACCACCGCATTGCAGGCGAAGCGTTCTGCTTCGGCTTGCTCGACGGTGAGCAAGTTCGGTAAATGCTGCTGGATCGCCCGCCGACCATAGTCGTCGAACGCGGGTGGATACCAGATCGCAGTATCTTCTGCGAGTGGGCAAAAGCAGGTGTCGAGATGGTAGTAGAACAGGTTGACCAACTCGACTGGGATTACGCGCACCCCGAGCATCCCACCGATCGCCTGGTGACCAGCCGCGTCGCTCCGCATGCGGTAGCCGGCGTAGAGTGTGTCGCCGCAGAAAAGAGCGTCGCCCGCCCCCTCGAAGCTGAAATTCGCCGGCGGGTCGAGCACTTCGAAACCGTGCTCCGCGAGCCAATGGCGGTTGTGCGGCTCTTCGCCCTGCCGTTGCGGGTGCCGGAAGTGGGAGAGTATTGCTCGTTCGCTGTAAATCAGGGCGGCGTTGGCGGTGAATACCAAATCGGGCAAGCCTTGCACAGGCTCCATCAGTGATACCTTGGCTCCCACTGCCTCCATCTGCTGATGCAAAGCCCGCCATTGCTCTACCGCGGTCGGATGATCGGCCTGCCGCTCGGTGTTCATCCACGGATTGATTTCGTACTCGATGCCGTAGTAGTCCGGCGGGCACATCAGAACGTGGGGCTGTTGCGACATACACTATCGACGATCAGGAACTCGTCTTGCGTTCGAGGGCGTCGATCTCTTGCACCAGCGCCCGCAGGAACGGTTCGACGTCGGTCACCAGCCCCACCGTCTGAAAGCTGCCGCGGTCGCTGAGCTTGATCACCGTCGACGGGTTGATGTCGATGCAAACGACCTTGATCCGCGCTGGCAACAGATTGCCGACAGCCACCGAATGCAGCATCGTGGCGATCATCATGCAGAAGCCGACGTCCTTGATCCGGGAGCGCATTTCGGCCTGGGCCACGAGCACGTCGGTAATCACGTCGGGCAGCGGGCCGTCGTCGCGGATGCTGCCGGCGAGCAGGAACTCGACGTCGTGCTCGATGCAGGCGTGCATAATGCCCGACTCCAGCACGCCCTGCTCGACTGCTTTACGAATCGAACCGCAACGGCGGATGCGGTTGATCGCCCGCAGATGGTGCTCGTGCCCGGCATCGGCGATGCTGGCGTCTTCAAGTTGCACGCCGAGGCTCGTGCCAAACAGCGCCTGCTCAATATCGTGCGTCGCCAGCGCGTTCCCGGCGAAAAGCTTGTGAATGTAGCCGCGGCGGATCAAATCGCACACGAGCGGCCCGCTCCCCGTGTGGACGATCGCCGGCCCGCCCACGAGCAGCGTCTTCTTACCGCTGCGCTGGTTGGCGACCAACTCGCGGGCGATCTCGCGGATCAGTGCTCCCTTCGGCTTTTCAGTCGATACGCCGCTCGACATGAAGGCGAAATCATGCGGCCGCACCTCACCGCGATCCTGCGGATACACACGCGTGCCGGCATGTCCCAACACGATCTGCATGCCTTGCCGCACCTCGATCATCGGCACGCAGCGGGCAGCAGAGAGCGGAGAACCGGGAACAGGGATTTGAGTCGATTTCAGGTCTTTGCTCCCTACTCCCTGCTCTTTGCCCCCTGCTCCATCCACCACCACGCCGCAATCCATCTCCTGGTTTGCTACTTCAACCCACTGGCCGCCGAGCCGCACTTCTGTCCGCTGATTCGTCGTACTGTAAAAGCCTTCGGGGAAGGCCCCGTCCATATCAGCCGTTGCGAGCCGACAATTTTGTGTCGTGGTCGGGATCGCACCGTGGTCGGCGATTTGGGCAAGGATTTCCGCCAGTTGTTCGGCCGAGCCGGTTTGTACCTCGACCAGTGCATAGCTGGGATCGTTGCGGGCCTGACCGACATTGATGCGCTTAATCCGAAACGTGCCGCCGCATGCGGTTATCGTATCGAGGACCTTCGGCAAGATGAGGCTATCAATGATATGGCCGGCGATTTCGACCTCTTCCAAGTGGTCGGCGTCGTGGGAGGTTGTGGTTTCAGAATTGTTAGGCATGTTGCTTGAGACAACGTTGTCAGGAATTCAAGAAAGGCGTTTTGCCGCGAAATGCACCCTACAATGGTATACGATCCGGCCCTTCTCCGCCTTTCGGACGACTTCAAAAAACCTTATACTGAGAGTGCCGCTGGACAATTGGCACGACGAATGGGCGGCACTACTTGCGGCTATCGCCATGCGTTATCGGCATGGGTTTGGCCGCTTAACAAAGCACAATCTATGGACAATCCGGAAAAGCAGTCAAAATGGGACGCGCTGGCCCGCGAGTTGGGCGCTGCGGCACCACCCGAGCCAGTGATTTCACCGCGAACTCCCGCCGCCGCCGAGAGCGGCTCAGTCGCGCCGCGCCGCAAAGCCGCCGAGCCGCCACCGCATCTGAAAGCCAGTTCAAAGGGTTGGGACAGCTTGGCGGCTGACTTGGGTCTTGAAGTGTCTCCTGCTTTGGAGTCGCCGCAGGCCCTTGTTGCAGAGATGCAAACAGACATTGAAACTTCCTTAGCCCCGCTTCCGTCAAGCGAAACAGCGAGTGAACGGAGTGGCGACCGACCGCCACGTCGAGAGCGTTCGTCACGACGTCCCGATTCTTCAGACAGAGGAGATCGCTCTGCCCGTACACCTCGTCAACCACGTGGTGAATCACCAAACCGCAGCCGGGAAGACCGGCCACGTCGCCACCGAGAAGAGTCGCCACGTCAGGATCATGACAAACCCGCTCGCAGTGAGCGGGAGACGCCATCGCCACTCCCACCAGCTCCCCCGCAGGAGATCGAAGCTGTGTCCGCCCCCAGCTTGGGCGTGAGCTTGTGGCATAAGATATTTGGCTCGCCTGATCAACAGGTCGAGCGAATTGCCGAGAGCACCAGCCCCGAAAGATTCGAGCAACCTTCGGATCGTGAGGAATCCACCGAAAAGCGGCCTCGCGGCGCTCGATCGGGTCGTCGCGGTCGACAACATGATGAGACTCGCCCTGACAGCGGAGTAGAAGCCGAGGTCAGCGAATCCTGGGATAAAGAGTCCTTCGAAACGGCGCTTGGCGAGTCGACCGAAGCGGAAAGCGGCGCAATCCAGCCGGCGGATGAGAGCGGCGAACCGCCTCGTCGTCGCCGTCGTCGGGGTCGTGGCCGCGGTCGGGGGCGACGCTCGGAAGGCGAGTCAAGTGGCGAAGACCAAACATCCGATCAGCAAGAAAACAGAGTTGATGGGCCGCGGGCTGCACGTGAGCCGCTTGCACCCAGGGAATCTCGCGTGGAGCGTGAGCCGAGAGGACGTAGCCGCTCCAGTCGATCCCGCCGTGACGATTCGCGTCGGCAGGAAAGTCGAAAAGAAGGATTTGATGACGGCCTGGAAGAGATCATCCTCGACGGCGATAACGATACCGATCAAATGGACCTCGGGATCGGCGACGAAGACTCGGCTGAAGCGACAAACCGCAGCACGCCGACGGGTCATAAGAGCATTCCTTCTTGGGACGATGCGATCGGGATAATCGTCGACGCGAATTTGGCGGCCCGGACCGATCGCCGAAAATCCTCTGCACCGCAGTCACGAGGCAATAGCGGATCGCGCGGGCGCTCGCGCGGCGGGCGACGAAGGAATAAGAAGGAATGAATCGTAAGGTCCTTGGTGCAGACGAAATCTGAGGGGTCGATGGGCTAATAAGCGCTTGCCCGGAGTTGCCGGCACCAATTTTGCGAATTTTATCGGCCGGCATGGAGTCTTCTTCCAACTCCTTAGGTTGCGATACAAGTTGTTGCTGTAAAACAGTTTATAATCATGGAGATGGGGTCGGTTGACAGGCACATTTGCTTTCAAGTTGCAAAAGTCAATGTTGCCTCAGTCAAGAATTGAGTCGATACTTATATTAACAGAAGAGGTGCGACGCGCGATTTCCGCGTGTCGCGGTCGAGCGGGTGTCTCGGCCGACACGCCACCACCTTGTCCCACCGCTCTTTGCCAACCTTCTTCGTTGTGTGCAAATCTGGCACGCGTTAGGCAAACCATCACACGACCCACCCGGCGGTGCTTCCTCGACGATCTCGCATGATTTCGTTGCTGCGCAGTCGGTAGATAAGAGATAAGTCAGTCACGACTTGGGTCTGTTTGGGCCAACGGATTCTCGTGATGGAGCGCTCCTACGGTGCATTACCCGATCTACACGTCGTTCGCCGCTTGGCGATAACCCAAGGGATCGCCAAACGATCAGATCGTACAAACCGAGAGGGCCAGCAAATTCGAAAATGGGGCAAGGGAATCATCCGATGCCAACCGAGAAATTTCATAGTTAGTTTTGCGACGACGACCGTCGCCGGCCATTAGATAATGGAGTCCGTTGGTCGAATGCAATTGGAATGCAGGAATCGCACTTCGCGGTGCATGCCATTCGCAGCTTTACGAGCATAGGAGACATGCAGCCGCCACGATTCACATCGACCGCAGGGTAAGCCGGCCAGGTCGAAGTCGCTCACGGGAGAGTTGAGATGAGCGACGGACGCGAAATCATAGCCTTAGTTGCCAAGAATCAAGACTGCGAACAGTTCCGACGTAAGAACTGGGTCGGTTCGTTCGCCGAGTATCTTGATATTGTCCGCGAGCATCCGGAAGTCACCCGGACTGCCTATCAGAGGCTCTACGACATGATCTTGTCTTACGGCGTGGATGTGACCGAGAGCGGTCGCGAGAAGCGGGTCCACTACCGATTCTTCGACGATCCCGACAACGATGGCCGGGATGCGGTGTTTGGCCTCGAAGGAGCGCTGCATCATTTGGTGAATGCGATGAAGAGCGCCGCGGCGGGATACGGCATTGAACGCCGAGTGCTATTGCTGCACGGGCCGGTCGGCAGCAGCAAGAGCACTATCGTCCGCATGCTCAAAAAAGGGATCGAGCGTTACTCAAGCACGGATGCCGGCGCGCTCTACACGCTCGGTTGGGTCGACGACAACGATCCGAATAACGTCGAAGCCATCCACTGGTGCCCGATGAACGAGGAGCCTCTGCACCTATTCCCCGAGCGGTTTCGAATGAACGTCGAAGAAGAATTGAATCAACGCCAGGGTGAACACGATCCGCGCGTCTCGATCAGTGGTGAGCTCGACCCCTTCTGTCGCTTCATGTACTACCAACGGCTCAAGAAGTACGACGGCGATTGGACTCGCGTGATTCAAGATGTCCGCGTGAAGCGCGTGATCCTCAGTGAGAAGGACCGGGTAGGCATCGGCACCTTCCAACCGAAGGACGAAAAGAACCAAGACGCGACCGAACTCACCGGCGATATCAATTACCGTAAGATCGCCGAATATGGCAGCGACAGCGACCCGCGGGCCTTCAACTTCGACGGCGAGTTTAATATCTCGAACCGCGGCCTGATCGAGTTCGTCGAGGTGCTCAAGCTCGACGTGGCGTTCCTCTACGATTTGCTCGGCGCGAGCCAGGAACACCGCATCAAGCCCAAGAAGTTTGCCCAGACCGATATCGACGAAGTCATCGTCGGCCACACGAACGAGCCGGAGTATCGCCGTTTGCAAAACAACGAGTTCATGGAGGCGCTCCGCGACCGCACGGTGAAAATCGACGTGCCGTACGTCACGACCTTGGCGAACGAGGTCAAAATCTACGAAAAGGACTACAACAATAAGACGGTCCGCGGCAAGCACATTGCACCGCATACCATCGAAATGGCCGCCATGTGGGCGATTCTCACTCGGCTCGAGGAGCCGAAGCACGCCGGCCTCACGCGGCTGCAAAAACTTAAGCTATACAACGGCAAGACACTTCCTGGTTTTACTGAAGAGAACATCAAAGAACTCCGCGAGCAGGCCGCGCAGGAAGGCATGATTGGCATCTCGCCCCGCTATGTGCAGGACAAGATCTCGAATGCCTTGGTAGCCCACCCCGAGTCGAAGAGCATCAATCCGTTCATGGTACTTAATGAGTTGGAAGAAGGTCTCAAACATCACAGTCTCATCACGCACGAAGAGACCAAGCAGGAGTACCGCGAACTGCTCTCCGTGGTGAAGGAGGAGTACGAAAACATAGTGAAGAATGAGGTCCAACGCGCAATCGCTGCCGACGAAGACGCCCTCACCCGCCTTTGCGGCAATTATATCGACAACGTCAAAGCGTACACTCAGAAGGAGCGGGTCCGAAATCGATTCACCGGCCAAAACGAAGAGCCGGACGAGCGGCTAATGCGGTCGATTGAGGAAAAGATCGACATTCCCGATAGCCGTAAGGACGACTTCCGCCGCGAGATCATGAACTACATCGGTGCCCTGTCGATCGACGGCAAAAAGTTCGACTACAAGGCAAACGAGCGGCTTTGTAAAGCTCTGGAACTCAAATTGTTTGAAGATCAGAAGGACTCGATCAAGCTTACCAGCCTGGTATCAAACGTGGTCGACGCCGACACGCAGCAGAAGATCGACGTCGTGAAGGGCCGATTGATCCGCGACCACGGCTACGACGACGAAAGTGCGACGGATGTGTTGAACTACGTGGCGAGCATCTTTGCTCGGGGAGATGCTAAGCCGAGTAAGTAAAGAAGCGAGTAATTCATAGGCTTAGAGCAAGAGTCGTGTGGCAGGGAAGCTGGCACGGTGGTTTCGCGTCACGGACGACGAGCACCAGCCCAGTAGACGCCTGCAGTTAATAACACCTCGACGAGACAACGCGAGGTTGGTGCCATGGGAATGAAAATCGAACGGGATCAGCGCCGCTTTCGGCAGATCGTACGCGGCCGGATCCGCAAGAATCTCCGCAAATACGTGACGCACGGCGAGATGATTGGCCGCAAGGGTCGTGATCTAGTCAGCATTCCCGTTCCCCAGCTCGATATCCCCCACTTCCGCTACGGCGACAACGGCAATGGCGGCGTCGGCCAAGGCGACGGCGACGAAGGCCAACCGCTCGGCAAGGGTGGGCAGCCTCAGGACGGGGCCGGCCCCGCAGGCAGTGATCCGGGGAGCGGCCATCTGATGGAAGTCGATGTCACACTCGAAGAACTCGCCGAGATTCTCGGCGAGGAATTGGAACTCCCAAACATCCAGCCCAAAGGGGCTGCGTCGATCGTTGAGGAGAAAGCCAAGTACAACAGCATCCGCCAGACCGGCCCCGAGTCGCTGCGACACTTCAAGCGGACCTATCTCAAGGCGCTCAAGCGGCAGATCAGCACCGGTGCCTACGAGCCGGATGATCCCCGTGTGATTCCGATCAAGTCGGACAAGCAATATCGTTCGTGGAACACGGTTCAGCATCCGCAGGTCAACGCGGCGGTGATTTACATGATGGACGTCTCGGGCTCGATGACCGACGAGCAGAAAGAGATCGTCCGCACTGAGGCGTTCTGGATCGACACCTGGCTATCGAGCCAGTACGACGGCATCGAGACGCGCTACATCATTCATGACGCGGTGGCCAAGGAAGTCGACGAGCACACTTTTTATCACACCCGCGAGAGCGGCGGCACGCGAATCAGCTCGGCTTACAAGGCAGCATCCGCCTTGATTAAGGAAAGTTTCCCGCCATCCGAGTGGAACCTGTACTGCTTCCAATTCTCTGACGGCGACAACTGGGGCGAGGACAACGAGGAAGCTTACCGGATCATCGGCGAACAATTGTTGCCGATCGTGAATCTATTTTGTTATGGGCAGGTCGACAGCCCCTACGGCAGCGGCGAGTTTTTGGGCAATCTCCGCGGTCGCTTCGGCGAGAACCACGATTCGCTCGTGCTCTCGGAAATCGAAGACAAGGACGCCATTTACGAATCCATCCGAATGTTTTTAGGCAAAGGCAAGTAACGCAACTTTTTTCAGCAGGCACCGATCTCCGCACGCAGCGGCAAATCCGCCGCTTGCGGTTTAGCTAACCGAAAGCAGTCAACCATGACCTCCGACAACTGCCCCCTCTTGACCTATCGTGTCCGCGTCGGCCACCACGAATTCCGCGTCATCGCGCGCGACGCGGCCGAAGCGGTAGAGCTTACCCGCCGCCTACTGGCACGCGAGTTGCCCCGGTTGTACGACGTCATTCACAATTTGTCCAAAACCCGATTTGAAGTGGAAAATGCCGCCTAGTTAGGCAGCAGCATCGCGAATCGCCTCCATGACCGCACTTCCCAATTCAAACTTGCCGCCGAAGCTGCAAAAGATGCAAGTCGAGATCGAGGGCTACGCCCGCGGTTACGGCCTCGACTTTTACCCGACGATCTTCGAGCACATCGACGCCGACGACCTCAACGCGATCGCCGCGAAGGGCGGCTTCCCCGTCCGCTATCCGCATTGGCGGTGGGGCATGGACTATGAGCGACTCGCTAAGGGCTACCACCACGGACTGCAGAAGATCTATGAGATGGTCATCAACAACGACCCCTGCTACGCTTACCTGATGAAGTCGAACGACGTCATCGACCAAAAACTCGTGATGGCCCACGTCTACGGCCACTGCGATTTCTTCAAGAACAATTACTGGTTTAGCAAAACCAGTCGCAAGATGATGGATGAGATGGCGAACCAAGGAAATCGTGTGCGCCGCTACATGGACGAAGTAGGTGTCGAGGAAGTTGAGGAGTTCATCGACGCTTGTTTGAGCATCGAGGACCTAATCGACGTCCATTCGCCCTTTATCCGCCGCCGCGAGGAAGTGAATCGCTACGACTTCCAAGACGCCGAGAAACGCAAGGAAGAAGTGGATGAACGCAATCGGCCGCCTCGATTCCAATCGAAGGACTATATGGACCGATTCATCAATCCGCCGGCTCGACTGGCGGCGATCGCGGAAGAGCGAGATGCCGCTCGCTGCGAGGCGAAATCGTTCCCCGAGCGGCCGGAACGTGACGTGATGCTATTCATTCTCGAGCACGCGCCGCTCAATTCGTGGCAGGCGGACGTGCTATCCATCGTCCGTAACGAAGCCTACTACTTCGCCCCTCAGGCCCAAACCAAGATCATGAACGAAGGTTGGGCCAGCTATTGGCACTCGACGATCATGACCCGGCAAGGCCTGACGCCCGGCGATGTGATCAACTATTGCGATCACCACAGTGGCACGCTCGCCAGTTCGCCGACGCAGCTTAATCCGTACAAGCTTGGCATCGAGCTATTTCGCGACATCGAAGATCGTTGGAACCGCGGCGCGTTCGGCAAGGAGTTCGATGAGTGCGACGACTACGTCCGCCGCCGTGACTGGAACACGGATATCGGCCTGGGCCGTGAGAAGATCTTCGAAGTTCGCAAGATCCATAATGATCTCACATTCATCGACGAGTTTCTTACACTTGACTTCGTCCGCGAACACAAGTTATTCAAGTTCGGCTACAACGAGAGCACTGAGTATTACGAGATCGAGACCCGCGAGTTTCCCCGCGTCAAGCAGCAGCTGTTGGCAAGCCTCACCAACCGCGGCCAGCCGCAGATCACTATCTGCGATGGTAACTACAAGAATCGCGGCGAACTGTTTTTGAAGCACACCTACACGGGCGTTGAGTTACAAGTCGACTACGCCCGCGACACGCTAGCAAATTTGCATCGTTTGTGGAATCGACCGGTGCATTTAAAGACCGTCCTGGAGGAAACAGAGGCGGTGTTTTCTTTCGATGGAACGCAACACGACATCGAGAAAGGAGAGCCAATTGAGCTGGCTGAGGGGGTATCCATATGACTTTGCGCATGCAATTCGAACAAGAACTGAACCAGATCGGCGCTGGTGGAGCGGCCACGGTGGATCTTACCGCCCTAGGTCGACGCCTCACGTGCGACCTCGTCGAGCGGAATTCGTTGGCCGTCGCCTTCCAAGCTCTGCGCGTCGCTACACCTGAGCTGGCTGGCACATCGAGCTATGATCTCGAGCGGATGGCCAAATTGCTCTCCGATCGGCTGACTTACCTGATGGAGCCGATCCGGCCGATCGAGATCGACGCCGACGCCTGCGTGGCCCAACTGCGCTCGAGCCCGCCGCAGCGCGATGACGATGGCCGTAGCTACTATGAACTGACCGTTCGCCGCGGTGGCGAGATCGCACTCCGCCGCTTCCGAAAAGAGGTCGGCAGCGTCCGCCAGCAGATTCCCGCCAATGTCACCTGCGAAGTGCTCTTGCGGCTGGTAGATGATTTTGAGGCGGTGTTGAGTTAGATTCGCCAGCGACAGCTCGGTCACTGTTTCCGGCCGCCTGGCTACGGTAAGATACATGTTTTGTATCCTCACCACAGCGAAGATCTCGCCGCCATGCCCCGTCCCTCACACACTCACGCTGCCGCCGAAAGCGTGCCACATTCGCTCATTCTGGCTAACGGCGGTTGGCATTGTAGTCATTTTTACTATACCTTCTTTTCGCCGACCCTGGCCCGGCTAACCGGCCGCCGAGTACGTGCTCGATTTAAAAAGTGGTTCTTCGAAGCGCTCGATCCGGCAGGTCTCGATGCCCCGTTGCGAATGCAAACGTCGATTGTCAGCGGTCAAAAAGCGGACTTTGGTCTGATGATGCTCGATCCGGATCCGCTTAAGATTAACCGCGTTCATCAGCGGCTGATGCACGGGCCTTTCGGTGCGATACTGGTCCCAGCCTATTCGTTCGTGTCGATAACGGAGATCAGCGAATACGTCCAGAGCCCCGAGCAGTTCGGTGAGCGACTCGTTGCCGAAGGGATGGACACTGCGAGCGACGAATATGCCGCCCGGGTGAAGGGATACGCCGACCGGCTCGAAGGAATGAATCGCCAGCGTCTCACGCCCGACCTGCCCCCCTACCCTGCAATGTGCTTTTATCCGATGAACAAGATTCGCGAACCGCACGCCAATTGGTTCATGCTTCCCAAGGAGGAACGCAGCAGGCTGATGATCGACCACGCGAAAAGCGGCATGGCATTCGTTGGCAAAGTCTCGCAGCTTATCACGGTCGGTGTCGGCCTCGAGGATTGGGAATGGGGCGTCACACTTTGGGCCGCCAACCCGGAATATCTCAAAGACATCGTCTATCGGATGCGCTTCGACGAAGCCTCGGCCTGCTACGCCCAATTCGGCTCGTTCTTCACCGGCTACCTAGCCACTCCGGCGGAAATCTTGGAGCACTGCCAGATAGCTCGGTAGGGAAGGCACCGTCTAGATACTGGCTAAGTCACGCCGCGCGCATCCCGCTCCCTATCTGGTAAGCCTTCGTCAAATTGAAGCGTTGCTCCTGGGTATTGGATCGATCATGCACAGAAATCTTACAAGAAACGCTTGCATTCGACGGGATTCCACCGCCATGGAATAAGGGGAACTAAAAATAACGACGAGTTTTGCCCCGCAACCGTAAAACACCATGTTCTGCCCCCCACCGGCCTCGCCCTCTTCGTGAATGCGAAATTTGCATACATTTCTCTTTTTTTCGAAAGATAGTTGACTCCGATTTTTCGGTTCATTAAGCTCAAACCTAACATACTCGTCTCCATCAGAGGGGGGCTGATTCACAGGCGTTTACTGCAACCACTGATTGCGTCAACATTGAGGAGAACGCTAATGATCGCGAGAGGTTTTTCTGCGTCTAGGGCTCCTGCGATTCTGAAAGTCGGCTTGAGTTTGATAGCTGCGCTGGCTTGCTTTGGTGCGGTCGAAAATGCGTCGGCGATCGACCGAGATATCGTAAACACATTCGGTTTCGAGGCCCCGGTATTCACCACGACTTTTGAATTGAGTGGTCAATTGGAAGGGCAGGTTAACCCCGTCGGTTTTGGCCAAGCAGTTTCGCCTGGCCAATGGGAACGTACTAAAGGCCCCGGACAGAGCACCGCTGTGATTCAAACTGCAGTTCCCGGCCCGAGTGGGATTGGTCAATCAGTTCAGGTTGATCGCATAGCAAACTCGAACGATCGTTGGGCAGTCCCCGTGAGCGGATATCCCGCGTATCCGATTGCACCAGTAGGAGAAGATCCACAGCCCCACATTTGCATTAGTTGGGACATGCTAGTTGAACAAGCGGCAGGCGATCCGGATAACGAAGTTTTTGGTCCGCTCTTTGGCGTGGAAGCTTACGATGACGATGCGAACCCCGTGTCGTTGTTGGGTGCGCTGTGGGTCGATGCGACTACAGCAGAAGTCTTGTACCAACAACCAGGTACTGGGTTTCTTACTCCGATTAGCAGCGTGACATTTGGCACCTGGAACAATTTTCAGATTCAACTCGACTACTCAACTCACGAATACAGCATTTTCTTGAACAACGCGCTCTTAGGAACTTTCGACTTTGTTGATGATGCCAACGTACTTGGCGGCCTGAATGAGTTTTCAGATGCCGACATCGCAGCCGTCGCTGGTGCGGACAACGCCGCCTCGATAGCTCTAACAGGCACTGCATTTTTTGACAATTTCCGGGTTCATGAAGGCGCCTGTATTCCGGAACCAAGCACTACGATTTTAGCAATACTTGGACTTTGGGCTTGCGGCGGGCGATGCCGCCACAGAATTGGTTAAGACTGAGACCAGGCGTTCTGCAGCCACTCACTTGTGATCCAAAGATATGAAACTAACACAAAAACTCATTACCTCGGGCCTCAGTTCGTTCGTCGTCATGTTGTGTGCGATAGCATACGCTCAAAATGTCTCGACCGAGTCCGTTGCGACGAGAGGTACCGCTAAAGTTGCTTCTAGAGTATTTAATCCATTCGATTTGAGAAGGAGTCGGTTCAGTCTCAATCCGTTTGGCTTGTTCGCCGTCACCGAGCCCACGATGACGCATGCATCGCAATCGGGTTCACTTCCGGCCCCAGAACCGGTTGCTTTGACGACAGAGTCGGCGGATGGTGGTTCTGGCGGCTCCAGTGAGGAGCTAGCAGGTAGCGCTTCGTTTGTGGTGCGGCCACCTTTCCGACCGCCAGTTCGCAGCCCCTTCCGCCCGCCACCACGGCCACCGTTCATACCGTAGTGATCTACGTACACTCGCTTTTGCTTGAATTGGAGAAAGCGGCTTGGCCCGCTGGTATTTGCTCTGCCGTTTAATTCACCGTCAGTTGCCCCTGCGTCGAATGACTCACCATCGATGTGGGAGTGCGGTGTGTTATACGCTATAGCGGTTAGAGTCTATCCGAAAAAGATTTGCAGGTTTTTGTGAGGTTTTAAGCCGCTCGGGCTCGGTAGCGGAATTGTCGCTCGTCGGCCGGCGCGAGCCGCCGGAGCATGAGATGCGTTTGGCTGACTTGAATCATGGCGGTGC
>JBGSUJ010000061.1:0-18221 GCA_041753435.1 Pirellulales bacterium | reverse complement strand
TTACAGTCGGAACTGGCTGCCTGGTCAACC
The DNA here is from genome assembly GCA_041753435.1 of Pirellulales bacterium. Taxonomy (GTDB): domain Bacteria; phylum Planctomycetota; class Planctomycetia; order Pirellulales; family Lacipirellulaceae; genus DASYDU01. The sequence goes on along the minus strand of JBGSUJ010000061.1, from coordinate 18,191 downwards.
GACGCCAACGCCACCCAACGCGGCGTCGACTGGCAAATGAAAGTCCGCGACGCCCGCGGTAAACTCAAGTCTCTCTACCCGAAAATCAAGCTGTGACAGAGCACTAGGCATCCTTCCGTCGTCTCGCGCACCGGTAGTGAGCGCAAGGCTACAAACGAAGCATCGGGACCAACCATGCGATCGGGCTTGCGCCAGAGAATTCACGTAAGCTATGCCCAGACCACGTTTTTGGCCTTATGCACGGAGTTCTGCACCAATCGCCAACTGCACTTCACCATGCCTACGTCCAGTTGGAGACATCAGCACCAAGCTCCCATTATTCAGTTCGTAATCGACGGGCCCCGAGGGCAACTGCGTCGGCAGAACTGCTATATTCGCCTCTGTAATCAGACGGACGTTCGGTACGGATGCATTTTGAGACAATGCTAACACGGAGGAAGTAATTGTGGACAGCGCTTTTTCCTCCGGGCCAACAATCAAAATCACCCCTCGGCCCGTTGTTCTAGCTCCGAAGCGTCGATATTTGTCGCCGGGCGCGTTATGCCGGGCCGTTTGCGGGCTTCGACGTCGGTGCCTGGCACGATCATCGGGCTGGTGGAAGTTTCCTCAATGATCCTCGAGAGTTCGGTGGCATCAATTACTTCCTGCTTCATCAGCGCCTCGCTAACCGCGACCAGCGCCGCGCGGCGGTTGGCGAGAATGTGTCGGGTCCGCTGCAAACCGTCGTTGATGATCCGCCGGATTTCCTCGTCGATTTCGCGGGCTGTCTGCTCGCTATGGTGCTGCACGCGCGACATCTCCGCGCCGATGAGAAAAGCACTGCGATTCGAGTCGCGGTAATTCACGCGGCCGAGCTGGCTCATGCCGAAGTCCATGACCATGCTACGGGCGATTTCGGTGGCCCGTTCGAGGTCGTTACTCGCCCCGCTGGAGACATCTTCGAAGATCATTTCCTCGGCCACGGTGCCCCCTAAGAGCACCTGGATGCGACTTTCAAGCTCGTTTTTGGTCATCAAGAAACGGTCCTGTTCGGGCCGTTGCATCGTGTAACCAAGCGCCGCGAGCCCACGCGGAATGATCGAAACCTTGTGGACAGGGTCGGTATTCGGCAGCGAACAAGCCACCAGTGCATGCCCCGCTTCGTGATAGGCGACGCGGAGCTTTTCTTCCTCGTGCATGATCCGGCTTTTCTTTTCCAGGCCGGCACTGGATCGCTCGACTGCTTCGTTGAAGTCGGCCATCGTGACGACTTGCCGTCCCTTACGGGCCGCCAGCAGCGCCGCTTCGTTGACCATATTGGCCAAATCTGCACCCACAAAACCGCTCGAAATCGCCGCCAGCGACTTCACGTCGACATCCGAATCGACCTTGATGTTTTGCAAATGCACCTCGATGATCTGCTGCCGACCGGCAACGTCCGGCCGATCGACCAGCACGTGACGATCGAACCGACCAGGCCGCAACAGCGCCGCGTCGAGCGTTTCAGGCCGGTTTGTGGCACCCATTACGATCACGCCGCTGTTGGTGCCAAATCCATCCATTTCTACTAATAGCGCGTTGAGTGTCTGTTCGCGTTCGTCGTGCCCGCCGATATTGCCGCTGCCGCGCGTCTTGCCCAGCGCATCGAGCTCGTCGATAAAGATGATGCAAGGGGCCTTCTGCTCGGCCTGCTGGAACATGTCGCGTACCCGGGCCGCACCCACGCCGACGAACATCTCCACGAAGTCGGAACCGCTCAAACTAAAAAATGGCACACCCGCTTCACCGGCCACCGCTTTGGCAAGCAGCGTTTTGCCGGTTCCCGGCGGGCCAACTAGCAGTACGCCCTTGGGGATCCTGCCGCCGAGCCGCTGATACTTTTCCGGCGTTTTCAGGAACTCGACTACTTCGCGCAATTCCTCAACCGCCTCGTCGATACCAGCCACGTCCTCGAAAGTAATATCGATGTCTTCCTGTGCGATTAGCTTGCCGCGGCTGCGGCCAAAGGCCATCGGCGAGCCGGCCCCGCCCATCCGCCGGATCATGAACACGAACAGCATGACGAGCAAGGCCGTCATCAGCAGCAGAGGCACCCACTGCACTAGCGGGCTGGGCATATCGGCGTAATCCCAACCGGTAATGTTGTTATCCCGTAACAATTGCACCAGATCGCGCTCTTCGTTAGCCCGATTCACGCGCAGGACGATATTCTCTTCGCGGCCGTCGGCAGCCACGACGCTTGCCGGCTTACCGCCTTCGAGTTCAGTACCCGTGGCATTGAGCTTGCTGCGGGTGACGGTCGCCCGCACTTCGTTGTCGCCCACGGTAATCCGCGCTAGGTCTGAAAGCCGCACCCATTGCCGCTGCGCGCCCGTAAAATCTGGGATGTCGATAAAACGATCTTTCTTGTCCGGGTGAGTCTCCGGGTTACTCGCTTTGACAAGTCGCTCGAAATCGCTCATCCGAATCCGCGATTCGTTGCGACTAGTGAAAATCGTCACCATCAAGAGCAACAATACCCCCAGACCGAGCAGGTACCAGACAAAATTGCCGCTCTGCTGGGGCAACTTCTTGTCGGGCGACTTTGGGGGCACTTTCTGAGGCGATTTCGGCGATTGTTGGGGGTTATCCATAGAAGCGTTGAAGAGTTGTAGTTCCGGTAGAAGTTTTTGGGTTTAGTTTATCGTATGTTGAGTGGTACGAAATTACAACGAACCGGGTTCTTTCATCACTTGCCCTGCGACGCTTAAGCAACTGGTACGCTCGGGTTGCTTGCTTTTGCAAGCCCCCCTAGAATGGCCCGTTTGCCGCGCTGGTCACTTGCTTCGATTTTCATGTTGTGCGACTGTTATGGCCGCCATCGAGACGCGTGGCTCATGTGGGTTGGTATCTGGCCGGCCGCCGATGCCGCTGAGTCCTTGTGACGCCTGATTTAACAATACACCCAACTTGCCCAGGGGGGCGAAGGGGAACCGGCAAGAACAATCGGCGTAATGCATGCCACTGCTGCGATCTGGACGTTTAACCAATCCGACGACACCCTTTAGCCATCCCCGTAGATTCCTCTGCCACCGCAAGCTTTGGCCACTAAGATAATGACTGCTGCCAATCGAGCCTCCGCCACGAAACGCATCGCCGTCCTCGGCTCGACGGGGAGCATCGGCACCAATACGCTCGAGGTCATCGCAGCGAGCGAAGGGAGGCTTAAAGCCTTCGCCTTATCGGCCCATCGGCGATTCGACTTGCTGGTTTCACAGGCTCACCAATTCCGCCCCCGCTGGGTTGTTGCCACCGACGAAAAGGCCGCCAACCGCTTCCGCTGGAATGGCCTGCCCCGCAGCACCGAATTACTAGTCGGCCAGCGGAGCCTTGAACAAATTGTCGCCGCGGAAGATATCGATTTGGTGCTCGCCGGCATTGTCGGCAGCGCGGGCCTTCGCAGCACTTGGGCCGCGCTCGACGCCAAGAAGACCGTTGCCCTGGCGAATAAAGAAACGCTGGTAATGGGCGGTGCACTCGTCACCGAACTAGCTGCCCAACGGGGTGCGACGATTATGCCTGTTGACAGCGAGCATAGCGCGATCTTCCAGGCCCTCCAAGCCGGTCGCCCCGAGGAAGTTGCCCGAATCGTACTCACCGCCAGCGGCGGGCCGTTTTGCCACCTGTCCAACGATCAATTGCGCCAAGTTACGGTGGATGACGCCCTCTCCCACCCCAATTGGAGCATGGGCCCTAAAATTACTGTCGATTCGGCCACGATGATGAACAAGGCGCTCGAAATTGTGGAGTCTCGCTGGCTGTTTGGTGTTTCCTCAGAGCAAATCGAAGTCGTCATTCATCCACAGTCGGTGGTCCACTCGTTTGTCGAATTCATCGACGGTTCGGTGGTTGCTCAGTTAAGCCCTCCGGATATGAAGCTGCCAATTCAATACGCCCTAGAGTATCCTCATCGACACGTTGGCGTTGCGGAGCGGCTCGACTGGCGGAAGGCATGGCAGCTTGATTTTGAGCCGCCCGACTTCGATCGATTTCCGGCCCTCGAACTAGGCCACCAATGTGCTTGCCAAGGTGGAACTAGCGGAGCTGTGCTGAATGCCGCGAACGAAGCGGCCGTAGGGGCCTTTTTGGCGGGCGAGCTACACTTTACCGAGATCGTTCCGGCATGCCGTAGCGTATTAGAAGAACATCCGTTTGAACCGAATCCCACGCTCGACCAGTTGATCGAGCTCGACCAGTGGGCTCGCCAGGAGGTATCACGTTGGGTAATTGCCTAATCCTTGCCAATCTAGTCTTGTTCGCCGAGTTAAGTGGGCTGGTCTCGCTGTTGGGTGTGATCCTGGTGGTCGCGCTCGGCTTGGGAGCAGTCATCTTTGTCCATGAGTTGGGCCACTTTCTCGTTGCTAAGGCCTGCGGTGTACGTTGCGACAAATTCTTCATCGGCTTCGACATTGGCGGCTACAAGTTCAGTCGTCGGTGGGGCGAAACCGAGTACGGCATCGGCATCCTGCCCTTGGGCGGTTACGTGAAGATGCTGGGCCAGGACGACGACCCGGCTCACATCGCCGAACAGCTCAAACAATCCGAAGTTTCCGCCGCCAATCCCGACGCCGTGGAAGTCAGCGGCCCCAAAGGCGAGCACTACTTCGTCGATCGCCGCAGCTACCTCGCTAAGAGTGTGCCGCAGCGGATGGCCATCATCTCGGCCGGCGTGGTCATGAACGTCATTTTTGCGTTCCTGTTTGCAGTGGTCGCATATGGGCTGGGCGTGAAATACATGCCGAGCATCGTCTCGGAAACAATTCCGGGCTCGCCGGCCTGGCGGGCCGGGCTCGAGCCGGGCGATGAAATCGTCAAGATCGGCGACCGCGTCAATCCAACTTTTCTGCAACTCAAGGGCGGCGTAACACTGGGCGACATGGAAAATGGCATCCCGGTGGTGATTCGTCGCGCAGCCGATGGCAAGCAAGTGGAACTCACCCTGACGCCCGAACAAAACGGCGGCCGAGGTCTGGCCACCATCGGCATCCTCAGCCCGCGGACGCTCAAGCTGTTCGACGCCGCTCCATTCGCAACCAGCTCGCCGGCCGCGCAGGCCAAACAAATCAAGCCGCTGGGCACTAGCAGCGAGGATGCCCCCGGATTGCGAGGTGGCGACGAAATCGTTCGCATCGACAACACGCCTGTTGGCGACTTCCGCGCCCTAGCCTTGGAGCTGGCGCGCAACCCAGGGCAGCCGCTGGAAATCGCCGTGCGGCACCCCCTTGAAAAACAGAACCATGACCAGGAGGCTGCTTTTGAGGATCTGACTTTTGAAATTGCGGCCCGACCCATGCGCACCTTGGGCCTCGTCATGAAAATTGGCCCCATCGTGGCCGTGCAGCCTAACAGTCCGGGTGCCGAAGCTGGCCTCAAAGTGGGCGACGTGCTCACGTCGGTCAATGGCCAGTCGCTTGCAGCGGCCACGACCGTAGCCGATTGGGAACCCGACACATTACCGGAGCGAATGCGGCAAGCTGCCGAGGCGAGCGAAGCGGTTACGCTCTCGGTCCTGCGCGGGGGCGAAACTAAGGAAATTGTCGTCATGCCGCGCGTGCCGACTGAATTCAGTTCGCTCGTACCAACCCGCACTCCACTAGGGGTGCCTTCGCTAGGCATCGCCTATCGCATTGAAAACGAAGTCGTTGGTGTGCTCCCGAACAGCCCCGCAGCCGCAGCAAAAATCAAGCCGGGCGATGTCCTTACTGCGGCCGAGATTATTTATCCTTCCCGGGCCGAATCGGACGCCGCGGTTGAACCGGTCACGGTGACTCTCTCAGCGGATGATCCCAGTTGGCCAGCCGTGTTCGACGAAATTCAGCGCTCACCCGTCGGCACCTCGCTCACTCTGGCCGTCGAACGCGGCCAAGAGCGAGAGAAACTCAAGAAGAAACTCTCCCCCGAAGTGACCGAAGATTTGTTCATTGCCGATCGTGGTTTCCAGTTTGCCCCGATCGAACTCACTCGCCGGGCCACTTCCTTGAGCGAACAGATCCAATACGGCTGGGACGAAACGACCGAGGCCCTCGGCATGGTCTTCCGCTTCCTCAAGAAGATCGGCACCCAGGTACCGGTGACCGCCCTGGGCGGCCCGATCACGATCGCCAAGGCGGCCGGCTACTCGGCCTACGACGGCCTGCCGGCGCTGTTGATCTTCCTGACGATGCTTAGCGCGAACCTGGCCGTGCTTAACTTCCTGCCGATCCCGCTTTTGGACGGCGGGCACATGGCGTTTCTGGCCTACGAAGGCGTCCGCGGCCGACCGGCGAGCGAGAAATTCGTCGTCGCACTGCACACCGTGGGCTTCGTGTTCATCGTCAGCCTGATGCTGTTCGTGCTGGCGCTCGACTTCAACCTGATCCCGCGGAATCTGTAGCACCCGCCCCGGGACGCCGATTTCTTCGGCCGCCCGTAACGTCGATAGCTTTTTAGAATCTGACGGCACGAGGCCAAACCCATCCCGCGGATCACTCCCGCCGGCGATGATACCGTGATATTTCACGGATATTTATGGCACATATCACGGCGATCAGCCGTTGTATATCACGGCACCAGGGCCGTCGATCGTTAAAATCACGTTAAGCCAGTGTTTATTTTTGGCGGAGGCGATGGGAATGCGTTTTGCTTCGGCAATTCGTGGAACCATCCGGCTACGCACCCGCTGAGACTCCTTTTCATGGCAGACTTCAAAAGATTCGTCCGAGTTCTCTGTACCCTGGGCCCGGCATCCCTCAATCAGGCGACCATTCGCCGTTTGGAAGAACGACGGGTCGATCTATTTCGAATAAATCTTTCTCACACGCCGCTGGCGAGAGTGGCCGAGACCATCCAGACCATCCAGTCGCATTCGACTGTGCCAATCTGTTTGGACACCGAAGGGGCTCAAGTCCGCACTGGCACCATGACCGGTGGCGTCGTCGTGTCGGAAGCCGAGCACGTGCGACTCACGCCCAACGCCGTGCTGGGGACCGCCGACACGATTTCCTTGACGCCGGCGAGCGTGTTCGACGAGCTCGTGCCCGGGAATCTCATTGGCTTGGACTTTGACGGGGTCGTGCTACTTGTGTTGCAGGCCGTCAAGGGTGGCGTCGAGGCGGTCGTGCTTAACGGCGGCAAGGTTGGTTCGAACAAAGCCGTGGTTGTCACGCCTGCGCCAAAACTGCCGCCACTCTCCGACAAGGACCGGGCAGCCGTCGCCATCGGCCGCCGTCACAACATCTCGCATTTCGCCCTCTCGTTTGCGAATTGTGCCGCCGACGTCGAGCTCCTGCGGGAGCTCGTCGGGACCGATGCGACCATCATCTCAAAAATTGAGAGCAAGCGTGGCGTGCAGAACCTCGATGAAATCCTCGCCGCTTCGGACGAAATCCTGATCGACCGGGGCGACTTGTCGCGCGAGGTGCCGCTCGAAAACATCCCGCTGCTGCAAAAAGCGATCATTCGCAAGGCAAACCTCTCGAAGGTGCCGGTGAACGTTGCCACGAACTTGCTCGAGTCGATGATATCGAACCGCAAGCCAACTCGGGCCGAACTCAATGACATCATCAACACGCTGTTGGACGGAGCAAATGGCTTGGTGCTGGCGGCCGAAACGGCGATCGGCAAGCACCCCGTCGGCTCGGTCGACATGGTGCTCAACATGATCGAGCGGTTCCGCCGTTCGGTCGAGGGCTACCGCATCGAGGACTTGCTGGAGGCCGGGCCGTCGCTGCTCCCTTCGCTCCACGGACGGACGCCGCTGGAAACCTGGCCTAGCCGGCGGAGGAACCGCATTTCGGCCGCGGCCGTTGCCCGCTTGCCGGCCATCGAAATCGACGCCGAAACGCTGCTCGACGTCGAGCAAATCTCGCACGGGGTCTACTCGCCGCTCCGCGGCTTCATGACCGCGGAAGAGCTGGAATCGGTCCTCGACGACTACCGGCTGCCCGGCGGCGAAGCCTGGACCATGCCGATCGTACTGCAGGGCAAAGGGCAAGAATTCGCAGCATTCGAGCCGGGCCAATCGGTGCGGTTGGTCGACCAACACACCGGACAAGCCGCGGCGATTCTGCACCTGGAAGACAAGTATGAGATCGATCCGCAATGCGTCGCCCGGCGGTGGTTCGGGACGACCGACCCGTCGCATCCGGGTGTCCGCCGCTTCCGCAGCCGCGGGCTGACGCTGCTGGGCGGGGCGATCGAACCGCTGGCGTCAGCCGCAACGACACGGTCGCCCTACGAACTGACTCCCGTCCAGACGCGGATGCTGTTCGACGTCAAGGGTTGGACGAAGATCGTTGCCTTCCATACCCGCAACGTACCGCACCGCGGCCACGAACACTTGATCGCCAACGCCTGTGAACGGTCGAACGCCGACGGCGTGCTGATCCACCCGGCGATCGGTCCGAAACGGCCCGGCGATTTTTCCGGCGGAGTCGTGCTGAGTGCATACGAGCGATTGGTTCGGCTGGCTTTTCCCCACGCGCTTTTGGCCGCTTTCGGCACTTATCAACGGCACAGCGGGCCGCGCGAGGTCGTGTTTGCCGCGCTCTGTTGCAAGAATTTTGGCTGTACCCATTTTGTGCTTGGCCGCGATCCTGCCGAGCCGGGTTCTATCGACCAGTCACGGCAGGAACGTGAGTTGTTCGAGCGGTTGGGCGACGTCGGCATTACGCCGGTGTACTTCGACACGGTCTACTTCTCCGACGCGGAAGGCGCGACGGTAGAGCAAACCGATCGAGCCGACGGACTGCGCGAAATCTCGGGGACGCAAATCAAGAGCCTGCTCGCCAGCCACGAAAACGTCCCCGCCTGGTGCATGCGGGACGAACTTTCCAGTTGGCTCGTGGACGAGCGAAACGCAGGGATGCCGCTGTTCGTGCTGCCGGAATGACCCGCGTTGGCCTGAGGACCGGAGCCAGCTTGAGAATTTTGACGAAACCTCCGACAACTAGCGTCCGGCCGGCGTTTCTGTTTATCGGCGCGGACCGTTGCGGTTCGAAGTCGTTGCACCAATTCTTTCGTCAGCATCGCGATTGCTTTGTGCCCGCGATCGCCGACCCGTACTTTTTCGATAGGAACTACGATCAGGGCCTGGACTGGTACCTGAACCTGTTCGCCGGCGCACCGCCGACCGCACGGGCCATCGGCGAATTCTCACACGATTACATCCATTCTGCAGACGCTGCCGAGCGGATCGCCGCCGATCTGCCCGACGTGAAGCTGCTGGCCACGTTGCGGCATCCGATCGAGCGCACGTTCTCGTCGTACGCCTCGGCATTCAGCGCGGGCGTGATTCGCACGCCCTTCGAGCAAGCGGTTCGGGAGGTGCCAATGCTGGTCAGCCGCAGCCTTTATGCCGACAAGTTGCGGGTGTATTACGATTTGTTTCCGGTAGAGCGACTCAAGGTGCTGCTGTTCGACGATCTCGAGGCCGACCCAAAGGCGTTCGCGGGCCAGGCGTTCGAATTTCTCGACCTTCCGCCGGTGGACGGCATCGACTACGGCAAACGGATGAGCGTTCTGTCGCGCTCTCGATTCCCGCTCTCCGGCCCGCTCAGCAAGCTCGGCGCCAATACGCTGCGCCACCTTGGCTGGGTGAACCTGCTGGGGACGCTCAAGAGCAGTTCGCGCTTTCGTTCGCTGTTTTATCGGCCCTACGAGTCGCATGAAAGACCGCAAATCGATCCGGAGACGCGCGCCCGGCTCGGCGAAATTTTTTCACCGCAGATCGACGCCTTGGAAAAGATGCTGGGGCGCGATCTCTCCGCCTGGCGGACGTAAACCACCACCATTCCGGATCGACGCGTCCACACCCTGCGCCCGACCACCATGAATAGCCTTCTTGAGATCGTTCGGTTCGTCTCCTGCATCACGTTGTTGCTCGTTGCTGCGCATGGCGTTGGGCGGATTTTCGTTTTGCTGCGGCAACCCCGCGTAATCGGCGAGATCGTTGGCGGACTGTTGCTCGGCCCCACTTTGCTCGGCTGGTTGGCGCCGGAGACGTGGGGCTGGCTTTTCCCAAAGTCAGGTCCAACTCCCCTGGCGTTCTCGGTCCTCTCGCAAGTTGGACTGGTCCTGCTGATGTACGCCTCGGGAAGTCAGTTGCGGACGTTTATTGCCACCGGCGAGAAGAAAGTCGTCGCCGCGCTCTCGCTCGCGGGCACGATTTTCCCGCTCTTTGCCGGTCTGGCCTACTTGCATTTTTCTGACTCAAGCGATCTGCTCGGTCCGGCGCAGAATTCCACGGCGTTTGCATTGGTGTTCGCCACGGCGATCGCCATCGCCAGCATTCCCGTCATCTCGCGGATCATGCTCGATCTGGGCATCATGGCGACCGCGTTCGCCCGCATCGTGATCGCCACAGCCGTGATCGACGACCTGTTGCTCTACCTGGTGCTCGCGGTGGCGCTTGGCCTGGTCTCGTCGGGAGGCTCGGCGCAACACGGGCTCGTCACGTGGTTGGGACTCGACTCAGCGAGCAACCTGGCGCCGGTCGTGCATGTGTTGGCATCCGTCGCGATAATCGCGGCCACGCTGCTTTCCGGTCCGCTATACTGGCGATGGGCGCTGCGATCGAAAAGTCGATTCTTGCGAGGGGACAACGGGGCGGCGTTTCACCTGGCGTTTCTTGCGCTGGTGAGCGTCGGCTGCCTAGCCTTGGACGTCAATCCGATGTTTGGCGCGCTCGCCGCCGGAATGGTCAACGCGCGAGTCTCGCACCAAAATTCCGTGGGCGGCTCGCAGTCGATTCAGCGACTATCGTCGACGCTGTTTGTCCCGCTCTATTTCGCGCTTGTGGGCGCCCGGCTCGACTTGATCCATCACTTCGACGTCGTCTACTTCGTCGGGTTCCTCGCCTTTGCCTGCGTGGCCAAGGCGGCGAGCATCTACGTCGGTGCACGTGCCGCGGGCGAAGCGCACGAGTCTGCCGTGAATCTGGCCGCGGCACTCAATGCTCGCGGCGGTCCCGGCATCGTGCTGGCCGCAGTTTCTTACGAAGCCGGCATCATCAGCGAGAACTTTTTTGCGATTCTCGTGTTGGCGGCGATCCTAACGTCGATGGCGGCAGGATCGTGGTTGGGGCATGTTGTACGCAGCGGAACTCCACTGCGGACTCCGGTGAAGCATTGGCGTCGATCCGAATCCACCGCGACTCCAGCGCCAAACAACTAGCCTTGGGCCGTCCGGGGAGTGCCACCGCGGTTGCCGATGACGCGCTTCTGCACGTCGGTCTCCAGCACGCCGAACGCCTGTTCGTGCCGCTGGACCGACATGTGTAGCGCCTGCAACATCCGCTTGGCGGTGAAATAGTTCGTCACGATCCGCTGCTTAACTTCCACCGGCTCGGTCGGTACGCCGAACGGCTGGGCGTTCAGGCCGAAGTCGAGGATCAGCTCCTCGGGCGTGCCGGTCACGCGGCAGAAATTCGCGTACAGCGAAATACAATTCTTATCGGTCACCTCGACCCGCGCTCCGCGCTGTTGGTCGGCGGGCGTCTGGACGACTGGTTCATCGTTCTGTTCATGGTCGGTCACGGCGATTCCCTTTCGATTAGCTCTGTTCTCGATCAACCGAAATCGTACTTTACGAAATGTCTTGCGATGTCTTGCGCAGGCTGCCATCCGGATGGCGGCCTGCGCAAGTCTAGGCGATTTTGTGATCGGCGGCTACTAGCTGCGCACCGGTTTTTCTCGCGCTGCACGTTTCATCGAACGTCCTCAGTTTGCCAAATTTTGAGGATTACGCTCTCTGCGCCCGTTCGAGGTGTTTGGTAGCTTGCCGCTTTGCGCAGTTCCAGGTGCCGTAGCAGATTGCAATGGCGCGCCTCGCCCCGCTCATCCGCCCAAGATGGCCCCTTGATGAGCAGCAGTTGATCGAACGATTCCCAATGAGGCTTGAGCCAGAACAGCACTTTGGCCATTGACGCGAGCGCCCGAGCCACCAGCGTGTCGAAGGTGGCCATTTCTAGTACATCTTCGGCGCGGCAGGCGTACACCACTACGGGTAGACCCAACTCGGCAACCATTTCTTCGACTACTCGCGCTTTCTTTTGTGTCGATTCGCACACGCTCACTTTCAGATCCGGTCGTACGATCGCCAAGATCAGCCCCGGCACACCGCCACCGGTGCCCACGTCGAGCACCCGCTCGCCTTGCTCCAGCAGCTGCGCCAGCTGCAGGCTATCAACCACGTCGCGGGTGACAAATTTTTCCATGGTCGTGTGCCGCGTTAAATTGATCTTCTCATTCCACTCCCACAACAATTGACGGTAGCGGTCGAGCGATTCGACCTGGATCGGCTCAAGCGCAATTCCCTCGGCCACGAGCAGTTCGGCAAGGGTCGGTTCGGTTGGGGGAGCGGGAATGGAAATGTCGTCGGTCGTCGCCACGGTAAGTTGATCCCTGATCAGAAGTCGTCGATAATCGGCAGGCCGAGTTCGCCATAAAAGGAACGCAATGAACGCTAACCAGTGTATTACATTAACGGCCGACGAAAACCAGCCCCGCGGAATCGGCCTATATGCGCTCGAGATGCTCACGGGCAGATTTCCCGGGCCGAGCGATGCCGTGCTTGCCAAGACCGAGCAGTTCCACCTCGACAGCGTGGCCTGCGGCGTGTCGGCGCTGGCAATGGGCACTAACGCCCCGACTGTTCTCCGGCGGGAGGCGCTCGAATATCGTGCCGCAGCAGGTTCAGCAGGTGTGCCGATGTTCGGCACGACAGTGCGTGTGGTCCCCGAAAAGGCGGTCCTCGCCGGTTCGTCGGCAGTCAGGGAATGGGACTCGAACGGTACCAACTTCGGTTACAATCCAGCTCGCGGCGCGACGGCCGGCGAGTTTGGCCACAATGATTTCTATCCCGTGGCAGTCGCGGCCGCCCAACTCGCCGGCTACGACGGTCGGCAGACGCTGGTCGCCATGACGGTGCTCGACGAAATTCGGGGACGATTGGCTGAGGTCTTTGCGCTGAAGAACTACAGAATCGACCATGTGCTCCACGGAGCGATCGCCTCGGCCGCCGTGTATGGGGCGGTGCTCGGGGCGACGGTCGATCAAATCGAATCGGCGATTGGTATGCTGGTTGCCCATTACGTGCCGTTCCGGGCGATTCGAGCCGGGCATCAGCTTTCCGATTCCAAAGGGGCTTCGGCGGCGATCAGCGCGGAGGTCGCAGTGCTCTCGATGCGGAGGGCGATGCGGGGCTTCATCGGACCAGCCGACATCTTCCGCAATCCGCAAGCGGTGTTCTGCCTGTTCGAGCCACCGGAGAAACCGAATTCGAGTCCGTTCGATCTCGCGCTCGCCACCGCCGGCGACGACTTCGCCGTGATGGGCATGCACTTCAAACTCGGCCTCTACGAGCACCAGTCGGCCGGGGCGATTCAGGGCGTGATCGATTTGATCGCCGATGAACCCGCGCTCATCGACGATCCCGCGGAGCTCCGCTCGCTGCGGATCACGATCTACGAGCCGGCCTTCAGCATCATCGGCGATCCCAACAAGCGCGACCCGCAGACCCGGCAGAGTGCCGACCATTCGATGGTTTACATCATTGCCACGCTGCTGCGAAAAGCGTACGAGGCCCGCCGTGCCGGCTGGGATGGGCAGGGGGGGTGGCAGAGGCTGATGCTGGTGCCCAACGACTACGCCGAGAACGAGTCCGCCCTGTTCCATCCGCTTACCCGCGCGCTAATGGAGCGGATCGACTTTCGGCACGGCGGCCCCGAGTTCGACCGCAAGTATCCCGATGGTATTCCCACCACGGTCGACGCCGACCACACGAAGCTCGGCAAACTCACCAGCGGCCTCGTGATGTATCCCGAAGGCCACGCCCGCTCGACCACGGGAAACCTCGCAAAACTCCTTGATCACAAGTTCCGCCTACTTGCCGCTTTGGGCGTCGAGGACGTCGATACGCTCGTGGCCCGCTTTACCAACTTTGCCGCGAAGTCGCCGCAGGAAATCGCCTCGCTCTACAACTTTCACATTCGCGGACTTTCCCATGATTGAAGCTCTTTCGGAACTCGCTCGACACGTTCGTCAGGGGACTCTGCAGCTCTTGCACGTGCCGGAAGTCGCCTGGCTCACCTGGGCGCCCACCGGCACTTCGAACCACATCCTCTGGCACGCGGGCCACGCACTGTGGGTACAGGATGCGCTGTGCGTCGAGCCGCTCACGGGAGCGAGCGAGTTGCCCGGCGGCTGGGCGGAGGCATTCGGCCAGAATAGTCGGCCGCTTTCCGCGACCACCCTGTGGCCGGAGGAATCGCAAGTCCGCGCGCAACTGGAAACCCAGCTGGCCCGCATCCTCGATCTCCTGGTCGAGCACGCCGACACGATCGTAATCAACGCCAAGGAACCGCTCCCCGGCAGCGGCTGGCCGCTATTGGCGGGCATGATCCACGGCTGGCACGACGAAGCTCGGCACCAGGGCGAGATGTATCTACTGCACAAGCTGCGGCGAGCGCAATGAAGCGGCTATCTCGGCGATTGCCGCCGATAAATTCTTCTGTTGTCACGCGAATATCGTGAGCTATCTTACGGAGCAGCACCAGCGAATTATCCCGGCCCTTGTGAAACGGCACAGTCGTCGAGCGCCCATCGGGTGCCGAAACTGCTTATGAGAACCGCGCTGACGGACTTCCACGAATTCCGATTCGTGCAATCGAGCCACGACTTCCTGCGGTTTGAGGACCGGCAGATTGCCCATGTGGCTAGCCCACATGGACGGACTGAGTGCCGATGTATTTCGACTCCATCATCGGCTCGCCGTCTTCGAGGAGCATGTCAATGACCTCGGTAAGATTCCCATTCAACTCGTCGATCGACGCGCCTTGAGAGTGAGCACCGGGAAAGCCGGGCACGTAACCGACGTACAACCCAGTATCCAGGCAGCGTTCAATAATTGCCGTAAATGTTCTCATAGTCTCGCGATAAACTTACTAAGAGGTGCTTCAACATTTTATCGTAGTCCGCGTGAAAACCAATCCAATACCGATAGATCGCGTCAGCTTCGAGCAACCCAACCGCCCTCCAGCCAATTCCCACTCGCACCGAGTAATTTCTTCCTGGCCGTGGATGCGTTTGAAGTGCAGGCCGGGATGATTGGGATTATTCTTCCACAAGCGATAATTCTTGCGGGCCTGGATTTTGACCGCATCGGGCAGACGCGAAAAGCAGTCGACGAAGTCGTCGGTCAGGCGGGAGTTCACAGTTCATCCATACCCGCGTCACGAACTCGCCCGGCACGAATGTCTTCCCGCACTTTGTCTGCCATTCGGGACAGCTCTTCCTGAGAGCCAGCAAACTGCTCATCCCATTGCTGTTCATCCGCCAACTCAGCAAGAATGAGTGAGGCGATGGCGTCCTGATCCGACTCGGGCAGCTTCTGCAGTTGAGCGATGGCTTGTTCGAGAAGTTGCGTCATAGTTCGATCCGCCGGGATCCTGTGCAATGCGCGCCTATTTCCCGTGCTCGCCCTTCGACCAATCGCGCCGGCCGCGGGAGCTGGGGATGCTCATCGCCTTGCGATATTTCGTGACGGTGCGGCGGGCGACCGTGATGCCGGCCTTACCGAGCTCGTCGACGATCGCATCATCCGAGAGGGGCGCTTGCTTGTCTTCGTTGTCAATGATTTCTTGCAACTTGATCCGCACGCGGTCCCAAGCGACTTCCTCGCCGTCGGCTGCCGTAGTGCCGCCCACGAAAAACCGCTTCAAGGGGAAAATGCCCCGTGGCGTTTGAATCCATTTGTCGTCGACCGCCCGGCTGACCGTGGTCACATGAACGCCCACTTTGTCGGCGATCTGCTGCATCTTGAGCGGCTCGATGTGGTCCGGTCCGTCATCCAAAAACTTTGTCTGGTGATCGACGATCGCCTGCGACACACGCGTCAGTGTGCTGCGGCGCTGCTCGATCGACTCGATCAGCCACTGGGCCGAATTGACTTTCCGCTTGATATACTCGCGCGTTTCGGCGTTCGTGTTCTCGTCCTTCAGCAGACTTCGATAATACGGGCTGATGTAGAGCGAGGGAAGCTGTGTGTCTTCCAGCCGCACTTCGTATTTGCCTGCGTCGTTGCGCTCGACGAACACGTCTGGCGTAACGGTTGGCACGGTCGTTTCGCCGAAATCCGCACCAGGCTTCGGCTTGAGCTTCCGCATCTCCTGCCAAACGTCTTGAATCGTCTCGATCGAGTAGCCGGTCTTTTTCGAGATCTGCGGCAAGCGATTGTTTTCGAGGTCTTCCAGGTGATCGGAGATCAGCGTGCGTAACTCGTCATAGTGCGGCATGCCCGGTAGGAGTTGCAACAACAGGCACTCTTTCAGCGAACGCGCTCCCACGCCCGGTGGGTCGAGTCGCTGGACCACAGCCAGCGCTTGCTCCGCTATCGCCAGATACTCCGCCCGAAAGCGGGCCGCTTCGCCGTTTACGTCGGTCGGGATCGGCGGCAGCAACTCTTCCAGCGGCGACTTCATATAGCCGTTAGTGTCGAGGCTGAAAATAATTCGCTCGGCCATCCGCCGCACGGCATCGTCCAACTCGAACCACGCCAACTGATGTTCCAAATACTCGTGCAGCGACTCCGGCCGGGCGAGCATGTTCGCCATCGCGTCGTGCTGGCGGTCGCCCTCGGCCTCAATCCGATTCATGCTCGGTCGGCTACGTTCTTCATAGTCGTCCGGCAAATTTTCGGCCATGTTCAGCAGGCGCTCGAAGTCGTCGGCGTTGTCGGTGCCGTCTTTGACAACCAACTCGCGCTCGGTGTCGGCCACAGAAGTGTGATGAGCTTCTTCCTCGCCTTCAGCCGGCTCGGCGATGTCGTCCTGGTCTGGTTCGATCTGGTCGAGGCAGGGATTGTCCTCCATCTCCTGCTCGATGCGTTCTTGCAGCGCCATCAACGGCAACTGCAAAATCTCCATCGACTGAATCATCCGCGGTGCAAGCACCTGCTTCTGAGCCAGTTGCATCTGTTGACCAAGGGAAAGTCGCATCGCAATCTGCTCGAGTGGCGCCCCTGCGCCGAAATGTTGGCTACCGCCGTACTAGATACTATGCCGCAATACTGTTTGCGTTGATTGCACCTGGCCGCCCTGCAAGCGGCAAGCTGCATCGTGTTATGTAGCATACCGCCCACAAGCGAACGAGGTCAAATCAACACCTTCAATTCTAGCTTCAGGATGGGCGAAGAGACGACAAGAAAATTCGTTGCCCGCACCACGATTGAAGCAATACGTCTCTTGACTTTTGCGAGCCGTCGCAAACGCCCAAGGCACCGCTCCACCGGAAGTACACCGGTGGAGTCGCGTTTCGCGAGCATCGGCGATCTTGATCGGAACATTCCTCGAACCAAGGAGGGTTCCGATGCAGAAGAAGTATATCATGCGGCTGAGCCAGGAAGAACGGGAACTGTGTGAGCAAGTCGTGGACAAGCTCAAGGGGACGAGCCAGAAGGTCCGTCGAGCCAACATCCTCTTGAAAGCGGACGCCGATGGCTCGGCGTGGACGGACAGTCGGATCGCCGAGGCCTTTCGATGTCGGGTTCAAACGGTGGAGAACATCCGCCAAAAGTGCGTGCTGGAAGGTTTTCAGGCGGCGCTGGAACTCACCCCACGACTCGGCCAGCTCTCGTCTCAACTGGCTGATCCGAGCGGACGTGACGCCGTACTTGCGGGCGACCTCGGATGTCGTGCAGCCTGTTGCCAGATCGGCTGCGACGCGACGCGTTCGTCGGCAGAGCGTCTTCAGCCAGGCAGCCACATCCAACTTCGCGGCCACGTGGTCGAGTACGGACGATCGCTGGTCTTGCACCAAGGCATCGATCCATTCGTGACCAAGACTGTTCGAAGGCAAATGCTCGACGCGAATCCCGCGGCACTGCTGCGCATACACCGCGAGCGGTTCCTTCGAATTCAAGCGGCAGCCAGCACTGCGGCCGCTGCGGATCTGCTTGGCGGCGTACCACGCCAAGTTGGAGGCGGTGACTTTTTCCACTCGATCCTGTTCGTGGAGCCGCAGGTAAGCCAAGAGACATAGCACAACCCCGTCGTGTAGCCGTTCACGGCTTTAGCCGTGGAGCAGGCTGGGGGCGGGCTGGTTTGGGAATTGAGCGTTAATCGAATCAAGCAGGAATGTGAAGAAGTTGCGATCGTGCTTTTTACAGGTGGCAATCGCCGTCCACATGCGTTCGTGGTA